>CAYGRT010000014.1:0-43022 GCA_964352355.1 uncultured Pseudohongiella sp. | reverse complement strand
AAGCGGACGATTAATACTCGCTGCGGCGCCCTTAATAATGAAGTCTCTCTCTGTGTTGGGCACAGCAGCTATGTTTCTTGTTGGCGGTGGTATTCTGGCCCATGGCATCCCCGCCATAGGCCATAGTATTGAGGAGTTTAGCGCACATCTTGGTTGGCTGGCGCCGGTGTCAACAGCCGTCGCTGGAGGTATTATTGGATTGCTCGCCGGTGCCATTGCTGTGTTCGCTGTGACAGTGGCAGGCAAACTTAAATCCGGCACTGCAAACTAGGGCAAGCACTAAGCCTTTTTCGATTTGAATTCCTTTTGTAGCAGCACCGGTCCCGCAGCGTCCTTACCTAATTGATCATCAGGGTTATAGATAGGGCAATTTTTCATCGAAAGGCAGCCACAGCCAATGCACCCGGTCATTAAGTCGCGCAGTCGCTCCAGCTGAAGGATGTGCTCGTTCAACTCATCACGCCAAGCCAGTGAAAGCTTTTGCCAGTCCCGCTGGCTAGGCGTTCTCTGATTAGGAAGTGTGGCAAAGGCTTGTTTAATTGCGCCTAGGCTCACGCCCATTTTTTGCGCTGCCTTGATGATTGACACTCGCCGTATAACATCACTTCGATACCTGCGCTGATTCCCCTCATTGCGGGTACTTTCAATTAAGCCAATTTCCTCATAAAAATGCAGTGTGCTAACTTTTACGCCACAGCGCTTGGCTACTTTTCCTACTCCAAGATTTGAAATCGGCATAAGCGACCTCCAAATAAAAAGGAGTCTAGGAAAAAAACTGCTTTACCTCAAGTTAACTTGAGGTATTACCATGCAGGCTAAAACCATTTGAGGAGGCTCAACAATGCATCTAGAACATGTGAATCTTGTGGTAAGTAATATTCCCGCCATGCTGGAGTTTTATCAGGTCGCGTTTCCCCATTGGAAAGTCAGGGACAGTGGTAAAGGCGATTGGAATGGCAAGCCAAGAACATGGCTGCATTTTGGTGATGATTATCACTATATTGCATTCAGCGATAACGGCGAAGGGAGCAATCGAGATCTCGATGGGCATCAGGTTGGGCTTGCGCACTTCGCTTATGTCACTCATAACATCCAGGCAGTCACCGACAGGCTTGTGAGTGCGGGGTTTAAAATTGCCAAGCCCGGTGCCGACGAGCCGCACCGGAAAAATGTTTATTTTATCGATCCAGAAGGCTTTGAAATTGAGTTTGTGGAATACCTGAGCGACCTACCCGCTCAGCGAAACTTAAGCAGCTAAGACAACGGGATTTATTGCCATGTGTGAGACAGGGCCTTAAAGGTGAATCAAGCATGCCACAAAGCTAGGCGGCGGGCACTGGTGAAGCCGCCTTGCAAGGGTAGATAAAGCACTCAGAAGGCAATAAACTCGTGGCATCTACTCTATTGGAGCAAGGCAATGAATCCATTCAGCAACCAACGCTTTGGGCGCACTGCGCGCAGAATGATCTGCGCAGGGTTAATACTCAACACAATCGCGGCGGCTGTAAATGCAGCTGAAACCGCTTCTCTAGAGGGCACTAATTGGCAACTGATTCGGATGGTGGTACTAGGAGGCTATGTTTTTGAGCCTGAAGAGCCCAGTAAGTATTACATTAATTTTCGCTCCGACAATCGATTAACCGGCAGTTCAGACTGCAACGAAATAGGCGGCGCCTGGTTTCAAGACCAACAAGCGCTTAAGTTCGAGCCCTTTGCTACATCGCGGCGACTCTGCGAACCCGGCTCACTGCACAATAACTTTGCTCTACTTATGCGAGACGTCCAGTCTGTAGAGATCGGAGAGGGAAAGCTTTTGATGAAGACATCCACCGATGGTCTCATCCTCGAATTTGAGGCGCGCTAGGTCTTACCGGCGTTGATTGCTTTGCTTCTTAAGCATATTACCGCCAACCCACCCCATAACTGCTTGTCTATGTGACTCTACTTTATTACAAAATGTTATAAATTAGAGTGGTTTCGGACTTTGTACTACCACGGCTTCACTTCATACTAGGCGCTGATTTTTTGCCCGGTCTTGACTATTTCAGGCGAGCTTTAGGCCTATCAATGGATAGTAGAAGAATAATGGAGTCCATCAGTGATTAACCCCCCTTTTTTTCGACGTAAACACCCTCTTGCTGCCAGCATTGCAGCCTTAATCATGGTCAGTTCGCTGCAGTTGGCTCTCGCGCAAGAGGTGCTTCCCACTACCGACGAAAACTCTACCGTTACTTATCCAGCCAGCTTTTTTGCCCAGTATCAGCCCTTTTCAGTCAACGACATGTTGGTGCGCATACCAGGGATTAATCTTGCACTGGGCGGCGGTGGCGGCGCCGGCGGCAATGGGGGTGACCGCCGAGGCTTGGGTGCGGGAGGAGATCAAGTCCTCATAAATGGGCGCCGAATTGCCGGCAAAGGCAACGAAGGCAACCAGCAGCTTTCTCGCATCCCGGCATCTGAAGTCCAGTATATTGAGATTATCCGTGGCACTTCCGGTGATTTGGATGTGCGTGGTGGCACCCAGGTTGTGAATATAGTGCTACAGCAGGCAGAATCTAGCACCTCTTATGCCTACGAAATCAACGTGGATCATTATCAAGATGGCACCTACCAACCGGGTGGCAAATTTTCTGCGACCGGTCAAAACGGGGGCTTTAACTATTTTCTAAGTGCTGAGTTAGAACCACGCTGGGAATTTAGAGATGGCTTCGAAGAAAGCCTAAACGTTGATGGCAGTATCAATGAAACAATAGATCGGGAATTTGGAGGTGATGCTTGGCCCACGGCCCTTGCAGCGAACCTAGGTTACGAATTTGACGAGCGTAACGTGGCCAACCTTAATTTTCGACTAACCAACAACGACTTCCTGTCTTATGCGGACCGGATTATTACCGACTTCCGCGTGAATCCCCCAGTCCCTCGCGTTGAGCGAGATGAAACGCCCACCGAAGATGATACTTGGGAGATTGGCGGCGACTATATGCACGTGTTTGAGAACGGAAGCCGATGGCGAACCCTTTTTATTGTCAATGAAGCAGAGCTAAACGAAGTGCGTGACCGTCTGCAAATTGACGGAAGCAATATCTCTAAAGATTTATTCCTCGCGAATTACCTGCGTACCCGCGAGCGGATAGTTCGCTCGTCTTACGTCTTTGATCTAACCGGTGCACAGTCATTAGAAGCCGGTGTGGAGCGAGCGCAAACTATTTTAGACACCTCTCTGCAATTAGGGCTACTTAGTTCTGATCCAACAGCCAACACTGGCGGAGCTCGGTTTGGCAATCTTCGTCCAATAACCGATGCCAACGGCACAGTTGAAGAGATGAGGTATGAGTATTTTGCGATTCACAACTGGCAAATTAACGATCGCATGAGCTTGGAAACCACGCTGTTATTTGAAGACAGTGAAATTTCTCAAGAAGGTGATGTGAACAAATCGAGAAGCTTTACTTTCTTCCGCCCGAAAATCGATTATCGTTTTGATATCACGCCCGCAATTCAGTTTAGAACCACCATCGAAAAAGATGTGGCCCAACTTAGCTTTTCCGATTTTACAGCAAGTATTGACGGCAGCGACGACGAACAAAATGCTTTTGAAGGCAATGCCGATTTGCGTCAAACCCAATCTTGGCGCTATTTGGCTAATCTAGAATATCGCCTGCCTAATGATGCCGGTGTGCTTAGCGGTAATATATTCTTCAACGATTTTGATGACCTGATCGACAACGTCGATGTGTCCACGGCAACCGAAGTACTTGGTGCAAGAGGCAATATTGGCAGCGGCGAGCAATACGGCATAAACCTCAACAGCAGTGTTCGCTTGTCGATGATCGATCAGCCTAACATGCTATTTACCGCAGGGCTCAGCATTGAGGAATCAACGTTAACTGACCCGTTTCTTAACATCGAACGGGAGCGCTCAATCCGCGGCGGGGCCAGCCAATACAATTTTGGGTTTCGTCACGACATTCCCACACGCAACAATATGAACTGGGGATTTAACTACCGCCGTGAGTTCTATAACGACTTTACCGTCTGGGATGTGGACAAAATTGAGGTTTATCCTAAGGTAGGTTCCTACTCAAGCTGGTTTGAATTTCAAGCTTGGGGTGGGTTGGTTTATCGCTTCGAAGCCCGCGATCAGCGCGACCGCTGCCGCATCCGCACCCGCTATACCAATGGCACCATCGCCACCGGCGTAATCGACGAGATCGAAGACTCCTGTTCCGATGCTGGGCCTGTTTTAGCAATCAAAATACGCGGCACTTTTTAATTACCCAATTCAAGCAGCAGTAGAAATGGCGAAAGCAAATTTTTTTGAAGATTTTGAAATTGGTAGCAGCCAAGAATATGGCAGCTATTTGATTACCGAAGCCGAAATTATCGAGTTTGCCTCGAAATACGACCCGCAACCATTTCACCTTTCTGAGGAAGCAGGCAAGGCCATGATTTTTGGCGGCCTCTGCGCCAGCGGTTGGCATACTGGCAGTATTGCCATGCGTATGACCGTGGACAATATGCCCGAAAACTCAGCGGGCTTAGGCGCACCGGGCCTGGACGAACTGCGCTGGATAAAACCCGTATTCCCAAATGATACGCTACATATGAAAAGTACGGTCCTGAGCAAGAAAGAGTCAAAATCTCGGCCCGAGCTTGGCATTGTGTTCATGCACAATGAGGTATTCAACCAAAAAAATGAACTAGTGATGAGCTTCAAACCCATTGTCATGTTCAAAAAAAGAAATCCCTAAGCAAGCACTAATAGTCTTCGCTCTGCCTCTTTCGCTTTTTCTCGATTACTCCTCGTGCTCACAGGCCGCCGCTCACCATTAGTGTGGTTTCAACTTAGCGATGACAAAGCGCCCAGAGGAATGGAGTACCAATGACGCAGTCGCAACCAACCCTGCCACTCCGATAGGTATGACACCCCCAAATGTGTATGCCATACCCAGTACGAAACCCACTACAAACTCGCCGCGATAAAGAGGTTGAAACACGCCAATCACAAACAACAACAATAAAAAGTTTCCAGTCATATTATCGTAACCAAACTCAAAACTGGCAGCCATGCAAGCACCGTAGAGAATTGCTGCCACAAATCGAATCGTAGTTGCCGATGAAAAGCCGAATACCCCAGAAGGCGGCTCTCTGTCGGGGCGGGGAAATAACAAATAGGCTGAAAGGGGCACAGTAAGCAATCCCCACCAATTAGAGATTCCTGGCATATCGTTGCTAGCCAATAAGTGATGGGTAACTACCCCGCCAGTTGCAAACTCAAATACGAGTAACCCCGAAACGAAAAACACTGCCGTCAATGTAAACAGTAGCCGCTCCTTGGTTGGCACCAACAGATCTCTCATACTAATATTCCTCTACTACACTATTTGTTTGTATTACTAACTTTAAGGGTAAAGACGCAGCAAGATGCATTTAGTTACTGGCAAAAAGGCGAATTGGCGAGATAAAACGACTTTCTTTTATACCAACTTTAGACTTATCCTGAGCAAATGACTTCATCAACACTCAGCAAATACGCGCTATGGGCAGTGCTGGCACTATTCTTAATCTATGTCGGCTCGGTAGTGTATTTCGAGGCCCGCCTCGGCTATTTACAGCCGCAGAATGGCGCGAGCATAGTTATCGCGACTTTCGATGATGGCGAAAGGCACGAGCGGGTTGTTCGACTAACTAAAATCAATGGCGAGAACTACATAGCAGCCAACCACTGGCCTAGGGCCTGGTATCGACAGGCTGTTAGCAATCCAAACGTGGAAGTAAAAATGGATGAGAGTTTTGAGCCTTATCTCGCGGTACCTTTGACGGGGGCTGAGTTGGCCATGGTCAAAGAAGAATATGCGGTGGGTTTCAATTTTCGCTTCAGGACAGGATTCCCTCCAAGACGCTTTTTAAGGCTAGACCCCCGTTAGTAAGAATTCGTGGCGCCAATTCCCGGTGAACAATTTCGCTTACAGCGAGCCAAAGTCCTCTTTCAGTGGTATAGCGACGTCTTCTCGGCTCACCTTCATGAGCAAAAGCAGCGCACTGGCAATATAGATTGTTGAGTAAGTCCCCGCTATTATTCCTACAGTCATCCCAATACAGAACCCAAATACTGCATCACTACCAACGAGCAATAAGCTTACGATAACTAGCAATGTAGTGCCGGAAGTAATTAGTGTTCGTGAAAGAGTCTGATTAAGCGACAGATTGACAAGCTCAGCCATCGTTCCCTGCCCCCTTCTACGGAGGTTTTCTCGAATGCGGTCTGCAACAATAATGCTGTCATTAAGTGAATAGCCAATCACGGCTAGAAGCGCCGCCAGCGTTGTGAGATCAAACGATAAACGGAAAATCGAAAACACGCCCAACGTGATAATCACATCATGAACCAAGGCAAGCACCGCACCCACGGCAAACTTAAACTGAAATCGGGCTGAGATATAAATCATGATGCAACCAAGCGCAACCAGCACCCCTAGTGCACTTTGCTCTGCGAGATCCTGTCCAGCCTTTGCACTAACGAAATCGGAGCCTTCTAATTCTATTGGCCCGTCACTAAAACCCCGCAGCAGGGCGGCTAAGTTTTCGCCCATGGCAAGCGCCTGGCTCGCCTGTTCAGTCGAATCTATTTCCTCGCTAATAGGAAGGACAATGCGGACGGCCCTGTCTGAACCATAGGCAATTACCAGCGCCTCATCAACACCGTTGGCTTTCAAGGTTGTTTGGATCTGCTCAAGACTCACAGAGTTAGAGTAGTTCAGTCTAACCGCAACACCCGATGAAAAGTCCAAACCCAACTGCAGGCCGTTGAGTGTCAATGAGGCGATAGATATGACGATGAAAAACCCAGAAACGAAAGACGCTAAGCGTCGGTGACCCATAAAGTCGAAATGACTCTTTTGCGACATAGAAAATGCGGACTGCTACCGAATGGTCAATTGATGTTTTTTGACCGCAGCAAATGTTAAGACCGTTTTCTAGGTTTGTATATAGAGACTTGAAAAAATATATTGTGCTAAAAACTATTGCTATTACGAGTAAATAGGAAGTCAAATAGTCACCCTTTAGGAAATGCTAAACTCTTAGATATCCATCGAAAATTCGATACCCAGATGTTTGGCGCACTGCCGCGGCCACCCCGCGATGGGATAACACCGGACCTTAAAACGCATTAGGAGCGACAATGCTAGTCACCTTTACCACCTTGGTTTGGCTTGGTTTTTTTCTTTTTATCATCGCAGTCGTGACCTTAGATCTTGGCGTTTTTCACCGCAAACCCCACGTCGTAAGTTTGCCTGAGTCAGTCGGTTGGACCTGTGTCTGGGTAACCCTCGCCATGGCATTTAACGTGGTGATTTATTATCTGTATGAGCTAAACCCCGCCGGATGGGATATGGATACGGAGCAGCTCACAGGAGCTGAGGCCGCAGTCAATTTTTTAACAGGCTACTTAGTAGAAAAATCTCTTTCAATCGACAATATTTTCGTTATTGCAATGGTATTTGTGCACTTTAAAGTACCCCAAGAGCTACAGCATCGGGTTCTATTTTGGGGCATTCTTGGTGCGGTCGTGCTCAGGGGTATCATGATTTTTGCGGGGGTTGCGGTGATTGAACGGTTTGAATGGACTGTCTATCTCCTGGGTTTACTTCTACTATTTTCTGCCACCACCATGCTTGTGTCGCACCATGACAATATAGCACCTCAGAGTAATGTATTTATCCGCACTATTCGTCGCTACTACCCTGTGACCGAAGATTTTCATGGCTCGCGATTCTTTATCGTGGAAAATGGGGTGCGTGCAGCAACACCTCTTTTCCTTGCTTTAATTCTTGTTGAAACTAGTGACATTATGTTTGCTGTGGATTCTATTCCAGCGATTTTCGCCATTACGCGAGATCCATTTCTTATCTTCACATCAAATGTGTTCGCGATACTAGGACTGCGTTCACTCTACTTTCTACTTGCTGGTCTCATGGAAAAGTTTCGGTATTTAAAGATTAGCTTGGCATTCCTGCTCGCTTATATTGGCGTAAAGATGATGTTGGTACACCACTATCCAATACCTGCAATGGTGTCGCTGGCTATCATTGGGGGAATACTGTTCGTGGGTATATTCGCATCAACAAAGTCGGTTCACGACATGGCGGCACTGCTATCGCCGCTGCAACAAGACTATGAAAAATTAGTGAATGTGACTTATTTGCAAGCGCAACGAACCGTCTTACTACTCGTGTGCTCAAGCATTATTCTTGGCTGTGCAATAGCGGTGATTGTTCCGGGACCACCGCTCATTGTAGGTTCAGTGGTCATCGGCAGCATTGGGTTGTTATTGATTTGGTCAGTGCGCTCGTTAGAGCGCTTTCGACAATACTTACTAAGAACTCAACGCACTGAAGCCAATGTTTGGGATCAATTTGAGAGTTAAATCCCAATCATACGGAAATGGCTACAGGGCTTTGGGAGCTTTTTCATCCAACATCTTAGTGAACTCTACATGTCGTTCCAATATTTTTGAATTCACGGGCTCACCCAAAATAGATACTACAACTGCAACAATTGAAGCTACAACAAACCCAGGAATAATTTCATAAAGCGCAACCGACAGCGGTTCACCACCGATTGAAAACGGCCCGTATATCCACAATAGAACAGTCACAGCACCGGACAGCATACCGGCAAGTGCTCCATTTCGCGTGAGGCGTGACCAAAACAGGCTAAGCAATATAACCGGTCCAAATGCCGATCCGAAACCTGCCCACGCATTGCTTACTAAGCTCAAGATGCTGCTGTCTCGGTCTAGCGCTAGAACGCCAGCGACAATTGAGACTCCAAGAACAGCGAGCCGACCCACTGTCACCAGTTCAGTTTGGCTTGCACTGCGGCGAAAGAAGTTTTTGTAGAAGTCTTCTGACAGCGAACTCGCGCATACCAGTAACTGCGAGGAGATGGTACTCATAATCGCAGCGAGAATGGCCGCCAGTAAAAATCCGGCGATAATGGGGTGAAACAGGATTTGCGAAAGAAAGATAAATACGGTTTCAGGGTCATCCAAGGTAGCCCGTGTATTGGCGACATAGTAATAACCTAGCAAACCCGTAAGCACCGCACCGATCACGGTAATAATCATCCAACTCATACCAATACGACGAGCCGTTTTAATATCCGCCAGCGACCGGATTGCCATAAAGCGCACGATAATATGGGGCTGGCCAAAATAGCCCAGTCCCCAAGCGAGACTTGAAATTAACCCTAGTGCGGTGACTCCCTCGAACCAAGACAAATGACTGCTCGCGGTAAAATTCTCTATATCGCTCGGCGTGGAAAACGTATCAACTTGGGTGAATGTGATCACCGGAACTAAAATAAGTGCGATGAACATAATGCAGCCTTGAACAAAATCTGTCAGGCTCACAGCGAGAAATCCGCCAAACATGGTGTAGGCAACCACTACGCCGGCGGTAATAAACAGCCCTAATTCATAGCTTAAACCAAAAGAGGCTTCGAACAACTTGCCTCCTGCGACTATGCCGGCGGAGGTGTAGAGCGTGAAAAAAACCACAATCACCAGCGAAGAGAAAACTCGTAAAACCTTAGACTTATCCTCAAAACGCTTCTCTAAGTAGTCCGGAATAGTAATCGCATCATCGGCATGTTCCGTGTACACACGTAGCCGAGGAGCCAATAGCAAATAATTAAAATACGCGCCAATCACTAAGCCCACAGCAATCCAGGCTGCACCCAAACCAGATAGGTAAACAGCACCGGGCAAGCCCATCAACATCCAGCCACTCATATCCGAGGCACCTGCTGAAAGCGCACCAACTGCAGGGTGAAGGTTCCTGCCGCCCAGCATGTATTCAGATACGTTAGAGGTAGATTTCTTGTAAGCATAGACTCCAATAGCCATCATCAATACAAAGTAGGCTAAGAGTGAAACAGTCATGGGTATATTCATAAATAAGTCGTAATCACTAGTTGATTATGCAATTTGGCAAGAGTTTATATTGCTCTTGAATTAATCTATCTTTGTTCCATTCACAGTCCGATTCAACATAGCTCTATCTATCTTAGTTCGATAGCTCGCTTCATCGCCGCGTTTACTGTGCCGGTTAGTATGGTTTCCATGGCCTCATTTTGCCGCATTACCGCTAACCCGGCCGCAGTTGTTCCTTGAGGACTCGTCACTGATTCTCGCAGGACCTCCATACTATCAGGTTTCTGCTTTGCGAGTTCTACTGCTCCTTCTAGGGTTGCTAACACCAATTCACGGGCCACCTTCGGACTCAAGCCAAGCTTAATAGTCGCCTCGATCCAACTGCGGATTATTTCAAAGCCGTACCCCGTACCACTGCCAGCCACAGCGGTCACCTTATCCAGATCTGCTTCTTGTTCAACTTCCAAACTATAACCTGTGACTTCGGTTAGCTGCCGGGCAAGCCTAATATGGTCGGCATTAGTATGATTGTTTGCATAGAACGCAGTGACTCCTTTACCAATCTCGGCGGGCAAATTTGGCATCATCCTTACAATCGCTCGCTCACCCACGAGCCTCTCGAGAGAAGCTACCGAGAATCCTGCTGCAATCGAAAAGACACAGCCCTGATCGGCCAGAAACGGCAAATAGGTAGGCAGTAACTCTGGAATCACCTGGGGTTTAATAGCAACGATCAAAGAGTCAAAACGTTGTCCATCTAATTCTTCTACCGATGTACATAATCTAACATTGGGTGGGATGTTCTGTTTCTGAGCGTAAGGGTCTATAACGGTGATAGGAAGATCGACATTACTTGCCCAACGCATGCCGAGTGCTCCACCCATTTTTCCATAGCCGATGATCAGAAGTGACATAGTGCCTCCAAGTTAGAATGTTTTTGAATTAGCTTAGCGATAATAAACAGCGATTAGTTACTAGAAGTGCCTTGATTGCAGCTGCCCCATTGGGTCTTCGCTGCGCCAAGAGATGCTCTGTCGGTCGCATCTATGGCAGAACAAGCATATAGGTCAAGTATGTTGGCGTTTGAGTACATACCCGGATCATGCTAACATGGCGCCAGCTTTAAGTCTAAAGTCATCAGCATTCCAAAATAACCTACTTTATGATGATCATTTGCAAATAATTGAATGATTGTTTTTATTTTGCGCGCTAATTTTTGGGATAATGCTGATTTCTGCGGGAAATTTACTAGAATTACAGGAAAACTGGGCAAACAACATGAATTCGGTTATCGAATCGAACATCGTTTCATTTAATGAAGTGATAGAAACAAAACCTCGAGTAGTTGTGAAAGTAGGCTCTAGCCTACTCGCTAATGGTAATAACCTGACTCCTCGCTATGCGTTCATTCACGGGCTACTCAGCGATATAGCTATGCTTCGTGATAAAGGCTACGAAGTTATCTTAACTTCATCGGGCTCGGTTGCTCTAGGCCTTAATTGCATTCACGCTGAACCAGAGAAAGCGTCAATCACAGACAAGCAAGCAGCTGCCGCGTGTGGGCAACCTATTTTGATGCATGCTTACAAGCAAGTTGCGCTCGAATATGGCTTCGATATTGCTCAAGTGCTAGTCACCGTCGATGACTTAGAAAACATGCAGCGCTTTCTAAACACCAAAAACACCATTAACAAGCTTCTTTCACGAGGCGTTATGCCGATCGTGAACGAAAACGATACAGTGACAACAGAAGAGCTACGAGTTGGCGATAATGACAGACTGGCAGCTAAGGTTTCGCAAATGGTGCAGGCTGAAAACTTAACTATTCTTACCTGTGTCGATGGTCTTTATGACCGGGATCCATCGGAGCCAGGTGCAAAACTCGTTAGCGCTTTAGATGATGTCAGCGAATATTTAGAGGTAGCAACAGGTACTAGCTCCCTCGGCAGCGGTGGTATGTTTACCAAATTGCAAGCAGCAAATATGGCGCAAAACGCAGGCTGCTCAACCTACATCGCAAGAGGTACGCTGGAAGCTCCTGTATCATCATTGCTACTTGGAAAATCCAAAGGAACCCTGTGCAAAGCGCATACTTCTCCGGCGTCATTTTGGCGAGTTTGGCTAACTGACCGATTGCAGATGGCAGGTGGTCTAATTATCAAGCAGGAAGTTGCTGATACACTCGTTGAGGGTAAGACTTCAATCAGTTGCTATGACGTGGTCTCAACTCACGGAGGCTTTCAAAAAGCTGATGTGTTGCATATTTATGATGAGAAAGGTAACGAACGGGCACGGGGTTTGTGTAATTTTTCATCGGATGAGCTGTCGGTAATTGCCAACAATCCAGAACGGGAAGTTGAAGACTTATTAGGATACAGAGCATCTCCAAAATTAATCAGCGCCGAAAACTGGGCTCAACTGGCTGTTCGACATATCCCATGGGAAAAGCCAGAAAAAGGAGTTTGGCAAGATACAGTGCCACCTGAAATTATTTAAAAGACTTCCAGCAAGACAACATCGGATGCACAATGGCAGTTATTGCCCTGCTAGAAAACTAGTAAGGCAGTATTCTGTCACATAGGAGGAATCATGCAAACTCTGTTGTTAATCCTTGCGGCTCTGTTCGCATCACTCTTTATCGCGATTCCTCTGATTGAAAAATACGGCACAGAAAAATCAGATGAAGAGCTAAGTAAAATGTCTCGCTACATGATCCCACTTTTTATGATTCTCATAATCGCGTCAGCCGCACGATTTTTTTTCTCGTAAAGTAATTATTAGGGGTTTTGCTCCAACTCCAATCTAGGGCGAGTGCAAGTAACTAGCGGGCACCGTTGGCGGGCAGCCGGTAATCTAGGGGTGGCTCTCGATCTCCCAGCAGCGGCTCATATTCCCACCCTTGGGGAATACGATTAGCATGCTCTTGTTTCGCACTTGCGACCAACTCTGGATTAGTAAACAAGTCCACCGCAGTCATCGCCAGTGTTTTTGCCGCGACCATCATGCCTTTGTTGCCAATTGAGGTTCCACCAGCTGCTACTGCTTGCCATGAATGAGACGAAGTCCCAGGTACCCATGTTGCTGCATTCATGCCGCCCGTTGCGACTGCCCAGCTAACATCAGCTACATCGGTAGAGCCGCCAGTTCCTCGCTCACTAATCGTCAACGGTTGAATAGTCGCCGCTTGGGTGATGGGAGGCGAGTTTTCTGGCAATGCAGTTCGGAGTGTTTCAGCAAATGCGGCCTCCTCAGGGGTATACTCAACTCCACCTACTTGCAGCAGGTTTGAATAGATGGCCTCTTGCAGCGACACATTTGGCAACACGTTGTAGATCCCATGAATAACTTCCACTTCCATTGTGGTATCGGTACCAAGCGCCGCGCCCTCAGCGGTTTTAACAACTCGTTCAAAAATTGACTTCACTTGATCGGGCTCAGGATGGCGCACATAGTAGTAGACTTCAGCAAAATCTGGCACCACGTTGGGTGCCGCTCCGCCACTAGTTATCACGTAGTGTATACGGGTCTCCATTGGCACGTGCTCACGCATGAGATTCACCATATGATTCATGGCTTCAACACCGTCTAAGGCCGATCTGCCTCGCTCCGGAGCGCCGGCAGCATGGGATGAAAAACCATAGAAGCGAAACTTAGCCGATTTATTGGCCAACGAACTACGAGCACTTGCCGAGTTGATTGATGATGGATGCCAATGCAGCATGACATCAACATCATCAAACAAGCCCTCACGCACCATATAGACTTTACCGGCACCGCCTTCTTCTGCTGGCGTACCATACAGTCGTATCTCTCCAGGCTGCCCAGTCGCTTGCAGCCATTCTTTTGTCGCGATAGCCGCTGCCACAGATCCGGTACCAAACAGATGATGACCACAGGCGTGTCCTGCATCTTTGTGATCTAGTGCTAACCGCAGTGGATTCCGATCTTGTGTAATGCCAGGTAGCGCATCGTATTCCGCCATTATGCCAATTACTGGGCCCGGAGCTGCACTCCAACTCGCTACAAATGCGGTAGGAATACCGGCAACTCCCATGCGGACTTCAAAACCTGCTTCTGCCAGAGTCTGACTCAGCAGTGCGGCACTTTCATTCTCCAGGTAACCCACTTCCGCGAGATCCCAAATCTCCTGAGCAATGGAACCATAGGCAGGAGCATGATCGTCAAGAAACGAAGTGACTGTGGTTTTGCCATCCTGCCCCGTAGCCGTGAATGGAATAGCACTGAATATCACTAAAGAAAGTGAGAGAAATTTGTTTCTCATAGAATGGCTCCGCGATAAGACTTAAAAAGAAGACCCCGATTAAAGCAAACAGTGGCAAGGATGTCTTTAGGAAATTAGTGAACTGAAAAGCGGCTGTTTCCCTGCGCTAGTCCCGCACTATTAAGGCGCAGGCTGACTTACAGGCGCGCCAACTTCCTTGATCAGATAGGCGAGAAATTTTGCCGGCTCGCTGTCACTAGCATTCTGTGAAACAGTATGCACGTCGTTAGGATTTTCATAGAAAATCTGCCCAGGAGAAAGAGTGACTATTTCCCCTCCGGCTACCTGCATATTTACACGCCCTTCTAGCACATACACAAACACATAGCTGTTATGGCGGTGAGGCTGAGACTCCTGCCCCGGCTCAAGATAAACCTCAAGCACTAACAATTCTGAATTCTCTGGCAGCTGTGTCAGGGGAATGTTGAATAATGGTCCGTCAGCTGCAAGCAGAGGCAGCGCCACAAACCATGATAGGACGATGGCTAGGAAACGTTTCGCATAAAACATTGTTTGACCTCATGAAAGACTTTAATTGATGAATTATAGTTCTGCTGCGAGTAGCGAGATTCGAGAACGAACGGGCTTTCCGTCTACTAGCTTAGGGCGAAATGTAGTTTGATCCAACTTGATCGCAATTGCGCCAATATTGTCTTGCTCAAATGTGGCTTCGGGGCCTTGCATGGCAATATTCTCTATCGCGCCATTTTCAGTGACATCAAACTCAACAGTGCCTATTAGCACACTTTCTTGACTCACAGCGCTGCCCATCACTTCGTCCAGAACTCCCGTCATCACTTTTTCGGGCTGGCCCAGTAGTTGATCCCTAAGGCCAATGGATTCACCATCTTGGCTCAATAATTGCCATGCCCTCGCATATTGCGATTTTGCCCGAGCGTAGTCTTGAGCCAGCAAGTTGGCATCACCCAAATTAAGAATCGCCAATGCCAATTTTCTAGCAGACGCACTTGGATCATTTTCAATACTTTCGATGGCATCTGCAAAGCTGCCGCGCATATCAGCGAGATGCCTTCGCACAGTATCGTTTTTAGTCCTTTGCTGGGCTGTGAACATTTCTGGGTTAGACAGATCTAAATCAGGGCACGCAGAGCGAGCCGGCTGTGGACCATCGAAAGACATGACTAAGGAATAGCACTGTTGCTGACCACCAGTACCAGGTACCGAGGCATTAAACGAATCCAGCGGCAAATCCGCGACATACTTGGCGGAATAAAAATGCGCGAGGCCTTTTGCCGACAAATAGTCGGCGCGCAGACTATGATAATCACTACTTGATTCGGGTAGGGCAGCGGCCAGTTCTGCATAAATTCGAGCCGCCTCTTGAATCGAGCGATCGTCGTCCGCCCGATACACGCCAGACTCGAACGCTTGTATCTTCCAACTCGCCAACTGAGTAGCCGTTTGAATATAGCGGGAGTCAACTTTGTCATAAAGCTTGGCAGCTATATGATTAGCAAGATGGAAGTTAGTGTCGATCTGTTGCCAGTCTTCGAGCGCTAGCAAGATGGCATTGTATTCAGCCAGGGTATCCAGCTGTTCTTCGGAATCCAGGCCAAGCATTATGCGTAAGGCCTGCAAACTTTCCTTATAGGCTGCTGCTGCTTCTGTGTAATCACCAAGTTCACGGTAAGCCCGAGCTAATGACAAATACAGCTCGGCACTGGCATCCCCATAGGTGCCATCAAGTGCCGCGATGGAGCGTTTATGGCTTTGTATTTGGCTGCGTAGTTCTGCAGTCAGAGCATCGTCGGTGGCAGGCCCTGATACTTGAGCCATAGCTAAGCCAGGGCTGGCCAACACAGAGACTAGAAGAGCCCGCAGCGCGGTTAAAGTGATCAATCGGCGACAGCGCATGGATCGTTACCTTACATTAATCCAACCTGTAATTTATTTTATTGCACCAATGTAGCACACAAATTCAGGGAAGAAAGGCCAAATCAGCGAATTTTTGCTATGTTTCGTGTGATTAAATCCAAGAATCAGTCACAATCTACAGCAACAATAAAAACAGGAATTCACGATGGCCACAATCGCATTAGAACAAATACTGCCCTATTCTGCAGATTCGGTATGGGCAATAATTGGGGACGTCACTCGCTGTGATTGGGTACCCAGCGTAAGCTCGATAGAGTTAAATGGTGATATTCGCTCTTTCGCCATGGCTGGGATCGGCGAGGTGCATGAACAGATTATCAGCTGCGATTCGGCAGCAATGTGCCTAAAGTATTCGGCGATAAAAACTCCCGCTAATGTGGAGCATCATCTGGCAACAATCCAGTTATCAGCTCAAGAGAATTGCTGCAATTTCCTATGGACTGTGGAAATCCGTCCAGATGCCTTTGCTGGAAGTATTGAGGCGGCGATGCAGGCTTCGCTGACTGCATTGAAGCAAGTACTGACAACCACTGTTTCATAGCCCCGGGCCGCTCTCACTGCCGAGCATTCAGTTTAAATCGACCGTTCAACCTGTTCTTCGAGAATGACAATGTCCAGCGAAACCACCCCTTTATTCCAATCACTCAAAGTCGTTGAACTGGCTTCAATGATCTTAGCCCCATCAGCTGGGGTCCTATTTGCAGACTTTGGAGCCGAGGTGATTAAGATCGAGCCGCCAGGCACGGGAGATCTAAATCGCCACTGGCATAAGATCAATGGTTTGCCAATTTCAGACATGGCTTATGCTTTTCAAGTAGATAATCGCAACAAGAAAAGCGTGGTGTTGGATCTAAAGTCAGAGAGTGGCTATGAGGCATTCTGCAGAATCATTAAAGATGCCGATGTGCTGATTACTAACTATCGTCTAAATGCTCTGTCAAAACTAAAACTGGACTATGAGACGGTTCATAAACTCAACCCCACGTTGATCTATGCCTTAGCAACCGGTTTCGGCGAGAAGGGTGAGGAGGCACACAAACCAGGGTACGACACAGTGGCCTACTGGTCACGGTCGGGAATCGAAAGCCAAGTGTTTCCTTATGAGGGTTGGCTGGGCCAATGGCCCTATGGTTCTGGTGACCATCCAAGTGGCATGGCAATGTTTGCATCTATTATGACGGGGCTCTATCAGAGGCAAAATACTGGCCAAGGCTGCAAGGTGTCTACGTCACTGCTTGCCAATGGTGCCTGGTCGAACTCGGTGATGCTGCAGGCCCAACTCGCTGGTGCTACTTTTCGAGAAAAGCGGCCAAGGGACAATGCTTATAATTTTACTTCGCTACACTATCCCACGAGTGATAATCGTATGATACGGCTCAGCATTCTAAACGTCGATAGAGACTGGCCACGACTATGTAGTGCACTGGAACGTCACGGGCTTTGTGAAGATCCACGTTTCGTTAATCAAGAAGCAAGAATAGACAATATGCCGACATTAATTAGAGAGTTAACCGACGGGTTTTCTTCTCATAGCGCCGCTCACTGGGCTGCCAAGTTAACGGCAGCCGATATTCCTCATGCTGTGGTATCAACTTACCCAGATGCAGCCAGCGATGAACAAAAGATTGTCAACGGTATTGTGGTGCCTTTCGATCATCCCGAGCTCGGGAAAATAGCAACAATCAACAGCCCTTTTGAAGTAGGCGGTGCCGAAAAGATTCCACCCAGCACAGCCCCAAAACTAGGGGAGCATTCCGCCGAGGTGCTGGCAGCTTGTGGCTACAGCCAAGAGGAAATTCGCGACCTTAGCAGTTAGACATGCTGATCAAAGCGTATGGCTTACTCATCAAAGCCGACAAAGTGAACGAAATCCTCAAGGGGAGCGCGTCTGGATTTTACGCTGTTGGCGACAAAGCTATCATCCGGATAGCCCATAGCAATGCAGGTTAGAATATTCTGGTCTTCTGGTATTTTTGCATGCTCGCGCACTACTGGAGTCTGCATTACACCTTGCCCATTGATTACCGTCCCTAACCCTCGCTCCCAAGCCGCCAGCACAATAGCGTGACAAATGGCGCCTAAATCGAATTGGGCGATAGCAGCGGGTTCTAGCACTTTGTCATAGGTAAGCACGATAGAAACGGGCGCATCAAACTGACGAAAACCGCGCATCACCCAATCTTGACGTTTCTCCTTGTCGTCTCTTGCGATTCCCATTGCTTCGAAAAGCTGAACTGCAATCTCCACTTGGCGATCACGGTGCACTCCAACATAGCCTTCATTAGTGGGAAAATCTCGGGTTGGTTTGACTCCTGCCAACATGCGCTCTGTGTTGCCTTTACGAATCCTATCGAGAGGTTCGCCCGTCACCACATGCAAGTGCCAGGGCTGTGTGTTCATCGACGAAGGCGCACCGCGCGCAATTTCGAATATTTCCTCGAGAACTTTTCGCGGTACTGGGTCCGGTTTATAGCCACGCACGCTGCGCCGAGTTCGAATTAGAGTTTCAAAATCCATATGAATTTCTCCAGCATGGGAATGTGATCAACGTAAAATTTGCTGGCGAGTCTAGCACACATTAAAAGCCAGAGCCCGAACCTGCGCCAAAGTGCACTCAGGGGCACGAATCTTATTTCAAGGTGAAAACGCTAAATCTTTATTCAGCAGAATAGCTGAGGAGTGTTTTAGACAATAGCTCAAGCGCTGCCTCGGTGAATGCTTGCATATTAGCACTGCGGTCAGCTTCATTCGTTCTTATTGTTACGCTGGCATCTACCGGCCCCGTAATAGCGATTACGCTGATACCCGCATCGTGACCATAGGGTGTGGGAGCAGGGCCTGCAGCACCAAGCTCGGCTATTGCCCACGTAGTTTTTAATTTTCGCTGGGAAGCTCTTGCAAATTCTAATGCCATTGCTTCTGTGAGAGGCTGAAGTGTCTTAATTTTTTCTCGATCAAACTCTAAAAATGCAAGCCGCGATTTGTGAGAGTACACAACAGCACCACCCACGAAAAAAGCAGAAGCGCCAGCTACAGACAATAGGTGTGCTGAGATGAGCCCCCCTGCCGAGGATTCAGCGACGGACAGAGAGTGCTTTTTACTAATCAGCAATTTGGCGATTTGCTCAGCGGCTGGAGAGAAACATGTCATAACAGGCCTTTTGTCAAATTAGGTCAGAGTATAGAACATTCATACACGCCGATCTTAAGCTTTCCTCCGCCGCCAGCGAGTTGACTCAGAGCAACTAGATCAGGACAGTTAGCCGCATGCCCTCACGAGCCCCCGAGGACAACCGGCTTCTTCGTTGGCAAACGAATAGAAAGCCCCGTCTCTAAATAGTGAAGTAATCTGGGGAGATCAGAATCAAGGCCATACAACGCAGCTGAACGGGCAAGACTTCGCAAGAAGTAGTGCTCATTGATTAAACTCGGCGAAATGATATGTGAGGAGTGATGAGCACCGGGAGCTGAAAAATTTCAGCTCCCGGTGTCTTGCTTATACTTTACTAAATGCTTTTGCCATGGCATCCATGGCTTCCTGAACCACGAACCTAGAAGAGCCAAGATTCATGCGCATATGACCCTCACCGCCAGCGCCATAGTTTGCACCAGGGTTTAGATAAACACCTGAATTTTCAACTAACCAGTCTTGAAAATAGTGCTCTGGACTTGCTTTGCCGTGGGCCACAGCCATTTCTGCTGCGCCAATTTTTTCCAAGATAGGTGAGAAATCTAGCCACGCTAAATACGTGCCCTGAGCTTTGGTGTAAGTCACGCCCGGCATTTTTGCGACCGCTTTTTCCACTAATGTGTGGTTATTGTCTAGGTAGGGTCTAACCTGATCAAACCACCCTGCGCCATAGCGATAAGCGGCTTCATTAGCGACTACCCCTAGAGTGCTAAGGTCACCTCGGTGATGCTGCTGAATTCGACCGAGCAAAATAGGGTTAGTGGTGTAGAAATACGCGTTCTTCATGCCAGCAAGATTGAAGGTCTTACTGATGGCGTTAAACGTAATACTGTTTTTGACCACCGCCTCATCAGGTAGGCTCGCAAATGGCACATAGTTGTGACCATCACGCACAATATCTGAATGTATCTCATCAGAGAGAACGACTATCTGATTCTCAAGACACATGCGGCCAATGCGGAGCAAATCTTCCTGAGACCAAACGTTGCCGGTTGGGTTTTGCGGATTACACACAATAAATGCGCTGGTATCCGGTGTCATCTTAGATTCAAGATCCGCCCAATCCACATGGTAAGTGCCATCTTTGTAAATCATCTCACTTTGCACCTGCACGACTTGTGTATGGCGACAGTGATAGGGAAATCCATCGTAGGTAGGGGTAAGCATTAGCACTTTGCTGCCCTTAGGTGCAAAGGTTCTAAGTGCGGCAATAATTCCAGGATACACCCCATCTGAGACAACCACAGAATCTGGGTCTAGATCTAAATTATGGCGCTCACCATTCCACGCCACAATGGCGTCTCGGAGGGAATCGGTGCTGCTTAAGTAGCCCCAGCTGTGGTGCTGTATGCGCTCTGTCAAAGCATCGGTAATACAGGGGGCTGCCTCGAAATCCATTGTCGCCACACCCATGGCATAGCGTACCTTGCCTTCAGCGTAGCGTTTAGGCGGGCTATCCCAACGGGAGCAGTTAGTGCCTATACGATTATAAACAGTATCAAAGTCGAACATGCCGCCATTCATGCGACTTGTTGATTGGGCGGAGGCGATGTTGGGCGCACCTGCTAAGGTGCCTGCGGCTCCGGCAAGCGCGGTCAAACCTGCACTCTTCATAAAGTTGCGTCTATCTAATCCGACGTTCTTTGACATCGTTCTCTCCTCACTTTGGTTGTACTGATTTAGTTATTATTCTTCAGGTAACACGTCAACCTTGCAGCAGTAACTTCTTGGCGAGAACCACACTATGTAGCGCACATACACTGGAGCAATGCAGGTTTTTATTCGATAATTACTTCCTCTACTCTTTAATTTTTAATGAAAGGGCTCAACCTTCAGCCCTTTCAATATCAATTTGTTGTCTACTTTAGCTTAGCACTTGACGGAATACGGCAACCGCTTGTTCCATTTCCTCTCGACTACCGAGGGAAATTCGACAGTTTGTATTCTGCATAGGGGGGAAATCCCGTCCCACTGCAATCTTATGCTCCATGCAGGCAGCACGCACTTCACTTGCGGGTCGTTTCAAATTGGGGAATATATGGTTGGTGTGAGAAACCGGAACAACAAATCCCATTTCCTCCAGCGCAGCCACTGTGAAGGCACGGATCTCAGCATTTTCCTTGCGCTCCCATGCTATGTGGTCAACATCTTCAAAAGCCGTTAGGGCAGCAATAGCCCCCAACATATTGACATCACCCATGCCCCAGGCCTGATTCACTTCGTTTAGCGTGTCAGGATGAGCAAGACCATAGCCAATTCGCAAACCCGCCATGCCGTGTGCTTTTGAGAAAGTGCGAGCAACAACGATATTTTTGAATTCTTTCATTAGCGGAACGGTTGTTCTCATAACCGAGGGGTCTACATAGTCAATATAGGCTTCATCTACCAAAATTTTGGTGTCTGGAGACTTTGCCAATATTTGACGTATGGCGCTCTCCATCGCTTCGGGCCCATGCACGGTGCCCGATGGGTTATTGGGGTTACATAAATACACCATGCCCGCGCCGTCAGAAGCGGCAACCATGGCATCTAAGTCTAAACCCATCGTGCTGTCTACTTGAATGACTTTGACCGCCGCACCTATTTGACGAGCCATTTGCTCGCTGGTAGTAAACGAAGGCGCAGCGGTAACCAGCGGCTTGCTAGCGCTACAAAATGCGCGGACAGTGCCTTGTAGAATTGGCGTAGAGCCAGTGGACATTAAGATATGGCGAGTGTCGATGTCGAAATGCTTAGCAAGGCTATTTTGAAGCTCGCCCATATAGTCTGGTGCATAACCTCGACCGACGCGCTTGCTGATAGCGTCGTGAATCGCCTTCATTGTATTGGGGCCTGGTCCACGAGCACTTTCGTTTTGATTCAGCTGCATAATGCCGCCATCAAAAACACCCTTAAGGGCATCTGCTCGGGTTTGTGCATTAGCAAGATTAGATAGAAGAGATGTTCCAGTAAGAACCCCAGCTGCTGTGCCAAGGCCTAGTGTTCCAACGAAACCGCGTCGTGTGAGAAGCATTCGATTACCCTCTAAGCAAAATAGTGAAAAAGTGCTCACAAAGACTGACGCCTTTTGTGTACTTTATCTTACGTTGTTATTTTTGGACTGCCCCCATCATACTGCCGGATTATTCCAAAATGCAAAGGGTATGAGCCTTATTTGGGCTAGGTGCACCCACAAAATTCCTAGTCGTCTACGGTTACCGGCTGCCAAAGCTCTACCTTATTGCCCTCGATGTCTAAAATCCATGCAAACCGTCCGTAGGAATAATCTTCAGTGGCGCCCAATTGCTCGACGCCAGCTGCCTTAAGCTGGGCGAGAAAGGCATCCAAATCATCCACAATATAATTGATCATGAGTTGCTGGTCTGGCTTACCAAACGCTTCACCGGTCATGGGGAACGGGGACCACACAGTGCGATGAGTTTTATTCTGGGCAAGATAGTCTCGCCAAAAGAAATGAGCAAAGCCAGGCTCCACAGCCGGAATACCAAAGTGGTCCTGATACCACTGACGAACTAGGTCCGGATTGTCTACTTTGAAAAATATGCCACCAATGCCTTTGACATGCCCTTCCCAAACGCCGGGAACGGCCGGCGGGTCTTGCGCTAGAACAGCGGGAGATTGAATAACTACCAATAAGCAAAAAAGTCGAAGGAAGTTCAGCATAGGATTGATTCTCTAATTGATTTTAGTAATTCCGCTTAGTTTGTTGGCCTGCGCTTATCATTAATCAGCCACCGCTTGTCACTTAAACCTCGCCTTACCTTAACACTTAATTATTCTGTCGGCATTGACTACTCGGAGCAAATTAAATGAGGCTAACTTTAAAAATTCCCTTCAGCATTTTATTAGGGCTACTTGCGGCCTATTCCCATGGGGCTGAGTCAACTTGGAGCCACTACGGACAGGATAGCGGAGGTAGTCGCTATTCCACGGCCCGTGAGTTCACCTCAGGGAATGTGTCTCAGTTGAAGAAAAAATGGCAATTTCACACCCAGCAGCTAGGCGAAGGTTTTGCCGCCCAAGACAAACTTAGTTTTCAAACTACGCCCATCTTGTGGGATAGAACACTGTACTTTACTACCGGATTTAATGAAGTCTTCGCAATTGATGCAGTAAGTGGTGCACAAAAGTGGAAGTTTGACCCGCAAATACCGAAAACACGCCGCTACGCTGAGGTTGCCTCCAGAGGTGTCAGTATATGGCATAAGGAATCACGCCAGTCTAATGCTTGCAACCACCAAATTTTATTTGGCACCTTAGATGCTCGACTCATGGCCATTGATGCTCTAACCGGGCTACCTTGCCCGAATTTTGGCGACAATGGCGAGATAGATCTAACCCAAGATATCGGTCTCAAAGATCTTGTCGATTACACCATAACCTCCCCTCCCGCCATTGTTGGCAACGCTGTCATCGTTGGCTCTGCCATTGGTGATAATCGAGCGGTATCGGTGGAACGTGGGATCGTCCGAGCTTTTGATGCCCAAACCGGTACACAGCTTTGGTCATGGGACCCTGTGCCGACTTCGGAAGGTGACGATTATTTTGAAGAGTGGCAAGGCAAGGGCGCACTGAATGGCGCTGCCAATGCGTGGTCTGTGCTTTCAGCTGATATAGAAAACCATATCGTTTACGTACCCACAGGTTCTGCTTCCCCTGACTTTTACGGTGGCGAACGCCCCGGAAATAATAATTATGCTAACTCGCTGGTGGCACTATCGGTCACGAACGGTGAGGTGCTGTGGCACTTTCAATTCGTGCACCATGATGTCTGGGACTACGACACGGCATCACAGCCGGTGTTGTTTACTTTCAAAAACGACGGTCAAGAAATACCAGCCGTCGCCCAGGCCACCAAAACAGGAATGGTCTTTATTTTTAATCGTTTAACCGGAGAGCCGTTGTTCCCCATTGAAGAGAAGCCGGTGCCGCAAGGTCCAGTGCCAGGTGAAACCTTATCTCCGACACAGCCATTTTCCAGTTTGCCGTCTCTAGCCGACCATTATCCCCTGACTGAAGAACATGCGTGGGGCATCGTGCCCGGTGATCGCCGCAAATGCGCCGAGCTAATAAAAGGCTATCGTTCTGAGGGCATATTTACACCGCCAAGCTTGGAGGGATCGTTAATGTGGCCCGGATACGCGGGTGGTAGTAATTGGGGGTCTGTTTCCTTCAGCCCAGATCGGAACTTTCTGATTGGCAACGTTAGCCAAATGCCGATGGTGGTGACGCTTATTCCACGAAACAAAGGCCAAGAACTCGTGGACAAAGGCATCCTCACCGACTGGTCAATGCAGCGCGGCACTCCTTACATTATGGAGCGCCATAGTTTTGTATCCGATTGGGGCATTCCTTGTGTTAACCCACCTTGGGGCAAACTAGTCGCTATTGATCTCGACTCGGGAACAAAAGCTTGGGAGGTGCCATTGGGCACTATTCAAGATAATGCCCCAGCCATCGTTCCGAATATTAAATACGGCATGCCAAACTTGGGCGGCAGCATAGTCACGGCTAGCGGTCTTATTTTTGTCGCTGCAGCAACGGACAATTATCTAAGAGCTTTTAACATAAACAGTGGCGAGGAGTTATGGCGGGGAAGATTGCCGGCCGGAGGGCAGGCCACGCCCATGACCTATACCATTGATGGAAAACAGTACGTGGTGATCGCTGCCGGTGGTCATGGCGGTTTAGGTACGAAAATCGGAGACGCGTTAGTCGCTTTTGCTCTATAGTTTGGTAATGTTGAAACTACTACTGAATAACCATTGGAAGCTGCTCGCGTGGATAGCCTATCTCAGCACAGAAAATCTCATCACCAGTTTTTCTGTGATTCAGGAGTATGCGCGTGCCAATTTGGTTGTTGAGCCTTGGGAAGTTTTTACCTGGGAGTTCTCCAGCGGATTCACTATCTTATTATTGATTCCCGCAATCATTCTATTCGATCGCGCTTTTCCTCTAAATTTCCAGCAGCACGTTTTAGGTATTGCTCGGCAAATTTTTCTCCATCTGCCAGCAACGATTATATTTTCCCTTCTTCATGTGGGCGGATTTGTACTCATTAGGAAATGGATCTACAGCATTGCGGACCGCGTTTATACATTTGGCGATTGGCCCGTTGAGCTGCTGTATGAGTATCGTAAAGACCTTGTCACCTACTTTACAATTCTTGCCATTATCTACGTGTATCGAGAACTCCTATCGCTAAGCAAGGGTAAGGCTCGTTTAGATAATGTAGAGCCCGAAGACGACCTGTCGCTTAAACTTATTGCCACCAAAGGCAATAAGAAAGTGATCATCGCTCCCGATGAAATAGATTCAATTGAAGCCGCCGGAAACTACGTGCAACTGAATGTAAATGAAAAGCATTACTTGATGCGCTCAACTATGAAGGAAGTAGCGGACAAGCTGAAACCTTTTAATTTTGCGCGCGTGCATAGAGGTCACATAGTGAACGAAGCGCGAGTTATTGCGGCTACAGCGAGAGATACTGGCGGGCTAACCCTTGAGCTCAAGAACGGGTCTCATGTTGAATGTTCGAGAAGATACCGACAAAACCTACAGTCGATCTGATAGTTTATGGCTTTTTCAATAGAGCAGTCCCAGGCCAGCTGTTCCTAAAACTCGGCGCCATACTAACTATTGTTGTAGATAATTATCACCTACCGAACAGGCAAGTATCCGGCTTAGATGACTATAAGGAAGCTTAGTTTCCCGATGCCACTGACTAAACTGCTGTTGAATCTTGTTTAAATCTCGTTGGCTGCTTGGGCTTACCGCGATATCAAGACCAGTGGCCCGCAGCGCCGTGACAACGTCCGGGGAGAGGATAAAGCAGTCTTTGCCCATTCTGCGTAAAAACCAAAGCGCGCTTTGCCCACCCAGTCTCGATGCATGCAGCTTTAAGTGTTTCATCAAGCCGATTTGATCATCGCTTGGCCACTGGGCGATAAAGTGGCCAAAACCGCCATGCTTTCTCGACTCCTCTTGAACGAAAAAAACGTTTTCTTGCAGGGCTTTAATTTTTTGCCAGTTGCGCACAACACGCCTGTCGCTGGCGTAAGCTTCCCACCGCTCCGGCGAAAGCAGGCCTAGTTTAAACACATCAAATCCAAAGAAGGCTTCTTCAAACTGCGGCCATTTATTCTCTATCACCTTCCAACTGAAGCCGGCCTGATTAATACATTTTGTCATCATAGACAGATAACGATCGTCCGAGATTTGCTGTAGCTCTTTTGCTGAAGCCACATGGGGTAGCAACTTTTTTAAAGAAAGCGCGCCGCCCTTGCGAGCTTGGGCCCGTTGGTGGATTTCATTGAAGCTTGAAGTATTCGATTTTTTATTCGCCGGCATTTTGTAGCTCGACCGGCTGTCCATGGGGAGTTGCAAGATAGGCACGGCGCCATTTATCAATACGTTTGGAAACCTCTACTTGATCCGTCACCCGTTTACTCAGCAATAATGCTTCCAGTGCGCGAAGCCAATGAGTGTAATAAGTATTGCCGAGATCGGGATCACCTTGTTGCTGCGCTCGCTGTATTTCCTCGCTTAATTTAGCGGCCCATTCTGTCCAAGTAAACGTACCGGCTTGATGCAGAGCCACTGTCATGCCAAACGCCGCTGCCTCCCACGGTGCGTTGAACACAGGACCTTCGCTGTCCACTGGCTGCAATTGAAACACAGGAATTTTCATCGTCTACTCACTTGGGTTGACGCGCTCTAAATAGGGCTGCCATAAATCCACCAATACCTCACCAGTATCGCCTTTATTTCCCCACAGCTGCTCAGCACTAAATCGGACTCGATAAAGAATTTCCCCCACGCGCTCACCCTTAGCATTTTTGTCGGGAAAGACATGAGAGCCATAATTGGCTTCTATGATTCCTTGGGCACCCTGCACGTATGCGGGCAAGCGGGAGTGCCCATCTGTGTGAATTCTTTTTGCACGGACATGATCGCCAAGCTCAAACACAGCCGGTTCTGTAGTCGGCATAGTAGTTGGGCCGCCCGCTCGAAGCATTGCCATGGCGCTGTCTTGGTCAGGCGCGTGAAGCTTCATGCTAGCAGCCTGTGATGCTTGCATGGTTTTTAATTCTGCTGCGCTAACGAGGCCTTTTTCCAACAATAACGTTTCCAGCCCTTTTAGCCAGTTTTCATAGTAGCTGTTGCTTAGATAATCCGCTGGGTGTTGCGACTCCCGGGCATAGCGAGATTCATCGATGTTCCACTGTCCCAGCAGGCCGGTGGCAAGGGTAAGACCAAACACGCGCCGCTCCCAATCG
Organism: uncultured Pseudohongiella sp.; assembly: GCA_964352355.1. Classification (GTDB taxonomy): domain Bacteria; phylum Pseudomonadota; class Gammaproteobacteria; order Pseudomonadales; family Pseudohongiellaceae; genus UBA9145. The sequence goes on along the minus strand of CAYGRT010000014.1, from coordinate 15,438 downwards.
GCATGGAACACAGGCTCCTCTGACTCAGGTTCGGGGTTTATTTGCCCAAGCCCGTGCCGTCCTCCGAGATCCTGCCCACCCTTCATTTAGATTTCTCCGAGCTTGGCGAAGCTGCCAGCTCTACGCCTATCATGGCATTGCGGGTGACAAGCTTGCTCAGTTGTTCCTCGCTCCAGTTGTCGGTGTTTGCTGGCCGCTGCGGCATCACCAAATAGCGCATCTCAGAAGTGGAATCCCACACGCGGATACGAATGTTTTCTGGTAGTTGTGTTCCAAACTCGGCCAACACGGAGCGGGGCTCGCTAACCGCTCTAGCACGGTAAGGAGCAGACTTGTACCAAACCGGCGGCAAGCCCAAAACAGTCCACGGGTAACAAGAACATAAAGTGCAAACCACAAGGTTATGAGTGTCGGCTGTATTCTCAACCACTTCAAGATGCTCGCCTTGACGGCCCATGTATCCGAGAGTCGCGACCGCTGCCGTCGCATCACGCAAAAGCTGTTGCTTAAACTGCGGATCCACCCACGCCTTGGCAATAACACGGGCGCCATTTTGCGGCCCGACTTTGTGTTCATAGTTATCAATGATGACGTTGAGCGTGTCGGCATCAACGAGCCCCTTTTCGACCAGCAAACTCTCTAACGCCTTAACTTTAAGCTCTAGCTCATCTGGAGGTGCTGTGTGTTCATGGGAATGAGTATGATCATGGGTATGCATAGCGTTGTATCTTTAGTGTTTATATCAACTCAAAGGCTCCCACAACGGCCACAGCAGCGCAAGCTAGCAGCGCTAACAACTAGGCTAGAGATTGCTGGCTTAACAAGCTCAAATACATGTCTTGCACCCGCTGCTTGGTTTCACAATCGGGGCAAGAAAAATCAGTAAGAGTTAAGCCCTTGGCCGCCAGCAATCGCTGCAAGGCCTCGCAATCAATTTCTAATAAAATTCGATTTGGCATCGCGTCCATCACTCCTTCAAAACCGTTTAATTAGCTTGGCTTCGGCAATAAATGATTTGAAGTTGTCATATTAATGAGAATGATTCTCATTTGCAAGTGATAGGGAGCAATTACTGCTCCTTAATAAAGCCGGTTTCTGCAGATTGGTACTTGGGTTTGCGCACCTCGGCCAAATAAGACTTCATTGTTTCAAATGGTGTATCCACTAGCAGCATGTTGGTCACCCAACCCGGGATACTCGAGCCCGGATCTATATGCGCTTGGTTAATAATTGAAATTGATCCATCTGCATTGGGTGAAAACTGCCACATGGCATTGGCGTTAGTCAGGCGCACCCTGCCGCGCATAGGGTCCACCCCACCTTGTACTGCCGTGCTGGTCATTTTGACCGTTAAGGTCTCGGGATCTTGTTGCCAAACTACCCTAGCAACCACATCCCGATCAGAGACCGGAAACGGCATGTCGTTATGGGTATAGACAAGAGATTCAGTCGCATTCACTCGCTCTACCAAATAGGACTGGGCACATTTATCCGCCCAGTCAGGACAAGCCTCAGCATCTTCTATAAGCGCTACTAGTGAATTTAGAGTGACCCCTGTTATCACGCTGGCCGACATGACTTCTTTGTAGGGAGAACCCTCCACGCTACGGGTGAAGACTTGAATACCTTCTCGGTCTCGCTTCAACTCCCAATCACTGGCCTGGCCGTAAGCACTAGATGCTAACAGAGTAGTTAAACCAAGCGCCCAAATTCTGAGTGTGAAGAAGTTAACTTGCCCGGAGCCTGTTTTGAAATTGCGAAATCCCATGGTTTGTCCTTTTCAGTTACGAATGGTTAACACCCCCACGCTGCGACTTTACTAGGGCCCAGAGATGCTCCAAACAGTAGACCGGCAGAGTGGAAATAAATTCTGCAAAACTCTATGCTCAGGCTTCTTGTTCAGTTTGTCAGGTTAATCCATGCCCGCACCTAAAAACTCCGCAGTTTTTCACCGGCAGTTGACAGAGACACTGCCCATGGCTGTTGGTGGCGACGGGCCGTATCTAATCGACAGCGACGGTAAGCGTTATATAGACGCATCTGGAGGTGCCGCTGTGTCCTGCCTTGGCCACAATCACCCGAAGGTCGTTGCGGCTATAGTGCATCAAGCACAAACGCTGGCATTTGCTCATACAGCTTTCTTTACTTCAGAACCCGCTGAGAAACTAGCTAAGCACCTGATTGCTAAGGCTCCTGCAGAGATAAGTCACGTTTATTTTCTGTCAGGAGGATCAGAGGCAATTGAGTCGGCGCTAAAGACTGCCCGTCAGTATTTTGTCGAGAAAGGTGAGGCTACTCGTAGCAAGTTCATTGCCCGCAAGCAAAGTTATCATGGCAATACCCTTGGCGCGCTATCGGTTGGAGCTAGTGTCGGGCGACGAAAAAAATTCCTTCCACTTCTCACGGACACTATTCATATTGAGCCGTGCTATGAGTATCGCCACAAAACGGACTCGGAGTCCCTTGAAGAGTATGGCCTGCGCACTGCACACGAGTTAGAAAAAGCGATCTTAACGGCAGGCCCTGAAAACATAATCGGCTTTGTGGCTGAAACCGTTGGCGGGGCTACTGCAGGTGTGCTCATGCCAGCACCGGGCTATTGGAGCCACATCAGACATATATGCGATAAGTATGGCATTTTGTTAATCCTTGACGAGGTGATGTGTGGCATGGGACGAACTGGAGCCCTGTTTGCCTGTGAGCTCGAAAACTGCCGACCAGATTTGATTGCCATTGGCAAAGGCTTAGCTGGGGGTTATCAGCCAATTGGCGCCATGCTTTGTTCGTCAACTATTTATCAAACCCTAAAAGAGACATCTGGTGCCTTAATGGGAGGACACACCTATATAGGCCACCCTATCGCCTGCGCTGCCGCCTTAGCGGTTCAGGAAGCCATCGTCGAAGATAAGTTATTAGACAATGTTCAACGTATGGGAAGCCTATTGCAGGACAGATTGCATTCCGTGTTTGCTAGCCACCCTTATATTGGCAACATTCGTGGCAGGGGCTTGTTTTGGGGAATTGAACTGGTGCAAGACAAATCCAGTAAGCAGCCCTTTGCTGCCGAGAAACAATTGCATCGCCACATCAAACGTATGGCCATGGATGCCGGTCTTATTTGCTATCCAGGCGGCGGCACGGTGGACGGTAGCACTGGTGACCACGTGATGTTAGCTCCGCCCTTCATCGTTAATCAGCATCACGTTGACGAAATAGTCGAGAAACTTGACCAGGCTATTAACCAAGCCATTGCGGCAATTGAATAATCCAATGAAAGAGCTACCAATAATGCTAGCAGTCGCACCTAATGGTGCCCGCAAAACCCAGCAAGACCACCCACTACTACCCATCACGCCTAAAGAGCTTGCCGCAACTGCGGCAACTTGCAATGACGCTGGCGCCGTATTAATTCATTTACATGTACGAGATAAAAATCTAACGCACACTCTAGACCCTTTTTTCTACCAACCGGCCATCAAAGCTGTGCGAGACGCGGTTGGCGATAGAATGATTATTCAAATTACTACAGAGGCAGTAGGAAAGTATCAGCCTCAAGAACAAATTGACTGCGTTAAAGCGTTAAAACCAGAAGCCGTTTCTATTTCGATTCGCGAGCTACTGCCGCAGCCGAATATGGAAAAACAAGCCAGTAAGTTTTTTGAATGGATGTTTAAAGAAAGGGTCTCCCCGCAGTTTATTTTATATTCCAAAGATGACATTGAGTACTTTTTGTCACTGCAACGCCGCGGAATAATTCTGAGTGATTCACCCAACGTGCTGCTGGTATTAGGCAGATACACGGCAAATCAGGAGTCAGACTGTAAAGAGTTAGAGCCACTTGTTGCGCTACTGCCGGCAAGTCTTCACTGGTGGCTGTGTGCCTTCGGCAAGAGTGAGCTTGAGTGCATGAAAGCCGCAATGAAGTCAGCAGGCCACTGCCGTGTAGGGTTTGAGAATAATCTATTTGACTCGACCGGGAAGCACGCGGAAAGCAATTCCAGTCAAGTGGCGGCCGTGGCAGAGCATGCACGGTCGCAGAGCCGAGGCTTAGCAACCGTGGAACAAGCCAAACTGCTAATGGATGTGCGCTAGAGTTATACCTGAGCCAAGGCCTGATCTAAATCGGCCTTAATATCATCAATATGCTCTATGCCAATACAAAGTCTGATTGCTTCCGGCCGCACGCCCGCGGTCAATTGCTCCTCTGGAGATAACTGTCGGTGGGTAGTCGAAGCAGGATGACAGGCCAATGACTTAGCATCACCAATATTCACGAGGCGTTTTATCATAGCTAAGGCATCATAAAATTTAACGCCGGCATCAAACCCACCCTTAACTCCAAACGTCATCAATGAAGCAGGCACACCGCCGCAGTATTTTGCCGCTAATGCATGCTTGGGGTCAGACTTAAGCCCGCCAAAACTTACCCACTCAACTTTTTCATGAGCCAACAGGTACTCCGCCACTGCCACAGCGTTTTCACAATGTCTCTCCATTCGCAAAGATAATGTTTCCAGGCCCTGCATGATCATCCACGCATTCATCGGTGACAATGCAGACCCGGTGTTCCGAAGAGGCACTGTCCTCGCTCGTCCAATGTAGGCCGCTTCGCCGAGAGCCTCGGTGTAAACCACGCCGTGATAAGATGCTTCTGGCTCGTTAAGCTGTGGATACCGCTCTTTATTATCAGCCCATGGAAACTTACCGGAATCGACGATAATGCCCCCAATGGTCGTGCCATGGCCACCAACGTATTTGGTCAGTGAGTGGACAACAATATCAGCACCAAATTCAATGGGATTGCAGAGCACGGGTGATGCAACAGTGTTATCGACAATTACCGCAACGCCATGGCGATGTGCCGCCTCGCACACTGGTGCCAAGTCGATGATATTGCCCGCTGGGTTGCCAATCGTTTCGCAGTAAACCGCTTTGGTATTTTTATCAATTAGCTTCTCCAACGCTTCGGGAGAGTCATCTTCCGCGAAACGAACCTCTATGCCCTGGCTAGGCAGCATATGGGCAAATAGCGTATAGGTGCCGCCGTAAAGCTGCGGGGTGGACACGATGTTATCCCCAGCTTTGGCAATAGTAAGAATGGCATAATTGATCGCTGCCATCCCGGAGCTCACAGCCAAGGCAGCAATGCCCCCTTCCATTGCGGCCATGCGCTGCTCTAACACATCACAAGTTGGGTTCATAATGCGAGAATAAATATTACCAGGCACAGCCAAGTTGAATAAATCTGCCCCATGCTGAGCATCGTCGAATTCGTAGGCTACAGTTTGATAGATAGGCACGGCGCAAGAGTTTGTGGTCTTATCGGTTTCGTAACCCGCATGTATGGCGATGGTTTCTTTTTTCATTAGATCTTCCTCGGTGAAGGTAATAAGAATTTGAGGGAATTAAAGGGGCCAGGGAATTAATTCGTTGGTTGGAGTGTAGCTGAATTTACGAGCAAAAAAAAAGGCGAACCTAGGTTCGCCTTTTTATGGGTCTTACTTTGTTCTGCTGCTTAGAAAGTTAAGCGAGCACCGGCAGTATACATACGACCGAATACGTCGTAGTTACTTGGGAAAGTATTACCAAAGTTAGACGATGTATCACCAGCTTCGTTACCCAAAATTGGTGGCTGCTCGTCAGTAATGTTATCGATACCTAAGCTTAGACGGATGCGGTCATCCCATAATGTATAACCAACATACAGATCTAAGTAATCATAAGAATCGATATTACGGAATGCGGCAAAAGAAGAAGCGCTTTCAGGAGTTTCTCTGCTTAGAGAATCCTGATGACGCCACTGCAATGAAGCCTGTAGTGCATTCCAGTTCCAAGTAGTTCGCTGAACCCAGTTAGTTTCACCAACAGGGTCACAGCTAGTGCCAAAGAAACCGTTGCAATCGATAACTGGAGTCAAAGAATCAGATTGTGATTCTTGAGTTAAGTAGTGGTTAACGCTACCAGAGAACTGCAGGTCACCTAAATCGCCTAGGTCAAACCCAAAGCCGAAAGCAACTTCGATGCCTTCCGCTTGCTCGTAAGCAAGGTTGGTAGTGAATAACTGAATACCAGAAGCTGGGCTAGTTAAGTCGCCGTTGTCGCGAACGACGTTAGCACAGGCAGACGCCAAACCAACCACGTAACACTGATCAAGAACTTGCTGTGCAGTGAACTCACCGATTACGTCACGGACGTCGATGTCATAGTAGTCTACAGAAACAACAACGTTTTCAACGAAGTCAAACGTAGGTGTCCACACGAAACCCGCTGTAAACGTTTCTGCGGTTTCTGCGTTTGGCAGACGGTTTGGATTCGAACCCGCTAGCGAGTTGATCTGGCCCGCAACGATATCCTGAAGAACACCAACCTGAGTAGGCAGCATACCTGTAGAGACACAAAGTGCCTGTAAGCGAGCGTCGATGTTGCCAGCATTCGCTACTGAACACGGGTCGCTAGTCGCATTTTCTAGACCTGTAGTGACAGGCGAGAACAATTCAGCAACGTTTGGCGCACGGTTTGCCTCTTGCTCCATCACGCGAACTCGGATTGAATCGTTGATTGTCCAGTTAAGGCCAATTTTCCAAGAGTCCACATTACCAACAGTGCTGTAGTCCGCATCGCGGTAGCCGAACTCGAGGTTCAAGCTATCAACGAAGTCGATACTATCGACTAAAGGCAAGAAGCCTTCGACGAAAAACTCATCAACGCGGTATCCACCAGCGATTGGTAGAATGTTACCACCGGCACCACCTTGACAGCTGGCAGGTGCTAGTTTCAAACACTCATCAGGCTCTAGTGAACCAAACTCATCGCGAGTTTCAAAACCTAAGCTCAAGGCTAAAGGCGTTGAAGCCGTTGGCAATTGTGCGAACTCAACTGGACCGTCAACAATAATTTGACCGATTGATTGATCATACTTTTGCTGCTGCAGCGCAATTGCTCGTGCATAACCCGCCATAGCAGGAGTGATTGTGCCGAAACCACCGAATAAATCGATAGGCACACAAGTTGAATCGCCATTGGCACAAGTTACGCCATCAGTTGTATCCAACGCATTTTGGATGTTGGTCAGGTTAGTATAACCATCACGAACTGTAGTTCGGTTAGACTCACCGTACTGGAAAGACACGTCGTAGTTCCAATCACCGATAAGCTGGCCACGTGCACCACCTAAGACTGAGAAATAGTCACTGTCGTAGTTCTCAGAGCGAGTACCAAGTTCCAGCGTTCGACGACGAAGCTGTACTTTTAAGTAGTCAGCCTGGTCAACCACACCATTACCATTCACATCATTCCAGTTTGCACCAGTGCCGCCAGCAGTTAGGTTACCCGCTGCGGCAGCATTGTTAGCAAATGCAGTGATGTCGTTCAATGCTGAAGCACTGATGAATGGGTTAGCTAGAGGCACATCAAACTGCGCACCAAAGGTTCCAGAAGGAGCCACTTGCTGCTGTACAGTGATGTTGTTGTACTGAATCGTCGAGTAAATCTCTAAGTTCTCATTGAACTCAAAGTTCGCCATTGCGAACGTATTCAGACGCTCTTGAGGTGTACGGAAGAAGTTATACGGGCTGAAGTTGAACACTGAACAGCCGCCGCCAGCACCAAGGCCAGTTCCAGCATTACCTGTGAACAAGGTGCGGTCTTCCAAGAATTGACCAACACCACCAGCACCAACGATTGCGAAACGAGTAGGAATACCAGTAGTAGAACCACCAGTCGCTACTGAGTCAGGACCGCCACAACCAGCAACAGGCGATGGTGAAGCACTTTCGCCAGCTAGGAAGTTAGATAGTCCGGAACCGTTGCTAGTAACGATGCCCAAGTTACCGTAAGGACGCTGACCCAATAAAAGCTGCTCTCGCTCTGACCAGCTGATGTTCATGGCAACGTTACCACGACCACCATCTAAAGCTGCACCAAGAGTCATAGAGATGTTGTCTAGGTCGCCATCATTTTCAGCAGAAGTTTGGTTGTTAACTAGCAAGTCAAAACCTTCAAAGTTTTGCTTGGTCACAATGTTTACAGCACCAGCTACCGCGTCTGAACCGTATACCGCTGATGCACCACCAGTGATGATATCGATTCGCTCAACTAAAGCAGTTGGGATGTTGGAGATGTCTGCACGACCGCGGAAGTTAGCTGGCGTCATACGACGACCATTTAACAATACCAAGTTGCGGTTTGGACCAAGGCCACGTAAATCGACAGTAGAGATACCATCCGTACCATTGTTTACGTTTTCGTTGTCACCAGGAATAGTACCTGGTAACTGACGCAGGATTTGCTCAACTTCAACATTTTGTTGAAGGTTGATTTCTTCTGTGCCAATCGAGCTGATTGGGCTGCCCGACTCAAGACCTGGACGTCGAATACGTGAACCAGTCACGATAACTTCTTCGACCAATGAATCATCTTGCGCGAATACAGTGGGAGCTGTAGTCAGAGACACAGCTGCCGCAGCAAACGCTAGGGACCAGGCTGATGCCTTCTTTGTAGTTTTGAACATTTAAGTTCCCCCTAAATAGAAAAACAGGAAAAGGACTGAATGCCCTATTCCTGATTTATCAGTTGAGTTATGTAATCTACAACCTCTAGATTACGTGGCGCGAATTCTACACAGCTTGGAAAGGAACACATAGTAACAATTGCTACAAATTGACAAATTTAAGACATTTTTGCGTAATTTTTACCTAAATTTTTCATATTAAGGCAATTCTCCCACTACTTTCGTTATATTTTGGCCAAATAAAATGAGTTTTGATGAAACTTATCGCCAAATCGATTGTCCTGTTTTGCTGACAATCAGACTTGTTAGGTTCGATTTTCTCGCGGGCTATCCAAAATACCCATAGGATTTTTCAATCCTACTGTTGATCGGCACAGTGAATTAAAACTGGGCAGGCAACCTTGGTCTTGGGTAACAAGGAATTTTGGGCAATGGCAATATAGCTGCCCTAGAGACCTCGAGATAGTTTTTTAGAAACTGTCACAATTGATCGGCAGTAGGAGTCTGTCAGGCAGCGTGAGCATAAGACAATCACCTTCTGCCGGGTGACTAGAGGTAGATCGGGGTTATGAAGGCCTTACAGAAAACCGGTAACCGGCGCCCCGTACGGTCTGAATCAGTTTGGCGTAATCGATGGCTGTGTTCTCAACAGAGGACAGCGCTTTACGCAGGCGGCGTATATGAACATCGATGGTTCGCTCTTCCAAATACACATTGCCGCCCCACACTGAATCTTGAATGTGATCACGGCTGAACACCTTTTCTTGATTCAACAAGAAGAACTTTAGCAAGCGAAATTCAGTGGGGCCCATGTCTACTGAACGGTCTTCGATAGAAATGCGGTGGCTGGTAGGGTCTAGCTGCAAATCAAACACCCGCAGCACTTTGTCTTTTTGCTTCCCATTAATGCGCCGCATTACGGTTTTAATGCGAGCTACGAGTTCACGAGGGGAAAATGGTTTAGTTACGTAATCATCAACGCCTTCGTTTAATCCCTGCACTTTATTATCTTCGCTGGTTTTTGCGGTCAGCATGATGATTGGGATATTCGCTGTAATTTCATCACGTCGCAGTCGGCGCGCCAATTCAATGCCGCTGCCACCCGGAAGCATCCAATCTAGCAACACTAAATCTGGCTTGTTGTCGATGATGGAAATATGGGCATCGTGGGCATTGGCAGCGCTGATGCTGTTAAAGCCTGCTAAGTCTAATGTGATACCTACCATGTCGCGAATCGCGGCTTCATCATCGACAATTAATACAGTTGCTTCACTCATAAGTTTGATCGCTTTACGGGTCGCCAGAAGGATAGAACTGCAATTATTTAAGCAATTTTATATGACATCTATATGACAAAGCTATCTCAAATAAAACAAAAAAGCCCGAGAAATCAATATGCTTGATTAGCTCGGGCTTTTCATGACTGCTTATACAAAAACCAGTGGCTACCGCGAAGCTGTACTGCAACAATTAGCTTGTTGCCAGCCCCTCGCGCGATATCAACTAGAAACGATAATTTAGTTGCAAACTTAATTGCGTGCCATCGTTAAAGCCAGTGGTCACGAAACCACCCTGAGTAATTTCATTGCGCTCATTGGTGATGTTTTTCGCTTTCGCAGTCGCGCTCCAGTGATCATCGAACTCACGAATAAATACAAAATTCAACTCTCCCACAGGTTGCTGAATAAGATCAGGCGCGGTTTCAACTCCCACCTCGGCGATGCGCTCACCAGTGTAGTGATAAAGCAATGTGGCCGTAGTGCCAGAGAATGGCTCATAGCCAATTTGAAAATTAAACAACCAATCGGATTGACCTTGAAGCGGTCTAGTGGAATTAGTTAATACGCCCACGTCTTCCTCGCGAATGGTAACGGTGGAATCAATATAAGCGACGTTGGCTTGCACATAGAAATCTTCACCAATCCCACCTAAAAAGTCATTACCAAGAAAGTCTAGTCGCTTGTAGATCTCGTACTCCGCACCTTGGTTTTCCGCAGATTGAGCATTAATGAACGTAGCTCTTCTGGACGTGCCACTTAAGATCGCTGTCTCGATTGGGTTGGTAAATTCTTTGTAGAAAATACCCAAGGACATATAGTCAGAAAAAGAAAAATACCATTCCCAGCGTGCGTCATAATTCTTAAGATCAGAAATGACAAGATTTGGGTTGCCGATTACTTCCTTGCCAGTGACGGGATTGGTGAATGCGGCAGGTGACAGCTCTCTAAAATCAGGTCGCGATACCGTCTCGCTATATGCCAATCTGAACTGATGATCGTTGTTGATAAAAGTTGCGCTAAATGCTGGCAAAAGCTTAGAGCTATCTTGCTGCGCACGAGAACTAATATTTGGTCTAAACAAGTCAACAGTATCCACTTGTTGTTGGAAATCCTCTTGACGCGCACCGAGGGTAAATCTAAATCTATCGTCAAAGTTGACTTCAACTTCGCCATAGAATGCCTCTAACTCATTGGTCGCTGTGTAGTTATCCGTTGGGCGGGTTAATTCACGAATCTGAAATCCCTGGGGTTGAATGTTTTCTGGGGTGAAAATATCCTCGACAGGCCCTAGTAACAATTCCCTATCATTAGCCAACGCACCGATAAAAGCGAAACCGAAACGACGAATCTCTGATTGCCGATTTTTATCCGACTTAACATACCCAGCCCGAGTCTCAATAGTGGAGCCAAACGGGCCGCCATAAAATGTCATGGTGGTATCTACGCCTAATTCTTGAGCAGTGTCATCCAACACGCTAAAGGTACGGGAATTACCATCAACGCGAGACGATAGCTCACCCGCATCGCGGCGGTACCTTCTGTAATCTGGAGAATCCCGCTCTGCCTTAATTTTGCTGGCTCGCCAGTTTACAGTTAGTTCATTAAACTCTGGAAAATAGTGGTCACCCTGGAGTTGATTTGAAAATAGTTCTCTTTCAATCCATTCCACTTCTGTAATTTCAAGGTCATCACTTTCTTCAATGAAACCAGTTGTTCGACCGGCGATGTTGTCTGTCTTACGCAGTACAACCGATGTTAGTCGCACATTGTGATTAAAGTTAAAGTCCAACCCTGTTGTAAAAATACCGCTCAAGTCGATGTTGTTTTCAGTTACATCGAAGGTAGTGTCTTCTCGCAGAAACAGCTCGTCCGTGCCTGGAACATAGTCATTTCGATCAATGGAGTTAGTATCCCAATCATTGGAATAGTTGACCGCAGCAAGGTAGTTAAACTTCATACCATTACTGCCAATCTCGTGGAAATTTCCAATAGAGGTTGCAAAATCAACATCAGCAGGTACTGCGTCAAGTTGAGGGGTGTATTGATTCGTAAAACTTTCACCCACTGCTTCAAGCTGATCTAATGGAATGCCTTGTCCAGAAAATCGACTAAACGGTCGAAGTTCTTGGTTATTCTCTGTGGCAAGCAAAAGCGCCTGAGGGGCTGCTCGCGAACCATCGTCGTAACCCAACCAGTCATTATCGCCGCCAGATAATCTGAATCCGTCTTGCATTGTGACATCGGTAGTCATACCCACAGTGCTAGACATATTGAAAAAGAATTCATCGGTCGACTTCTTGGTGCGAAGCTGAAGCACCCCACCGCCGAATTCACTGGGGTAGCGTGCAGAATAGGTTTTTTGAACCAATACGCTGTCAAGCACCGCGGTTGGAAACAAATCCATTGGAACCACTCGGTTAATGGGCTCTGGGCTTGGAAGAATCGCATTGTTAAGAAGCGTAGTAGAATATCGCTCGCCCAGTCCTCTCACGTAGACGAACTTACCGCCTACTGTGCTTAGACCCGAAATACGCTTAAGGCTTTCCGCGATATTGTTATCGCCAGAACGGATGAATTGTTCTTGTCCCACAACATTCGAGACAGCATCAGTCGAGCGCTTTTCATCTGGAACAAACTGGCCAATCACCGAGATTTCTTCAATTTCAGGGGGTAACTGCGCCATCACAGAGGTACTGATTGCTGAGGCAATGCATAATACCAAGTGGTTTCTTAACAACATAAAGCTTGCTCCGAGATCTTAGATTTTGGGTCGCTTGATTGGGGCGTAGTTTATGTCGAATATATGACAAGGATATTACAAACCGGGTGGAAAACTGTCGCATTTGCCCCTTAATGCAGAAGCCCAGTTAGCATCACCTTTTAGTAGTGAAAAAAAAGGTGCCCAGTGGGCACCTTTTTTATCCGATCGGTTTAGTCAAATTTGAATGACCAACCCTTCGTCCAATCTGAAGACTCATCTTTCACAGCGCCGATATAATCAACTTTATCAAAGAAAGAATCAGTTGGGATTGATGGAGTCACAGCGTTGACGAACAAGCCATTAGTCCAACCGTTTGGTCCGCCTAGCTCAACCGCACCTGCTGATGTTCCCATCTGAGCAGCAAACCACTCAGCCGTAGTAAATGTGCCACTACCCTGAAGATCTGCAGCGCAAGCTGTTGGAATTCGGCTGTACTCCATGGTCAACGTGCCGTTCAATGTAGAAGCCGACGCACCTGACAAGCTAAACGTGTCAGCATTGTTTATTCGAATACAGCCTTCAGTTGTTGTCGCTGGACGTGGACCAAACACGACAGAGTTGCCCAAGTTCATGCCTGTACCCGCTTTTAATTCAAATGCGTGGCCATCGGCTTTTTGACCTGTACTAGTTATACACGTCAAATTTGAAATCACTGGCTGTGATCGAGGAGTCGCCACTGGGTTAGCACCTAAGTTATCAGCTTCGATGCAGTTATCTCCACTTGTGGTGCTCTTAACCAAGATGTGCTGAAGCTTACCGGTATAGCCTGTAGTCCAGTCAAGCGCATCGTCATCGTGACCCGTGATTAACACGTGCTTGGCATTAACAGTTCCGCCGTAAAACTCGATACCATCATCGGCACCGTTGTGGCTGTGAATGTAATCAAGCACCGTGCCGCTACCAACGCCTTGCAGTGAAATCGTGTTCAATTCGTCATCTGCAGTGATTGGAAAGCCTGCGTAAAGAACTTGCAAATAAGTGATAGAACCGCTGCTGTCAGCGTTATTTGGAGAAGTACCGCCGCCGTATTGACCAGTAGAACCTTCGCCGTCATCAAAACCGCTGGCCGTATTCAACTGGGCAGAGCCATTCAATGTCAAACCGCCCCACAGGCCGCGGGCATTTAACTTGTCGATTGTGGCTGGGTCTTGGCTAGTGGTCATAACAATTGGCTTGGCCGCTGTGCCATTAGCAAAAATCTTACCGCCACGATTAATTACCACCGCGCTTTGACCGCCTTCGGAAAGAATTTTCACACCGGGATCGATTGTTAGAGATACTTTCTCGGCATCTGGCGTGTTCACTGTGTTGTTACCAACAAACATAGTGCCTGAGAAAAAGTAGTTGTTGTTAGAAGTCAGGTGCATATTTTCTGTAATTGGTGTGCCTGTTGGGAGGTTACATACCGGCTTGCCTTCGAATGTAATACCTGCACTCAGGGTGGTGCCAGTAGGGCAACCAGTTGCTGGTGTAGCAATCGCCATAGAGGCAGGAGCACCAGAGAAGCTTAGAGTGGCCAAATCACCACCTGTGTAGTAACCAACAAAGGCGTTAAGGGTTAGGCCAGTTAGGTTTGCGTCAGTACCAACCAAGTCATCAAGAATGGTAACTGGCTCTGATGCGGCCAACATCTTAGTGCTGTAAGGCTTGATGTTAGCAGGATTGCTTATATCTACTGATACCCAAATGCCACCAGACAGCAAGTTGAAGAAGCCAAGACCTGGAACTTCAAGGATAGCGACCAGTCCGCCCATTTTACCTACATCAGCTGCCGCAGGTTTAATTGTTGCTAACAAATCAGCAGGTTCAGACGCTGGCACCGCTTTTAGGAAAGAAGCGCCATTATTCAGTGTTGCACCGCCAGTAAACACAGCAGTAGGCTGCGCGCCAGCAGTAGGCAATGTGGGTTGATCCGCCGCTTGCACTGACATTGCCGCAAGGCTTAGAGCGACACCGCTTGAAATGAGACTTAGTTTTGTTCGCTTAAAATTCATGTTGACTCCTTGGTCATTGTCTTATTGGTCGAACTAGTGATTTAGAATCTGCTGTAGCATGGCGCTAAACGAGGTTCATGATAGAGTCGGCATGTTGCATTTATGCTACCGAAATTTTGCATTTTTATGACAATTTGGACGTTGAAGCCCCATTGGGTCACCCCTGCCAATTCTTTGATTTTTCCTGACGTCAATTTACTGTAATTATTTTTCGTTAACATGACAGACACTATGCAAAATTATGACAAGCTACCTCCTCTCAAAGTTGAAGCACAGCAGCTAAGTTTCTTTGAAACTCCGGTGGTGTATTCACGATTAACGGATGGGACATCCTTACTAAACGATCTTGAAGCCGTAATTCGGCAAAACATGGCTGTCAGCAAAGGCTTGCAGCGGTCTAATGTAGGTGGCTGGCATTCCGACACCGATATGCTGTCATGGGGAGGGTCTGCGGCGCGCAAGCTTGCGGACACCGCCATCAAAATCTGTAAACGGGTATCCCATTTCAACGATAGCGATGTTGATCAGTTCGATTGGACGGCGAAGATGTGGGCCAACGTGACTCCACAAGGCGGCCTCAATCAGGCCCATGCTCACCCGGGGAACCTATGGGCGGCGGTATTGTACTTGGATCTAGGCGCCTCGCCCGACTCTGAGCAAGACGTGGGCGGTGGCTTTTATATCGAAGACCCGCGCTTTCCCATGGCAGCAATGCATAACACAGGTTTCAGACTACGGGGAATTGATGGTCAGCCTCAACAATATGAAACCGAATTCAAGCTAAGTCCCGGCACGCTCATTCTCTTCCCTGCATGGCTAAGGCATGGTGTCCGCCGCTATAGCGGACAACGTGAGCGGATATCTATCGCCATGAATATTGATGCCACGTCGAAA
>CAYGRT010000013.1:0-74310 GCA_964352355.1 uncultured Pseudohongiella sp. | reverse complement strand
CGCAGACAGCGCGAAGCGCTGCCCCAGATAGGGTGAGTAATTTGGCTTAGCCAAATTGCGAATCAATCTCTCGGCAACTTAGCAGTGACCATTGAAGAACATCTCTATATAATCTCCACACCACGCGCCCATAGCTCAGCTGGATAGAGTAACTGGCTTCGAACCAGTTGGTCGGGAGTTCGAATCTCTCTGGGCGCGCCAAATTAAAAAGGGGAGCCAAAGGCTCCCCTTTTTAATTTGTTGCTCCTACATCGGTGAAAAACTCCCCAGTTCGAAAGCTGCGCAGACAGCGCGAAGTGCTGCCCTAGCAGGGAGAGTAATTTGGCTAAGCCAAATTACGAATCAAAGGAGCGTAGCTCCGCAGACGCCAGCAAGGCGCCCGCAGGGAGAGTAATTTGGCTAAGCCAAATTACGAATCAAAGGAGCGTAGCTCCGCAGACGCCAGCAAGGCGCCCGCAGGGAGAGTAATTTGGCTAAGCCAAATTACGAATCAATCTCTTGCTAAATGCAGTCTCAAACCACTGTATTTTTAGTCTGACCCCATTTTTCAATGCTCTCATTCTCTTAAGTTAGCACCGATTAGGCTAAGCTGTTTTGGCGTTCTATCAGCCTCCCTGCGATCTCTGGCCAAACCCCGTCTTGAGATTTTCGGCTTCCAACTGCTTTAGCAGTTCTGTTTTATCTTCGG
Organism: uncultured Pseudohongiella sp.; assembly: GCA_964352355.1. Taxonomy (GTDB): domain Bacteria; phylum Pseudomonadota; class Gammaproteobacteria; order Pseudomonadales; family Pseudohongiellaceae; genus UBA9145. Next base: position 73,622 of record CAYGRT010000013.1, on the reverse strand, counting down.
GCGGCTCTGCGGGAATAAATCTTAAAACCAAGAAAGGTGCAGCGAGAACCAGCACAGCGGTGGAGATGATTATCCAGGTAAGCAGAGAGGTTTTGGCTGAAAGTTCAGCGCCACATGTGGGGCATGCGCTGTCTTGAGTCGTTACTGCACTGCCACATTGGGCGCAAAGTTTTTTAGACATTATGTAGGTCCGTTTGGATGTTCTCTAGGGTTATGCGAGGCGGGCTCTCCTCGTGGCTAATGGTTCTAACAGCTGAGCAAAACCCGTCTATGCTGCGATGCTTGTTAAACAAAAAACCAATCATTTAAAAAAACTACAAATACGTAGCGTAGAGTTTTTCCGGTGCCCACCAGCAGTATAAAAAGCCAGAGTCTGACCCGCATTATACCTGCTACAAGTGTGAGCGCATCTCCTCCAATAGGGAGCCACGCCAGCAATAATGTCCAAAATCCGTAGCGATTGAACCAGCGCTGGGCGCTTTGTATATGCTCAGGTTTGAAATAAAACCAAGGCCTGTTTTGAAAGTGCAACAAAAACCGCCCTAACTGCCAATTGACAACTGCCCCTAAGGTGTTCCCCACACTAGCAACAATAACCAATAAGGTTGCGTTGTAGTCTGCTTGCAGTAGGCCAAATAAAACAACTTCCGAATAAAAGGGCAGTATGGTTGCAGCGAGAAATGCACTGGCGAATAGCAGCAGGTAGGAGGCAATCATGTTAATGCTTTACCAGCCATCGAAACAAAGCGAGTTGAGATGGCAGGTAGAATAAGTATTCGGGGTGCCACTGCACACCTATGATGGGTAATCCCTGTTGAGACTCAATGGCTTGCGTAAATCCATCAAGATCATGCCCCACAACGTGTAAATCTTCACCTTGTTTGTCTATTGCTTGGCTATGCAGGCTATTTACTCTAAGTTTGTTTTTTCCACACACGGTTGCGATAAAGCTGCCGGGTCGAAGCTGTATTTGCTTGGTAGGTAGGACGCCAGGGCGGTTGTAGGTGAGTTTTCGCAGTGGGCGAATATCTTGATGCAAGGTGCCACCTAATACCACATTAATTAATTGCGCCCCGCGGCAAATCCCCAGTAAGGGGATTCGTGCTTCCAGCGCTTTTTTTATACAGCTAATTTCCAAATGGTCTCTGTCTGGGTCGGATTTTATTGTGGCGCTCATGGGAAAGCCGTAATGTTCTGGGCTGATATCATCGCCACCGCCAATGATTAAGCCTTCGATCTTTTCATCAGTCGGTTTGTGCTTCAGGCTAATTCTCACGGCTTTTCCGCCGGAAAGATATACAGCAATTCGGGTGCAAAACCAGCTTGGCGACAGCACCTTACTATTGCCGGTTACACCAATTCTTGGTCGGTTAGCCATTGGCTTACGGTGTCGCTCCAAAGTTTTTGATCGATTCCAAACATGACTCGCTCGGACTCAAGAAATTGTTGGCAAAGCGCTTGTAGTTTTTCCGGCTGATTGGCTAGTTCCTCAACTACCCACCATAAATTCCAATCCTCCGCTAAAGACCAATCTTCTTTGTCTATTCGGCAATTAGGCAATCGATAGTGGAAGGCAGGGCGGGATTTAATCCTAGGATCATCGATTACATTTTTAACCCGATCAGCATCTAATTCGGCGAAAAGGGGCAACATATCCAGTGCGCGATTGCGAGTAGGATTGTGGGCCAGATAACTGTCTATAAGCTTTTCTACAGTAGGTTCGCTTGCACTAACAACTTCGATTAAATAGGCCGCCGGATAGACGTCGATATAGGGTGTCATGCGCCGTGATAGGTTTACTTCATGGGCGCTGACTAGCCACCACTGCAGCACGGCAAAGGATTTCAGATAGCGATCAATAAGCTCGGCACTAAGGTTGGGAATTTCGGCATTGATATGCACACCGTAGGCGGCAATGGGCGAGTTGTCGGTACCCTTTGCGCCGGCAGCTCTTAAACCTTCCACAAGCCGATCAAGGATGTCCAAGTTGTCGATGGCAATGGGAGGGCATACCACCTCGATAGGAACCAATAAAGTAGCCACATCGGCGAGCATATCTAGATGCTCATTGTCGTTTTTATCTGCGCGAGCGCGCCGCTTGAGAAAATCCCAGTCCACTTCTACTGTGAAGGGTCCGTGGTCACTTTCAATCTCAGCTTCGGCGCTGGTTTTGTTTACAACCACGCCATCTATTGTTTGGCACACCAGCTCTTCAGTTTGCTCAAGTGAAAGGCCGGTGAACTCAAGCTCAAAACCTGCTCGTCGGGTTTCACCTTTTGAAGTGCTTGTCTGTGTTGGTTGCTTGTAAGAAGTAGTGATAGGTCTGTACTCGAAATTTTTTGCAAGTCTACCAGACATTAGCGGTCTATGGCGGTCGAATTCATGGGGATAGGCATAGGTTCTGGACAAACTTAACGATTGCACATAGCCTACCAAAACCACCCAAAACCACCCAAACTCAAAAAGTAAAACCTATGATTTGCTTAAACTGCGGCATGGCGGTTGATGATTTTATGAGTCACTGCCCCAAGTGCGATAACTCACTTGAGCTTCAGCACGACGGCTCTACCCTAACTATTGATATCGCCCACAACGGTGAACGGGTCACGGAGGCTTTGCAAAAAATGCATCGTGAAATTGATACAGCCCTTAAAGGCATCGCTAAAAATATTCGCTTGGTGGTGGGTTCAGGGTTAATTCGCGAAGAAGTCCTGTTGGTACTTCGCGATTTAGAGTTTCGCGGCACGATAAAGGAGTTTGATCAAGAGCCAAACAACCCAGGGGCGGTGCTTGTTCGATTAAAGTAATACGCCCGGGACAGACACCCAATTTAGCCGGCGTTTTTCTGCCGAATATTATTGAGCGTATTGCGTGGTATATTCAAAAACTCAGCGGCATCAATGGTAGTTTTCTTTCTCTTCATTGCGCCAGAGACAAGAATCGAATCAATGGTTTTTAGCAGCTCTTTGCGGTCAGTCCCGTGCCAATGCAATAGTACATAGCTGCCCACTCTCAGCTTAATCACAAACCTTGCCCATTGGTCTTTTAAGTTCTCTTCAAACACAAGAAATTCGTTCTTCTCTTCCAGCATTAAAATGGCAAGCATGAGGGTAGACGCAATAGGCAGAACAATTGCAGTAGACGCTTGATAGCCAAGCTGGCGCAGAATCACTACGGACATGCTGCAGATTAGCAGCGGAGACAGCGCTTTTATTGCAACCCACGAGTGACGCTGAGTTTCTTTGTTGTCAGCAAACACGCCGCTGAGCAAAATGCCAACGATAGCCGTCAGCAAAACGGCGGCGTACATATACCATATACCCTGATAAGGCCCTGGCGTGCTAATGACAGAGTATTTAGTAAGGGTAAACGCAGCAAACAGCTGCCCATTGATATGGAGCAGCATAATGCCTGCAGTCATTAACGCTAACATCTTAAAGGCAATGTCTGCCGGCTTGGAATTCACCACGCAGCGCACCACGTTGACCATGGCGAGGGTCATAAAATAGAGCGTTGCCATAAAGAGATGCATGAACGGCGTGATGGCTGCGGGGTTGTTGACCAACAAGAGTGAAATCACAAACTCTAACGAGTGCTGCAAAATCAAAATCAATGTCAATAGAGTAAATGCGGACGAAAGAGTGGTATGGGATCTCGCTTTATAAAGCATCCACCCCTGTGTGATAGCCGCAGCAGCGCCTACTAAACCTAACCAATAATATGAGTTCATCTGTTTTTATTTAAGTTATTGTTTATAAACGTCAAAGCACAAGACTAACAGAAACCGCCTCACCTTCAAGCCCTAAACTACATAGGCCCACTGCGAGGCGGCAATACCGCTGCCGGTGGAGCTAGTCATTATTCGCTGCCCCTCTTTCAAATCGCATTGATCCAAGGTCGCTGGGATCGAGGCGCTGGTTAAATTGCCATAGCGTTCGAAGATCTTTGGACACTTGCGTACCGGTATATTAAATACTCGAGAGCCAGCTAGATAGGGCAATTGTCCTACTTGATGCTGCACTAGCATATCGATCTCGGCCACATTCCATCCTAATTGGGCGTATATTTCCCGTGGGCGCATGCTTTTCACCAGATTAATAGTTTCGTTGCAAATTTGTTCCATATTCATGGAGCAGTGATTTTCGTCTCCCCACGAGCCCATGTGGCAAGCATTGGCGAACTCTGGATTGGTTGCCGAGCGCATGTAAACAAGGCCCCGTTCATCATCCGATGGCCCTAACACCATGGCCGCGCCTACATCACCGCAGGAAAAAAAGCCGACGATGTCGATGGCTTTCTCCGCCGTATATTTGCCGGACTTAATATCTTGAGCGATGCGGGCCAGACGGGAGCTATTTTGCTCACCAGTGCAAAGCAGCACTCTCTGCCATTGATGAGTAGCAATCATGGCATTGGCCAGTTGCATCGCGGCGGTAAAGCCATGACACGCGCTGGTGATATCGGGGGCTAATTTTAGGTTGGGCGTACCGACACCCAGTTTCTGGCCAGTGATGCAGGCGGTTGACGGTTCCACCATATCCCGAGTGATACCGCAAAACACAATGGCATCTATATCTGTGGGTTTTAGGCCCGCCTTATCCAGCGCGATGCGCGAGGCAGCCGCCGCCAAATCTGAGGGAGCTACATCGGGATCGGCTTGCCGAACATGGGTAATGCCTAATTTGTCAGCCACCAAGGAAGGCAACACGCCAAACTCAGTAAGCCCAGAATCTTTAACACGCTCCGAAGTTGAAACTTCTTGCGCAGGATGAAAAGCCGCAGTCGACAATATCTTTGCATGAGCCATAGCAATAAAACCTTTCTAATCAATCGGTTAATTTAAGTGACCGAATTTGGTCACGGAGATTTTTGACGCTGCCCAACATTGGGCAGCCTTGTACCTACCCTTTAACTTCAAGGTCATTCAGTAAACCACTCTGGAGCGATTTGGTCATGAAAAATAGTACATGGAATCCTTTGACAGGGGCCCTAGAAGTCTAAAACATGCTGACAAGTCTAGTGTTTCAGAGTTAATACCGGGAGCAGCAAGGTTGGCAAAAATTGACGATCAAAACCCAGGAAACGGAATCAAATTTTCATGGATTGCCCTTGAGCAACCTGAGTGCGAGTGCTTTAGTAAAGTCTTTGCCGTACCGATGGAGCTGGCGCAAGGTATTGTGCCTGGCAGCATTGTGGTGACGCCAACATTGGCTGTTTGGGCGAATCAAAAAATGTCAGCTCTGGGCTACTCTCCGGCCATTCGCAGCCTCATTGAGAAATACCTTCTAACCGAAGACCTCGCTAGATTGTCTTTGTTAGTCGCCCGCATCAAAGACAACCAATCAGCCGAAGCCCTAGCGAACTGACAAAGCGCTGCGAGTCTATGGCAGTCGCAATGCAAATTCTCTGTCGCCAGTGCCTGTGTTTCAGGTGATCTTTGCCCAAACTTTGGACAATCGCTTGGTTGATCGCCCCTTGCTTGAATTGTAAGCTGTTCATCTGGCGCTATGTTTGTATAATGCGCGCCCAATTCACCCTGTACTAAGCAACGGCAGTCTATGGAACCTATCAACTGGAATTCATACATCCAGATGTTTATTGGCTTATTTGCCATTATTAGCCCAATTAGCGTAATACCGCTTTACTTGAGCTACACGGCGAATATTCGTTTTGAACGTAACGCAGTCGCAAGATCTGCGGCGATTGCCGTTGCGGTGATTTTTACGGTGGCTATGCTGCTGGGCCAATCTATCATGAATTTCTTTGGCATCAGTGTCGATGCATTTCGGGTTGCTGGCGGTATATTGTTGATGACCATTGCCTTCGGCATGCTAGAGGCGCGGCGGGGGCGTATTCGGCACACCCCAGAAGAGGACGAAGAAGCCGTTGATAGTAAGACTGTGGCCGTGGTCCCTATCGCCATGCCATTGCTGGCAGGCCCCGGCGCCATCAGTACGGTGATCTTGTTCAGCAACCAAGCAGACACCTATGTCGCTAAAGTAGGGCTCTTTGTTGTCTGCCAATTGGTGGCTTTTGCCTGTTGGTTGATACTTCACTATGCACCTCAAATCGGGGACCGCATGAGTCAAACTGGGATGAATGTGACGACTCGCGTGATGGGTTTAATTCTCGCAGCCATTGGCGTCGAGTTCGTTGTTGGTGGGCTCAAGGTGCTCCTTCCAGGGCTGTCTTAGCCTTTAGCAGCGCCACCCTAACTCTCAGATCTATGTGGGTTTCGCCACAAACACGCAGCCTCTAAGAGATGTGACTTCGCTGGTATTCCAATAAACCTCTACTAAACTTACACAAACGCTCTATTAATCTGGCAAAGGATCTGCCATGCATTGCAGTCTTCTCATCGTAGATGATGAACCCAACATCATCAGCTCCATCCGGCGTGTGCTGCATAAAGACAAATACATTGTCTATACCGCCACCGATGCCACTGCCGCTTTAACTACCTTGGATGCAAACCCTATCGATGTGGTCGTCAGCGACCATCGTATGCCGGAAATGACTGGGGTGAAATTTCTCGCAGAGGTGAGCAAACGCCATCCCCACACAGTGCGCCTCATGCTCAGCGGTGAGGCAGATATGGATGTGATGGTGGATGCCATCAATGAAGGCAATATTTTTAAGTTCATCAGCAAGCCATGGTCCGATACTAATCTTCGCAACGTGGTGCGAGAAGCGGCTGAGTTGGCTTTGTCTTCAAAATTAGATGCCACAACCGGTTGGTTGACTAAGAAAAGTTTTACCGACCGATTGACCCAGTGTATTTCCGATCGCCGCGCGATGGTTGTCGTAGGGGAGCTACGTAATGCGTCAGCCACTTGGGGTTCATTGCAGCCTCGGGAAAGGCAAACAATGGCCAATGAAATTGAACGACGATGCGCTGAGGTCTGTGAACTCTTGGTGCCAATGGCGAGTTTTGAAGCGGGCTTGATAGCATTCGCTACCCGTGCCGACCTGCCTGAGCAGCAGCTTATAGAGCTTGCTGATCGACTGTCTTTGCCGCTGGAAATCGATTCGCGGCTGGTGGCGATTCAAGTGGGCCTAGGTTACTGCGCTTCTTCGCTGGCAGATAACAAGGGCAGTAAAGTTATTGACCGCGCCATGATTGCTTTGAACTCGGTAGACTATAAAGCTCAGTATTCTGTTGCGGGGTTCACCGCTAAAACTGCGGTTGATTTGCGAATGCGAGAGCAGCTAGAGCGAGACATGCAGCAGGCGCTGTCCAGTGATGAGTTTTTTCTGATGCTGCAGCCGCAGGTGAATGCGCGCAGTCATCGTGTCGAAGGTGCAGAGGCGCTTATTCGCTGGCAACACAAAGAATTTGGCTTAGTGGCGCCGTTTAAATTTATCGATATTGCTGAGCGGACAGGGTTCATTAATCAGATGGGCTTTTGGGTGATGCGAGAGACCACTAATGTACTGCGTCGAATTCTAGATATGCAAATCGATAATGTGCGAGTGAGCTTCAATGTCTCTCCCGTGCAACTGATTTACTCTGAAATGAATACTGCCTGGCTTGCATACATTGAGCAGTTTGCTCGCGAGTATCCCCAAGCCATTAGCCGGTTAGAACTCGAAGTGACCGAATCGGCGGTGATGACGGATCCTCACCGAGCTTTGCAAATACTGTCTCAACTGAAAGCCATCGGCGCACGAATTGCCCTCGATGACTTCGGTACCGGCCATTCGTCGTTAGCCCAATTAAATAAACTTCCCATTGATGTTCTAAAATTTGATCGCAGTCTCATTCAGCATGTGGAAACCGATCACAAGAGTAAAACGCTGGTCACGCACTTAGCGAATATGGCAAAGGAGCTATCGCTTGAGACGGTGGCAGAAGGGGTAGAAACCAGTTATCAAATTGATTTCTGCACGCAACTCGGGTTCGACATGATACAGGGCTATGCATTCTACAAGCCCATGGGCGTCGATGACCTTGCTCAAACTCTCAGTGGGCAGCGCTATGTCTGAAGCGCAGAAGGCAACAATACTTGCTGTGGATGATGAGCAAAACGTGCTTAGCGCCATCGTGCGCACTCTTCATTCACTTGATGCTGAGGTGTTGACGGCCAGCAGTGGGTCTGGCGCCTTGCAAATCATGTCAAATAAAACCATCGATGTGATTTTGACCGACATGAAAATGCCGGGTATGACGGGTGCAGAATTTTTAGGCGAGGCGAGAAAGATTCAGCCGCACACGCAGCGGATATTGCTCACAGGCTTTGCAGACATGGAGTCCGCTATCGATGCCATTAATGGCGGAGGTGTATCTAACTATTTGACTAAACCTTGGGAGGGCGAGCATCTACGGGAAGTGGTGACTAGAGCCATCCGAGTATCTCGACTCGAAGTAGAAAACGAAAAGCTGGTTCAAGTAAATGCTGAACAAAACGCGTTGTTGATTAAATTAAATGCCGCACTTGAAGAGCAAGTCGAAACCCGTACCCATGAATTGGAAGCGGCCAATTCAATGCTCAACGAAACCGTGGCGCAGCTAGAATCTAGCTATGAAACTATGGTCGACTTATTGGCTAACCTTGCTGCGTTACCTCATCATGAAAGCGAATCGACTCGGAAGAAAATTGATCTAGCTCTGAGCATTGGCAAAGAGTTAAAGCTAGACGAACAAGCACTTACTGTGCTCAGACGCGCCACTCGCTTGCACCGCTTGGGCTGGTGTGCTTTGCCAAGGGGGCTTACCACTAAGTCACTGAATGCCATGACTACTGAAGAGTTGGAGCAATACAAACACCACCCCCTGTTTGCAGAAAGTCTTCTGCTCAATATTCCTGAACTTGCAAGTGTTGGAAAAATACTGCGATCACAGCACGAAACTTATGAAGGCAGCGGTTTTCCGGAGCGTATGGCAACGGAGGGTATTCCACTCGCTGCAAAAATTGTTGCCGTCGTACGGGATTATTACGATGCCATTAGCGGCCGTTGGCGTGATCAAGCCATAAGCAGCGCGCAGGCGTATAAAGAAATACTCTCGCTGTCAGCGAAGACTTATGACCCGCAAGTAGTGGCGGCATTTAAAAAAGTGTTGCCGATTCATGACAACATAAATACTCACGCAGTCGAAGCGTTAATCGAAGCCCGTATGTTGCAACCGGGTATGGAATTGGCGAGAGACTTAACCACGCAGCGAGGCGCTTTATTACTTAACAAAGGTAGAGTGTTAACTATAGGGGTGATTAATACGATTGTGAATCTTGAAAACCAAATTGAGAAAAAACTCACAATCTATGTTAAACGCAAAGACCCCGATCAGGAGAAAGCATGAAAGGCGTAGTGTTCGATATACTCAATGAAATGGTTGAAGAGAAGTTTGGTTTTGAGGCCTGGGAGAAAATTCTAGAACTGGCTGGCCTCGATGGTATCTATGTGACGACAGAGACCTATTCTGACGAAGAATTGTTTAAGTTAGTTGCCGCAGCAGAAACCGTGTGTGGGATTCCAGCAAAGGATCTGGTTAAAGACTTTGGTCGCTTTATGCTGCCAAGTTTTGTAAAAAGCCATCCTGTTTTTTTTACAGGCCAACCTACGCTGCGAGACTTTTTGTTGACAGTGGATCGAGTGATACACGTCGAGGTGCGCAAGTTATATCCTGATGCGGGCTTGCCTACGTTTGACTATGAGAAAGGGGCAGCCGAAGACCTCAGCAAGCTTACAATGATCTACAAGTCGCCGAGAAAACTATGCGCACTTTCGGAAGGCTTGATTGATGGTGCTGCTACCTATTTCGAGGAGGACTATAGTCTCGAGCATTCCGTATGTATGCACAATGGCGATGATCATTGTGAACTAAAGATGAGATTTTTCTGACAATGGAAACTCAGTCAGCGATCGAAAAAGCGCTGCAGCGAGAGCGAGTAAGACGCAAACTTGCGGAGCAATTACTGGAAAAAAAATCCAGAGAGTTATTCTCATTCTATGAGGACCTAGAACTCGCTCATCTAGATCTCCAGAAAAACCAGCGACAGTTAGTACATTCCGAAAAAATGGCGTCGATTGGTATCTTAGTGGCGGGAATAGCCCATGAAATAAATAACCCTGTAGGCTATGTGCAAAGTAACATTCATACTCTCAAGGAATATCTGCCGGTTTTTCTTCGTCTGTCTGACTATCTCGAAAAATTCCTTGAACTTGCACCGGGCGGCGAGGAATTCTCACAGCTCAAAGATGAAGTTTCTCGGTATCTCAAGGAGACGGACCTCAGTTACATTTCCGCGGATAGTTTAAGCTTGATTGATGAGTCTCTTGATGGGCTGACTCGAATTGGCGAAATTGTAAAAGGCCTGCGTACATTCGCTCATACAGGAGGTTTTGAGCACGCGCTGCTGGATGTCAACAATTGCCTGCGTTCAATTTATGCGCTCGTCAATGGTCAAACAAAAGGTGGCTGCCAGATCACCATGGATCTTCAGCCCGTACCAAAAGTGATGGCTAGTGAAACAAAGCTGGGCCAGGTCTTTTTGAATTTGCTTGTCAATGCCACTCAAGCTATCGAGCATGAGGAAGGTCATATATTTTTACGTTCCTATGAATCAAACTCCAATGTGGTGATCGAAGTTGAGGACAATGGCTCAGGCATCTCTGAGGAGAATATGGGTAAGTTGTTTACTCCATTTTTTACCACTAAACCCGTTGGCGAAGGCACTGGGCTAGGCCTCTCTATTAGTTTCGGCATCATGCAAGAACTGCAAGGGAATTTAGATGTAAGCAGCGAGCTTGGCCGAGGCACTACCTTTAAGGTGTTGTTGCCCGTCGCCTAATACGGCGACAATCAGCCTTGCCGCTGCGCTCAACCCAGTGCTGCGTTCATATCTTGTGTAATTTCACCAACTTTTAGCAAATGAGACTAAACTCGCTACCGCCAAGGGGCTTGAGCCCGCCCGCTAGGGCCCATGAAACGTGGGCTTGCAGATAGACGCACTATAGTGGCCTGATATTTGCTATTTCCCTGTAGAATGGCGATTTGCCGAAAAAATTATCTTTAATTGACGAAAATGACAGGCGAAAAACGATGACAGAGTATGAAGCTTCGAACCAGGAAGAAGCCGAGGGCAGCGCGCATAGAAAAACCGCTTCGCGAAAGATGTCTCGTCGCTACAGCAGCGACGAAGTAGCGGATATCATTCGATTAGGACTTTTAAATGATTCCGGGGAAACAGCAGACACGGTTGATTACAGTGAATTAGTCGCTATCGGTAAAGATTTGGGAGTAAGTGCGGAAACCATTGACCGCTCCATTTTGCTATTAGAACAGCAGCAGGTAAGTAAAGATCAGGACAAACAGCTTTGGGCTAAATTCAAAGGGCACTGCTTGGTCTTTGTGTGTGTAGCGGTGTTTGCGCTGTTTGTTAATCTGCTGGCAGGGATGGACCAGTACTGGCTTGGCTATATAGTGGTTGCCATGGGGTTCTTGTTGATGGGTCACTATCTAGGCCTTCGATTTGCCCCGGAGTTTTTACAGAAAGCTTTGGAGCGTACCAGTGAACTGGCGCGAAATGGTACGTCAGCGTATTTTGACGAAGACGCTAACGTGAGTTTTAAAATTGATGACCCCAGTGGTTTGATGGAGTCAGAAGGCATGGTGTCCTTAGTTGATGATCATTTACAAATAGAGTTCCAAACCTATGATGCCTTGCTGGGATTGCTACGCACGCAGCTCAAAGAAGCGTCCATTGCCCTGGCGGATATAAAAACCATAAAGCTGCAGCAAAGGTTCTGGAGTAGCGAATTGGTGATACAAGGCCGCAATATGAAAGTCTTCAAGCATCTGCCTGGGGGGGGAGCAGGAAAGCTGGTCTTAAAGTTGAATAGAGAAGCACAGCAGGCGGCACTGAATCTTGTGTTGACTGTTAATGAAAAGCTTGACAGTAACCAACCCTGAAACAGCGAATAAGAGGGCTGTTGTGACTTATTGAAGCTCAGCTTCCCTCTACAGCAAGTTTCCATAGACTTGGGCGGAGATAGCTCTTATTCTTCGAGGGCTGCTTGCGGCGTCTCATCAATAATGATCCTAACCCGCCAACTACCCATGCCTTTATCCGTTATGCCTGAATCTACTTTAGCTGTTATTAAACTCAAAAAAAATCGTGACGCTTCCTTGCGTCGTCATCATCCTTGGATATTCTCCGGTGGTATCGAGCGGGAGAGTAGTGATTTAAAATCTGGCGACATTGTGCAGGTGGTGGACAGCAAAAACCAGTTCATCGCCGTGGGCGGGTATTCCCCTTCATCGCAAATCAGAGTGCGTGTTCTTAGTTTCGAGAACGAATCAATTAACAAAGATTTTTTTGTGCGAAGACTGACGAAAGCGCTGGCTAAGCGTTCAGAACTTCTGAGCAGCGAGCAGCGCAATGCCTGCCGATTGGTCTATGGAGAGTCAGACCACTTGCCTGGTTTAATCGTGGACAAATACGCTGATTTCTTAGTGTGTCAGTTTCTTTTTGCAGGGCTTGAGCCTTGGAAGCAATCAATAGTATCGGCGTTGGCGGACCTTAGCGGATGCAAGGGTATCTATGAAAGATCTGACGTCAGCTCAAGAGCGAAAGAGGGCTTAGAGCAGGTGACAGGTGTACTCTGGGGTGAGGCGCCACCTGCAGTTATTCCAATAAATGAGAATGGCATGCTGTTTCATGTAGATGTTGTAGGCGGGCAAAAAACTGGGTTTTTTCTGGATCAAGTGAACAATCGCCAGTTTTTGCGTGAACACTGCCAAGGTAAAACGGTGCTGAACTGTTTTAGTTACACGGGAGGGTTTAGCATCGCTGCCTTAAAAAGTGGTGCCAGTCATGTGACGAGTATCGATTCATCTGCGGCGGCAATGGCATTGCTGGAAGCGAACCTAGCTCTTAATGAACTAGGCACAAAAAATCATACAAGCATTACTGATAACGTATTTCATGTGCTGCGAAATTTTCAGGGCCAAGAGCGAAGCTTCGACGTGATAGTGTTAGACCCGCCCAAATTTGCTGAAAATAAAAATCAAGTGATGAAAGCGGCACGAGCCTACAAAGACTTGGCGCTGCAGGCATGTAAGCTCTTAAGCCCCGGCGGGCTTTTACTTAGCTACTCTTGCTCAGGAGCGATAGAATTGAATCTTTTTCAAAAGATTACGTCTGACGCTTTGTTGGATGCTTCAAGGCAAGGTGAAATTGTCCGCTATCTGCATCAGGGAGAGGATCATCCCATCGCCCTAGAGTTTCCGGAGAGTCAGTACCTTAAAGGCCTAGCTTGTCGAGTCTACTAAATTGGTCAGGTGCTGGGGGCGATTGATATTGCATCGCCCCCAGCACAGCCTTATTTTTAGTCAGTGACTATGGTCATCTCTTCGAGTAAGTTGGTCGCGCCATCCATGTACTCCATCACCCACAGCATGTAGCGGGAGTCTACCGAGATTGCGCGATTTTTATTGTCGTCGAAATCCCAATCTCCGATGATGCTTTCGTAAACTCCATCAAATAACAAACCCACTAGTTGGGCTTTACTATTCATCGTCGCGGTGCCGGAGTTGCCGCCGGTGATGTCGAGAGTGCTAAGAAAGTTTACAGGGACCGAGGCGAGTTCTGGAAAAACGTAGTCACCATATTGCTTGGCTTTGATTAGATCAAGTTGCTTTTGGGGCGCGTTGAATGGGGCAACTCCTGTGTCTTTTTCCAGAATGCCCTCAAGCTTAGTGAACGGCTGGTTAGTCAATCCATCTTTTGGCTGATTGCCAATTACTTGACCAAAGGTTACTCGAAGCGTGCTATTGGCATCGGCATAGACCGGAAGGTCGTAGCTTCGCAGGTATGCAATAACTGCTTCCATATAGCGGGGTCGCCATTGTTGCAGTTGGCCAATTAATTCCTTGGTCTCTTTTTCCAGAGCCATACGCTCGTCGAAAGAAGCGACAGCAAATTGAATCAAAGGGTCATCGCTGTTCTTAAATTCTTCGACGCTTTTGCCCATCCAAGCTAGGCGAACGTCTTCTTGATCAAGTGAGGTAGCGTTATAGATTTGCTCGATGAGCTGCTCTACTGCAGATTGGTCGTAACTGCCATCAATGCCAAAAAAACTATCCATGGACGCCCAGCGATATTGCTCGGGAAGCTCAGCGTAGCGGGATAACAAGTAGCTTAGAGTCGCTTTATCGACTTGTTCGTCATAGCGGCGACTGAGAACTCGCATAGATTGTTGAAAGCGGCTCAGGTCACGATCTTGATAACCGGGCTCCCTTTCGGCATCTGGCTTCTCTTGCTCTACCGCATAGCGATAAAGCCTAGAAGCAGTACTTGGCAGTCTAGCGTAGGCAAGATAGCTTTGAACTAATTCTTGTTCGGCACCGTTGTTGCTGGTCTCGATGATGCTGCTTAGCATGTCGATAGCAGCCCCATAAAGTTCATTGCGAGTGACGTCGCTTCGAATCCATTGGGCGATGGCTGCCTCTTCAGAGCGTCTTCGCTCAAGAAAGTCGCTATGCTGGAAACTTTCCACCATAGATTGGAAGTTTTTTGCGTAGTTTGCCAGTCCAGCTAAGGTATCTTCATAAGCTAATCTAGCTTGACTGCCCTCGGCAGTATTCGTATTAATAATTTCTATGATGTCTTCGCGCATTTGTCGCGCTTGGGGGTAATACCATTCAAACTCGTGTTCTACTTCGGCAGCAGTTCGGTATCGATTGGTGCTGCCGGGATAGCCAACACCCATCACGAAGTCTCCAGCTTCAACGCCTTTTGCGCTCACTTCGAGGAAACTTGGTGCCTGATAAGGCACATTGCTCTCGTTGTAATCTGCCGGCACGCCATTGCTGTCTACATAGGCGCGGTAGAAACCAAAATCACCTGTGTGTCTTGGCCATTGCCAGTTGTCGGCGTCACCACCGTATTTACCGATACTGGTGGCGGGCGCGTACACCAGCCTAACGTCTCGTATTTCCAAACTTTTTATAAGAAAGTATTCCAGTCCGCCATGGAAGGAAGACACGCTACAGCGGTGGATGCCGGTGGATTCGCACTGTGCAATCAAGTTCTTTCGGTTGTTTTCTATTGTAAGGTAACGGTCCGCCCCGGACATTGAATCATTGGTGCCGGCGAGTACATCGGGAGTCACTTCCCGTACATCTTCGGTGACGTATACCCGAGTCCCTGGCGCAGCAGGAAGTTCTTCGCTAAAGGATTTTGCAAGAAACCCATCAATTAGTAGGTTGTTGTCTGCAGAGCTATTGTATTGCACGGAGCCATAGACGCAGTGGTGGTTAGATACGACCAAGCCCTGTGGTGAAACAAAAGAGGCGCTGCAACCACCTAAGCTGACGACAGCATTCATAGGGAACTCGTCTAAGGAGCTCAAATTTTGTGGGTCTATTTCAAGTCCCAGTTGTCTCAGTCTTTCATTAAGCTGGGGTAGTTGGTGGGGTTGCCACATCCCCTCGTCGGCATGGACTAATGCCGAGATTAGACTAACTGCTACAAGTAAATTTCGCATCGCAAACCTCAAAACAAATGGCTAGAAAGAGAACATTAAATGATAAGAGTGCTAGCTTGCCATAAATGTCCAGTCGCTCCAATGCTCAACTGACAATCTGGACGAGAACATTCCTCTGTAAGTGCTGGAATTTGTGAAAAACCTGCTATCTATGGCGGCATAAGATATCATTTCGACTTTGTGGCCGTTACTGCGGTCAGAACTTGTTGAAAGGACCAATTCATGAGAAGCCTTTTTTTGCGGCTCATTAAGCCAAAAAGCTTACAGGCTAAATGGCTAATCTTACTGACCCTAGTAGCCATTGCCATTCTGGCCAATTTGGGCTACTTCGCGGAACTGCGAGCGACTCTGACACAGCAACAATTCACGCTTTCCATCGGCAGCTACAACATCAGTCTGTATAGCGCCTTACGCGCATTCGTGGTGATCGCTTTGGTATTTTGGATTACCGCTATCATTACTGATGAGGCGGAGATAAGGATTAATAAAATCAGCGGAATGCGCGCGGCTAATCGCACGTTGATCGTCAAAATATCGCAAATTCTGATCTACGTAGTAGCCATACTGTTTACCATTGACTTTATGGGAGTGGATCTGACTACCTTGACGGTATTCAGTGGCGCACTAGGTATCGGTCTCGGCTTTGGCTTGCAGAAAATAGCCAGCAATTTTATAAGCGGGCTAATCTTGCTGTTTGAACGCTCTATAGAAGAAGGGGACTTAGTCGAACTGTCAGACGGAACCTTTGGATTTATTCGCAAGGCACGCGCAAGGTTTACACTGATCGAGACTCTCGATGGCAAAGAAATACTCGTGCCCAACGAGGACTTGATAACAAGTCGAGTGACCAACTGGACCTATTCAAGCAACAAAGGCCGAGTTGAAATCGCCATCAAGGTGGCATACGACTCTGATTTACAACTTGCCCATGACCTAATTGTAGAAACAGCCGGCGAACATGAACGATGTCTTGAAGATCCAGCGCCGGCTTGCTTTCTTAGAGAGTTCGGAGACAGTTCGGTTAACTTTATTCTCCATTTTTGGGTGTCAGATGTTACAGAGGGACGGTGGGGGCCGACCAGTGACGTGTTGTTCAAAATTTGGGAAAAGTTTAAAGCCAATAATATTAGGGTACCGTACCCCCAGAGAGATCTTCACATTCGATCAAACGAATTAGCGTTGCCGAAGCAGGTAGAACAATAAAAGTTATAAATTTGCGCATGCGGTGTTAAGGCTGATTTAGGCAACCCGATTGCTATTTTTCAACCGAATAGGTTATGTCGATACTCTGAAACTCGCCTGACTCAGCCTGCAGTTTCAAGTTCTCTCCCAAGGTGTAATCAACCGAAATTTTGGATTGATTGTCAAAAAGCCCGACACCGTAACGAATAAAAATGTCGGGTGTCACATACTTGCCTACAGTAAGAACGCTGTTATTGATGTCCCCAGTATTAGTGATTGCAAGGGCATCGAGACCTAGTCTATCGCGCATGGAATTTGTAAAACCCTGGCTGCGGTTGAGACCTAAATTGGCGATTGTGTTCAATATATTGACATCATCCCCTTCTCCGATTGACGAAAACTTTCTACCAGTTGCTATCAAGGAAATGATGTCATTCTCAGGCAGGGCTGGAGTTGAAAACAGCTGACTATTAATGCTTTTAAGGGTTCCATTCATTAGCACACCCACAGTGATGTCGTTGACTTCACGCACGGCTCTAATATCTAAGGCTGGATTGTCAAGCGCTCCAAAAAAGAGAAACTGGCCTTGTCTGATAACAAGCTCTTGCTGATAGGCTTTATAGCTGCCTGAAAGAATCGATAGCTCACCGTAGGTTGAGCTAGCACCGGTGGCAGTCTGGCGGTAGTTGATGTCGCCGCCAAGGGCTGCCGAGATACCAAAGCCATTAAATCGAACGTTGTCTTCCAGTGTCACATTGATATCAGCGGCAAGTGGAATAGAAAAAAGGGAGCGTTCGTCAACATACACATTAGTGTCTTGATTAGGTAGCGTGCCTGAATTATTAGTGATCACCACATCGCGAGACACATCGATGGCAGAGTCAGGCAAGCTCTCAACATCAAGCTGGAGCGTCGGCAGCCCAAGCTGACCACTGATATCAATTAGAGCGGCAGAGGCGTTAAGACTTAAATCAGGTGACGCTGTAATGCTGAGCTCGGGCCGGTTTATAAACAAGAAATTGCTTCCTGATATCTCCCCCTCGGCTGACCAACTGGCGAGGAATAAATCGTTGATGCGTCCAGACACTGTCGCTGCACCTTCGCCAGAGTTTAAACTGCCCGATATCACGTAGCTCCCATCGGCTGCCTGTTCGGCGCTAAGATTGGCATCCCTAAAACGGACTCCCAAAGCGTCCACGTCAAAGCCCAAATTGCTAACTTCAATATTGCCGCCCAGACTAGGTTGCTGGATTGAACCGCTTACTTTAATCGAACTGGTAGCGCCGCCTTGCACATTGCTGACCCCTGCAACCACAGCGGGTACCCAGTCAAGGGAAGGCAAACTTAGTCTTATATCGCCTTCGAGCTCGCTCATGTTACTGATGAATACTTCTGAGCTGACCAGTCCTGGCGCGGTTAGTGTTTCATCATGCAAATTCATTTCGTTGATTCGAATTTGTGAAATCAATCCAAGCCGATCAAGGTTGCCAGACGCGGTGATGGAGAGTTGATCAATGAGGTATGACTGCACTTCGAGTTCGGGTGCTACGGACTCGTCGGCATTGTCGAATTGAGCTGGATCAATTGTCAGTCGGGTGCCCTCGGACTCAATGCTCAAGTTAATCTCCGGTGCGGTCGTGCCAAAACCTGCGGTTATTAGAGCAGATACTGTACCGTCCAACTGAAACCCTGATGGCAATGAAGGCAGCTGAGGGGTTACAAATTCATTGCTGTAGTCTCTACTTCCTTGGTTCAACTGTGATAAGGGTAATCCATTGAGTGAAAGTTGTGATTGCAAAGAGTTTCCAACAGAACCGCTTAGAGAAGTACACAAGCGGGTTGATTGCTGTTCAAAGCAGCCGCCAGAAACACTTATTTCAAGACTGTTATTGAGTGAAATTTGAAGGGCGGAGCCAAGTTGCCAAAGTCCGTAGCTAGAATTTACCTGTGCAGAGGAGACAGCACCGGTCCAATCCCAGTCTGTTCCTGCTTGGGAGAAACTTCCTGCAATAGCAGTTGTGACAGAGGCAAAGGGTGAATCAATCACGCCGTTGATCCTATGGCTTTCTGGATTGCCATTAAGAACGAGATTGGCCTGATTAATAAGCGCCACTACTTCATTTTCCGTTTGGCTGACACCTTTTAATGCTATTGTTGCGGCGACCGCATCTTGATTGAAATCGAAATCAATCAGAACTTCGTCAGCAAACAGTGTTTGATAGTCTATTGCCTTGGCCTCAATCATGCCGAGCACAGCTAAACTGTCATTGATAGTTGACAGCGTGCCTCTGCCGCGAATTGAGCCGTTTGCATTTGGTAATACTTGGTTCAGTGCTGGCACGTCTAAATTCCACCGAATGCCTGCAGCGTCCGCTAGGCTGCCGGCTATGCCGAGGCTGTTGTCATTGGTAGCAAGAGTGAGCGCATCGATGACAAGCGTATTATTTTGCAGGCTAAAGGCAGCATTGCCTTTAAGAGGATAACCGCTAAGTACTCCCAAGAGCTCGCTTACTTCAACTGTGCCATTCCAACCTTGGGGCGCTTGGCTGATAGCAAAATCGCCATTGCTGGTCAGATTGGCTAAATCGAAAGGAGTGACAATGTTTACAACCGATAGAGGTGCTGTGTCATTGATTGTAAAGCTGCCGTTTATGCGAATGGCATTGCTAAAATCGATGGTGGCATTTCCCAGCGCGGTGCCGCTAGCAGTTTGCAGTTCGAGTGTTTGCATTAGAAGCTGCTGCTCTGCCAGTGTAAGCTGGGCGGCTAGCGTCACATCGGCGAGCCTTTCATCCTGCACATCTGTGCTTACTCGAAAGGTCTGTTGCGACAGGTTTCCCTCGACGTCGATTTGCACTTGATTCAGCGTTGTCAGGGTTCCAGTGCTTGTGTCGAGCAACAGCGAGTCAGCATTTTGCGTGAAACTAAAAAATAAACTATCCAACTCTAAGGGGTTGGTGAGCGTGCCGTTTGAACTCATGGCAATCGGGGTTAGCAACGAGTGCTTAACAGTGAGTTCTTGAGTCCAGCCATTGATCTGCAATTGACCTGAAGGCACTTCCGCACCCAACTGCGGTAGCAGGCTCAGCACGCTTGAAGGAATGTTGGCCTGCAATGCGGGGCTATACCAATCAAGGTCAGCTTCTAGATGGGGAGAATTACCAACACTCACGTCAATTGATCCAGTGAGTTCATTGTCAGTCTTTCTTATAAACAAGCCTGACAGCGCTATAAGCTGGTCATTGACAGCAAGAGCTGTTTGTAAGGTATCAATTGTCACTACTTGGTCATTTGTCACAAGTGCAAAGCCGTCCACAATAAGCTCTGAAATAACTAACTCAATGCCGATTGGATCCAGAGTGGATAGTAATTGTTCGCGGCCGGGCTCAGCAGGGTTTGATGATGCGCTAACTGTCAATTGAACGCCCGTAAGTTTTAGCGATGAAATATCCAATGAATTTGACATGAGCTGGAAAGGGCTCCAGGTCATCTCTGCCTCTTTAACACTGACGGCTTGATCGCCAATGTTTATCTCTAAGTCTTTGATAGTTAGATTCCGGATTGGCACTCCTGTCACGGATGCATAACGAAGGTTTAGGCTAGTGTGAGCATTTAGTTCTGCCACTACACGGGCGGCAATTGCTTCTGTGAAAACGCCAGTGTTGACAGCAATTGTAACCAAGCCGATAGCAAGTAAAGCGAGTGCAAGAATGGACTTGGCTAATGCAAGGCTGGCACGTTTGACGATGGCAAAATATTCAGTCATTAAAACTCAGGCCCCATGGTGATGTGCAACCGAATCTTATTGTCGTCATCGAGGGCTGAGGCCAAGTCAACACGAACAGGCCCGATTGGAGATAGCCATCGAACACCCATACCAGCGCCAGTCTTAAATTTTAAATCTGTAAAATCGGAAAACGCATTGCCGGAATCAGCAAATACCGCCAGTTTCCAATTAGGTAAAATATTGAAGTCATATTCGAGGCTGCCCGACAATAAATGCTTACCACCAATTACTTCACCATTCTCGTTGAGCGGCCCCAGTGATTGGTATTGATAACCTCGCACACTCTGGTCACCCCCGGCAAAATACTGGACCGATACCGGCAGTCCGTCTAGATTATTGGTCCAAGTGGCGCCGAGTGTTGCCCGTGCAATAACTCGGCCCGGGCCTAAAGACTGAACTGTTTTTGCTGTTAAGTTTAACTGGCCAAAAGTTTCAGTGGATAAAAGAGTCTCACTTGCCCCCTGCACTTGTCCAAACAAGCGCCAACCCTTTTGTGGGTAAAGCGCATCATCGGCAACGGTACGAGTTAGACTGTTGCCGAGTATCAAAAGATTGGAAGACTCATCTTCATCATTAATTTTATAAATATCGTTTTGTAAATTGCTAAACCAGGTTTGTCGCCAATTCCAGCGGTTGATAGTCTCATAGCGCACACCAAGGCGAGTGGTGGTGCTCTCAAAAGTGTCATTGTCTTCCCTGAGCACGCCAGCAGATAGGCGTAGCTTATCGATTGCTGGGCGCTGCATTGGTATCACATAGCTGAGATCAATTTGCTGCTCTAATGGTGAGAGGCCAGTGCTCGCGCTTAATTTGTGCCCACCTTCATTAAGGTAACGATTAGTATAGTCACCTCGCACACGGGGTCCGATATCTGTAGTTAGTCCAACGCCGGCGGAGTAGACGCGCTGGGGTAGCATCTGCAGCGCTACTTGAATTGGGACAGCGTCTTCGGATAAAGATTCGATGTCAGGCGTAACCGTGATGTCACTAAAATATTGGCTATCGCTCAACTGGTTACGCAACTGGATAAGCGCACTTGAGGAATAAAACCCTTCCTCTGGCAACACAACTAGGCGCCGAATGAACGTGTTTGATAGCTCGTCTATGGGAGTAATGTTGACATCACCAAAGCGGTAGTGGGTGCCTGGGTCAAAAGTGATATTTATATCTGCAAGGTTGGTTGCCAAATCTAAGGCTATTTCCGAACTCACAAAACGGGCGGAAAAAAAACCCAATTCGATTGCCCTAGAACTTAAATTGGTCTTGATCTGTTCATACCTCGCATGATTTAACTGCTCGCCCGGTGCCAGTTGGTTGGCCGCGGTAGTTTGGCGAAACAAATCACCCATAGATTGGATGTTAATGTTTACTGCGTTGATGAGGACGGGTTCCCCCGGCTGCACGCTGACATTTAGTACCCAGCAGGCATCTTCTTTCTCAAAACTTACTTCATGGCTGAGTTGGTAGTAGCCCAGCGCTCGACTGGCGCGCAGTAGTTTAGATTTGATATCAGGCAACAAGCGGGCAAGACGCCGAGGAGAGCTGTCGCAATCCGCTGCCGGTGTGCCGATATGCGCGCGAATATTTCGCTCTAGCGCGGCATTGGCACCAACTATCTGCACAGACTGTCCATGGACGTTGCTGAATACTAAACACAACGCCAGAATCGGCCAAATAGAACAGGCTCTCAGGGACATTAGAGATCTAGTTTTAGTCATTATGTTTGATTGCAACGGGCAGGGTTGGGTGCAAAACGTAAGTCTACAGTATTGAGAAGGCCAAGGCATTTGTTGCTTTTATTCAATCCAATGAATTAGACGCTACGATTTTTGCTAAAGTTCCAATTATATAGCCCTATTGCTTAAGCGTGGCTTAACGGGCGAATTCACGTACACTGCTCATTTTGAACCATCACCGCTCTGCCTATGTGGTCTTGCCCAATTTGTCGCCTCCCGCTCGTTCGAGAGTTGAAGTCATGGCGCTGTAGTAATGCCCATTCCTTTGATTGCGCCAGTGAAGGCTATGTTAATTTGCTGTTGCCAAATCAGAAAAGCAGTCAAAACCCCGGTGACAACAAGCTAATGATAAACGCCCGGCGTGAATTTTTGGACCGCCACTATTATTCCCCTTTGATCCAACGTATCACCCGCTTAGTTGATTCTCATTCAAACCTTGCCTCCCTATGCCTGCATGACGCAGGATGCGGTGAAGGGTATTACACCCACGGAGTGAGTAACGCGTTAACCGAGCTCAACTATGCAGTAGAGGTCAGTGGCCATGATATATCAAAATGGGCCATTGCTAAGGCGGCAAAAAAGTACCCAGCGATCAATTTTGCCGTGGCCAGCAGCTTCGCTATCCCTAAGAGCAATCAAAGTGTTGATCTGTTGTTGCAAATATTTGCGCCAGCGAAAGATGAAGAAGTTCGAAGAATATTGAGACAAGAGGGATTATGGCTGCGAGTCACGCCGGGGCCTGACCACTTGTTTGAGTTGAAGCAAGAGCTATATGCAGAGGCAGCACATCATGAAGTTGATGTTCGATCGCCGGAGGGTTTTGAGCCACTGATACAGGATTCGCTAAGATTTGAGCTTGCTCTTAATGAGACTAGTAGCCGAGAAAACCTTTTGATGATGACGCCTTTTTATTGGTCGGCTCAGGAAAATGAGAGGCAAGAAGCTATCCTTCAGCTTGGGACGGTTACGGCGGATTTTAATCTCACGGTGTTGGTGAAGGCTTAGAACGGGTGTTAGTCCATGCGCCGCCATCCCCACCAGTTTAGTATGAAACCTGCATGTAATAACAGGGCAATATTCCACTCAAAAGCATCCTCGTAGTCACTGTAGTTATCTAAGACAAGACCAAGAATTAACGTTAAAACGCCAATGGCTAATATAGCGAGGCTTAGGATTAATTGCAGCGATCTACCAGGGAGACTAATGGATAGGGTGTAAAGCTGATAAAGTGCCAACAGCTGACAAAGATAAGTAAACGTGAAATAAAAAATAATGCCTATTCTGCGGCTGAGCTGAAAACTGTCGCCCACTAATCCTAGAGTCGCCACATACAAACACAGGGCCGCGACCGATAGGTAGCCCAATAGGATTATACTTGAGCTTTTGTAGCCTCGATGTTGCAGCTGTTTTTGAGTCTGGTGCCAGTAGAGTGCATAAAGTATGGCAATGGGAAGCATGGTCAACTTGAAAACGATGAAGGCAGTTCCGTGGCGACCCGTGGCGCTAATTGACGTACAGCCGTCCCAATAGGGATTGCACCAAGGCACCGACCCTTCAGACGCTGCCAGCAGGTAAATTGCATTAATCGCTATCGTTGGAAGAATGCCTACTAAAAGCGCCAACCTTGAAATTTTAAGATTCATGATGCCTACAGTCTTTTCCGGATTGACACTCAAGTCGCGGTTGCTATGATCAATTTAAGGCTTTTCTCATAAGCAAGCTTCTCTTTTTAAATTTAGGACTCTTTGTGAAATACAGCGATTTCATTATTGGAAGCTGGCTTTTCGCTGGTAGCTCTTTTGCTTCAGCTCAGTCTTTTCCCAATTGTCATGATGCCTTTGTGCCAGCTTCCAGCAGCTATCCGTTTGTTCGGGAAAGAGAACCGATTGAACTGCCCGAGGGCGAATTTGTTATCGATTCAATCGAAATCACTCGACTGCCAGTGTTCAATGAAAACGACCCAGAGGAAAATAACTGGCTCTATCGATGGGCCAACCGAGCGCATTTTCTAACACGGGAAGAAATAGTAAACCAGCAACTATTGTTTGCAAAAGACGAAAAATTCGAACCTCGCTTACTGCTGGAATCTCAGCGCCTACTTCGTGCCCAAGGTTATTTCTTTGATGCAGATATTCGTCCATTTCGAGTTTGTGGTGACAAAGTGGACCTAGAGGTGATTACTCGGGATAGTTGGAGTTTTACACCTAATTTGTCATTTGATCGATCCGGTGGCGAGAACAGCTTTGGAGTCGGTCTGCGTGATACCAATATATTCGGTTTAGGTAACTCCCTCCAAGTAGGGATAAGCAATGACATCGATCGTCGATCCTCTGAAATTATTTACGAGGATAATAATCTTTACGGCTCGCGCTTGAGCAATCGAACGGCGTTTGTGTCCAGTGATGATGGTTCTACTGCCCTATTTGAAATAGGGCTGCCTTTTTTTGAATTAGATTCTCGCCAAAGTTGGAAACTGCTGCTTGAGGCCGATGAGCGGGTTGATGAATTGTTTCTTAGAGGACAAGAGGTAGCGGCGGTGGTTCACGATACTCATAATTATTCAATTGAGTATGGTATTTCAGCAGGTTTAGTTGATGGTTATAGCCGGCGTTTTACGATGGGCTTTGGGTTCCGGCAAGATGAATTTTCACGAGACGAGTTTCTACCACCACCCGCGCAGTTTCCCCTCGATCGCACACTGTCCTATCCCTTTGTGGCCTATGAATCCATCGAAGACAACTATGTTACTGCCGTAAATCTGGACCAAATTTATTTAACCGAAGATCTACTGCTTGGCAGTAACTTCACTGCAACTTTGGGTTTTGCTGCTGAGGCATTCGGATCGGATGTAGATCGTCTAGTCATCGGTGCCAGTTTTTCAGACACACTGCGCTTCGATGGTACTCGACTCTGGCAGCACGAATTCAGCATGGATGGGTTCTGGAATAGGCAAAATGGAGAACTGGAAGATTTTGTAGCGCACTATGAATCACGATATTTCAGAAGGCAATCTGAACGATTGGCGTTTTTTGCGAAACTTGAAGCCAGCCTAAGTAAAAACCTCAATCCCAATCGGCAATTAGTGATGGGAGGTTTCGCAGGTGCGCGGGCCTTCGATAACAGATTTCAAGCCGGTGATAGATCGTTTGTTGCAACCATTGAGCAGCGGCTGTATAGCGATATGCACTGGTTTAATTTGGTTCGAGTTGGTGCAGCGGTATTTGCAGACTTTGGTAGAGCCTGGCAACCCGGAGTCGATGATGGTTTAGAGGATTCGTATCTAGCAAATTTAGGGTTAGGTCTGCGGCTCGCGTCGAGCAAGGCGTCATCGAGCCGAGTTGCCCATATCGACCTGGCTACGCCCCTGAGTAATCGAAACGACCCCAGCGTGTCAGCACTGCAGCTCTCAATCGAGATCAAAGGCTCGTTTTAGTCTCCTTAATTGGATTCGCAATCCGCGCTGCTTATCTCGCTGGATGCCTGACTTGAGTTGCACTCCCCAGCTAAAGTGAGCGCCTTGCCCGGCAATTTGGTTGGGTTCTAGTGTGCAGACAGTGACACATTCTAGTGGCAGGAGTTTGCGATCACTTCTACTCGTAAATTAGCCCTGAATAGCATTACTGATGGGCGCGCGTTCGGATTTTGTCATATTGATGTATTTCTTTCATGTAAGACTTTTGCTCTAATGCGGTGGGAAAATAGAGAGAGACCTACGACATATGGACGTCATTGACCATCCAGCTAGGAAGCAGCTACCGATATTAAGCGCGTTTTTTCGACAATGATAGCTTACTCGCCTGCATCGATCGTACTTTCAATCCTTGTCTCAAGAGTTTGTGCTGGTTTCAGTTCGCCCTCCAAAGAGCGGCCATCGAGTCTACTGCCAGCCATAAAAACAGCGCTGGTTTTAGGATTTTGTTTCATTTCAGGGTTAGCAGAAGCAAATGATTTACCTCGCTTACACCGCTTAACCCTTGAAGCGCTTCGCACTGAAGAGCGTAGCTCGCCGGAAAACGTAGAAATTAAATTGGCCATAGTGCGCAAATTGGGCCAATCAAGTTTCACTGAGGCACTGGAGATACTCGATGCAATTCCCCAGCGGCTGCTAACGGACTCTTTTGGCGTAATGGTGAACGCTTATCGATGCGAACATAATATTCGTCAAGGAGAATCTGAAAGGGCCGAACCTTTTTGCAATAGAATTGCAGAGGCGATCGCCCTTAGCGCAGATGATCATCAAGCCCAGGCCATAGCCCTTAACGCACTAGGCTACTATTACATTCGAGCGGGACGTGGGGAACAAGCCCTACGTCAATTTGAAACAGCCTTGCAACTGCCTAATTTCGAAGACGAGGTGGTGCGTGTTCATTTGCTCCACAATCGCGGCGTCGCTCTAATGTTGTCTGGTTTACCTGAGCTTTCAATTGAGGCCTTCAATGCCGCCAATGAGGCAAAAGGCGTATTAGCCCCTGATGAAATGCTTCCCTCAATTCTTGCCTATAACCTTGGTTATGTTCAGGCCCAAAGCGCTAATCATGAAGAAGCGCTCAAAGGCTATGACGCGATACTGCCGTGGTTAGAAGAAACCAATCAGTTAGCACGAATGTACATAGTGCATACGCAAATAGCCCTCTCTTTAATTGGCCTAGGTCAATATCAAGAAGCATTGGACCGGCTGTTACCTTGGCTCAGGCGTGATGATTTTTCGGTGACCCAAGACAGTGAGGCTCAAGCGCAGCTAGCTTTAGCAGGTGCTTATGTGGGGCTGGGCAATATCGAAGAGGCTGAATCCGCACTCTTAACAGGAATCGATATCGCCACTAACGCCAATAATCCTGTAAGGCTTCGAGAGCTTACTTTGGCCTATGCTGAGCTTCTTATCAATCGCAGTGAGCCCCAGTTGGCTGCACGCTATTTGAATAATTTATTTGACCAATTTGCAGCCAATGACCTACGGGCAGGGCTCGAGGCTGCTCACAGTTTGTTGGCCAGCGCCTATGAATCAATCGGCGATTACAACTCGGCGCTGATGCATAGCAAGCAAGCGATTGAGTCTCTGCGCGAGTCCCAGAGCGATATTTACAGCAGGCGGCTCGCCGCACTGAGAGTGAATAACGAGCTAGACCTACAAAAACAGTCTTTAGCACTGCAGCTTGAAAGAGAGCGTGCTGAGTTGGCGAGTCGCCGCTTAGGTCAGTTGATTCAGTTACTGGCTTTAGCCAGTTTGTTCGCATTCTTGATCTTTGTTTATCTGTATCTCAGTCGGGATGCTAACCAGCGGGAGGCGTTGATTCAGCGAAAAGCAGCGCAGCAACTTAAGCAAGAGGTCGAGGAACGTAGTTTGCAGGTGGAACGTGCCTTGAAGCAGAAATATGAATCGGAGCAGCGCAAGGCTGAGTTGGAGGTGCGTGTTGCCAAAGATGACAAGCTGCGAATTATCGGTCAGTTAACCGGCGGTGTTGCTCATGACTTCAACAACATAATGACGGTCATTCAATTGTCGTCAGAATTTCTATTAAGCAATTTAACGAGCGAACAGCGCAAAGTCGCTGAAGATATATTAACTGCAGTGAATTCTGGAAAAGCCATCACTAGGGGATTGTTGGCCTATGCGCGGCAGCAAGTGTTGCAGCCTACAACCATCGATCTCACCCACTATTTCGCAGCCAATAAAGCTATGTTTGCCCGATCAATAGATGAATCCTTCACTTTAGATACGCACCTTGACGATTCCAATGGAGACCTTGTGATTGAGACTGATCCAGGGCAATTGACTAGTTCAATCATTAATCTTCTGCTTAACGCTAGAGAAGCTAGCAGTGCGGGAGGGCGCATCTTACTGTCTGCCATGAAGGTGGAGGAGAAGGTAATAATAGAAGTAACGGACAGTGGCTGTGGTATGACAGAAAAACAACTAGAAGCTGCCAGTGAGCCGTTTTATACCACTAAGCCTTTATCAGAGGGGTCTGGTTTAGGGTTGAGCATGGTTGAAGGGTTTATAAAACAGTCCGGTGCGGAATTAAAAATAACGAGTAAAGTCGGGCAAGGAACAACAGTGCAGTTGATTTTCGCTGCAGCCAATTCCAAACCGGAAACACCCGCTAATCATATTTGTGCCGATGAAAGCGATGTTAATGTGACTCTCTTGCTGGTAGAGGATGAAGAACAGATTCGCAATGTAGCCACTATGGTGCTCGAATCCGTCGGCTACTCTGTCGTCACTGCTGCGGATGGCGCTGATGCTCTGGAAAAATTACCGACCATCGATAACTTGAGTTTGCTTATTACAGATCAAATCATGCCGGGAGATATGACCGGTGATAAGTTAATTGTAAAAGCAAGAGAAGTTCACCCGCAGTTGCCAGCGCTATTGATGTCGGGCTACTCAGAAAATATTCCTAAAGGCCATCCTTTTCTCGCTAAACCTTTTTCTACTCAGGCATTGCTGACTAAAGTTAAAGAGCTTGTCGCAACCAATGCGGGCCATGTAAAGAAGGCTGAAGCTTAAGCCTGCCGGTCTGAGGCGTGGTGGGACAGTCGAGTTTTCATGTCGGCATAGGCGCTATGTATCAGAGTTTCTAGCGCTTCAGAATTGATATTTCCATCTGGCCTCAGTTTTACATGGCGCATTCTCTTGCCAGTTCCTTCCATCAACTGGTTCCTATCAGAAAGCATTGCCCCCATGAAAAAGCCAACGTTCACATGGTTCGTAAATATGCCAATGTAAGCGAAGGGTGCATTGTGGACGCAGGCAACAGCGTAGCCATCATGCATGAGCTCGCGCACATCTTGACCGCAGCTGCGCATTATAGAAAACCAATGCCTACCAATAGTGTGAAGGTCGTGGGGCTCGCCTGAAAGCCAGTGGTCTATTTCTGGCGCATGTTTTTTAGCGTTATGTAGAGTGAAAAGTTTGTCCATGCTGATGTCCAAGAACAGCCGTTGTAACCGAGGCCCAACTAGTAGCTAGTCATGTTTACTCTGAAGCCAATACCTCTGATGATTTCAGCCTAAGTTTTAGGGTAACTAAACTTGTTCATTGAAACTGAAGAAGCGTTCAAGTTTGCGCCGCAAACTCGATGCCCTAGGTGGGGCACTCAGCTTGTACCAGAATCAGGTTCGGGTAAGCGTTTAACGTCGACTAATTGTTCGAGGGGATAAACTGAGGGACCAAATTGGTTGTAAACCGCCACATCTGCTGCATCCCGACCATACCCGATCGCCACATAACCGCCTTTAGTCTGGTGTTGCACCGCATCGAAAGTATACCACTGGTCACCTACGAAGGCTTCGAACCAGGCGTGCATGTCCATTGGTTCCAGTTTATAGCGATACCCAACAACTAGGCGCGCCGGTATGCTCAACGCTCTGCACAGTGCGATTCCTAAATGAGAGAGATCTCGACAGACTCCACTTTGACGTCCGTTAACTTCAATGGCAGAAATAGGTATGTCACTGCTGCCCGGCGTGTAGGCGATGTTTTTTGCTAGCCACTGTTCTATTGCCTCCACTTGATCGTAACCAAGCAGCTGCCCGTCGGTGATTTCTGTCGCCATTTGCCAGAAGCGATCGGATTCACAGTATCTGCTAGGCAGCAAATAACTCAGCACGTTATCGGGGAGATGTTGCACCTCTATGAATGGCGCACCTCTGGCGATTTGGACAGTCTCGGGCACCGAAACTTCTGTACCCGTGTGTACAAAAAATTCTCCCGCAGGCGCGACTAATCGCTGACACAAATTTCCATACTGATCTGTAAACTCTACGGCTGGCACTTGCGGTAAAATTTCATAGTGCTCTCGGCTTATCCATTGGTTGGCTGCGCTTCTGGGCCTCAACATCAGGACAAACGGTGTTGGTTCGGTTATTTCAAACGAGAAGTCGCAACTGGTGTACAAAAGCATGGCAAAGCCTGCGTAGATTAGGTGAGTGAAAAACGTGATTAAGATTGCTTAGTGTTTTAGCAATCGGTCAAACTCGCCATCGGATATTGCCTGGGCGAGATCAGTGTAGCCGCCAACGGAATGATCACCTACAAAAATTTGAGGTACAGTAGATTGGCCAGAACGCTGCTCGATCTCGTGTCTAATTTCACGATCGCCGTCTGTGGCAATCTCGGTAAACTGATAACCCTTGTTTTTTAGTAGCTGCACAGCGGCAGTGCAATATCCGCAAAATTTTCGCGTGTAGATGGTGATTTTTGCCATGACCCAAAAAATACTAAAAGCGAGGAAAGGCGCGAATTCTAAACCCTGCCGGCTGACTTCACAAAGGGTTCTTCTTAATCAGCCAGGCAATCCGCAAAAAAAAACGAGGCCAAAAGCGCTGGAATTTAGTCTAGAGTAGATTCAAAGTGAGAAAATTTACTGTCATCGTTGGCAATAAATCTAACTAGATTGGTTTTGTCTTCCATGTGCACTTTCAACCACGCTAGACTTAATCGTCCCAAGGTGCTGAGATCTGGCCCCCCATTGGCAGCAATCATATGATCTCCAGTGGCAAATTCCACATAGGCCTTGGCAGCACTATTATTAATGGAGTCAAACAATAGCTTGGCATGTTCCGCTGGCGGCGCGACGGTGTCTTCACTGCTGGCGAATAAGAGAGTGGGAACGCTCAGTTGGGAAAAGTCACCGCTAAAACTTTGCCCAGGTTCGCAGCAATATAGTGACAAGGGAATCACGGCATCCACTTCGGCAGCCAATTGTGCAGCGGCTTGCAAGACAGCCCCGCCGCCCATGCTGTGTCCCATGAGCGCTACTTTTTCAGTATCCAATTTGCCCAGTAGAGGACTACCTTGCTTGCTGTTTTCTGCCTTTAAAAAATTAATTGCAGCGATCGCGGCTTGCTTTCTACCGGCCTGCGATTCGGTGGGGGTATTGGTATCGATTATCATAACGGCATAGCCGAAAGAGGCCAGGGCTGGTCCCCACCAGTCGTAGACGCTTTGGGTGGCGCGAAAACCCGGTACAAAGACGATTAAGCCAACGGGTGCATCAAAGCTCAGAGTTAAGGGATAAAAAATCGTGCCGCCGGCAAACTCAGCTACCTCCGGTTGAGGGTCATAAGTACGCACTTCGAATAGACGTTCACCAAATTCTTGCGAGGCAGCCATCGCGATCTGTCGGCCCTCTGGGCGATAACGTCCTTCAGCGTTGTCTTGCCCGTTAGCAAGTGACGAAAGGCATAGACTGAAAGCTAGGGCTACGGGGAAATGCTTGGAACACACTGAAAACAATGGATTAAACCAGACATTGAGCATTGGCATGGTAATTACCTCTGTTTGTTCTTGATTTTAAGTTGGCACTATCACCGATATGCACCGACTCAATATAACAAACAGCGCTTAATGTGCAAGCCAACGTGCATTGCTGAGCCCCTTGCCGTAGACCCGCTTGGCGAATGCTATTATTCTAGGATTGACAATAGGGACTAGTACTAAGGCGCTAGTCACTTTCATTGACAACACTGAAGTGAAAAGCATTATGGTTAAAAACAAACCCCTACTTGGTCTGCTTTGTGCCGGACTGTGGTTGCTGCCGATGGTCACGGTCAGTCAGGAAATAAGCGATCATCAATATTCTAGTGAAATGGTGGCGACTGGCCTCAGCGTTTACAACCAGCAATGCGCGCTTTGTCATGGGCCGCAGGGAGACTTAGTTGACGGCATCGACTTAAGCCGCGGACAGTTTCGCAGTGCCCAATCTGACGCCGACTTGCGGCGGATTATCTCCAATGGCGCCGCCGGTGGCAGGATGCCAGCATTTACATTACGCGATGAAGAGCTCGGCGGTGTTATTGCCTATATTCGTGCAGGTTTTGACCCTGACGGGGTTGCGGT
The DNA here is from genome assembly GCA_964352355.1 of uncultured Pseudohongiella sp. Classification (GTDB taxonomy): domain Bacteria; phylum Pseudomonadota; class Gammaproteobacteria; order Pseudomonadales; family Pseudohongiellaceae; genus UBA9145. The sequence continues at coordinate 41,587 of CAYGRT010000013.1, read as the reverse complement.
GCGAATTGGTGACCCACAGTCGGGTAAGCAGCTGTTTGAAGGAAAAGGGCAGTGTGCCGATTGTCACAGAGTGAATGGTGTAGGGCCTTATACAGCGCCCGATTTAACCTCTGTCGCGTCAAGGCTTTCCGCGGCATCGTTGCAGCGTAATCTATTGGACCCTGAGGCAGCACTGCTGCCAATTAACCGTCCAGTGCGTTTAGTGACCCGCACTGAAGAAACTGTCTCGGGTCGGCGCTTGAATGAAGATACTTATACGGTGCAGTTAGTTGATTCTAATAATCGGCTTCGTTCGTTCATTAAGGCTGACTTAGTGAGTTATGAAATTAGCATGGCTCCCAGTAAAGCACCGACTAATTTAAATACCGAAGAAGTAGCCGATGTTGTTGCTTACTTATTAACCCTGCGAGGTCTGTAATGAATATCTTAGTTAACCAAACTACTAAGCAATGGCTGACCTTTCTAGTGCTGATAGTTGTGGCGAGTCAGCTGCGGGCGCAAGTGCCTTTCGATCGAATCCTTAACGCAGCAGATGAGCCGCAAAACTGGCTTACTTATAACGGTGGCTACTCCAGTCAACGGTTCAGCCAATTAGATCAGATCAATGGGGAAAATGTTGATCGCTTAGAATTGAAATGGATGCTGCAAAACCAAGTATTTGGCGCGTGGCAATCGAACCCATTGGTGGTAGATGGGGTTATGTATGTTACAGAGCGCCCTAATAGTGTGATGGCCTTAGATGCTATTACCGGGCGAGTATTTTGGAAGTACCGTCATGTACCAGACGAGCGCGCGCGAGTGTGCTGTGGTGCAAATAATCGGGGTGTCGCTCTGTTGGATGATAGAGTGTTTATGGGCACCCTCGATGCTCGATTAATTGCCCTCGATCGCATCAGTGGTGAAGTGTTGTGGAATACAGAAGTAGGCGATGTCAGCCGAGCCTATTCCGTGACAATGGCGCCTCTTGTGGTTCACGACAAAGTTATTGTTGGTGTTGGCGGCGGTGAATTTGGAATCCGTGGTTACGTGGCAGCCTACGATGCGGCGACCGGAGAGGAAGTTTGGAAAACTTATACAATCCCTGCGCCGGGCGAGCCAAATGCGGATTCATGGGAAGGCGATGATTGGCAATACGGCGGTGCGCCTGTATGGATTACAGGATCATTCGATCCAGAATCAAACTTAACTTTTTGGGGAGTGGGAAATCCTGGTCCCGATTGGAACGCGGGTCAACGGCCCGGAGACAATCTTTACTCCGATTCAGTTATCGCACTGGATGCCGATAGCGGCGAGTTGGCGTGGTATTTTCAGTTCACACCCAATGACGCCTACGATTACGATTCGGTACAAGTGCCGGTGTTGGCTGACATTGTGTGGCAGGGGACTCCTACCAAAGCCATGCTTTGGGCTAACCGTAACGGCTATTTTTACGTTCTTGACCGCACCAACGGGAAGTTTTTATTAGGGGAGCCTTACGTGCGGGTCAATTGGTCTAGCGGACTGGATGAAAACGGTCGGCCCATTCCCACTCCCCAGCCGGAGGGCATGCCAACATTTCCAGGTAATCAAGGCGGCACGAATTGGTATCCGCCTTCATTTAGCCCACGCACCGGACTGTTTTATTTTAGCGCGTGGAAAGACTACGCCACCATTTACAGATCAGAAGAGGTTGAATATGAGCCAGGCCGCGCATTTTTAGGGGGCGGTTTTTCCGTGCTTGCCCCGGCGCCTGGTGCACCGACAATCGGTATTGGCAGGACTAATCCCATTAATAATTGGACCGATGAGGTTGGGCATGCGTCGCTGAAGGCGATGGACCCGAACACCGGCCAGCCGGTTTGGGAGTACAATCAGTTTGATGTCAGTGACAGCGGTATGCTGACAACGGCCAGCGATTTACTGCTAACGGGAGGGCGCGAGGGTTATTTGCACATTTTGGACGCGGTAAAAGGCGAACTCCTTTGGAAAGTGAATCTTGGCGGCCAAATTGTAATGGCGCCGGTTACCTATATGGTGGACGGGGTGCAGTATATTTCCGTGATTTCGGGCAATGCCATGGCCACATTTGCCCTAGGAGACTAGGGGCTGGGGTGACAATTTATTGCATTCCTCGGTTACGTTTCGCCATAGAATGGGGCAGCTGATCGCAAATTCAACAAGCTTTGCTCTCCATATTGGGGCACAATCGGGGCTGACGAAATTTGGCGAAACAATAATAACCCCAGCAGCTATGTTTCAGTATACCTAGTTCAGTACTCAGTTTTTGGACTTAATAAGAGAGGAGAAATCCATGAAAATTCCAACAGTAGGAAGAGCCTTACTGGCGCTTTTGTTGGTACCCACATTGGTTAACGCTCAGACGCAAAATGCGGATGAGTGGCGCACCTTAGGTGGAGACTATGCACACACACGGTACACCCCTTCAGATGAGATAACAGCGGAAAATTTTGCTGAACTTGACGTTGCTTGGGAGTGGGATGGCGCAAGCTTCGGAGCGGTTAGTGGCCGGTCGACTCCCTCCATGATCGATGGAGTTCTATACACCGTTGCCGGTAATCGTCGCTACGTAATCGCGATTGATGCCAAATCTGGCGAAACTCTGTGGAGTTATCGTGAGCCAAACACGCCACGGGCCGAATACTCAATGCGTGCGGACTACGGCAAGGGCGTTGCTTATTCTGAAATCGATGGCAAAGGTGTTGTGTACATCGTGTCGCCCGGCTTCTTTTTAACCGCATTAGATGCAAAAACGGGTATTCCGTTAGAAGGTTTTGGCAAGCCAGTACCTATTGATGGCTTCCCACAGACTGGGGTTGTGGATCTTCTGGCAGACTTAGGACACCCCTATGACCCCTATGAAGGTATTCCACTAGAAACTGGATACATCACTTCTTCTTCTCCGCCGATCGTGGTCAATGACACTATTGTCGTTGGTAACTCAGCAGAGCAGGGCTATCACCAGGCCCGTATCGAGAATGTGCCTGGCGATATATTGGCCTATGATGCCAAGACTGGCGCATTTAAGTGGAAATTTAACGTGATTCCTAAGCCAGGTGAGTATGGCCACGAAACTTGGGAGAACGACGCATGGCAATGGACGGGAGATGTCTCATCTTGGGCACCGCTGTCTGCCGATCCAGAAAACAATCTGGTCTACATTCCAACTAACAGCGCTACCATTGATTATTACGGTGGGTTCCGGCCTGGGGATAATCTCTATGGAGCCGCCCTTATCGCCCTCGATACAAGAACCGGTGAAAGAAAGTGGCACTTCCAGATGGTTAAACACGAAATCTGGAACTTTGATAATCCCACTGCACCTGTTTTGATGGACTTGGATATGCCAGGTCGCGGTCGAGTGCCGGCTGTGATTCAGGCAACCAAGCAGTCTTGGGCCTACGCCTTTAATCGAATTACCGGTGAACCCTTGTGGCCAATCGTTGATCGTCCGGTACCTGCGTCAATTGTGCCTGGGGAAGTGTTATCACCAACTCAGCCTCATGTTACCAAGCCTGCACCGTATGACCTTCAGGGCTTAACAGAAGATGATTTAGTCGACTTCACGCCAGAACTTCGCGCAGAGGCGTTAGAGGCGGTGGAAGACTATGTGTTGGGTGGCCTGTTTAACCCACCAATCCATGCCGATAACCCTATGGGCAAGTATGCCGCCATGAACTGTCCTGGCGGCGCTGGCGGTGCGAATATCACCGCACCTGCGGTTGCTGACCCAACCACAGGTATTTTCTATGTCTCGTCACACACAGCATGCTTTGCGTTGAGACTTATCCCTGGTGAAGAAGCGGATTTGCTGTTCCCTAATTCAACCGGTGTTACTACCGCTCAGTACGCAAACGGCGTGCCAGGCGCGACGGCGAGAACTCCTCGCTTGCAATCTGGTATTCCTATTTGGAAGCCACCTTATAGCCGTATCACAGCAATCGATATGACTACGGGCGATCATGCTTGGATGATTCCTACCGGTGAGACACCCAACCGAATTAAGAACAGCCCAGCGCTTAACGGTATTGATATTGGTAATACCGGTACAGGGGCATTGGTTCCTATGGTTGTTACAGCCAATATGCTAATTTACTCGGATGCGGCGAGTGACGGCACACCAATGCTTTATGCAATAGATAAGGCCAGCGGTGAAATCTTGGAACAGATAGAGGCTCCAGCACGTTCAAGCTATGGTATGAGCTCATGGACGTTAGACGGGCATCAATATGTGCTGTTGCAAACGGGATCTACGTTAACTGCTATGGCACTTCCGGGAGCTATGTCAGCGGCGGATGATGGACATTAAAAAATAGCAATAAATAACCGTTGCTAAAACCTAAAGGCCGGAAGTATGTTAAGTACTTCCGGCCTTTTTGTTGCGGCAATGCAAGTTGAACTCACAGTGGCCATTTGGGGTAAATTACTATGATTCAAGCAAATAAAAAGCTGCTCATCGGCTTTCAGATCATCGGGATATTAGTGCTGATCCCGGTAGTTGCTTTTGGCACACTGGCGCTGCGGCATCGCGGTGCCGATGGGCCTTCGGTACTGTTTAATGGTGGCGAGCTAGTTTCTGGAGAGTTGCACAGTGGACCCGAGCCGGATTGGAGCTTCACACGCAGTGTGGGCACCATCGAACTACAACTGACCCAGTCAATGACGTCCCGTTTGATTTGGATTGTGGAGAGTGACGGTAAAGCCTATGTGGTGTCAGGCTATATGAATTCTTTTTTGGGTAGACTCTGGAAACACTGGGCAGTGCAAGCAAATCGTGACGGTAGGGCAGTGCTCAGAGTCAATGGTGTGCGTTATCCACGGCAGCTAGTACGAATTGAGCAGGGTGAAGTGCTTGAAGGGGTTGCTGCAGAGCTGGGTCGAAAATACAACTCGCCAACCACTCGTGCTTCTATCGAGGCGGGTGACACTTGGGTTTTTGAACTAGCGCCAGCGGAGGCTTAATTATGTCACTAAAACACTACTTGATTACTTGTGCTTGCGTTAGCATTTTAACTGCGGGTTTGCTGCTTTTAGTGCCAAGTGTCGCAGATAGTTTGGAGCAGCAGTTGCTAGTGTATTTATCAACTAACGCACGCTAAAGACCAGCTAAAATTCTATTTAAAAGAGGCGTACAGATGCTGCAAAGATTTACTCATATCCGCAACGGCGTGCTACGTGCTGTGGCTTTCGCAAGTTTGCTATTTGTTGTCGCCTCCTCTGGCGCTGCGGAACTTAAACAGAATATAGTGATGGCTGATGGGCATCCGCTGACTGTTTGGGAAAAATCGATACCTAATCCTCGTGCTCATATTGTTTTGCATCATGGCCGCACTTGGAGTTCTATTCCAGACTTTGATTTACAAGTCGAGGGTGAAGACTTATCGCTGATGGATGGATTTAATCAGCAGGGATACAGTGTTTGGGCCCTTGATGGGAGAGGGTACGGTGCGACTGCTCGAGATGAGAGCGGCTGGAATACTCCTAATAGAGCGGCAAAGGACCTAGCAACAGTGCTGCAGTGGTTGGTACAGCGTAACCAACAAAAGACTCACGTTTGGGGCTGGTCTTATGGATCAATGGTTGCCCAATTGACCGCACAGATGTATCCCGAAAATATGCTTAGCGTCACTCTGTTCGGTTATCCTGTGAATCCGGATAGGCGTTATGGTGAAGCGCCAGTGGTGACTGAGCCACCACGAGTGGCTACCACTGCAGAAGCAGCGGCTTCTGATTTTATCGTGCCTGGATCCATTAGTGAGAAAGCGGTAAACACTTATGTAGAGGCTGCGCTTAAAGCCGATCCGGTGCGCGCGGACTGGAATCAATTGCAGCAATGGAACGCGTTAAACGCCGCTGAAGTTAGGCTACCCACTCTTCTGCTGCAGGCAGAGTTCGATCCGCTTGCTCAAACCGAGGCCCATGCTGCTGTGTTTTCAATGCTGGCGAATCCGAATAAGCAGTGGGTTGTGCTTGCCGGCGGTGACCACGCAGCCCTGTTGGAAACGCCTCGCAACAGGCTAATTGCGGCGACCGTTAATTTTCTTCAGTGGCTTGATCTGTAGTAAGGGAGAGAGAATTGCCGAAGTCTCTGGATTGGTCATCGATTGAGAATCAGTTGCTATGCCGAGGTTTTAGTGTAATTGACGAACTGCTTAGTCATACCGAGTGCGATCAGCTTATGGCGAGCTACAAAGAAGATGTGCAATTTCGAAAAACCGTGGTGATGGATAGACATAATTTTGGTCAAGGAGAGTATCGCTACTTCGCCAGGCCATTGCCAACACTCGTGAATGAATTACGCCATGCTCTATACCCGCCGTTAGCGATTATTGCCAATGATTGGTATAAAAAACTAGGTCGGCAAGAACGTTGGCCCGATGCCTATCAACAATTTATTAAGCGCTGCGAGTCTGTAGGACAGACTAAACCGACACCCTTGCTGCTGCGCTACCTCGTTGGCGATTACAATAGATTGCATCAAGATATTTATGGTGAAGTCTATTTCCCGTTCCAAGTGATTATCTTGCTGAGCGAAAAAGGGAAAGACTTTGATGGAGGCGACTTGGTGTTAGTAGAAAACTACCCGCGTATGCAGTCCAGACCCCATGTAGCAAAACTTGAAAAAGGCACTGCTGTAATTATTCCTACTCGCGAAAGACCGATCCCTGGCAAAAGAGGCTGGCGGCAAGCAAGTGTGCGCCATGGTGTAGCTGAAATAATCTGGGGAGAAAGAATGACACTTGGTATTATTTTTCACGATGCCGCATAAAGCTATCGTCATCCCGCTTAGGGGAAAAGCGGGATTAGTGCGCTGCTAAGATTTTCAACGTTTTTCTGCTTGCTAAGATCTGCCAAGGCCCTGTGCAATGCCCGTTGCTGTTTTTCGCTTAAGCGAGAAATCTTTTCTTGCAGTTTTCCTTCTTCAATAGTGATGCTGCCCCGTTGTGCGTGAGTACGATGGGTTAAAATTTCTTCTAGATGCAAGAATCTACTTAAAAGCACGTAGGGGAAGTTGCGATTCTTCATGGGGCCTTGAATGGCAACATAGCCACCTAAAGGTAATCCTTCTATTTTGGATTCAGCCAATTTATCTGAGCTGAGCCATGCGCCGACGGCGCCTATTGCACTGCCGGCCGCAGCTCCAACTAACAAACTAGTGCCCGCTAAAGCGATGTCTACAGCAACGCCGGCTGCGGCACCCGCCATTGCAGCAGCGGTGGTGAGCTGTTGCCGAGTAAGCCCCCAAATAATCCATTTTTCAGTATCGAACAAATCGTCGAATTCAGGCAGTGGCGTCGCCCGACTATCAAGATGATGATAGGCTCGAAGTGACATTAGAGACTCATGGTGTTTGGTTTCTATGGCCTGAACTTGAGCGTAGTAACGCTTCGACATCTCAGCTTTTAATAACGATGCCTGCTCCTTAGTCAGTACTTTTTGAGTAATTTGTAAGCAAGCGGCCTTCGTCAGCAACGAGGCAACAAGGTCAGCCGCATCTTTCTTGCGCTGTCTCGCTTGTGCTTTAGAGGCGTCTACAATTTCCTGGATCGAGCTTTGCCAATCTTGGCGAATATGGGAAAGCGCTTGAAGTATCGCTAGATGTTTATCGAATTCAGCCTCCATGGCATTGAAAACACGTACCACTTTAAAGTACTGCTGCAGCGCATCTTGCCACTGCAAAACATAGTCTTCATTTTCAATGGGATTTATAAGTGCAACGCTGGCTTGACCTGTCCATCGCAAAATCTCCATTTCTGCTTCGTACTCAGGCCCGTAGGGACGAGAGCCATCAACTACATACAAAATGGCCGCTCCATTCATTATGGGAGTAAGTAGCTCAACCTCGTCAGGATAGTTAACTTGACATGATTTATCGTTCAAAAATGCGCGGACGGCAATAGCACGCTTATCCGCAGTAGTGGCTTGCGCCTGCAGCCACGCCAGCACCTTTGTAGGACGCTGAAACCCCGGGGTATCGATGAGTTCATAGCTGGCCTGACCAATGTGAATTTCTACCCGTTGACAAGTCTTGGTGGTGCCACTAATTGAAGAGATAGCTATGCTGTCATTTTGAGCTAGAGTCGCCACTATGGACGACTTACCTTTGTTTGGGTGGCCTACGACTGCAAATACGGGTGTCATGAGTGAGTGCCCGGCAAGAGTATTTTCCAGTTAATTAACGTCGCTGCAAACCGCCGCCATTCTGTGAGATGGCTGGTTTGGGTAGGCACTACTTGGGTTTCATTCCAGTCTAACGGCAAAATGAAGTTGGTTTCGTCGTTAGCAATCGCTTTAAGGACATCCTGTAATTCGGCAAGAGGTGGCTCCCAACTCTTGACAATTACCACTAGGGAAGTTTGTGTTGTAGTTTGAGCCAAAGTGGTGGTTGCGGTAAGTGGATTCAGCGATAGTTTGGTTTTGGCACTTCCAAATGATTTGGTAATAAAACTAAGGCAAAAGTCTGGCGCATCGGCCCAATTTGCTAACTGATACTCACTAGGAGTGGTGTAGGCAATTTCTGCAAGCGGTGGCGGAGTATCTGCTGAAAAATGCCTTGCCTTAGCCATACTATTAACTAAATTCTCAACAGAATTTGCTACGGCATCTTGGCGGTAGCGCCAAGCGGCTATCAGCAGCAGCACTATTCTGGGGATTAAGTTGTAGGTAATTTGAGCCGCAATGGCAAATTTCCACCAACTTGCTGAGTAACCACTGCCGTCAGTAGTAATACGAGAATTGCGAGACAGCTCAAGCAGGTCGAGGGTCGGTTGGGCGTCTGACCAAAACAGCCACGGTAGTGCGATCGCTTGCAATACAGGCTGAAGGGCTTGGGCGTCTAGTAGCGTGCTTCGCCAAACAAAATTTACATCTGTGCCTAGCAATAATGCGACAAACACTACAAGGCCGCCAAACGCAAAAGCAAGAACCATAATTTGTGATTGTAAAAACAGCCAGTTGCGTTTTGACCCAATTAATTCTTGCTGTACCGAGTGAAGTGCAAGCGCCTTTGGCCATAATGGGGAAGTTATGATCAGGGATGCGATCCCGTTTTTCTTAGTAAGCAATAAAATTGCGGAGACGACAAGGCTCAAGATTGGAACAAGCGCGAAGAGGAAGAGAAAGAACAGCAGATTTACGCGCCCCAATTCATCTCCAGAAAGAGCGCCGGCACCGATGATAACGCCGACCAGGAAACCCGTAAAAAACAGCGCACTAGTTACTTTTTTGGTGAATGCCGAAGAGGTCAAATACAAAGTCTTAGCCCGTAGTTTGGGTTGTTAAAAAATGAGCCAGTGGACACACTGCAAGATGTATGCTTAACATTCTGCAGCACCGCCAGTAGGTTTGGTGGCTCCGATGCCACTAAAACTGCCGGGCTCCTCAATTAATCGCAAGACAAAGATAGAATAAAAATTATCCTCGTGGCTCACCTCTTTAAGTCTTACATCTACCATAAATGATTTTCCATCGATGCTCATCATGCGGGCATGAAATTCATCTACCGCGCCCAGTTGACGCTTAAGAAAGTTATCGACAAAGATCGCGTCTAGGTGAATTTTGCCAATGGCTTGGTCTCGACTATATCCAAAAACCTGCTGTGCTTTTTTGCTCCAAGAACGCAATAGACCTTGTTGGTCAGCCACCAGGATTATGTCGAACGAATTATCAACTATAAACTGCAAGTCTTGTTCGGACTGCACCTTGCTATCTAACAACTCTTTTACTTTGCGATTCGAATATTCGATTTCATAGAGGATGATGGCAATGAGTAACATCGAGAAGCAGATATACTCAATAAAATAAAGTAATAGGTAAAGGTTGTCCAAAGGCAACAGTGGCAAACTTAAGCGGATTAGCAGTAATGTGCTGCTAGCGGCAATAAAAAATAGCTTGCTAGGAGTAAACGTTTGACCTGTAAAGAAAGTGCGCCATACCAAAAAACCGCTGGCTAATAGAAGTGGCGCGTCTAATAGATACACAACCACGGCATCACTTGCGATGCCAGTTGCCAACTCAATGCTAATGCTCAATAGCAAGCAGACGCTCAAGCCAACACAAAACGCTTTCACCGGCCTTGAAATTGTACCGAACGCTGAAAGCATCGCGATCGCCAATAGCAAGGTGGAGGCGAATTGGAGAACTTTGGAAATAAAGTAGTAAGTAGAAACGTTCGAGCTCAGTCCCGTCCCAAAATCACTGAAGTGTAATAGTACTTCCAATGCGCCAGCGAAACAGGCAATGGCCAAATAGGGCTTTTTGGACGTGAGATAGCTAAGCCATATTCCAGAGATAATCATAAAGTTTAAAACTGCAACGAATATAACCGCAAAGAAAAAAAATGCGATGTCGTCAGTTAACATGGGTCTTGGGTATGTGCAGAATTGGTATTTAGGTAATGTCGCATATGCTCATGCTGGGATGCTTGCCATCCGGGGCTTGGGACTTGATAGCATATCATAATGCGCGGTTAGAATTTCTAGATTCTCGGGCAGCTAGGTAGCTGTGTTGAGCGCTAAAAAGCCGCCTTCTGATTCTGCGTCATTGCTCGATCACTTAGTTGGGAATAGTAGTATCCCAATTTAGCGCGCCATACTTACGCAGAATTTCCATTAGGGCTGGTATAGGAACCGCTTCAAGAGTTCCCCGACTGCTGCTGACGGTGGTTGCTTTAAAAATAGCATTGTAAATGGCTTCTTCGGTAGCCTCTGCCGCGGCAGCAAACAAAGGGGATATGGAACTGTTAACTAGGCTAGTGGAGGTCACAGGCGTTGCTGACTCTCGCGGCCGGCGCACGCTTGGGTTGGTCGAGAATGCAATAACGTAATCGCCAGAGCCATTGCTGGCATAAGAACCTGTTCTTGCCAAACCCATGATGGCACGCAGCCCTAGTCTGTCTAAGCTACGAGCAGTTAGAGGGGCATCGGTCGCCAGCACTAGCATTATTGACCCATCTTCTTTGTCTTCGTCTCCGGTGGGAAAGACTTGCTCTTGAAATGCGTAGGTGCCTAGTTCTCGACCCACAGGTGCGCCGTTGATCGACATTATTCCACCGTAATTCGTCTGCACTAGTACGCCGATAGTGTAGCCGCCAAGTGCCTCTGGCAGCACACGGGAGCTTGTGCCGATGCCACCTTTCCAGCCGAACGCTTGAGTGCCCGTGCCGGCGCCAACACTGCCCTCGGCGACAGGGCCCGATGTTGCTTTTTCTAAGGCACTAAACACTTGCTGCGCTCCAATAGGGTCTGCCCACATATTGTTGACTCTTCCGTCATTGGTTTCACCAACAATGGGATTAATGGTGTGCTCACCCATACCTGGCTGCAAGTAAAGCCACTGTTTGAGCCCATTGGCTGCGCTCCATACGCAGAGAGTGCAGGTCAGCAGTATTGGTGTCTCTATCTCGCCAAACTCCCTTACTTGGGTTTCCCCTATAAGCTTACCGTACCCGTTACCTACGTGAATCCAAGCGGGAATGGGATTTGTGTATAGGTTCCCAGCGGCTGGAATAATTGCTGTGACTCCAGTGCGTATGTCATCACCTTCGATGACAGTTTCGTGGCCAACTAAGACACCACTCACATCGGTTATGGCGTTGTTGCTTCCGGGTTGAAAAATGCCAACTACGACCCCTGCCTCTCGCGCTCTAGGTCTAATTTCGGCGTTTTGCGCCATTGCTCTGCTGTGGAGTATCGCCTCGCAAAATAAGCTCAGCAGGAAGCACAGTATGAGGGTTGTTTTTTTCATGGGGTATCTCCTAGTGCTTAACTTCCAGTCATGGCTAGTGCGAGTGAGGCTCATCCAATAGTTTCCTTATCATATTTAGTAGCTCATCACCCCGGTAGGGTTTGTGCAGGACGTGATATTTGTCTTGGAGAGTTTTATGGGAATCCGCCGCATAGCCGGTGGCAAACAGAATCGGCAGCTGAGGCGAGTCTTGTTTAATAATCGCTGCCGCATCCGGCCCATTCATCTGGGGCATCATCACATCCAAAAAAGCCAATTGGATAGCGGGGTTGTTTTTACACAGTTCGATGGCTTGCTGGCCATTGCTTGCGACAACCACGGTATATCCGGCTTTTTCAAGAGTCTCTTTGGTTATCTTGGCGACTAATTGCTCATCGTCGGCCACCAAAATCGTCTCAGATCCACCAAACGGTAAAGATTGATTTAACGCGATTTTTGATTTATCCGCTGCCTTCACAGGTGGCAGGGTGATTCGCATTGTGGTGCCTTTGTCTGTGGTGTCATGAATCGTCACAGTGCCGTTGTGCTTTTGCATAATGCTGTACACCATGGAAAGTCCAAGACCTGTGCCATGGCCCTCGGGCTTCGTGGTAAAAAATGGATTGTAGATACGCTCTTTAATGCTTTCGGGTATGCCAGTGCCAGAGTCGCTTACATCGACAGTGACTTGAGCATCGTTGGTTTTATCAATAATTCGTCCCGTTGATAGGGCGATGTGTCCCCCGTCAGGCATGGCATCTCTGGCGTTCACACAAAGATTCATCAAGACTTGCTCTAACTGCAGCTTATCAGCGGCGACAAGGGGCAAGTTTAGTTCTGGCTGAAAGGTTAGCTGAATGTTCGGCGGTAAGACTCGCTCAAGCAGCCGAAGCAGATTTTGGATTAGAAGGTTTAGATCCAGCGGTGCTTTTTGCAGCGGTTGATTGCGTGAAAATGAAAGTAGCTTTCGAGTGAGCTCTGCCGCTCTCTCTGACGCTGCCTCGATATCTCTGAGTCTACTCCTAACCTTGTCTAAATTGTCGCTCAGTAAGCCAAGCTCCGTATTGGCGGATATTGCCATTAATAAGTTATTAAAATCGTGCGCTATGCCACCAGCTAATTGACCAATGGCTTCCATTTTTTGAGATTGGCGGAGTTGCTGCTCTAACTCTCGGTTTGCCGTTACATCACGTCCGATGCCAATAACTCGATTCGCCTCTCTATCTACACTGCCAAGCCACTCAATAATGACAAGGCTGCCATCTTTAGCAACATAGCGGTTTTCAAAAGGTGGTAGTTTATGGTGCTCCTCTCGGACCCGGGTAAACGCATCTAAAGTGACCTGGCGGTCCTCAGGGTGAATAAAGTCGAATACCGGGGTGGAGAGTAATTCTTCTTCGCTGTATCCTAGCTTTGTAACGAATGCTGGGTTTACCCGGCCAAAATAACCGTCAAATTTTAGAACGCAGAGAAAATCTGCAGACAAATCGAAAATTGCTTGCTGCTCTAACTGAGCTGACACTCGTTTTGTAATATTATTCGTAATAATTACAAAGCCACTGGGCACGCCGTTTTCCATGACTGGGCTGATTCTAGATTCCCAGTAGCTAATTCGACCTTCGGAGTTGATAGCCTTGCTTTCAAGCAGTTCAGGTTTTTGATGTTTAGTGACACGGTCGAAACACGCTCTTAATTTGTCAGCTTCTTCTTGGCTCGCCACATAGTCGAACGCAGATTGGCCAAGAACACTCTTTTTGTCTAAGTTGCGCGTGGTACGATTGACGAAGCGTATAAGCCCATTGTTATCCAATACCATTATGTAGGAAGGACTATTGCTCGTTATTGTTTCCAAAAAATCTTCGGGAGTCACTGTAAACGACTCCAAAAAAAAGTTGTTGGACGATGTGACCGGTGCGAATCAGCGACGCTATAGGCAATTGTCTGCCTCGTAAACTGATGTAAATTACTCAGCATGTATTCCATTCTTTGTCTATACTTGCAGCGGGAGGAGCATGACTCACATGGGCCCCTGTATTTAAGGTACCTAGATGCCACTGCCGATTGTCTCAAGGCCTAACTCTACCATGAAAATTTGGTCTTGCACTGCCTGTTTGATCGCTTTTCTGCTGATCAATTTTCCAGTTCAGGCCCAAATAGAAGAACCAGTTCGTGTGCTGGTGCTTCACGGAGGGTGGGATGAAGGTATTTGGGATGGCGGTTTTGACAATCACTTAGTGAATGCGCTTCAAGCGCGACTCACGGTTCCTCATCAGATATCTTTTCAACGCCTCGGTGTTGGGTCTCTTACCGATGAGGCTACTGTAGAATTTTATAAGAATTTCGTGGTCAGCATCGTCGCCTCAATGGGTGTCGACATCATTGTGTCTGTTCTGCCAGCCGCGGCAGAATTTGTAAAACAATTGCAAGTCTATAACACTTTGCCTTTGGTTATGGTTTTACCTGGCGCAGCTGCAAATGATGCAGAACTGACTTCGGATCGTGTGAAAACGGTTTTAGCAAGAAGCGATTTGTCGATAGTGAATACCCTCTCAGTGGCAAGCCAGCTGCAGCCAGGCGCATCAACTATTGAAGTGTTCGTTGGTTCAGAGCGCGACGAACTGCAGTTTGGAGCAGCAGCGCGCAGAATCATCAACGAATCGTTTTCTGAGTATGCCGCGAAATTTCATTATAATATGAGTGTTCCAGATACAGAAGAGTATTTGAGCCTGCTGTCAGATGAATCAATAGTTTTGACGCTGCCCTATATGGCTGGGGATCGTTCGAGTAATTTCGATTCCTTAAAATTGTTTCAGCGCTTATCTTCCGCTAGTGCTGTGCCGCTGTTTGGCATAGCTGACCCGTTTCTAGGCTATGGGCTGACAGGAGGGTACTTTCATACCGCTGAAGCGTATGCAACCGCAGCATCTGAGGCGGTATTTGCGCTGGTAGAAGACACTAACGTCGAGTCACCTCAAGTTGGCGATGAATTTGGGTCAATTATTTTCGATTATAATCAGGTGCAGCGATTTAGTTTGCCGGTTAATTCCCTAGAGCAGCCTTTTACCGTGTTGAATCAGCCCAGCTCACTACTTGCTGAGTATAGAAACACAGTCTACGTCACTGTACTCATGTTCTTCGCTCTCGCCATTATTACTTATCAACTTTTCAGAGCGTTAAAGAAATCCGAAGCGGCAAAATTGCAATTGCAAGTTAGTGAACGGCGGGCAAAAGAAAGTCAGCTGAGATACGAGGTGCTCGCCAGGAGTACGCTAGATGTTATTTGGACTTGGGATCAGACCAAGCGACAAACTACTTATTGTAGTCCGTCGATAATGCAGTTAGCTGGCTATACCCCAGAAGAATTTTTAAATCTCTCCATGCGGGATATCATGACAGAAGAGTCGGCGGAAAAAGCGCTGCAGCTGGTTTTTTCTACAGCGCTTGGATCAACCGTATTCGAAGTTGACTTGATTCATAAAGATGGCTCGAAAGTACCCTGCGAAATTGCCGCCCAACCTATAGTGGAAGGAGGCAAGAGTGTCGATCAGTGGGTAGGGGTTACTCGAGATATTTCTAAACGCAAGCAACAGGAAAGTAATCGGCTGATCCTGGAAGGCCAGCTACGTCAGGCGCAAAAGTTTGAATCTTTGGGCACCTTGGCTGGCGGTATCGCTCATGACTTCAATAATATGCTAGGCGTTATGATTGGTTTAAATGAGCTTTTGAAACTAAAACTTGCCGATAATGCAGCTGCAACTGCTATCGTCGATAAACTGATGGAGACAGCGGACCGAGCCAAAGCATTGGTCAGTCAAATCCTTGCATTCAGCAGGCAAGGAAATTTGAACAAAACAGAGTTGGACTTGGGTGAACTGGCAGCCGATGCGCTACAGCTAGTTCAGGCTGGCTTGCCAAAGTCCGTAAAGTTGGAGAAAGTTTTAAGCGAGAATCCAATTCAAATTATTGCTGACCCGAATCAGGTCTCCCAAGTACTTATCGTCATTCTCACCAATGCGTTTGAAGCGCTAGAGCAAGAACATGGGGAAATACATTTCGAGTTGAACGAGCTAGAAATAGGGCGCAGAACGGAGTGTTTGCACGGGCATTTGCTGCCTGGAAAATACGCCAAAATAACTGTGTCTGACAACGGCCTAGGTGTAAGTAGCGATCGAATTGACAAAATATTTGACCCTTTCTATACCTCTAAAGACCTAGGCAGTGGTATGGGTCTTTCGATTGCGCGAGGATTGGTCTTGGCTCACAAGGGTGGTATTGATTTTCGATCCGTTCCATTTAAAGGGTCTTCGATTAGTGTCTATTTTCCCGTTAGTAGCTCTTCAAATGATAAAGCGAAGGACGGGTCTTTGCTGGGCAAGGCCAGTCGCTCAACAATCTTGCTTATCGATGATCAGATAGATCTGCTAGAGACTGTAGGGATGATGTTAGATGCGTTAGGGCACGATTGTATTCAGTGCGCTGATCCGAAGCAGGCGCTGGAGTTAATCGCGAGCGATGGCGATCAGTTTGATATTGTCATTACTGATTACTCAATGCCTGAGGTTACCGGAATCGATATTGCAAATTTTTGCGCCACTAAGCGGCCTACCGTACCTGTGATATTGGCGACTGGCTATAGTGACTCTGCCCACTTCGTAAATTCCGGTGAAGAGACAAGACATCACATTCTTAGTAAGCCCTTCGGCTTAGACGAGCTTAAAGCAGTACTGAATACGGTGTCGACATCGTCCGCCTAGTGACGAATTGCTTGAAAAGTTGATAGGATTAGGCACCTTTTACTTTCAATAAGAATAATAATGTCCCTTGTCACCAACGTCTTACCTGCATCATTTTCTCAGATTGTTGCGAAGTTTGCTTTTACCCTTGCCGTTTGCTCGTTATGGGCCTTAACGAGTGTCTCCTATGGTCAGTCAGCTATCTCTGTATCACAGGAGCTATTAGCGGATTTGTTTCCAGAGGCTACAGATTTCTCTGAGAAATCTGGCAATCCTCCAGTGATTCGTGCATACCGTGCAGTGGATTCGGGAGATGCTCAGTTACTGGGTTATGTGTTTGAAACGGCCGATTTACCTCCGGAAGAGGTGGGCTACAGCGCGCCAATCAACGTGCTTGTAGGTATGGGATTGGACGGCTCCATCACTTCAATCCAAGTGCTCTTTTATCGTGAATCCTATAAGAGCATTCGAGGAGATTTTTTAGCGACGGAACGCTTCCCCAATCAGTTTGACGGCAAGAGTATTACTGATGGCTTTCGAGTTGGTAGAGATATAGACGGAGTCTCTCGCGCAACCGTTACCAGTTGGGCTGTCGCGAGAGGAATTCGTAATGCGGGTCGCCGGGTTGCGACTGCTTACATGAATGATTCAGCAGTCGTTTCTGGCGCAGCCGCAGATGCTATTGCTCTTAATTACTATGGTGAGAAAAACTGGTCGCAATTGAAATCCGAAGGCCTAGTGCTTGATTTTACAATTCCCCAACCTGACCAAACGACACTCGAACTTGATCTGGCGTTTATCGGCCATGATGGCTTGGGCGAGTTAGTGCTTGGAGTTGAGGACTATTCAATTGCGGACAGAGAAGCTAGTAATCGAGTATCGGATGGCAAGCTATTTTTGATAGGCATAGATGGTGATGCTGAACGACCGTTTCGACAAGAACGTCTCGCAGTTGAGCAAGATGGTATTCGATACACCATCAGTCGCAACAGATTTGTCTATGCCGGTAGCGCTGATAATGGCTTGATTGCTGATCAAGTAAGATTCGCCGGCGCCATAGTGCTTGATCCAGCGGTCGATCTCAGCAGACCATTTAAAATTCTCTACGATGACAGTGAAACCCGAGGCGAATTTGAAAACTTTCTTGAAATCGAATATGTCGTGCCTGTCCTTGCTCTCGCTTTGTCAAACGGTGACCCGATACCCCAGCAGTACTTGCCCGCACCCACTGCTGACTATTCAGATCTTGGCGAAGAGGGGGCCTTAGCAAGCCTGATCAGTGATGCGCCGTGGCTTGAAGTGATAGCTATGCTTGTGTTGTTGACATTAGTAATAACGTCTTTTTTAAAGAAAAATGCCACATTACGTTGGGCAACACTCACTTATACACTGTTGTATCTTGGGTTTTTTGATGGTGGTTTTGTGTCCGTTTCTCATATCACCAATGGCATAAAACAGGGGCCGGTCCTGTTTCTTAATGACTTGCCGCTACTTTTAATTATCGTGTTTACCCTTGTGACTACTTTGTTTTGGGGGCGGGTATTCTGTTCTTCACTTTGCCCATTTGGCGCGTTGCAAGATTTCATTACTCGCTTCGCGCCTAAGCGATGGCAGCAAAAAGTGCCGCAAAAAATCCATGACATGGCGCTGTACTTAAAGTACGCAGTGTTAGCCTTCTTGATAGTGATGGCGCTGACTTATAGCGAACTCAGCTTATTCCAATACTTCGAGCCGTTTGGAACGGTATTTTATTTCAGTCAATCGATGACTCTTTGGGTAATCCTTCTTGTGTTCTTGATCGGAGCAACTTTGGTACCAAGGTTTTATTGTCGCTACGCTTGCCCTCTGGGTGCAGCATTAGGGGTAGTATCTTTTGTTTCGCCTTTTAAAATAAAGCGAGTGGAGCAGTGCCAAGTGTGCAGCGTTTGTGAGCATGCTTGTCCCACGGGCGCAATCCGAGGCCCTGCTATTGATTTTAAAGAATGCGTTCGCTGCGATCTGTGTGAAATCAAACTTATCGCCAGAGCAGGAGTGTGCAAGCACGACATGGACGTAGTGAAACTTCGGATTAAAGATTGGCAGCCTGCTGCCTAGGTGTCACGAAGCCGAGTCGGGTTCAGCACCTGTGCTTAGATTGAAGTGAAACGTCTAAAAAGATCGAAGCAGCTTTGCCAGTTTGCACAGAACCGTTAGCAGTCAATGAGCGCTTCAAGCTATCTAGGGTCGACAGTTGACTTTTTAGATAAAAAAAGCCGGCTACTCTAGGTAGCCGGCTTCACATAAGCTATCAACGTATCTTAGGACCAGACAGAAAAACTCTCTAGCGCTTAGTGTGATTCATCAGGTATCCAGGAAAAATCATTGTTTGATGGGTCGAGAAGCTTGGTGTTAGCGCGGCGCGTTTCATCCTCTTTTCTCGCCTGCTCTAGCACATCTTCCGGAATGGGCTGACCCACCACGATTCCCCGAGGGGTTACTGGAGCGTAGTAGATACGAGCATTGGCCATTTCATCGGTTGTTTCAGGGCCGTAGACCACATCGGCAGTTGGGTCAGGATTGTAACGGTTCTCTCTGGAGTTATCGAACCACCAGCTCATATGCAGCTTTGAACCGGCAGGAATGAGTTTAGGCTCTTCGTATTCATAGAGAAACTGCCAGTTAAAATCGTATTTTGGAACCCACAGTAAGGTTTCTTGCTCACCGTCTGGGTACTCCAACTCGTAGCGCATCGCTTTGCCGCGATAGTGCATATGGGGACCCATAGACAATAGATAAATGTCTTCCTCGATATCGAAGGTATTATTAACTTCGAAATTTGGGTCGCCAGCAGGGATAGTCCAACCACGATGAGGCAAAAGATTCGTTTCCACAACGTAGTCGATCACGTCCCCCTCGTCATAAAATACAAATCCCGCTTTGGTTAGATCTGTAACCGCTGTGCCTTCTCCTGCATCTTTGTGGTAATGCATGTTGGCGGTAATAAATGGGTTTTCGGGCATGAGTACGCCCCAGCCTTCAGGATAGGTAAAGGGGCCGCGGCCTGGAACTCCCACACCCATGTGACTGGATACAATGTGATGAACCCAAGGCCCCCCTGGCACCAGTTCGGCTTTGGAAATCCATTTGGGTTCGGTGTGGGCACCTTCGGGCACAGGCAATTCGATGGTGGGTTGCCAATCTACGACATCGTCTGGCACATAGACCGGGGTCGCAAACTGCACAATTAGGTCAGGGTCGCCTATCCACCAGCCAGATTCTGGCAGGGTAGTGCCGCCGCTGCTCGCCAGCAAACCATCATCCTTTGCGGCATCGTTCGGATTGCCTTCTAAGGCGCCTGCATCAACCCAAGCGATCAGCAGATCCTTTTCAGCCTTGTCGATATAGCGCTCTCCTTTAAACTCTCCGCGGTGTCTCTCGTGGGCACCCCAAGGCGGCATATAGCCGGTTATCAGCGCATTCTTGATCATTGGCGCCCACAGCTTTGCCTGAGAGTAGTCCAGCAGAGACATGGGGGCTGTGATTCCACCCACTTTAGGTCCATTGGGCTGATGGCAGGCAACGCAGTTTTTCTCAAACAGCGGCAGTGCATCGGCGTAGAACGTAGGGCTATCTGTCTGAGCGCTCGCAAACGTTGATAAAGAGCAGGTCAGAACGCTAGCAAATACAGGTAATAATCGGTGAGCAGACAACTTCATGGTGGTTCCTTGTTCTTGTTTTATTGGCTCTAAGACTAATTCTAATGCTTTGGCTTGTCTATCTCTGGTGGCTGTATCGCTTGGGTTATACGCCCGAATGCAGAGGAGAGTAGATCTCCCGTATTTTTACAGCGAGAGACTAACATCGGATTATACGATCAGAGCTATCGAAATTTCTCATTTTACCGATACTTCTCTGTTGTCTATAGTAGCACCCATACCCTTTGATTCACTTGATTTGGAGTTTGAATTAGCACTATGACTCAATCTGTTCCTAATGTAGTTTTTAAGACCCGCGTAAGAGACGAAGCTGTTGGCGGTGATAATCCGTTCCGATGGCAGGACGTGAGCACTGATGACATTTTTGCTGGCAAGAAGGTCATTATTGTTGCACTCCCCGGCGCTTTCACTCCCACTTGCAGTAGTACTCATTTGCCGGGTTATGAAGCGAAATACGATAACCTGAAAGCCTTGGGCATTGATGAGGTTTACTGCCTGAGCGTTAACGACGCTTTCTCTATGTATCAGTGGAGCAAGCAGCTAGGCGTAAGCAAGGTCAAGATGCTGCCAGATGGTAATGGCCATTTCACCAAAGGCATGGATATGCTTGTAAAGAAAGAAAACCTTGGTTTTGGTGATCGGTCTTGGCGCTATGCCATGGTGGTTGAGGATGGCAAAGTTGTAAAGTTATTCGCTGAAGCCGGTAAGTGCGACAACGCCGATACTGATCCGTTTGAATGCAGTGATGTTGACACTATGCTCGAGTATCTCCGCGGAGCCTAACTCCCTACCAAATTTAATAGGCTCCTTAAGCGGCATGGCAATTTATCCCCCTCTCCATGCCGCTTTTTTTTATCTTTGATTAGCGCCATGGGTCATTCATTGCCCCGAAGAACGCCTGATGCTCCCGCAGAATACGATTAGTTACATCCGCATCAGGTGTTAAATCCCAATTGTTGTACTCAAACGTGCCACCCAGCAAGATGCCATCGCTACGGGGAAACATGTAGGTTCCATCTGTGATGGTGATGTAATTGACCTCGGCTTGGGGCAATACGAAACTCAGCTGCCCCTTAATGGGAAACAATTTTTCATCGCCAAAGAGTTGGCGCGCGCCAAGCCCGGCACAGTTAAACACCACAGGCTCAGTCAGTAATTGAATTTCAGCGTCTGATGAAAACTCTTTAACTTCGATAACCCCGCCAGCCCCGTAAAAATCTTGCATTAGTGCGGTCAGGAAAGTGGCTGGTTCAATCAGCATAGTGTCGTAGTGGGTCGCATAGGCGACTGGAAAAGGATGTTCATTAGGCCCCAAAACCTTCAACTGTGGATACATCGAAGCGTAATTGTGAACCAAGTCATCAGTTGGCCTTGGGGTGTCTGACAGCTGATAATTACTGATCCACCTGACCCCATACTTGGGCCCGACTAAATTTTGATAGTAGCGATAGGAGATCGCCATGGCTTCTTCAAATTGAGCTTTAAACCTTGGCGTGTCAAAGCCTTCTTCAAACACAGACGCGGGAGACCATTGCCCTCCTGCGATATTGGATGTGGTATACGGCGGTAAAGATTTGGCGTAAATCGTGACATCCCAACCTTGGTCTTGCATGAGACGTGCAGTGGTCAGTCCCATCACTCCGCAGCCAATCACCGCACATTGTTGTTGGCCAGTTTGCAGCGCCATTTCCATCGCTTGATGAGAGGTGCCCCAAGATAGCGTTATGCCTCCGCCGCCATGGCCGTAGTTGTGCACCACTGTTTTTTCGCCACGCCGCTCGGCTTCGACAACAAAACCTTCGCGGCGATAAGGCCGAAGCCCTGTAACCGTGCGAATGACCCGACTTTCATCAATGTTGACAGCGCGAAGTGGAAGCCCTGAGGGTGTATAGAATCGCTTGGGCTGGGTTGCTTCGGGGGTGGTGATTGAGCATGCGCTCACGGCGGGTAGCAAAGCCATAGCTTGCAATAAATTTCGACGGCTGGGCATAGGTGCGTCCTTTTAAAAAGTCTACTCTCAGCATACCTCAGCGTTAGGTAATTGTTAACAGGTCTTAAGGACCGTGAAGAACCGAAATAAAGGTTTCAGCGTAGTATTATCATGAATCAAAATCGGCAGACACAATTGATTACGAGTTTGGGGTTTGCCGGCTTACTGCCTTTTATTTTCACCGCCGTGCTCACCTATCTTGACCAATCTTTATTTGATCTCGCTGGTGCATTGTGGTTTAGCTATTACAGCGCAGTGATTCTCGCGTTCTTAAGCGGCTCACTTTGGGGGTTGTTACTGGGCAAACAGGCCAGCGCTTTATCGCTGTGCTTGCTGGTGTTTTCTAACGGGATAGCCCTTGTGGTTTGGATGGCACTGGGTTTAGCCGAATACTCTCTTTTCGGGTGCTTGTTATTGCTTAGCGCGGGCTACTTGGCTGTGCTCGGTGTTGAGTTGGCAACTAAAAATATACTCTACCAAGGCGTATCACAAGGCTACCCTGCGTTGCGATTAGTGCTCAGCGCTGTTGTTGTCGCGTTACATTTTCTTGTTACCGTACTTCTAGTTAATGATTGATTTATAGGATCTAAGTTTTGCAAAAATTAACCGTATTTTTCGACAGCTACTGCCCATTATGCGTTGCTGAAATGAACCAATTGAGAGAATTAGATACTCAGAGCTTGTTGCAATTGGAGGATATTCATCAGGAAGATTTTTCGATTCGATATCCCGAGATAGACCCTAAGGCAGCCGATCGCTTGCTACACGCTAGGACTGCAGACGGCACTATGCTGCTCGGATTGGATGTGACGCTTGCAGTGTGGCGTGCCGTGGGTAAAAAACCGTGGCTTGTTGTATTGCGATGGCCGGTAATTCGATTTTTTGCTGATATTGGCTATAGGATTTTCGCTAAGCATCGCTACACTATTTCTTGGTTGATCACAGGAAAACGCCGCTGCGAGCCCTGCAGGGCAGATAAATCCTCTGGCTGTGCTCTTTGACTTCCATGCAATTGAACTTGGCTAAAATTTCCCCGCAGGCGCCGACTGCGATAATCGTCGGTGCCAGTAGTAAAATCGCACAGGCGCTAATTGCGCAGCTGCTAGAGGCGGACCAGACCCGTCAGGTGATTGCTATCAGCCGCCATAGGCCAAGCGATAGTCAACCGCGGCTACATTGGATCGAACTCGATTATGATGAGGAATCCATAGCTGAAGTGTGTGCTCAGATAAGCAAGGCGAAACTTACTAATTTGGAGATGTTGTTCATTTGTAATGGCATTTTACATGATGACGTAATGCAACCTGAACGCTCCCTTGCGGATTTTGCAGAAGAGAATTATCTGCATGTGCATCAAGTCAACACGCTTATTCCAATGCTATGGCTTAAACACATGAAGCCTGTGTTCAAGCGGGATTCAAACTGCATTGTGACGGTTTTCAGCGCTCGCATTGGTAGCATTGAAGACAACGGCAGAGGTGGGTGGTATAGCTATAGAGCGTCCAAGGCTGCGCTCAACATGTGTTTAAAGTCGGTATCCATCGAAGTCGCACGCAGCGCCAGAAAAGTGCGATTTCTTGCGTTTCACCCGGGCACTACCGATACGCCTTTGTCTAAACCGTTTCAGAAATACGTCAAGGATGACAAATTGTTTCAGCCGGATTTTGTAGCGGAACAATTACTAAAAATTATAAAGAGTCTTAGCACCGAGAAGCGTATTCAGTTTTTGGCATGGGATGGCAAGCCCATTCCTTGGTAGTGTACCGGCACTGTTAACAACACCACGAATAGCTACTCAATTAATTGAATCGCAATTTTGCGAAACTCGATAGGGTGGCTTTCGGCCTGAATTGAAATATATCCACGATCCAACATTAGAGGCGCGCCTTTTGCTAATAAACGTTGCGCATCTTTATCCTGAGGGTCCAGTTGAATATCTTGGTACTCCAAGACTAAAACCCCATTAACGATCTGTTTGATGGATTCGCTGCCACGCACCTCCATCTCCATAGTTACCCATTGATCGCCGTGAATAGTCTCTGAGGTGGAATTTGTGCAGTGTCTGGTGATAAGTTCACCGGCCATTACCATATTGGTCCCTGGCGTACACACGTTGCCAGTGGGTCTTGCATCGGTGCCATTACCCCCTAACATTTGAGCTTCTATTGAGACGGGAAATTCTTGTTCGACTTGCATCGAACTAGGGTCTTGACTGTGAAGCATCATGCCATTGTTTCTGAAAGCCCACTCCGGGCCATTGGTGACTTGGTCGCCTATAAACCGATACTCCACCCGAAGATTATAGTAAGAGAACTCCTCGTTATAAAACATGTGTCCAAATTCGTTGTTGAAATCGGGCCAGTTGTCATAACTAACCACTAGGAGACCGTCTTCCACTCGGAAGGTGTCTAGATGATTGTGGCCTAATTCATAACCAGTGAATTTTACAGTCCAGTTGTCGAGGTCTTTGCCGTTGAATAGGTCTATCCAAGACTCATCTGCAGCCAAGCTTTGGTTGCCAAGGAATCCTACTAAGCTGGCAGAGCAGGCGAGTAGTCTGTAAAGGTTTTTGCTGCGAGTTGATTTTACGAACATAGTTTGGATCGCCTAGAGTGTTATTGTATGGTTTGGAGCCACCAAGGAGCCCGATAGACATGGGTAACACCTTGATGGCTACTTGCTAACCCTTACTAACATGAGAGTATTCAAGCAGCTTAATTGGCCTCTGCCGGTGCAGACTGCTTCCTGCTCGCTACTTTTAAATCGTGCAAATGTTAGTCAGAGAAGCTAGCGCTGGTTTTAGGGTGGGCAAAAAGCCATTCCACTACTTGTTCACTAAACGACGCAGATAATGGCGGAACGTGTGACCCTTCAGCGATAGTCCATAACTCGCTAGAGCCGCCGACTTGGCACCCACTCTTGAACGAAATCACGCTAGATTCGTGGCCCTCTATATTCGCATCCAAATCTCTAAGCTCGCGAGCTGCGCCTTCGTCGCTGCAGCCATTGTATTTCGCCCATGCTTTGACTGAATCCAACGCGCTAGGATAGTAGTTGCCACGTATTTGAAAGCCTTCATAAGCAATTGTGCCATCAGCAGTGCCATGGATTTGCAGAATATGCACTGGGCTGCTTGGTGGCTCCCGTTCTTCAACATGATTCGCCCCTGCTAGACTTGCAATAGCAGCTATGGTGTCGGAGTGATCATAGGCGGCTCTATAGGAAAGAAACCCCCCGTTAGAATGGCCTATTAGAAATACTCGATTTGGGTCCACGTTGTAGTCTTGTTTCACCGCGTTAATAACATCAAGCACGTAGGCTGAGTCATCGACTCCGGTGGCAAAAAAATCGCAGCACGCTGGTGAAGCATTCCAGAATCGATTCTCATCGCCGCCAGGTTCTTTATTGCCGTCTGGTGCGACAAACAAAAAGCCATACTTGTTGGCTAGCTTGCTAAAGCCCATGTAGGAATCTTGTTGGGCGCCACTTGAGGTGTAGCCATGCAGTAATACAATTAGTGGCGATGGGGTGTCCGGATTGTAATGGGCAGGAACTGTTAGCGGTAATTCACCCCGGCCAAGATCAATTGATTGAGCTGAAGCGAACTGCGTCAAGGCGCAGAGCACTGCGCATAATAGGATTTTGCTTGTCTTTAACATTTCTGAGTCTCGTCGTTAGATGATGGGATAAAGTGGCTATGATAAATTAAAAGCTCTGGCTTGGCGAAATTAGGGAATTAGCAGCAATTTTCCAGTAGTTTTCCGCATCTCCAAATCGCTATGAGCCAAACTGGCATCGGCCAGGGCGTAGCTGTGTTCTAGTCGCAGGGATAATTTACCTTCAGCCACCCACTGAAACAAATCATTGCTGCGCCACTCTAGCGTTGCTCGATCCGCTAAATAATCGAACACCGTTGGCCTAGTTAGAAAAAGGGAGCCCTTAGGCCCTAGCGTCGCTGGATTAAATTCAGTCACCGGGCCACTTGCATTGCCATAGAGCACCATCATGCCCAGTTTGGCTAAGCAATTGATACTCTTTTCGAAAGTGGTCTTGCCGACTGAGTCGAAGGCGACATTGACGCCGCGGCCTTGGGTGAGTGAACGCACGGCTTCTTCAAAATCGCAGTCTTTGTACAGCACAATATGATCTGCACCGGCTGATTTGGCCAGCTCTGCCTTGGCTGTTGTTGATACCGTGCCGATGACAATGCCGCCTCGCATTTTTATCATTTGCGTCAGCAAGAGCCCAACCCCGCCAGCAGCGGCATGGACAAGGCAGGTGTCGCCGGGTTTTACAGGGTAGGTGGAATGAGACAGAAAATGCGCTGTGCACCCTTGCAGCATAATGGCGGCACCCTGCTGAAACGTTACGCCTTCATCCAGAGAGACGAGTTTGGCCTCAGGAACAGCGGCATATTCGGCATAGGCGCCTGGCACGTTTGTGTAAGCAACCCGGTCGCCAACCTTGAAGCGGGTGACGCCCGCTCCCACAGCTGCAATAGTGCCGGCCGCTTCAAGGCCAAGAGTGGAAGGCAGTGGTATTTTATAAAGTCCAGAACGCTGGTAGGTGTCGATAAAATTGACGCCGATGGCAGCTATCTCGACAAGGCACTGGTCGCCCTCAAGGGTTGGGGTAGGGAGGTCTTCGAGAGATAGTACATCGGGATCGCCCTGTTGATTGACTCGAACAGCTTTCATGAAATTACCTGCAATCTAAACATTGCGTTATCGCAGAATGACAGTATTTAAACAGCCAACAGCTCAGGGTGGGTGGAATAAAAATCCACAGCGGTTTGCAGTAATAAGTAGGCTATTCGCTTAAAGTGACTCTCACGCTACCTAAACGTCGGCAGGCCAGCGCTGGCGGTATTGATAAACCCAGCATTGATCATACTCTCTTCATAGAAGGCGGCTCGGGTGTTGCATTCACGTCTTGGTATTCTGCTGGACAGAGACGTGCGTTCTACGCAGATCACTTGCTCAGCCGGGGAGCGGCCTACATTGAACGCCAAAATCTCTTGATCGGACATTCTATTGAAGGACGGCACGGTCTGACAGGCGGCGAACGGGAGAGCTAAGAAAAAAACAAGCAATTGTCGTGTCATAATGCTTCCTCGGAGATCGACTTGCCTTACAGTAAAATAGTCTGGCGAGAATTTCCAGTTCCAATATTGAGCTAATGCTCGACATTCAGGCTTCTTCCCTATTTAGGGGCGGGTAACTCTAGCTTTGGGGCCTAATTGACTGGGCAGTAACTGGTAGGCTAGCTCCACCCATTCGCAAAGCAAAGGGCGCGTATCCCGTGGGTCGATCACTTCTT
This sequence comes from uncultured Pseudohongiella sp., assembly GCA_964352355.1. Classification (GTDB taxonomy): domain Bacteria; phylum Pseudomonadota; class Gammaproteobacteria; order Pseudomonadales; family Pseudohongiellaceae; genus UBA9145. The sequence continues at coordinate 14,129 of CAYGRT010000013.1, read as the reverse complement.
CAATGCCGAAGGCTTCTGCGGTGCGAAGTGGCGATCGGTACTTTTCCAAACTGTCTTCTATTTCCTTGCGCTTTGCATCTGGATTATCTGCGGCCTCAATTTCCCGTCGATAGGCGGCCTGAACTCCGCCTTCTATTGGCAACGAGCCCCAATCCGCCGAGGGCCACGCATAGCGCAGATTAAGCCGGTCTGCGTTGCCATGGCCAGCGCCGGCAACACCATAGCAGCGTCTAATGATGATCGACACCCAAGGCACTGTAGCTTGTAAGCAGGCCATCAATGCGCGACTGCCTAGTCTTACGGTGCCTTCTTGTTCAGCTTTAATTCCTATCAGAAAGCCGGGGTTATCGACGAAGTTGATTACGGGCAAATGAAACGTATCGCAGAGGTCAACAAAGCGCATCATTTTCTCAGCCGCGGAAGCATCGACAGCACCACCATGAAACTGGGTGTCATTCGCCATCACGCCGACTGAATACCCATTCAATCTAGCAAGCCCTACTACTAATGATTCACCAAACCCGGTGTTTAACTCGAAAAAAGAGTCTTTATCCACAATAGGATGAATAACATCCCTAATTTGGTATATTTGGCGCCTATTTCTGGGGATTACCGATAGCAATGACTCCTCTCGACGAGTCACAGGGTCCTCGATTTGATGCCGTGGTGGTATTTGCCAAACGTTCTGGGGTAGATAGCTTAGAAACTGCCTGATTTGAGTAAACACTTCAGTTTCGCTTTCAACTTCGTTGTCGACTGCGCCGCTCCCATGGGCGTGAATTTGAGAACCCCCTAGCTGATTCTTCTCTACAGGCTTGCCAAAACTCCTTTCTACCACCGGAGGGCCGGCGACGAATAATTGACTGGTATCTTTCACCATAATTGAAAAGTGGGAGATAGTAACTCGTACGGCGCCAAGCCCCGCTACGGACCCCATGCAAGCACAAATGACCGGCACATGGCCGAGTAATTTCATGGTGGTTTCGAAACCTTTTAATTCAGGTATGTAGGAGTAACCAGCCATTTCTAATGTTTTGACACTGCCGCCACCTCCAGATCCATCAATCAGCCGAATCAGTGGCAAGCGCATTTCAAGCGCGTAGCGCTCACCATAGCCAGATTTATCGCCGACTTTGGCATCCGCTGCGCCCCCTCGAACGGTAAAGTCATCGCCTCCTATTACAACTTTGCGGCCATCCAGAGTCGCTGTGCCTAGGACAAAATTTGAGGGAACGAAACTTGTAATTTCACCGTCTTCTGCATAGTTTGCCTTTCCGGCGAGGGCACCGATTTCGTGAAACGAATCTGGGTCCACGAGTGCATGAATGCGCTCCCGTACGGTGAGTCTGCCATTGTCATGTTGACGTTTGACTCTTTCAGCACCGCCCATTTGCTTCGCTAGGTCGGCGCGGCGTTTCAGTTCATCAATTTCGTTTTGCCAAGACATACGAGCCCTCTCCTGTGGCCCGCTAGCTTAGATGATCATGGGAGGCGCTTCAATAAACCTTCGGCTTAAACAGGCAAAGACTTTGGTGGAAGCGGCACTAGGGAAGAGGTAGATGCAACATAAGTCTGATAGTTAGGATCAGCCCCCCAGCGCTCCTGCCCGCTTTTTTCCAGCATGGGGATGCCACTAACGCGAGTAAGTAACAGGAACACAAACAGTGGCGAAATAAGGGTCGCCAACTGCCATCCAGATAAAACCGGCAGGGCGATAATTGCGATACCCAGCCAAAGCACGATCTCACCAAAGTAATTAGGGTGGCGAGAATACTTCCATAGTCCAGTCGTGATGAAAGACTCGGTGTTGGCTGGATCTTTTCGGAACAGAGTCTTCTGGCGGTCTGCAATCACTTCGATTGCGAAACCAAGAATCCACAGCGCAAGGCCAAGATAAAATAATCCGCCCACTGGTACGTCGATGCTCGAGGTGATGGCGCCAAGGCCGGCCGCTAACGTGACGAAAACCCAAGCGCCACCAAGCGTCCAGGTAAACAGGAAACGAAAGAAGCGCTTCTTAATTTCAGTAAACCTGCGATCTTGTCCGGCTTTTTTTACTCGAATGAAAAGGAAGCTACCAAGCCTGATTGCCCAAACGGCCACAAGCACGCAAATAACTAATCCACGAGTCGTGATGCCCGGGTGCAATATATACGCAAGCAGCACGGTACAGAGGTAGGAAATAGAACCGGTTAGATCAAAGTAGTGCTCGGTCTGCAATGCAAATGACGGAATAAAAACCGCCCAGTGTAGAATAAAGCCAACGCTAGCACAGAGAAAAAATAGTGGCAGCCCAGAAACAGAAACACTGCCTTGGTTACCTGCGAAAATGAGTGCGCTGCTGAGGATGATAATGACTAGAATGCCTATGATTGGCTTCATAAAACTATCTCTTGGGAGTAATGGATACCCTTGCTAAAGCGATTCCGCTCTCTCCTGCTACAGCATAAAGCAGGTACAGCTCGTCGTCTTCACTGTATATTGCTGGGTCTCTTAATTGGTTAACTAGTCCATACGCTGTACTGCGGACAGATGGTTCAATTGCTGCGCTAGCACCTTCCCAGTCAAACTCCGGTTGCAGCAGTAGTGTCTCCTCGGATTCTTCCCAATCCATCCAATCACCCCGCAAATCAATGGTGCTGAGTAAAATTGATTCAGGAGCGTCTCCCACCCGAGTCCAGAAAACATACAAAGTGTCATCTTTAACGATAACAGCACTATGTCGCATAGTTGGCTCAAACAGCAGTGGCCCAGCTTCGAAGTTGCTTAGCCCATCCATTGACCGGTAAAACTGACCAGGCATTGATATGGCGTAAGACATGTTTTGATAGTCAAATTTTCTAAAGTAAGTCTTGCCAATGTTTTCTTCTCGGGCCGTGAATGTAATGCCATCCTTTGATACAGCAACACGTGAATGTTGAAACGCAGCAGCTTCAAGTCCATGGTAGTACATTACAATTTGCTTATTCTCCTCATCAACATGCACATCGGGTGAGGCGATATGGGGTTCGGTAAGTTCTTTGGCGTAATCATGCATGATTTGGACGCCACTCGCTTCGCGCGCGGCTACGAGTTCCGCAAGCCGCTCTGGGCTAATAGGAGGTCTAGTTGGGGCAAAGAATGAGTCTTCGATGGCTAAACTGCCAGGTTCATAGATGTGCCATGGCCCCAGCAGGGCATCAGCGTAGGCAAGACGAATGTAGAGCCCTTTATGATCGGCAAAGTATAAATAGTAGTTACCTAAAGGGTTTTCTACCCACTCGGGAACCTTAATTAATGAGGGGCCTTGAATATTTTCACCAATGCTAAGGTGAAGACTCGGCGTAATGATTGGGCCATTACCGAGCCGCGTGATGGTGACGCCAGTTGGCGCCGGTTCTTTGGCTGAGCTAAACGGGGTAGCGAGCAGGCTAATGCAGACGGCCCATGCGATGTTACGTAAACAGCGGCAAATAATGGGGAGATCACTGTGAATGTAAGTGGGCATAACCTTGCCTCTTTTAATTATTGGTCTAGAGTAAAAGTCTTCATCAAAAATGTCTATCTTAGCGAAGGCTCAAATTGAGAGCTGCGCGTTGACGGTGACGCTCGCTTTCATCCTTGCAAGGCTAGTTGCCTAGCTTGTGCTTTTTCGGCGGCAGATCTACAAAATCCCCGGTCCGTTTTTCTTTGCTTGCGGCCATCGCTTCTTGAATTTCATCGTGCTGCAGCATGCTGGCATTCCAGATGCCGATATAATCTAAGCTATCGGCGGTGCTGTGGTCTCGAGCATAATTTATGATTCGTTTAGTGCCATAAGTCGCGAGAGGTGCTTTGTTTGCGATCTGTTCAGCGACAGACATGACTCCCGCAAGCAACTCCTCATGAGACTCGAAGATTTCGTTAACTAGCCCTTGAGCCTTTGCTTCAGCCGCGTGCATCCGTCTGCCGGTAAACGCTAATTCCTTCGCAACACCCTCAGGGATCAGTTTGCAAATTCGAGGGAATGTGCCAACGTCTGCGGTCATGCCAATATTTATTTCAAAAATGGTGATGAAGCCATCGCTTGTCATATAACGTAAGTCACAGGCTGTAATGAGGTCAACACCACCGCCAATTGCCCCGCCTTGAATAGCCGCCAGAACTGGTAGCCTTGATTGTTCTAACGCAGTGAAGGTTTTTTGCATAACCTGAATCGTTTCATAAAGCTTTAAGCCCTTAAGTCGCTGTTGTTGCTGTGACGATAAAGTGCTGTCTTTATTCGAAATAGTAGTGCCAAAAACACTGGTATCTAGACCTGAGGTAAAGTGTGGGCCGGTAGAGGAGATGACAATGACGCGGGCTTGTCCGCTTTTTTCTATCTCGTCAATGATTATTGGTAGTTCGTCCCAAAACTCTGGAATCATACTGTTACGGCGCTCTGGTCTGCTTAATTGAACGTGAGCGATCTGATTTGAGATTGATACGGTAAAACAAGAATAGGTCATCACTTTTCCTTTGAAGATTGCTAGCGGGGTTTGCCGCAGTGAAACTCAACTGCTTCGATGCCACTGCGCACGTTATGAGAGGGTATACCTAAGGTGACATTGCCAGCGCTGGCCATGCGGCGACGCCGGTCATCCATATAAGACTGAAATGATACAAGTGCTTGGGGTGATAAACCATTCTCTATCTCTGCCACTACGATGCTATAAAACTTAGCAATAAACTGTTTGGTGTAATTGCTGCGCCGGTTATAGGCTGCTAAAGCGTCAGCAACCCTAAGTTCACCCTCCTTGGTTGATTGCTTGAAACTGTCGCACATGACCCTAATACTGGCAATTTCGTTAGTATTGATAAAGCTACGGGCATTAGAAAGGCTAATCAATATGTCTTGCAGCTTATTCTCTTCGATCCGTAGTTCCTGCATGACGGTTTCAGGTTGTTTGGCGATATCTTGCATAAGCCGATTTAAGACCGCTTGATCGATTTCACCGGCTGTAAGGGTGGGCGCCAATACCGTAAGTTCTCTCCCGGAGCCCTGTTTCGCCGAGCGAATGATTTCACCAGCATCAAGAGCAGGGCGAGGAATCCTATCTTGAGCCAAAAGAACGTTTGGCGACCCTAGCTGCCAAAAGAAACATGCAGCTATTAGAGCCTTGCAGATAACGCGACTTTTCACCTAATTTTGACCTATTGGTTTCTTTGGATCACCGTTGGTTCCAGTTGTGGGTATTCAATTCCTAGTTGATCAAGGTAGGTATCGAATCGGGATGAGTCGTAGTACATCTGCTGTAAAAGTGGTTTGTACTGCGCCATAATCTCAGCGTTTTTTTCAATCGCGGGGGCGTCGTCTGGGCCAATAAAAGGCTCATATTGAACCTCGGCAGTTTGCACGTCTTCGAAGTAAGTTCGGGCATCAGCAACCAGTGTTTCATCTTGAATCAAGTCAAGCATTGTTGCTGCTATTACCTTTGCGCCAGACACAGCGCCTTTGTGTGCGATAGGCGTCGCCATCGCCATGGCGCTAGACCAATGGTGCCCCTGCAGTCCCCGCACGTTTGAGGGGTAGCGTAAAGTAACCGTAGGTACATTCCAAGAGACATCGCCGATATCGTCGGAGCCGCCGGATACGGGAGATTCAGGTGGCTCGCCGATGCCAGAAAGTTCTGTGGCGAGTCCGGTCGGGTTGTCTGAGCCTAGTAGGGTTTGCAGCGCTTTAGCAAAACGCTGATCATCTTCTGACCAAGTGGGTAATCCAACGGCTTTAATATTGTCATCCATTGCCAGTGCAATGGGCTTGTTAAAATGTCGAGGCCAAGCTGCGCCGACAATCTTTCGACTGACTGTCGTATCGGTCATCATGGCGGCGCCTTCGGCAATTCGTTGCAGTGTGGCGAAGTTCTCGCGTATATTTTCGGCCGTGATCTCTCTAATAAAGTACCATACGCTTGCATAGGACGGCACTACGTTAGGTTGGTCACCACCATTGCTAATCACGTAGTGAGAGCGTTGCAATGGATGTAGGTGCTCGCGGCGAAAGTTCCAAGCTACATTCATTAACTCGACGGCGTCTAAAGCACTGCGCCCTTTCCAGGGGTCACCCGCGCCGTGCGCAGCAACACCATCAAATAAATACTCCACAGAAACCAAACCGGTGCCTGTGGCATCGCCCCAACTAACATTCATATTATTACTAACGTGAGTAAACAGAACCGCATCAACACCGTCGAACAAGCCATCTCTAGCATACCAAGCTTTCGTGGCGAGCAATTCTTCGGCGATGCCCGGCCAAAGTACGATGGTGCCGGGAAGGTTTTCTCTTTCCATGATTTCTTTTACAGCCAGTGCTGCGACGATGTTTACAGCCTGTCCTGAGTTGTGACCTTCGCCATGACCGGGGGCACCTTCTATCATAGGCTGGCGATAGGCAACACCTGGTAACTGAGAGGCTCGAGGAATTCCGTCAACATCAGAGCCCAGCGCAATTACTGGAGAACCGCTGCCCCAACTGGCCCACCATGAAGAAGGTATTCCTGCTACTCCTAATTCAATGTCGAAACCATTGTCGGCTAAAATTTTTGTGAGATAGGATTGAGTTTCAAATTCTTGGAAACCGAGCTCAGAAAATGAAAACAAGCTATCAATAATTTCTTGAACAAGTTTGGCCTTATCATCAATTGTGTTGGCAGCATCAGCTTTCAGGCCAGTTAGCCCGCCGCCAGTTTGTCCATAGCCAACACTGCTAGTGATTGTTAGAAAGATACAAAGCAAGAGTGAGTAATTAAATTTGAGCATGCCTAGCCTCCTTGAATGTGATCTCAAGAGTACGATGTTTAGCTGGCCTATGCCACAGTTGGATTAATTGTTGGGCACTCACAAAAGCCCATAGCCATTTCCTTAATGCAGAGTGTTAAGTTGACCCCCAGAAAAGTGAAGGCACCAACAAGATTCTCCGCTTGTTTAAACTTTTGTGGCGAATGCGGAATAGCAATCGTTGAAATCATAGTTGGGGATGCTGTTGCTTGTGATTATGCACTCAGTACCGTCGATTGAGATATCCACGCTGCTGCCAAATTGCGCACCGAGAGCCCAAACACTATCACCTTGAACTCCATGGTAAATATTGCTGCTCAGCCCGGGCAAAAATAACTAATGCGTTATCACGAGTATCTTTAGTTGACGGGGCACATATTGCAAGACTGACCAAACCCAAGAGCAATTGCCTGACACTCAACTTAATTCCCATTGGTCTTGCCCCTTTAGATGTTTGTCATGATAACAACCAACCAAAGTCAGTAAAACCAACAAATACAGACTTCTGTATTACTGGTTACTAATCAAATTTTGAAAAGAGCTGATTAAGCAGTGCCAAACTACCTACAGCGAATGCTGCAGAACATCAGACAGGGCTGAATGGAGAGATGGGTGAGTTATTGAGAAGCCAAATTCATCAAGGCGAGAGGACTTTATATTTGCACTAGCTAGTAGGGCAGCATCGGCCATTTCGCCAAACATGAGTCTTGCGACGGGTGCCGGTAGGGTTGGCAATCTTAAGCGTTTGCTGACGCTACTTAAAGTTTTGGCAAACTCTAAGCTACTTACTGGATTGGGTGCGACTAGGTTGACAGGGCCGGATACTTTTTCGTTTTCAAGTGCGTAGGAAATAAACCGAAGAGCATCTGTAATGCTTACCCAACTAATGATTTGTTTGCCGTCACCAACTGCACCCACAACAGCAATATTTAAAGGCAGAATGAAATTTTGCAGTACACCACCTTTAGTGCTCAAAACGATGCCAAACCGCAGGTGTGCTGAGCGAATTCCTGTTTCTGCGAGGCAGTTTGTCGCCGACTCCCATTTGGTCGCAACTTCGGCCATGAAATCGTTGCCAGGCGCTGCTGACTCATCAACTGCGCCCGCGGGATTGCTACCGTAGAAGCCAATGGCGGAAGCTGAAATTAAAACGGCAGGTTTTTGTGTTCTCAGTTTCAAGGCATCGCAAAGATGCCTGGTGGTTTTTTCACGGCTATCGACAATGACTCTTTTTCGTTTTTCGTTCCAGCGTTTTGCGGCAATGTTTGCACCCGCCAAATTAATGACAGCGAACAGGGGAGTGTTGGGATCTAGCACTACTTGGCCCTGATCTTGTAAATAGTAAAATGGGCCTAAGGCCCTACCTCTAACGAGGGGGTATACCGTGTAACCTTGCTGCTCAAGTGAAGATGTAAGGGCTTTGCCTATCATGCCCGACGCGCCAGTGATGAGAATATTGCGACTATTTGCTGCACTCATTGTCTTCTTTGCTCCCTGTTAGGATTGGTCGGGAATGCTCGCAACTTCGAGCATAACCTCGTTGCGACGCATAAAGGGAGGGACAAACGGTGGGTTATAGACTGCTGATTCAGCTAAACCGGTGATGGTGACTCCCGCTTCAGCCAGCAACTGACGAAGTTTGCCTTCGTACTTGTTAAAGTTTTTTTCACTCCAGCGCCCAGAGTATCGCATCACTGCCATAAGGCGCGCGGGCACCGGCCTGACTTGTATGGCGCTGTTTTCGGGTGTAGGGGCAGTTTCCAAGGTAAAGTCGCTAGGTAGCATGAATGAAATTTCCCAGCCGGAGCCGCCTTCGGATTGTTGCACTGGTGAAGTCATGGAAATTTTTTGACCGGTTTTTTGCTGCACTGGTGCGGTCATCGATAGACTTTTAGAAGATCTATTATCCCCGGAAATATAGCGAAATAATCGCATAAAACCTTCATTCGCCGCTTTGCTGTAGCTAGACGATTCTTCTACCGTAGTCGTTGCCACGATATAAGGCTGGTAAAGCCGATATTCCACCTCATCGCTACTAAACACCACTTCGTATTTTGGCTTTTCTATGCCGTAGCTAAAACTAGAGAACCCAAATAGCGAAAGTGCCAATAGTCTCACTAGCGCAGTGCTAATAGCGCTGATTCTTGGAACGAAAACGAGCTGTTTTATGAGGTTCATCTTGAGTAATACGTGAGCCGCTTCCTATTGGTTCATCGAATGACCAAACCCCGCTTATTTGAATAGCATACTCGATGCAAAAAAATAAACAGCTCAACAATGTGATCCGCGATTCAGCTTAAGGCGTTTGACAGCTCTGCAAGAGTAGCAAGTTTTCTTTTCTTATTGGTTACCATTTTTTGGAGATTTTTGTGAATTTATTTAAGCGTACGATACTCGCGTTAGCAGCAGCATTACCACTTGCTTTTAGCAGTACTGTTAAAGCTCAAGACATCGTTGACACAGCCGTAGCTGCCGGTCAATTTCAAACTCTGGTTGCTGCTGTGCAAGCGGCAGGATTGGTGGAAACCCTGAAGGGAGAAGGGCCTTTTACTGTATTCGCGCCCACCGATGCTGCATTCGCTGCACTGCCGGAGGGTACTGTCGAGAATCTGCTAAAGCCGGAAAACAAGGATATGTTGGTTGCCGTGCTAACCTATCATGTGATTCCTGGTAAAGTCATGGCTGCTGATATAGCCGGCAAAAAGTTGGACGTGGCTACGGTTCAAGGTAGCAACCTGGCTATCGACGCAACTAATGGGGTGATGGTTGATGGAGCCACTGTTTCTACTGCTGATGTAGAAACCAGTAATGGAGTGATCCATATTATCGACAAGGTCGTATTGCCTAATTAACTGCATTCCTCTCTTATTCCCTAGAGGCTTTAGGCTGACCGATGTCAGCCTTTTTTTTGTCTGCGATTTCAGTCTCGATTAACAAATCTGCCCCATCTAGACCGCATATGTCAGAAAGTTTTCCATTGCCAAAGAGCATGGTAAATCAGTTTTTGAGCTTTTGAAGATCAATGGCTTTCCCTCTTGTTGGTTGGGGGTTTGTGCAAAGTTCCAAAAGATGAGGGTAGATTAAGGGAGTATTGGGTAAACCACAAATACTAGAGAGAGCCCAGTTAGCTGGGCTCATGGCCGAACCCCCGGAACATCAAGCTGGGCGAGGATGATCTCAGCGCATTTGCTTAATTGGGCTGATTACAAAGGCGCAATCGCTAATTTTACCGCCGCAGCCGCGTGGATCGCGGTGGTGTCATAGAGTGCGGCTGAGGTGTGCTCAGGCTTTAGCAATAGTGATATTTCAGTACAGCCCAAGATAATCGCTTCCGCTCCAGAGGCAACTAGGCGGTCAACTATTTCCACATAGGCTTGGCGAGACGTTTCACTGATTATGCCAAGGCATAGTTCTTCGTAAATGACACGATGAATGGTCTGGCGATCTTTCTCATCGGGGGTGATTACGTCAATGCCGAATCGGTCTTGGATGCGATCTTTGTAAAAAGCTTGCTCCATCGTAAACGAAGTGCCAATTAACCCAACTTTGCGAATCCCATTGGATTTAAGCTCAGCTCCTGTAGCATCGGCAATATGCAGCAGAGGTATTGTGATGGAACGTTCGATGTCTGGTGCGACTTTGTGCATCGTGTTGGTGCAGATAATAAGAAAATCCGCGCCTGCAGCCTCAATGGCGCGAGCCGCGTTTGATAGCTCAGTAGCACTCGCTTGCCAATCACCGGCTTTTTGCATTTGTTCAATCACGGCAAAATCCACACTCAGCATAGCGATCTTCGCTGAATGAAGGCCGCCTAGCGCATCTTTAACGCCGGCGTTTATCTGCTGATAGTAAGTCACTGTGGACTCCCAACTCATTCCCCCTAACATGCCGATGGTTTTCATAAGAAACTCCTTAGTTGAGTGCAACAAAAAAGCCCACCGAGGTGGGCTTTTAAAGGCACGCTGTTAACTCTAATTTGCCGGTGTAAGGCGCAGGATCCCTTTGTTTTCGGTGGCAACGTAAATCGCGCCGTCAGGTCCTTCCCGCACATCGCGAACTCGGCCGATGCCTACCATGAGTGATTCGTCATTGATCACGGTGTCGCCGGCATCATTAATATCCACACGAGCAAGCAGTTGACCACGCAAGCCGCCTATAAAAGCGTCACCTTTCCAATTTGGGAACAAATCGCCGCCATAGATCATCAGGCCCGATGTCGCGATTGAAGGCACCCAGTAGTGTTTAGGCCCTTCCATGCCGTCTTTTTGCTGTGACTCATGTATTGGTCGACCTGGGCCATAGTTCACGCCATAGCCAATCACCGGCCAACCATAGTTGACGCCCGCTTTTACGATATTCAGCTCATCGCCCCCTTGTGGGCCATGCTCGCCAGCCCAGAGGTCACCGGTAATGGGATTCAGCGTCATGGACTGAGGGTTTCTGTGCCCATAACTATAAATCTCCGGTAGCGCATCTCTTCGACCAACAAAAGGATTGTCACTGGGTACGCGGCCATCGTCATGCAACCGGACTACTGTGCCATTGTGATTGGTCAGGTCTTGAGCTGCGTGGGCTGCTAAATCTCCAGACGGTGATGCCTGGCGATCGCCAATAGAAACAAACATATAACCTTCATTGTCGAATACGATTCTTGCGCCGTAGTGGCCATCGCGTCCTGCAGTGTCAGCTTCAAATACAGTCTCTACATTTGCTAGGCGATCGTTCTCGAAAGTTCCCCGCACAATTGCCGTGGTCGAACCATCATTGAGGGGCTTTGCAAAGCTGAGATACACCAACTTATTAGATGCAAATTCGGGGTGGGGCACCACATCGAATAAACCGCCTTGACCCTGATGGTGGACGGCTGGGACTCCCTCTACTGGCGCTGCCAGTAAGGTACCGTTGCGGATGATGCGCAATCTACCGGGCCTTTCAGTGACTAGCATGTCGCCATTGGGTAACCAAGCCATTGACCATGGCACTTCGAGGCCCTCGGCGACTTGGGTAGCTTCAAATGTATGTGCCATGGAGCGGTATTCTTCTGCTTGCACCAGTGTAGTGGCTGCGCTCATTAAGGCGGCGGCACTGGTTAGAGTCAGTAGGGCTCTGCGAATCATGATATCTCTCCTGTGAATCAAGCTGCTAACGCAGGCTGAAGTAAATATGGATTTCAAATCGTTCTCTATTCTAATCTGATTTGCACTAAGTAACCATGTTTTAGCAAAACCGCAGTGGGAAATGCTATAAACTGTGCGTTTTTAACGATAACTAGTTACTTTGGCTGTTAAACGAATTAAAGCGGCCCGCAGGTCACATTATGATTACTAAATTAGTGCAAATCTGCCTTAAAACATCGCGTTTTGTAGGGTTATTCCTGGCTCTTGCCACAGCGGGGGCGGCTAGTGCAATTGCTGCTGCGCAATTGCCTGCGGGCTTTGTTGATATACAACACTATTTTGCGAGTCATGGCGAAGACGTTTTAATCGATGTGCGCTACGGTGGGGCGGACAATTTCGTTGGAGAACCGATAGATGGTTATCGAGCAGAGAAAATTTTCATTGCAGAGATCGCTGCTAAAGCGCTCTTGGCGGTACAGGCAGAACTGAAAGCCAGTGGTCTGGCGCTCAAACTATTTGATGCCTACAGGCCGCAGCGAGCCGTCGATCATTTCGTGCGATGGGCAGAGGATTTAAGCGATGAGCGCATGAAGCAAAAATATTACCCGAATGTCGATAAGCAGCACCTCTTCAGAGATGGCTATATTGCAGCGCGCTCAGGGCATTCAAGAGGCTCAACTGTGGATCTAACTATAGTAGATCGCAACACCGGTATGGAATTAGACATGGGAACGGCGTGGGATTTCTTTGATCCAAGGTCTTGGCCTTCAAGTAGTGCAGTCTCCGACCAGCAGCGCAAAAACCGGATGATTTTACGTGATGTCATGACTGCGGCAGGGTTTACTCCCCTTAAAGAAGAGTGGTGGCACTTTACTTTCAACCCAGAGGCGTTTCCTGATCGCTATTTCAACTTTGTAATCGAATAGGAATAGTCCATGTTAGAGAAAAAAGTTGCCGTACAAAATCAGTTTCCAATGGTATTGCTGACCTTAATCAGCATTATTCAAGCCCTAGCCCTTGAATTGTTGTGGAGTAAGGCGAGCGGCAGTGACTTTCTATTTGAGCCTAGTTTAAATTCGGCGATCGCTTGGGGCATGCTTAGTGTGTCAATGATGGGCGTGTTGGCAATCTGGGTGATGTATTCCACTATGCTAATTGGGTTTACCTGGCGTCCAAATTTGCAGGATTCCATTCTGCCTTTCGTCATTGGCATTCAAGAGTTTTGTCTTATTGCATTGGTTTCTGAAACATTTAATGTGATGTGGCTATACGTGCTAGCCAGTATATTTCTAGTTGGGAACTGGGTTTCCCATTCGACTTTCTCACGAGCACGAGCCAATGCCGAGAATGCGCGATTTTTCGTCAACCGGGCGCCTGCCAAACTGCGCGATTTTAGTTTTGCGTTTTTCACAATTGCGGTGCTGGTGCTTATGGGAGTATTGAATACCTTGCTAACCACTAGTAGTTGGACAGTTGTTCTTGCCATCGTCTATGCCAACATTGCCTTGGGGTTTCAGATAGTTAATTTCAGACGGCTATGGGAAGAGGTGATGTCTCTTCAGATGAGTTGAATTTAAACTTTTATGGCATCAGATGATCGGCAACAAAGAGACCCTGCTCCTGATAGAATCTAAGAGCACCTTGGTGCAGTGGCACCGGGATGCCTTTTAGAGCATCCGACAGAGCCATTTGCTTAGTGGCACTGTGAATTTCTTGAAGCGTGGATAAATTCTCCCACAACAGTTGCGTTAATTGATATACAACATCCTCTGGGACATCTTCCCGAACCACAAGCACATTGGGACTAGAGGCTGTAGTGATTGCCTCTTCTTGGTACGGGTAGGTGTTTGGCGCTAAGGTGTAATGATCCCACAGCGGGAAACGCCCATTGATTTTGGCCAGCTGATCTGCAGAGAAATTTAGAATTGTCATTTCTGGGCCCAACTGAGCATAGGCTTGAGTAATCGCCGTAACGGGGGCTCCGGCTGGTACATTCATGCCAACAATATTACCGTCTTGCAGAGCGCCCGCTGAGGCGCCATAGCCCATATAAGCCTGGTTGAAAGCGGTTGTATAATCGATACCGAGGCTATCAAGAATATAGATGCCGGTATGTTCAGCGCCGGAATTTCGCATGCCAAGCACATAGCGTTGATTGGCCAAGTTGCCAAGATCAGATAAGGTGCCAGTTGTTACTAAATTAGACTTGAGGACAAAGTGCTCAACATTTGGCCACAT
>CAYGRT010000012.1:75308-77257 GCA_964352355.1 uncultured Pseudohongiella sp. | reverse complement strand
CATCGTGACTGCGGGCTTAGAAATAAGCCTCAATAATCTGCTGGGTTACTTGCTTTAGGGTCATTTTTAGTTGCGCTGACGAGTAGTGATAAAAGCCCTCGGCGTGGGTTATGGTTGACGGTAGTGTGTAGGTTCTGCCTTTATCGAGGGCCAAGACTAATTCTTCGTAATTGTTTTCACTATTTTGGCTGGCATAGACAGCCATCAGTTTTTCCTTTGCCGCACGCTGCGCACTAATGTCTATTAACAGGTTAATAGGGTTTTGCACACCAATCTCGTAGGAATAAGCTGCGGGGATGGGCCCTGAGGAGTTGCCAAGGGTTTGCAATGCTGACCAGACAATGGCCGCAGTCATGCGATGGTCTGGATGAAGCTCCATAGGTCCTGGGAAGAAAACACTTGCCGCTTGGGTTACCGTGATTGCTTCGATCGCCTTGGCGACAAGAGCAGGAGTCAGATCCAGGCCTCGGTCTGGCTCTTGCCAATTTTCAACATTTTTTATGCCCAAAAGCTTACAGGCATTGGCCACTTCCTGCTGTCGAAGCTCAACCAAATTCTCCTTTTCGCCGCCCAGAGCGCCGTCGGTCAGTATGATCAATGTGGTTTGCAGCCCTTGGTCATGGGCTTTGAGCAATGTGCCTCCCATCCCGTAGGTTTCATCGTCGCCGTGAGGGGCGAACACCAGCCAAGGTCCGGATGGCAGCGCCGAAGTCTCGTAGGGGATAAGACTGTTCTCTGGGTTTAACATGACAATACCTTTCTAGAAGAAGCTCGCTGATTATAGGTCGGTCAGGGTCTATTTTTTAGTTTTTTTCCTCTATTCGTGGTTAAATTCCAACCCTTGGGAGCACTGCAGTCAGTGATCGACCGCAACGCTCTTACTTGCAGGAATCCAGCAACGTATGTTTTTGAGTTTAGTTCGACAGTGGTGCAGGGCGCCGGTAAGTCATTATCGCCTGTTTCACAATTTCACCAGACAAGATTTTTACCTGCAGTTCACCGGTTCAATCGGCGGTTTTTTGTGGCTATTTTTGACGCCGCTAGTTCATATCATTATCTATTCTTTCGTGTTCGCCTATATTTTTCAGATGCGGGCACCCGCAGGCTACGGCGAAACCGCGTTTGTTGTTTTTTTGATGGTTGGCTATCTGCCTTGGTTTGCTTTTGCAGATTCTATTGGTCGTTCTACCGGACTATTGTTAGAGAAAGCGCCTCTCATTACTAAAGTCCTATTTCCAGTGCAGGTACTACCTTTCGTGGGAACCTCTGTGCCCTACATTACTCACGGAATTGGGATTACTGTACTACTTATTTATTTGGCGACGCAGGGCTATCTGAATGCCATGTGGATCTTGCTACCAATCGTATTTTTGCTGCAATACTTATTTACCATTGGCTTGGTGGCGGTGTTGTCTGCTTTAAGCGTTTTTCTTCGCGACCTGCAGCAACTCGTCGCGCTGGGTATTATGGTTTGGTTTTTTCTAACCCCGGTGATTTATCCCATTAGCATGATTCAGAATGAAACTGTGCAAATGTTATATTTGTTTAATCCTATGCATAGTTTTATCAATCTGTATCGGGAGATTGTGCTGATGGGCGAGGCACCTTGGATTCATTTTCAGATAGCGGTGCCAGTTAGCTTGTTTACCTTTGCCCTAGGTGGTTGGTTATTCATGCGCATCAAACACGCCTTTGGCGATGTGTTATAGCCAAGTGGATTGAGCTTCTATTTCTATGTCTAAAATTCCTCGCATTACGGTCAACGGTCTTAACAAAGAGTTTCGCATTTATCAGCGCCCTCAAGATCGACTGGCTGAACTGGTGCTACGCAGACCCCGCCACCAGATTTATCATGTGCTTAAGGATATTTCTTTCGCCGTTGCCGATGGCAAAAGCTTTGGCATCATTGGCAACAATGGGGCGGGCAAATCCACATTATTAAAGCTATT
>CAYGRT010000012.1:70984-75208 GCA_964352355.1 uncultured Pseudohongiella sp. | reverse complement strand
GCTTTGGCATCATTGGCAACAATGGGGCGGGCAAATCCACATTATTAAAGCTATTAGTAGGGACACTGCAGCCCACTAGCGGCAGTATCGATGTTAACGGACAGGTTGCTGCGCTGCTGGAGTTAGGCGCTGGGTTTCACCCCGAGTTTACTGGTCGGCGCAATATCTATTTGAATGCGGCTCTATTAGGAGTCAGTGACGATAATATTCTCGAGCTGGAAAACGAAATTATCGCATTTTCAGGCCTTGGCGATTTCATCGATCGACCGGTGAAAACCTACTCGTCTGGCATGTACGTGCGTTTAGCGTTTTCTATTGCCACTATGGTTCGCCCTGACATCCTTGTAATTGACGAAGCACTGTCCGTTGGCGACATGGCGTTTCAGAAAAAATGTGTACAGCGCATGAATCAGTTTCGCGCCGATGAAAAAACTATGGTGTTCTGCAGCCACTCCATGTTCCATGTTCAGGAGCTCTGTGATTCTGCCATCTGGCTTCATGAAGGAAAGATTCGAGAGATCGGCGACAGCGATAAGGTCGTGGCCAACTACGAAGACTTTTGCAATAGCAGTAAGACTTTTAACAGCATACGAGAGGACGTACCTTTAGCACCCGAGGGCGAGAAAGGCCCTACTGATGAAACCGACGTACAAGATTGCCGCATTGTCTCTATCGCCGTACAGACCCTTGACGGGGATGACATTACCGAGATCGTGCCCCTAAGTACCTTGGTGCTAAAAATGAAAGTCGAAGTGTTAGTAGATAATATGGAAGGCCATTTTGGTTTTGCTTTCATGAAGTCTGCGGAGGAGCCTATTGCGTCTTTTCTCACGCCTAATTTCGAAGGCGTGAACAAAGGGCCTTTCAACCGAGGCGAATTACTGACAATAACTCTTGTTGTGGAAAATATTTCCATGCGAATCGGCGAGTTTTATGTGCTAGGGGGTATGGCGGACAAGAGTGGTTTGCTTTGGTACGAAACCAAATGGAGCAAATTGTTGACCATAGCCACCAACAAAGGGGTCGGGCCTCTTATTATGAAGTCTAGCTGGAATGTGGAGCAGAGCTAGGGTTTCTTCTTTATCTACTCTGTAGATAAATCAACGCTTTGCATTAAGATTTGGAAAGAGGCTATGTCTAGCCTAACGGTTTAGTTCAGCTATTATGCGAGCTACGCTATCTTCTTTTTGTTTTGCTTTTTGGTAATCGATAGCAATTCTGCATTCATTCGGGATTGCCACCCTCGCTGAGACTCGCCACTGGCTTTGAAATGCTCGACTATTTCCCTGTTGAGCCTAACGGTGACTTGGACTTTAGTATCTGCCTTTTGCTTACCCCGTTTCCCGATACCTCGCGTCATGGCAACATCTGTATTGCTTAAATCCGGGGCGACATCCGGATCATCAGCTATACTTTTCGCGATTTCTTCATCACTTAAGGAGTCTAAGTGCTTCAACGTATTTGAAAGTAATTTTTTTTTACCCATAACGCCTAAGTTCCCTCGTATTTGCTTTTCTCCAAGAAATAATCCTAATCGATGACTCTCGGCGAGTGAACACGATAACGGTTAATCGCCCCTTTAGATACACATACCCTATTAGACGCACTTCGTCATAGTCTTTTCTTGAGTCGACGGTATACACACCATTTTCCCAGTCTAGGAACTCGGCAAGAGCAAAATCTAACCCTCGTCGCTTGATGTTAATTTCATTTTTCTTTGGGTCATACTCGAATTCCATAGTCTAATTGTAGTTATAATAAAACTAAAGGAAAAATTTTGCTCAAACAAATCAAACTATAAGCGACCTTCTGCCTTAACAGAGACGATTAGGGAGCATAGACTTTAAGTTTATTGACGCTTTGGGAGAAATAAGTACGCTTGCTGAAAGCTGAGGTGCTCGTTAAATAAAGCGATTACGACTGCCTGATGACTAGTCTAAATTAGGCAATTCGATGCCAAACTCTTCTATTCTAGCCGGCGCTGTGTCTGGTAAATTGCCGTAAGGGCTGACTTTGTAAACCCGCGGCAGTGTATTGAAGTTGGCCACCTCTACAATTTCCATATACGCCTGCTTAACCTCATCGTGTTGTGGCTGCTGCTGATCTGACGCTGATTCCTCTGGGGCTTCAGACTCTGGCTTGGGATAGACAAAGATAGAATAAACGCTGGATGTACTGGTGGTTATCCAAGGGGAGAGTTCCTGCATATTCTCGAACGGGATTATCAGTGCCACCTCGGCGCTGTTACTCAAGTCCTCTCGTTCTCGGTAGGCGATGATAGTTTCAATAAGCTCATCGTTAAGACCAGGAAGCAACTGCATGGCTTCGCGGGTGGCCAAATTTATGTCTACCTGCCGGGAGTTGCCATAAATTGTAAACGCCGCATCTAGGTTTACACCTTCAAACAGTTCTGCAAAGCCGCGGACGTTAAGAATTTCTTCCACCGTATCCAACTCCGGGTTGTTGCGTGGAATATAGGGTTGATCTAAAGACAGGTAATACTCCCGTTCGGCACCGTTCAACCCTTCCAAGTCATTTAGATCTGTCCAATCGGTCCATGCTTCCAATAGGTTTTGCACTTCTTGGGGATCAGCCTCAATTCCGCCGAGGCGTTTTTCGATTAATAGCTGCATGCTGCGGCGGGGGATTCGATTCAAATTAATTTTGCCCGCGTGGTCAAAAATGCGCACCACCATATCGTCCTGTAGTGGATAGTGTAGGTCTAGGGCTTGTCCATTAAAGCGGTAAGCAGGAATGCGCAGCTCTCCTCGTTCGGATTCCTCTAGCTGCTCATCAATGGGTCGGGGCATGCGCTCTAGCATCAGCTCCATCTCCGCTTGGTGTACCGCGGACATTATGCTGGCCCAGTCTTTTGCCGCTTCTTGATTATAAAAAACCGTCTGGGCCGACAGCCTAACCTTGCTTGCCATGGCCGTAACAAGAACCGTCAGCAGAACCGCGGTCCAGAGCACAATGATAATCACGGCCCCTTGCTGGGAACGCTTTGCTGATGTGCGTTTTGCTTGGCGACAAGTCATCATTAATTGATTAAAACGCTGGTGAGTGGACGTATTGAGCGGTGTTCGTTACTTTTAATGCGGGCCACTATCTCGATGGGTTCTTTTTCATCTTCAAATTCGCGAAAAGGAATGAGGTTGACATAGACGGCTAGTGGCAGCCCGAGAGTTTCCTCGGCGTACCACTCATCTCGCCACACCTTGGTCTGGTCTGTATCTTGAAAAAGATAGGCGAACTCTATGTCATAGCCGGGCAGGATTAATCGCGGCTCGGCTCGGGATAAACGCTCACTAGGATTGTCGCTAAACGCCGGCACCAACGATAAAAACACGCCTTGATCTCCATCGGAATAGAGTTCCCATGCGGTTAGGCCGGGATTACGCTGGGGAGAAACCGAGGAAACCCAACTCAAGTAATCATCTTCGCCGACAAAATAAATCTGCCGAGAAATCGTTTCTTCGTTGGTAAAGCTATGGGGGAAGGCGCCATGTAGCGCACGATCGATTTGCAGCACAACCAAAGCTTCATCGAGTTCCGCATCCAAGGTGTCTGAATTGCGGTTCCAATCTTCGGCGACAATATAAACGCCACTGCTTAATAAGCCAAGAATGAGCGCAGTGAGACTAAGGGCTAACATCACCTCCACCAAAGTGAAGCCAGTGCTGTGATGCAAGCGTCTCATTGAGGGATACTCAGTTGGATCCAGCGATTACCAGCAACGATTTCATCGGTTTCTGAATGAATAATCTCGTAATCTTGCAGCGCAAGGTTGCTAGCTTGAGTTTTTCGTATTGGCGGATCGATCAGATCTATTGGCCTGACCTCGAAGTCATAGTTTCTGAGTATTTCTTCGACGTCATTGAATTCGTTTTCAAGCAGAGCGAAGTTTGTTGCGGCGCGCAGCTGTGCGGATCGTGCCAGGCTTTCTTCGGATGCCCAAGATAGTCTTTTAGAGCCCCCCACCAAGGTAAATAGACTGCCTAACACAAAGCCAGTAATTGTCAGTGCGACTATCACTTCTAGAAGTGTAAAGCCCCTGCTGACCGGTAACGAAAATTTCACGCTCTATGCCTTTGAATTAGTTGCTGGGAAAATCAATCCGCCCAGTAAATGGATCGATGATTAGTTCCGCTTGCTGCTCGTTTTGGGTGAACAGCAGTGTGCCACCGGTGCTGCCACCTTCAGGATAAAAGACCACGTCTATTT
>CAYGRT010000012.1:45619-70884 GCA_964352355.1 uncultured Pseudohongiella sp. | reverse complement strand
AACAGCAGTGTGCCACCGGTGCTGCCACCTTCAGGATAAAAGACCACGTCTATTTGGTCTTCGATATCACTTTCTTTCTGGGTGCTGTCGACAAATCGAACGGCAACGTCATCACTGCGCCATTGTCTGCTGGCTACGTCAATTGGCATAGCATCTAACTGAGGCCCATCAGAGCCAATGACGAAGGACGCTGTACTTGGCTGACCCTTCACCACAGCCATTCGCCGCGCATAGCTTAAAAGATTGTGCGCACCACGAACCTGCGCGTTGAAGGAGCGGGATTCTAAACTGCCAATATTGGGAACGATAAGTACGCCGGCCATGCCGATGATGGTCAACACGAGTAATATTTCCAGCAGAGTAAAACCCGCCTGCTGGCGCTGAGAGTCTAACGGCAGATTAAAGGCCGATATCCGCGTCATCGTCTTCGCCGCCACGAGAGCCATCGGCCCCGTATGAAAATAGAGTAAACTCACGGCCATTTACTTCATAAACATACTCGTTGCCCCAAGGGTCTTTCGGCACTTCTCGGCGCAAATACGGGCCATTCCAAGAAGCTCGCCCGGAGTCATTACGCATTAGCCCATCAAGAGAATCAGGATATTCACCCACGTCCAGGCGATAGGTATCAAGAGCTGTCTCTAAGGTTGAAATTTGAGACAGTGCCGCATCACGCTGGGCCCCTGCTTGTTGATTAAATATGTTCGGCGCAACCATGACCGCCAACATGCCAATGATAGCCATCACCACCAGTATTTCGATGAGCGTGAAACCCGCTTGATTCGCCGCTGCTGTGTTTGTTTTCATGTCATTTCCTGCCACTGTGTCTTTAAGTTTTTGTGCTAGCGCTAAATTTCGTCTTCGCCCAAAAGACCCGAGATAATCTCGAAACGGTCTAATATATCAGAGTAACGGGTGTTGGACTGCTCGTTTAAGTCTATGATTTCGGGCCGCAGCACAATGAACAACTCTTGTTTACGTAGGCTTTCCTGCTGGTAAGAAAACAATCGACCAAGCACGGGAATACGATTAAGGCCCGGTACGCCGGTGTTTAGATCTTCAAAATCTGTCTGTATCAAACCGCCCAAAACCACGTTTTCGCCGTTGCGTACCACCACCGTGGTATTAATCTCCTGATTGTTAAACACAGGGTTATTACCAACGCCAGTAAAGCCGCTGTCGACGGATGACAGCTCTTGCCGAATGATCAGGTTAACCACGCCGTCATTATTTATCTGTGGCGTAATTGATAAAACGATGCCCGTATCGCGGTACTGAATATTACTAGTAGTCACACCCCCATTACCCACGGTTTGTCCCTGTTCGATGGGCACCTGAGAGCCTATTTGAATTTCGCCTTCTTGATTGTTCATGACTGTTAAGGTTGGGCGAGCAAGCAGCTGAACATCGTTGTTGGTTGCTATTGCCTCCAGAGTGGCGTCCACTTGGGCCGCTCCATCAATAAAAGTCTTACTGAATAATAAGCCTGCCGCGCTGCCAGGCAAAAAGTTGGTTGAGGTGTCAGTGGAAATATCATCGACTGCGCTATTGGCGGCAATTCTGGACCAATCTACACCAAATTCATTGGCTTCGGTAAGCGTTACCTGGGCAATCACGGCGTTGATCATTACTTGCAATGGCACTGCGTCTAGCTGATTAATAGTCGTTAGCAGTTGACGGTAGTCTCGCGCCGAACCCCGCACTAATAAACTGTTGGTGGCCTCGTCGGCGACTATTTTGACCCGCAGGTTGGCTGACACTGCACTATTCGCTGCGGCGTCGGTTGTGAACGCCGCGCCACCCGGCACTGGGATAACCCGCAGCCTACCTTCCTCATCGGCGATATTGGGTTGGACCACAGCGGAAGATTCTTCATCGTCACGATCCATCTCAAACACGCTAGTCAGCGTTTGTTCTAGCTCAACTGCTTTTAGATTTCGTACCTTATAATAAAAAAGCTGTTCCATCTGCTCTTGGCTATCGGCGTCGAGAATTTTTATCCAACGCTCTATTTCACTAAAGCCGCGGGTTGCCGGCGCCGTCACTAAAATCGCATTAATTCGTTCTATTCCTTTCACTTGATAAGACGGTGCGCCGCCTTCTATAAGCTGCAGAATTTCATCAAGCTCTGTGGCGACTTCAAGGGCATTAGCGTTAGTGAGAGGAAATAGCTGTATGCCTTGATTTGAGAACGGATCTGCATCAATTAGCATTAGTAACTGATTAACCCGATCTAACTCGTACCCTGTGCCAGTTATAATTAGTGTATTGTTGGTAGTGAGTTTACGAATATTTTCAGCAGCGCTTAATACAGGCCCTAGCACCTCTATTGCAGCTTCGGCATTAACATAGGTTAAAGGGGTCACCTGCATTACTAATGCGGCTGCGGATTGCTGCACAGTTTCGGCGGTCACTATTTCGGTAGGCAGATTGCGCTGAACCTTACGCGCGTTATAAACATTACCCACTTGCTCCAATAGCACGCCCGCATCTCTGGACAGCAAGCGGATAAGCGGCCAAATATCAGCGATTGCCAGAGGCCGGTCTGTGGCCGTGCGGATGCTTACTTTGTTATCGATTGTTGGGTCAATTAGCAGGGTGATATCAAGAGCAGCCGCTAACTCCTCTAACACTAAGCGCAGGTCTGCCTGCTCGTAGTTAAGCTCTACGGTGTCTCCACCGGCAGTACTCACAGGGGTTGGTGCGGGATCGGACAAGTCTGCCACTTGGCTACGACGTCCATTTGTATTTATTTCATCAATGAGCCTGCGCTGTTCCGTAAGGGCGGCATTCTCGGCTTGGGAAACTGGTGAACTAGTGATGGGGTTGGCGGCACTGCCACTTGGCGTGCTTACTGCTGGCTGGGAACCGGACTGGCTAGGCGCGCCCGTTTTCGACTCGATAGCTACACAGCCGCTTAGCACCGCGATGCAAAGCGTGAGCCCTACGAGTTTTGAGCCTGATGCTCTATTTTTGTTAAAAGGCACGTCTTTCTCCGAATTAGAACTCTACTGCATTCATACTAAACACCGCAGACAACATTGTGATAGTAATACCACCCACTGCCAGCGCTAAAAAAATAATCAGCGCTGGTTGAAGTGCTGCAACAACACTCGCCATCTGATTGCGTACGTTAGTGTCAAAGGTAGTGGCAGTCCTCAGTAGAATTGCCGCCGTCCGTCCAGACTCTTCACCCACTGTGACTAACTGGTGCAGCAGTGTAGGAAACTGGCCAGTTTTTTCCAGCGATAAACCTAAGCCTGCACCGCCTCGAACATCTTCCTCTACTTTCTTTAAGTGGCCAGTAATAACCGTATTACCCACCACTTCTCTGGAAACCTTAAGCGCCCTAATTAGCGGAATCCCGGCGCCAAGGAGCGCGCCAAGGGTTCGAGCAAACACGGCACACTCGCGATAAAGTATTAACGCACCAATTAACGGCAAACTAATTAAAAACTTATCTTTCTGGTAGCGAGTAGACGGTTCTTTATCCAAACGCTTCCAGCCATACACCAGCAGTATCACTAAGACGACAAGTAAGTAGCCATAGTTTTGAATGGACTCGCTCATGGCTAATAAAAACGCAGCCGATGCCGGTATGTCAGTGCCGGCATCTTCAAACATGACAGCAAATTGAGGCACAACGAAAACGAGTAACAACACCACAGAGATTATGCCGGTGACTAGTAGTACTGCTGGATAGATCATGGCAGATACAACCGCTTGTCGGGTTTTTGCGCTGCTTTCTAAAAACTCTGCCAGATCCGGTAGCAACTGATCCAAGATACCGCCTTCTTCACCGGCTCTGACGATATTGATGTACATTTTGGAGAATACGTCAGGCCGCATTTCCATTCCTTCGGCAAGGCTTTTCCCTTCTTTCACATCACGCAGCAAATTCAGCACAAGCGCCTGCATGGCAGGGGACTCTGTAATCCCTTCCAACAAACGCAGCGCCTTATCCAATGGCACACGGGCTTCCACTAAGGTACACAAGCCATTGGTAAAATCTAAAACATCGCTATTGGAAATTTTTTTGCCGCGGCGCCTAGTATTGCCCGCTTCGGCTCGATTGATCTTGACCGGAGTGAGTTTGCGCCCCTGCAACAACCGAATCGCTTCCTTTTCTGATTCGGCAGCGATCTCTCCGCTAAGCGGTTTACCGCTAACATCAAATGCTTGGTATTTAAAATACAATGTGCTCATAAGGCGCGAGTGACTCGAACAACTTCTTCGGGCGTTGTTAGTCCTTGTTTAAGTTTTTCTAATGCGTCCTGCCTAAGCGTACGCATACCTTTTTTTATAGCTTGTTCACGAATAACATTGGCATCGGCACCAGACGCTATGTGATGGCGTATGGCATCGCTCATGATTAAAAGCTCATACAAACCGATGCGGCCTCGATAGCCGGTGTTTGCGCAGCGCTCACAGCCACTGCCGCGATTAATAGAAAATTGCTCATTAAGGTCTAACTGCAACACGTTGATTTCATCTGCATTGATGGGCACAGATTCAGAGCAATCGGTGCAGACTCGCCGTACCAATCGCTGCGCTTGTATCGCCAGCAAACTGGAACTAATCAAATAGCCCTCCACACCCATATCTTGCAATCGCGTCACGGCACCTGCGGCATCATTAGTATGCAGGGTAGAAAAAACCAAGTGCCCAGTTAGCGCAGACTCGATAGCAATTTCAGCCGTTTCATGATCTCGAATCTCGCCCACCATAAGTACATCTGGGTCTTGTCTGACGATGGAGCGAAGTCCCTCGGCAAAGCCTAAACCAATACTGGCGTTGGCCTGAATCTGAGTTATCCCCTCTAGCTGATACTCTACTGGGTCTTCGACTGTAATAATTTTTTGCTTTTCACTGTTTATCTTTTCCAATGTTGCATAGAGAGTCGTGGTCTTGCCGCTACCGGTTGGGCCAGTGATTAGAATCATGCCGTGGGGCTGACTAATCATGCGCTGGTATTGTTCCAAAATAGTCTCTGGCATACCCAACTGCAGTAGTGAGACTGATGTATCGCTGCGATCTAAAATACGCAGCACGATTGACTCGCCATGCACGCCCGGAAGGGTAGAGACCCGCATGTCTAAATGTCGTGGGCCCAACTGATAATCGATACGCCCGTCCTGAGGCAGGCGCTTTTCACCGATATCTAATTTGGCCATGAGCTTTAAACGAGAGGCCACGGCCGTGTGAATCTTATTTGGCAGCCTTTCAATTCGCGTCATGATGCCGTCAACACGACAGCGTATATCGAGAAAATTCTCGTTGGGCTCGAAATGGATATCGCTTGAGTTTAAGTCTAGGGCTCGAGCGAACAGGTGATTGACTAGACGAATGATCGGCGCATCCGAGGCCAGATCTTTAAGCTCCTCGTCATCTTCAAAACCAGAAACAAAAAGATCCTCTTCATTGCTTTCAATAGTGGGGGATAATTTGGCGCGCCAATGTTTCATTAATCGCCTTAGATCATCATCACTCACCTGTTTAAAACGTGTCGATGGATGCACTATAAAGCGAACCCGAGCCCTTACCTCCAAACTTGGCAAAGTGCTAAAACATAGAAATCCACTCTGATCAAAATCCTGAGCAGGCGCGATGCCTTGCGGCTCCAATAGCTGACTGAAGACGGGCAGTGTGATGGCGCTTGGAACGGATAAGTCTTGTTCTAACACTTCGCTCATTCGACTGCCTCCCTTTCCAGACTAGGGTTCTTCGCGAAGCCCACTACAGTGATGGAGCCTGAATACTGGTTTCTAGAACGAGCGATACTAAAATCTGTCACCCTGAGACGTGGCTTTGAATCCTCTAGCTTTCGCAAAAAAGATACCGTGTTTGCCGCATTAGTAGTGCTGAACGACATCTCTTGGCTTATCAATAGCCAGCCCTGGGTTTCTAAACGCTCTG
Organism: uncultured Pseudohongiella sp.; assembly: GCA_964352355.1. Classification (GTDB taxonomy): domain Bacteria; phylum Pseudomonadota; class Gammaproteobacteria; order Pseudomonadales; family Pseudohongiellaceae; genus UBA9145. The sequence continues at coordinate 64,968 of CAYGRT010000012.1, read as the reverse complement.
CTAAGCGAGTTGAATTTACGGTAATGCCCGATTCCCTTGCATCGGCTGATAGGCTGCGTTGTATGTTGGCTTCAATAACAGGAATAGTACCGCCACTAAAAATCTGTTGCTCTAACAACTCTTGCTGCTGCTGTACATCGTCGCGCCGCGCTTGCCATGTTTCTGTTTCGGCGATCAATCGCTGCTCTCGTTCAATATCTAAACTTACTCGATCGATGGCCTCGGCTCTTTCTCGGTACAAAGCCGAAACAGCAGGGCTTACACTCGACACAAAGAACAGCAAAGCAACAATGGCGGCCAATATGAGTATGTTTTTCTCGCGGGCGCTAACAGCCATGATATTGCCTTGCTGAGACTGGTTTATTCATCGGGAAAATACCTTACCATATAGCCTTCGAAGTTAACTGTACTCAACCGTAGATCAATATAGTAACGACTATTGTTTGTTGCCCGGGAAAAGGCCACTTCAGTAAACATTGGATCTTGTTCGAGCCGCTGAAGAATTGCTTGTGGCTCTGAGCTACTGCCTTGGATTTTTAGAAGCCCCTGATTGAGCTCCAACGACGCCAGTTGATCGGGCAACAAAATATTCTGCAGTGTAAACATGGCGCTTGGAATATCTTGCTCGGGAAAATCCGTGATGGCGCCCCACTGATTCTCAAAATTGACTACGATCAATTGATTTTCTCTAGCAGTCGCGGATTGCTCTCGATACTCTGCAAGCGTGCTGGCAAGACTTCGAAATTGAAAGGATTGGTACAAAAATGGAATAGCGGCAACAACCAGTGCGGCAATAACAGCGGCCGCGGCAAAAGTGCGATTACGGCCTTTCTCTTCTTGCTTTCTTACCGCTAGAGCACCTGATGGAAAGAACATATAATCTTGGGTGTGATTTGTCGAGCCTAGGTTGGCATAAGATTCACAACTATCGAGGGTTTTTTTATCGGTTCCGGTTGCAGCGATAGAGGCTGTCCACTCTTGATTTAATGTGCCGTCATTAATATCTAGCTGACTTATTGAAATCCAATTGCTTAATTGACCTGCCTGAAACTCCACTAGGGTTCCACCACTTGCATCAACATCCACTAAGGCTTTGCTGCTCGAATCGATTATTACTCTAGGAGCGATAGAGACGAGGAATAATCCTTGTTTAGAGAAAGCCTCAAACAATTGATCCATTCTTGTTTCGGGTAGCCATAGGGCGATTGTGGCGGTATCGGGCTCGGGGTTTTCTCCGCCCAATGCACTAACGAGTTTTTTGTTGAAGCTGGGAAAAAGGTTATCTGTTTGTAGCGCGAGAGCGGACAGCAACATGTCTCGGTCGAGCCCGGGCATGTTAACCGTGGTGGCCACAAATTCAGAAGGCGGCAGATACAGCAAAATCGCCTTGGGCTCATCTCCAGTCACTAGCTTGCTTGCCGCCAGAGCTATTGCCGCTGCCCAGTCATCACACTCAGCGCTATCGATTGTTGTTTGTTCGCCGCTGTCTAAATTGATTAAGGATTGATTGAACACCAAGAATCGCTGGTTCACTTTGGCCAGTAAATGCCGACGCGTTCCACCAAGGATTAGAGCGCGCAGCGGCTCAGGCAATGCAGGTAGTATACGCGCCTTAAATTGGGTGCTCAGATCATTTGCCAAAGTCATACACTGATTTGCCGACGGCGCAACGGGGGCTTCTTAGACTGTTTCGAAGTTTACGCTGACTAAGTCTTAGGCTTCCTAAAATAGTGAATCAAATCTTAACGTTAAGACTTAGTTATCGGCTAAATAGTTTGCTGCAACACCGCTTCATTTACGTTCAGCTGTGAGCCTGATAGTGAGTCGAAAGTTAAAACTAAGTTAGGCAGGGATTGGCCGGGGGGAATATCGAAGACAACGCGGAGCCGGTTCAGGCTCCGCGTTTTGGAGCGTGTTACTCGCCCGCTTTACTCATGGCGGTGCGTTCTTTTTCTACAAGAAAATCAACTACTTCTAGCATATCAGCCTGTGTTCTTACGGCTTCGCCCGTGGTAATGACGTACTTTCCATTAACAATCATATTGGGGGTGCTGCGTATTTGGTAATCCTGCATGCGCTTTTCGGCTTGATTAACCTTAGTGCGAACTGAGAAAGAATTAAATGCCTTCTCAAAATCTGCCTTGGCGATGCCATTCTCAGCAAAAAGATCGCCAATTTGGGCTTCGTTCTGCAGACGATTACCTTTGATATTGATTGCATCGAATACCGGCTCATGAACCTTATCTAAAGCATCTAGAGCCTCAGCGGTGTAGTAAACTTGAGCGTGTATCTTCATTAGTCCGTTCCACATAGCGGGGAAGCGGGTGAAATCCACGTAATCCGGCGCTGACGCTTGCCAATCTTCCACCAGAGGTTCAAAACGGAAACAGTGTGAGCAGCCGTACCAAAAGGCTTCGATAACTTCTACCTTAGAAGCGTCGCGAGTATTCACTGGGTTATCCAGCTCCACATAGTGGGTACCGGCAACAAAGCGTTCGATTTGCGCAAAACTTGCGACGGACATGGGTAGCAGTAGCAATATCGCTGAAAGCTGAAGGAATCGTTTAATCATTTTTAGCTCCGAAAACCTAAATTTAGACAGTAGCCAACCCTATCACAGAGGAATAAGGCCGCCTAGTTTGCTGTTGCTGCAATGAGACTGAATTAGCAATAAACGCGCTTAATTTAAACCAGAAACGTAGCTTGCTAACGCTTCTAGCTCTTTATCGGTAAGACGCTCAACTACCGAACGCATCATTTCATTGCTGTCGTTAGCGCGCTCACCAGAGCGGAAACTCTTAAGCTGCATCAGGGTGTATTCTGGGTGCTGACCGCTCAGCGAAGGAAAGCCCGCTGGTCCATTGCCACTGCCAGTGGGTGAATGACAAGCGGCACAAGCAGCCACCGAAAGCTCTTTATTACCGCCTCGATAGATTCGCTCGCCCAGCTCGATTTTGTCAGCATCTGCGCCTAATAACGTGACTTCCTGTGACGAAAACCAAGCAGCAAGGTCCAACATATCTTGTTCGGACAGGTTACCAACCATGGCTGCCATAGTGGCATTGGCACGGGCACCAGATTTGTAGTCTCTAAGCTGTTTAGCAAGGTAAGTAGCGCTTTGACCCGCAAGCTTTGGGTTGATCGATAATTCGCTGTTTCCGTCTGCGCCGTGACACGTTGCACAGAGAGCTGATTTTGCTTGCCCTGCAGCCGCATCGCCTTGCGCGAGAACTGTCATGGAAACTGATGAGGTCACAATAGCTGACAATAGGACCAATGCTAATTTGTTCATGAATACACCTGGTTTAATTCAATTTAATGGACTGTCACTTCCCAACCTGTAAGATGCGCGTGCTAGCGTATTTGTACTGCGCGATTAAGCGCTAAAATCATGGCACGCGGTCAAAAACAGGGCCCTTTGACATCCGGCAATTATTGCGGGCGTGAATTATAACGACTTATTGGCCTAACGTGTAGAACTATGCTGTCAATTCATACATCTGCTTCGCTCTTTGGATGGGAAGTTGATACTCTTACGGGCCGTTTGCTAAATCGCGGCCACCAGCCCTCCGCCCACGCAGACTAATTGACAATAGATCACCAATGGATTTCTCTCTCGCTAAATTTGAAACCAGCGCCGCAACGCTCCAAGCTTGCCCGGCTAACAGTGTCGCCGAGGTGGCCTTTGCGGGCCGCTCCAATGCGGGAAAGTCTAGTGCAATCAACGCCTTAACCGACCAGCTACGTCTGGCACGCACGAGTAAAACCCCAGGTAGAACACAGCTAATCAACTTCTTTGCCTTAGAGAATGATCAGTATTTGGTGGATTTACCGGGCTACGGCTACGCCAAAGTGCCCCTAGCGGTGCGGGACAAGTGGCAGATCGAGTTAGAAAAATACTTGAGGGGTCGTGAGTGTTTGCTGGGGTTAATTCTTCTCAGTGATGTGCGCCATCCCTTGAAAGAATATGACCGCCTAATGATCGAATGGGCGGTGCAATCCAATTTGCTGATTCATGTGCTGCTCACTAAATCGGACAAATTAAAGCGGGGCGCCTCCCAAGCAACCTTGCTGCAAGTGACGAGAGAGTTAAAAGGCTTGCCAGGGGTGAGTGTGCAATTGTTTTCATCCGTTGATGGGAGCGGGCTTTCTGAAGCGAAAAAAACCATAAATAGCTGGTTTGCAAACGCCAGTATCGCTGCAGACTCTGACAGTTCAGAAAGCTAAGCTGGTCTCCTGCGCTGTCAAACGTCAGATCTGCCTCTGCTAGTGGGCTTCATCCCAGTTATTGCCGATTCCCACATCTACCACCAACGGCACGTCCAATGCGGCAGCACTGGTCATTCGAAATTTCACACCGTTAATCAACAACTCTAAATCCGCTTCTGCGACTTCGAACACTAATTCGTCATGCACCTGCAAAACCATGCGGGCTTTTAGATCGGTGCTCAATAACCAGTGATCGATATCTATCATGGCCCTTTTTATAATATCGGCCGCTGTGCCTTGCATAGGCGCATTAATCGCCGTGCGCTGCGCCGCCTTGCGAATCATGCCATTGCCTGCATGAATGCCAGGAAGATAAAGCCTGCGTCCGAATAGGGTTTCCACAAAACCTTTTTCGTCTGCCAAGGCCTGAGTTTCATCCATATAGCTGCGAACGCCTGGGTATTTTTCAAAATAGCGATCCACGTAGCCCTGAGCATCACCGCGACTTATGTTTAGCTGGTTAGCCAAACCAAAGGCTGACATGCCGTAAATCAACCCAAAGTTGATTGCCTTAGCGCCACGGCGTTGCTCCGGTGTGACATCCGCCAACGCAACGCCAAAAACATCAGCCGCAGTGGCGCGATGCACGTCCTCAGCACTAGAAAAAGCCTTAAGCAAACCCGGGTCTTGTGACAAGTGAGCCATGATGCGCAGCTCAACTTGAGAGTAATCAGCCGCCACCAATTTATTACCACTATCAGCCACAAACGCCTGACGCACTCGTCGGCCCTCTGCCGTGCGAATAGGGATGTTCTGCAAATTAGGGTCCGTCGATGAAAGCCTGCCTGTTGCTGCAACCGCTTGTTGAAACGAGGAATGAATCCGTCCGGAGCTTGGATTAACTTGTTCGGGCAATTTATCAGTATAGGTTGATTTCAATTTGCTAAGAGAGCGGTGCTGCAGAATAAATCGCGGAAGCTCGAAAGATTCTGCTAACTCTTGCAGTACTGGCTCTGCTGTTGATGGCTGACCCGTTTTGGTTTTCTTGAGCACCGGTAATTCGAGCTTCTCGTAAAAAATAGTTTGCAACTGTTTTGGCGAACCGAGATTAAATTCTTCACCGGCAATCTCGTACACATGGGTTTCTAATTTCTCAAGCTGATCACCCAATTGCGCGCTTTGTGTGCGCAAAATATCGCTGTTTAGTTTTATGCCATTACGCTCGATACGGGCCAGCACATCTACCAGCGGCTGCTCGTAATATCGATAGACACCTGCAAGCTGCCCCGCGGATTTAAGGGCTTGAGCCAAATGCAGGGACAATCTAAAAATAAAATCGACTCTTTCGTTAGCAATATCAGAAAAATCACTCAATGGAATTTGCTGAGGGCTGCGCTTTGACTTTCCTTTTCCAAGCAAAGGCGCAATATCTTTTAGTTTGAGATCTAAATAATACGAGGCAATCTCACCAAGCTCGTGTTTGGTCGCAACAGAATTCAGCACATAGGACTGCACTAAGACATCATTCACGATGGCGTCTAGCTCAATGCCATAGTTAGCCAAAATATGGCTCATGTGTTTTAAATCATACCCGGTTTTAGCCACTTCGATGCTCTCGAACAAAGGCGTCAACGCAGTCAAAACTGTATGGCAATCAAGCTGAGAATGAGCCAGTTCGCCATCGCCAGCAACAGGAATATAAAACGCTTTGCCAATTTCGGTACACAAAGCAACACCAAAAATTTTGCTTTCCAGAAAGTGCGCATCGGTGCATTCCAAATTAAAGCAAAGGGATTTGGATGTTCTGAGACTGTCTACTAGTTCTTCTAACTCTGCCTCAGTTGTAATTGTCTTGTAGTCCAAAAGTTCAGGGATTAAGCTAATTTCATCCTCAACTTTCTCAGTACTATTAACTGGGGCATCTGACGCTTCTACAACAACACCTTCGTCTTCTAATTCTTTTATCCAGGTTTTAAATTCAAGCTCATTAAATAGCGCCAACAATTGAGTCTTATCTTCGTTTTGCTGATGCAGCTGGTCGATCTCGATGTCGAGTTCTACGTCGAGTTTTACAGTTGCAAGCTCGTAGGAAAGCCGTAACTGGTCAAAGTTTTCCCGTAGTTTTTCACCGACTTTGCCACCGATTGAGTCTGCATTAGCGATAATGCCCTCCGCGGAGCCAAAGTCGTTTAACCACTTTACTGCTGTTTTCGGGCCTACACTTGGGACCCCAGGAATATTGTCAGATTTGTCACCCATGAGGGCTAATAGATCAATTATTTGATCCGGCTTCACGCCAAATTTGGCGACCACTCCGTCGAAATCGAGAATCTCATTGGTCATGGTGTTCATGAGGGTTGTGTGTTCGTTGACAAGCTGCGCTAAATCTTTATCGCCGGTCGATACCAGTGTCTTTATTGATTTAGCGGTGGCGCGCTGGGCGAGTGTGCCAATGACATCATCGGCCTCTACTCCATCAATTATTAGAAGGGGCAAACCCATTGCTCTAACAATGTCATGGATGGGCTGGATTTGGCCACGCAGTTCATCTGGCATGGGGGGTCGATGAGCCTTGTACTCAGCGTAAACATCATTTCTAAATGTTTTGCCCTTGGCATCAAAAACGATGGCGATGTTGCTGTCAGGATAGCCCTTGATAAGAGCGCGTATCATATTGATAACACCCTTTACCGCACCGGTGGGTTTGCCTTTACTATTTACGAGGGGAGGTAGCGCGTGAAATGCACGAAATAGGTAAGATGAACCATCGACGAGAATTAGCTGCTTTGTTTTGTTCACACTCCATCCTTACACTTTTCTTTGGCGAGTTTGCGATGCTAGTTGTAGCCAACACTAAGGCATGACTCGAATGCATTTGAAATAGAATTAAGCAGTTGAATATAAGCATCGGTGCTCAACTCTATGTCATATCCTAACAAATCCACGTCGACAATTTTAACCGCTTCATTTTGAACCATAGTGGTTATTAGCTGGGGATTAGCATCCTGTTCACTAATCAAGCAACTAGGTCGGCGCTCTTCGATGATTTTTCGTTTTGCGATAATTTCATTAATGCTTGGATCTATGTCTGGATCAGCAACTAAGGGTAATAGATGGTTCAACTCAAGCTCATCTTCAAAGTATTGGAATCCGTCGTGATAGACTAAATAGTTGGATTGTTTTAAGTCTGCAAATCGGCGCTTGAGAGATTCATCTAGGCTCGCTAGCGCTTCACTAAAGCGACTATAGTTTTCCGCGTAGTCATGGCTATTGCCAGGGTCTAATTTCGTAAGTTGGGCTAGCAAGGCTTCAGCGATTACTTGTGCGTTGTGCCTGCTTAACCAGACATGGCCATCTTTGCTATTGCTGCCAGCAAACAGCAGTGTATGAAAACTTTCTAAGTCGAACCCAGTAATAAGAACCTTATCTTTTGTAAGGCGCTGCATGTTCTCGCTTAGGTGAACTTCGAATTCTGGCCCTACCCACAATACAATGTCTGCCTTATTCAGATCGCGGCGATTGCTAGGAGTGAAGCTAAAGTGGTGGGGTGATGCATTACGACCGATTAACGACCCTGTGGTGCCGTTGTCGCCAACAATTGCTTTAGCAATAAACTCTAATGGCCTGACAGTCGCGATCACGCTCACGTCTGCTAGACAGATTGAACTAACTAAAGCCATTGTGAAAACAGCAAGGGTTTGACGAGCGCAGCGAAGAAACATGGAGTTTGGTGAACTAAGCAAGATTGACAAGAGTGCTATCATATAACATTGTTTGCTCTCCAACTAAGCATACCTGCCTTTACCTACGGATTTTTCATGCTCCACAGCTCTACAAACCGCTCCAGCCTGATATCGGCACGTAATCTCGTGAAAAATTTCGGCGACCGCGCTGTGCTACATAACATTTCCCTAACGGTCGATGAGGGTAAAATTGTCACGCTTATCGGCCCTAACGGTGCTGGTAAAACTACTTTAATCAGGATACTGCTTGGTTTAATGAGCGCTGACGGAGGGAAGATTGAACGGCGGCGTGATTTAAAGATTGGCTATATGCCACAGAAACTCGCCATTGATCCAACCTTACCCATTACTATCGAGCGCTTTCTCACACTTTCCGGAAATCACGATAGGCAGCGCATAGAGAGGGTTCTGGATCGTATTCATATAGGTCATCTACTAAAGTCGCCCCTGCAAATGGCGTCAGGCGGCGAAATGCAGCGAGTCCTACTAGCTAGAGCATTGCTATCTAGTCCCAATCTGCTGGTGCTGGATGAGCCAGCTCAAGGGGTTGATGTCTCCGGTCAAGCTGAACTTTATGAGTTGATTAGCCAAATTAGAGATGAAACAAATTGTGGAGTCATGATGATCTCGCATGATCTGCATATTGTCATGTCATCCACCGATGAAGTGATTTGTCTGAACCATCATGTGTGCTGCCATGGAGAGCCAGAGCAGGTAAGTAATGACCCCGCTTATCTCGAGTTGTTTGGCACCACAGCCGCTAGCAGCTTGGCGGTGTACACACATAATCATAATCATGAGCATGACCTAACCGGTCAGATAGCGTCTGAGCAGGATTCCTAAACGTGGTTGAACTGTTAACGACCGATTTCGTCCTATTAGCCCTGATTGCAGGCTGCGCACTGGCGTTGGTGTGCGGTCCGCTGGGATCGTTCATGGTATGGCGTCGGATGTCTTATTTTGGCGATACCCTAGCTCACTCTGCCTTGTTAGGGATAGCGATTGGTCTGTTAACTGGAGCAGACCCTCAACTTTCAATTTTGCTAAGTAGCTTGTTGCTTGCCTTTATCTTAACTCTATTAGATAGATATCCGGGCCTGTCCATCGACAATTTGTTGGGAATTTTGGCACACGCTTCATTGGCTTTAGGGGTTGTCGTACTCTCACTTGCCGACTCTGTGCGTGTTAATTTGGAGGCCTATCTATTTGGCGCACTGTTGACCATTACGAACTACGAACTCAGCTGGGTATTAGCAGTCGTTCTCGTTAACGGCGTATTGATCATCAAATTTTGGAACAAACTTTTGGCCATCACGGTGCACGCCGAGCTAGCGCAGGTTGAAGGACTTTCTGTGAGAAAATTGAATTTGCTATTGGTAATCTTATTGGCATCAACCATCGCGATTGCCATGAAAATTGTTGGGGTTTTATTAATCACATCTCTTTTAATTATTCCGCCGGCTGCTGCACGAATTTTATCAAAAAGCCCGGAAAAAATGGCTTTAAACGCAAGCATCGTTGGTGTAGCAAGCGTAATATCTGGCGTATTTTTGGCATTCTATGCTGACACGCCGGTAGGGCCAACTATTGTCGTAATGGCTGCGCTATTTTTTCTGATTTCGCGTACTTTACTGTTTATTCCAAATTTTAAAATTTAGAACTAGTCACTATTTCAGTAAATGCTTTGGCAAGGTCGCTGGCACGATGAGGAGGGCGCAGTACGGAGTGAAATTCCCCCGCTGGGCTAACAACGGCAATATGTCCACTATGCTCGATTAGATAATTTGTGTTTTCGCCATCACCAGGCTCAGAACCATGTTGATGCATAGGCTCTGAGTACGCGATAAAGAACTGACTTGCCACTTCAGCAATGTCGGTAAAACTGCCCGTCACACCGAGAAAGTCCTCATTGAATCTATTGGTATACTCGCCCATGATTTCCGGCGTGTCTCGCATTGGATCGACGGATATCATCACGACTTGCAAATTATCTTTTATTTCAGGGTTGTCTAGCTGCTCATAAAATTTCTTCAGCTCGGCCATCGTGATAGGACAAATATCTGGACAGCTAGCAAAGCCAAAAAAAAGCAGGCTCCATTTGCCTTTCAAGTTTTGATTGGTGAAACCTAGTCCCTGATCGTCAATCAGTGAAAACGGGTCTAGAGGACGAGCCTCAGGGTAGATTGTTGCGCCCAATTCTCGAAGCTCGGCAACCGTCTCTCTGTCGCTTTGTAAGGAATACAAAAATACCAGAGCAATCAGCACTGCCGCATCAAAAATTAAGAAAGCGGTGAGTTTTGTGCGAAAGCTTAGGCCTGTTTTTTCCATAGGAAGTACGAATAAGTAGGGGTGTTAAAACAGATAGTGATCAACTAGCAGTGCTAAAAACAGCAGCGCTAGATAAACAATAGAAAACCGGAATGTATCCATAGCGGTTGTGGGCTTGGGTTTAAACATCAATTTGCAAGACCACCACATGAACCCAGCACCTAGCGCCAATGCAGACACTAGATAAAGAGGGCCGCTCATTCCTGAAAAATAGGGGAATACTGTGGAGATAATAAGTAAGCCGGTATAAACGACAATGTGCACCTTGGTAACATACTCGCCGTGAGTAACCGGTAGCATAGGCACGCCAGATTTAGCGTATTCGTCTTTGCGATGTATTGCTAGGGCCCAAAAATGCGGCGGAGTCCACGCGAAGATAATGAGCACCAAAATGAGCGCGTCTGATTCAATTGTTCCAGTGACGGCTGACCACCCAAGAAGTGGCGGCATCGCACCCGATAAACCACCAATGACAATATTCTGCGGAGTGGCGTGCTTTAAGTAGCCCGTGTAAATAAACGCATAGCCGATGAATGACGCTAAGGTTAGCCAGGCGCACAGAGGGTTAACCCAGACCATTAAAATAGTCATCCCCGCTAGCCCAATAACTAGTGCAAAAACAATGGTTTGCGCTGCATCAACGCGGCCTTGAGCCATCGGCCTGTTGTGGGTGCGTTTCATCATAATGTCGATTTTGCGATCGATTAGATGATTCACTACAGCGCCCGAGGAAGCCACTAGGGCGATGCCCAAATTGCCAAGAATTAGTACGTCAAGGGGAACCATTCCCGGTACCGCTAAGAACATGCCAATGACCGAAGTCAGCAGCATCAGCATAACCACGCGGGGTTTACACATTTCGTAAAAGTCATGCCAACTTGCTGTCGATTTGGATATGATTTCTGTCACAGTCTCTGCTCTGGATATGTATAGAAAAGTGGCGTTAGCAACGTGTACAGTACGTGCAGTTAAAAATTTCAGATTAACGCCGCAGCGAGGGCGCGAATTCAACCACGAATTGGCTAAAATCTCAAGGCAAGGTCACTTCGGTTTAGGCCAATAGTAGCTGTTTTCTAACCGATTGTTAGTTAATTTTGCCAAGCAAATTCCATACTGACAGGAGACTGTCAAAAATGCTTGATTTAGCACAAGTTTTCTCCGGTTTCTTAACTATAATTGCTTGCTAGACATGCCAATTTTCTATAGCATTCCGGTGCGCATGAGGTGTGCGAAAGCGCTTCAAAATTAGGCCTTTGAAGTGCGACGAAAGACCCTTCCCAATACTAAAAATAAATGGGGAAATGATATTACCGATCTATTCCGACCCGTTCCCAAACGCATTGCACAAATGCCGCTAAAGAACACGCCGACTGGAAAAGTAACTATCATTCAAAGGGAGTCTTACAAACTTGACAAGAACTAAACTAATTCTAATTTCTCTGCTCCAGTTCCCATTAGGAAACGAAGAGATTGGGACTCGTTTTTAACTTTAGAAGGATTACTGGTTTATGGCTTTAGCGGTCGTTATTTTTCTTCTGGTTATTGGATCAGTTATTTTCCATTTTGCCAGCCCATGGTGGTTTACCGATATTGCGGCAGATTGGGGGTCTATCGACTTCACAATCAATGTCACATTTTGGGTAACCGGTTTCGTTTTTATCGCGGTTAATCTATTTCTAGCTTACTGTGTTTACAAATTTCGTCAGAAAGATGGACACAAAGCTGTATACGAACCGGAAAACCATAAACTTGAAGTGTGGTTGTCAGCTATCACAACAGTAGGTGTTGTTGCGATGTTGGCTCCCGGCCTTTTTGTTTGGGCCTCATTCGTCACCGTGCCTGAAGAAGCCACAGAATACGAAGTGATGGGCCAGCAGTGGCAGTGGGCGTTTAGATACCCAGGCGCCGATGGTCAACTTGGTTTTGCTGAGACTGCGCTCGTAACTGAAACCAACCCGTTTGGTATCAACCCAGAAGATCCGCGAGGTCAGGATGACATTATTGTCACCGATCCAGTGATGCATTTGCCGGTAAACAAACCCGTTAAAGCTCTGCTTCGATCCAACGACGTACTTCACAACTACACCGTGCCTCAGTTCCGCGTCAAAATGGACTTAGTTCCAGGCCTAGTTTCTTATCTTTGGTTCGATCCAAACAAAGAGGGTCGATACGATATTCTGTGCCAAGAGCTTTGCGGTATTGGTCACTTCATTATGCGCGGTTCAATCGTCATCGAATCACAGCAAGAATATGATGCATGGCTAGCCACTCAACCGACATTTGCAGAAACTCAAAGCATGCCACCAGCAAATGTTGCTGCGGGACAGGCTCAGTACGCAGTGTGTGCAGCCTGTCACGGTGCACAAGGTGAGGGCAATCCTGCTCTTAACAGCCCTAAACTTTCTGGCCAACAAGCATGGTACATCGAGCGCCAGTTGAACTACTTTAAGCAAGGTATCCGCGGCGGCGAAGGCGACACTAACGGTGCCGCAATGATTGGCATGGCAAACATGCTTGCCGATGATGCAGCGGTTCGCAATATGGCTGCTTATATCGCTACGTTCCCAGATACTCCATCTACACCGACGGTTACAGGAAATGTCGCCAACGGTGCTGATATTTACGAACGCAACTGTGCTGCTTGTCACTTAGATAACGGTGCCGGCACATGGTACACAGACGCGCCAAAACTTGCCGGTATGAGCGACTGGTATTTCGTCACTCAGATTAGCAATTTCCGCGCGGGTATTCGTGGGCTACATCCACAAGATGCGTATGGTGAGCAAATGGTTTCCATGGCCACAGCAATGTCTGGGCTTGAAGAAATTAACGATGTCGCAGCCTATATCAACACGCTGCGATAACGGGTAAGAGATTTAATTAAATTGTTTGCCGTTGTTGTTTACCAATAGGGCAAGTATCACATTTAGAGTATTAGGAGGTTTTAATGGCTTACGTACCATTAGCTGATCAGGACCACGAGCAAGAGCTCCATCATCCGCATAGCTGGGTTACAAAATACGTTTGGAGCCAAGATCATAAGGTTATCGCTATTCAATACGGCGGTATCGCTATTGCGGTGGGTGTTGTTGCGCTTGTGCTGTCTTTGCTCATGCGTATGCAGCTTGGTTTTCCGGAGACTTTTGATCTTATAGATCCGAACTCTTACTACCAGTCAGTCACCATGCACGGCATGATCATGGTTGTTTACATGTTAACGGCGTTGCTACTTGGCGGCTTTGGAAACTACATGGTGCCATTGATGTGCGGCGCGCGAGACATGGTGTTTCCATTCCTAAACATGCTTAGTGTTTGGGTTTACTTTTTGTCAGTGCTTATTCTGATGGCGAGTTTCTTTGTCTCAGGCGGGCCGACAGGTGCCGGGTGGACTCTTTATCCACCACAAACATCTATGGCCGGAACACCAGGTCATGACATGGGCATCGTGTTGATGTTGTTGTCGCTGTTCGTGTTCATCATCGCCTTTACAATGGGCGGCTTGAACTACGTTACAACGATTCTTCAATATCGCTGTCGCGGTCTAACTATGATGAGATTGCCTCTTACCGTTTGGGGCATATTCATTGCCACAATCCTAGGTTTGTTCGCATTCCCAGCACTGCTTGTATCTGCCATCATGATGTTGTTCGACACACTGCTTGGTACTAGCTTCTTCATGCCAGCCGTGATCGAAGCGGGAACACCACTTGATTACAACGGCGGTAGCCCTATTCTGTTCCAGCACTTGTTCTGGTTCTTTGGTCACCCTGAAGTTTACATCGTAGCACTGCCAGCATTTGGTTTGGTGTCCGACGTGCTTAGTACTCATGCTCGAAAGAACATCTTCGGCTACCGTATGATGGTGTGGGCGATTATCGCAATTGGCGGCTTGAGCTTCATCGTATGGGCACACCACATGTACGTGAGTGGTATGCACCCTTACTTTGGCTTCTTCTTCGCCACAACCACGCTAATCATTGCCGTACCCACAGCACTTAAAGTGTACAACTGGGTTCTCACACTGTGGGAAGGCGATATCCGCCTTAATGCGCCAATGTACTTTGCCATTGGTTTCATTTTCACGTTTATTCACGGCGGCCTAACTGGTTTGTTCCTTGGCAACGTGGTTATCGATCTACCACTTTCTGATACTTATTTCGTGGTTGCACACTTCCATATGGTAATGGGTGTATCTCCGGTGCTTGTGATCTTTGCATCACTGTACCACTGGTTCCCTAAAGTCTCTGGCCGTATGTTCCACGAAGGCTTAGCTAAAGCGCATTTCTGGATTACCTTCCTAGGTACTTATGCGATTTATCTACCTATGCACTACTTAGGGTTCTTGGGTGTTCCACGTCGTTACTACGCTATTGGCGAAACAGACTTCATCCCAGAGTCAGCACAGGACTTGAACGCAGCAATTACAATCGCAGCTTTGGTTGTAGGTGCGGCGCAAATCTTATTCTTCATCAACATCTTCTGGAGCCTTCGAAATGGCAAAGAAGCAGGCCCAAATCCTTGGGGCTCAGCTTCTTTAGAATGGCAAACACCTGATACGCCTCCGGTTCATGGTAACTGGGGAGACAGCTTGCCAACGGTTTATCGTTGGGCATACGACTACAGCGTTCCAGGTGCTCATCAGGATTTCATTCCACAGAATGTACCTGAGAGTGAGGAGCCTACTGCAGACGAGCAACATTTCGACCCAGATCATGATCAATCTAAGGCCGATCTATGAGTTTATTTAAAGAATTAAGCAACAAGCCTTGGGAACGTAAGGGTGTAATAGGTGGCCTCGAAGCCGAGGGCACCTTTGACACCTACCCAGAAAAAGTTGCTTTAGTATTTTTCTTAGTAATTGCGTCAGTCATTTTTTCGCTATTCACCGTCAGCTACATCATTCGCATGGAGCTGCCGGACTGGACACCTCTGGCCGAGCCTACACAGCTTTGGCTAAACACTGGCCTGCTTGTACTCAGCAGCGTGTTTTTTCAGTGGGCGAGAAACCTGACAAAGAACGATGAAACCCGCAATGTAATGACTTCGTTTGTTGGCGCTGGCCTTTTTGCCGTGCTATTTATTGCGGGTCAGTACCTCACTTGGGGAAGTCTCCAGGCCGAGGGCTTTTACTTAACTTCTAACCCTGCGAACGCGTTTTATTACCTTTTGACAGGTGTTCACGCTGTGCACTTATTGGGCGGTTTGTGGGTATGGAGTAAGGGTTTAATACGGTTGATGTCTGGTGCTGAGCCAGCTGAGCTTAAGCTCAGTGTAGAGCTCTGTGCATTGTATTGGCATTTTCTACTTATTGTCTGGTTGGTCATGTTTGCCCTTTTGGCAAATACGTAAGCCCAGTAATTCGATTAACAAAAGCAAATAACAGGAAGATAGAATGAGTGAAGCTGCGGCAATACAAGCAGGGCCTCAAGAAGGCGTAGACGGTCTAGTCGACGACTGGAGTTCCGATAAACAGGCTTATCATGTGCCTTGGGGAAAGGCCATGATGTGGATTTTCCTAGTGAGTGATACCTTTATATTCACTTGCTTTTTAACCGGCTACCTCAATGTCCGGTTAACCACTACAGAGCCATGGCCAATACAGAGTGAGATCTTCGCTCTTTCGATTGGCGGCAGTGATCCGATTCCTTTGATCCTTATCGCGATCATGACCTTTATCTTGATTACCAGTTCGGGAACGATGGCTCTTGCAGTGAATATGGGTTATCGCAAAGATAAGGTTAAGACCTTCTGGTTTATTTGCGCTACTGCGGCTTTCGGTGCGTCGTTTGTTGGCATGCAAGCATTCGAGTGGTCTAAGCTAATATTTGATGAAGGCATCAGACCTTGGGGTAATCCTTTTGGGGCGGCTCAGTTCGGCTCCGTGTTCTTTATGGTGACTGGATTTCACGGCCTTCACGTAACAGGCGGTGTTATCTACCTGCTTTGGGTTGCCTTCCGAGTGAAGCGTGGTTACTACGATGATAAGGGTTACGAGATCGTCGAAATTGCTGGTTTATACTGGCACTTTGTCGACCTTGTGTGGGTATTCATTTTCGCATTTTTCTACTTACTGTAAGAGGAGACAGGAATGTCAGCTGAAGCAGGTCAACAACATCCTCTAGGGATTTACTACAAAATCTGGGTCCTTCTCTTCGTATTGAGCGGATTCTCTTACGCCGTAGATTACTTTGAAGTTCAGGGCGCTATGCGCTGGACTCTAGTGCTTCTGTTTATGGTGCTTAAAGCCGGATTCATTACAGCGATCTTCATGCACGTCGTGTGGGAAAGGCTCGCGCTAGTGTTTACGATTTTAGGACCACCCATTGTATTGCTTCTTCTAATTGCCTTTATGGCGATTGAGGGTAACTACACAGAGAACGCGCGGTTTACCTATATGGGTCACGACCGAGATGCGGTCGCTCTCACTCCGTCTGATCTTCACGGCGGTGGCCACGGAGAAGAACACGGGGAGGCTGAAGAACACTAACTTCTTCCCTTAATGTTTAGAAAAAAGGCTATAGTTAATTCAATAGCCTTTTTTTTGGTTAAAATTCCATTCTGTGATGGAGTGAAAACCTGACTGGAATAAGTAATGGATCAAGCACGCATTGAAGAATTGGTAAGTAAGGCGCAAGCCCATGAAGCTCGAACCGCTGCGTTATTAACGAGGCTAGAGCAGCAAATACCTTCCCTGCCTAAATCTATCGCGCTTCCAGAAAAAGATCCGGCCCTAGCGCTGAAATCATTTGTGGTCGAATACATAAGCCACGTGCCGTCATTTATTGGGGCGGTATCAATTGCTGCAAAAGAGGCGGGCATTGATCCTTATGTAGCGCCATTTCTTGCGGTAGCAACGGATTTCCTGCTTTCCCCCAAAGGCAATAGCGAGTCGATGGGCTACGTGGAGCTAATGGAGCAGGCCTACTTGGCGCATCGCTTAATCGAAGAGGTGAACGATCAGTACATAGTCCATGCAGGCATTCCGTTGATTCCCATGGATGTGACCAAAGCCAATGTGATTGTGCATCATTTATTGGGCGAGACACGTGCCATTAGCCTCGACGATGTGGTCGAGGAAACCGCACGGCAAATGACCTCTAAAGATATTGTCTACAGCTCGGAAAAGTTCAGAAAATACGTAGAAATTCGCAAAGGCAAAGGATGGGATCAGGTGTGGAAACAATGGTCTGACATGACCCGATTTTTAGAAGTCGACTTAAGCCTTAAAAGTAAAAGCTCCTAAACGCTGCGTAGCGACTGATAAACCGACTCTGTATTAGGGCGCTGACCGGTCCATATGGCAAAAGACTCCGCTGCTTGCTCTACCAACATGCCCAGACCATCTACAGCAAGTGCAACGTGTTTTTCTTTGCCCCAAGTTACAAACGCTGTTGCTTCGCTTGCATACATTAGGTCATAGCAAACCGTGGTCTCCAAAACTACTGCTGACGAGATAAAAGGCGTCTCTCCGCTCACGCCCATGGACGTTCCGTTGATGATGAGATCAAAGCCTTCTGCACCCAGTTCTCCATACGGCATAGTAGTCAGCGAAAAAATGTTTTCTAGCTCGGATTTTAGTAGTTCGGCTTTTTCTATGGTTCGATTTGCTACCGTAATCTGCGCGGGTTTGGCCTCTATAAGCGATGGCAGAATACCTCGTACTGCACCACCTGCACCTAGAATAAGAATCTTTTTGTTAACTAGCTCTATTTTATGATTCTTTTGTAGATCTCTTACTAATCCAGCGCCGTCAGTATTATGACCCATTATTTCGCCTGTGCTATCAAGGGCTAAGGTATTAACAGCTTTCGCGAGAGATACTTTTTGGTTTGCAGGGGTTGAAAGCAAGAATGCGGATTCTTTATGGGGCAGTGTCACATTTAAACCGTTTCCACCGCCCGCAAAAAATTCACTGACGAAGCTATCAAAGCCCTTGGGCAGAATGTCATATCGATCATACTCAATAGACAGTCCCAACTGTTCGGCAAACTGCTTGTGTATAAGCGGCGACTTGCTGTGGGCGATTGGGTGGCCTACTACCCCAAGTTTTATCATAAGTTGAGTATACTTTAGCTAGTTGCCCAATCCCTGGGAGGTAGAAAATCAGTATAAAGTTTGTCTTCTAATGTATTTGGTTTAGGGTGCCAATCATAGGTGAATTGAACTCGAGGCGGCAGAGACATCAATATGGACTCGATTCGACCGACGCCTGATTGTAATCCGAAAATCGTGCCACGATCATAAACTAAATTGAATTCAACATAGCGCCCGCGTCGATACTCTTGAAAGTCTCGTTGTGCACTCGTGTATGTTTCCCCTTTACGTTTAGTCACGATAGGAGCATAGGCTTTTAAGTAGCTATGGGCAGCGGACTTTACAAAGGCAAAGCTCTTTTCAAACCCTGCTTCGTTAAAATCATCAAAGAAAAGCCCTCCCACTCCTCGACATTCATCTCTGTGTTTCAGATAAAAATACTCGTCGCACCATGATTTAAACCTTGGATAGTAGTCAGGATGATGTTCATCACAGGCTGCTTTCGCCGTGTTGTGCCAATGAGTGCAGTCATCCTCGAATCCGTAATAGGGTGTTAGATCGTATCCGCCACCAAACCACCAAACCGGTTCTTCGTTTTCTTTTTCCGCAACAAACAGTCTAAAGTTTGCATGTGACGTGGGCACCATTGGATTCTCTGGATGGATCACCAAAGACACTCCCATCGCTTGAAATGCGCGGCCGGCTAGCTCTGGCCTAGCCGCTGTGGCAGAAGCCGGCATGGATTCACCAAACACATGAGAAAAATTTACCCCGCCTTTTTCAAAGACATCGCCTCCGCTAATTACTTTAGTTATTCCCATCCCGCCACTGTCTCTATCCCAGCGGTCAGTGTGAAACGTTGCCTTGCCATCTAATGCTTCCAAGCCTTCGCAAATTGAATCTTGTAGTTCAATGAGAAACTCTTTAACGGCTATTGTGTTTACTTGCTCCAAAATCTTGCTCCAACTAGTCATTGTTAACGAGGCTCTGCCCTTTGTTTTCTCAAAAGGCTATGTCCGAAGCAATGAGTGTAAC
>CAYGRT010000012.1:0-45519 GCA_964352355.1 uncultured Pseudohongiella sp. | reverse complement strand
CGAGGCTCTGCCCTTTGTTTTCTCAAAAGGCTATGTCCGAAGCAATGAGTGTAACCCAGTCCTAATTGATTAAAATTAATCTATGTCTAGATTTGTACAACATCCCAATATTAGAGTGATTATACCTTAGGGAAGCAACGGATAAGGGGATTATAAGTAGCAAAAAAATCCTTTAGTTTAGCGCCTACAATAGCTGTATCGCCCTTGGTTAAATTTAACCATGTCTGAGCCTTCTAAAGCACTTAACGCCATGATGACTTCAGTTTGTTCAAGCTGAATTTGATCAAGTAAGAAATCCAAGGAAGCTGGCGCGGCTCTTAACGCCGCGATCACTAAAGCTTGTGCTTCATTACTAGGTTCATACTCAGGATTTTGCTTATCAACCAAGCTCTGATGCCAGCCGTCGAATTCAAGCAATATATCTTCAACGGATTGGACTAATTTTACCCCTTCATTAATTAGTCGATGGCAACCTTCAGCCAGTGGATTGGTGATTTGCCCCGGTACTGCAAAAACCTCCCGATTCTGCTCCATCGCGAGCCGCGCTGAAATCAAGCTGCCGCTCTTTATGGCGGCTTCAACTACCACAATGCCCAAACTCAGGCCGCTGATAATTCTATTGCGCTGCGGGAAATGAAACCCTAGTGGCGGGCTCCCTAAAGGAAATTCCGACACAAGCACGCCTTTTTCGATGATCTTCTCTCGTAGCCGGTTGTTTCGCTTCGGGTAGCAAAGGTCTACTCCAGTGCCCACCACGGCAATAGTCTCGCCGCCCACGGCTAAAGCTCCTTCATGGGCTCGACTGTCGATGCCCGCTGCCATGCCACTGGTCACAGCAAGCCTAAGACCCGCCAATTCTTGGCTTAGCCAACTGGCATTGCGTAAACCATAGCTAGATGCGCGGCGGCTACCAACAATGCCAATCTGAGGCTGGCTTAAAAGTGCTAACGAACCCTGCACGAATAACAATGAAGGAGGATCATCGATTTCTGCCAGGAGAGGAGGGTATTCGTCATCTTCATAGCAAAGAATTGTGTTGGCTGGGTTCTGGCTCCAAGCTAGGGACTTTTCTTGCAGCTTTTGGCAAACCTGGCAAGCACTCCCGCGAAGCACTAAGGCACGCGTTAATTCATCGGGGGAGGAGTCGATTGGCTGCGGCGCAAGGTTTTCGCAAATACTATGAAGTCCACCATACCGCTTTAGCAAGCGAGACAGTTTATGCTGCGAAGCGGGTGCACAAAAACAAAGATGCAGATAATCCTGCAGAGTGGCTAATTCCATTTTTCATCCTTGATCTATGGAATAAGTGAGCGATAACTAACTACGCATCCTTTACGGAGAGGCGACCTTGTTGTAAAGCTGAGCAGGTTCGGTGCTGCTTAGAATTACGGCATAGCTCAGATTGTCAAACGTGCGATAAACAAGCAGGGTGCCGATTTCTTTACCCGGCAATTCGAGTTTTTCCCGCCTAAACACATTTTTCATGCGCTCAGTAAATGACATCTTTTCTCGATCGACAAGGTCTACCATGCTGGTGCTCTCGTGCTGTATCGACAAAACGTCTCCGATAGCTAAGTTGTCTTCCTTGCCAAGGTCTATCACCACGGTATCCAGTTGAGAGGCCATGGTTTCGACGCCCTGAAACGAAATTATCTGCCCCACCAAGTCCTCGGCCGGCTCGGTAGGGAAGATAGTAGCATCAATCCTAGATTCTTCTCTGATTAGTAAGCGGTCACCAACCCGGATCTCCCTGCTACTATTATTGATCACCATTCGTCTCAAATCATCGGACTCTTGGTTAGAAACCGTGGCAAAGCCTAGATACTCAACTTCTAAGCCTAAAACCTCGGTGTCGGGTTTGCCCCGTAGCAGACCTAGTAGTTCTCGATCCACAGGCGCGGTATAAAGCCGCCCTTGCCGATAAATTTCAAATGAAGTTGCTCCGGCAGGCCAAGTCCCGCGCACATAGACCTCATCACCCGTGCCAATGGCTAAGTTGTCTCCCAAATTAGCAACTATATAGGGCGCATTTTCAAAAAGTTCTGGCGCTACGATCCGGTTGCGGGTGAAGCTATTTTCTATCGCCTCTAGAGGGATTGCCGGAATCGCACTGGATAGAGCTACCTCTCTAACCTGTGGCTGCAAACTCACCACTTCGCGCCCGCCACGCTTCAATAACAATCGTGAACTGCCGTTGAGCGTGCTTAATGAAAGGATATCGCCAGGATAAATAAGTTCAGAATTATCAATAAAAGGATCTGGCTGCCAAATTTCAGGCCAGCGCGCCGGATCTTGCAGAAACTGGCTCGCGATATCCCATAGCGTATCGCTGTCTTTCACTACGTATTCGGCAGGGTAGTCGGGATTCAACAGGCTGCCTTGGCCAAATGCCGAGAACTGTGAAAAAACACTCGCGATAAATGCGAAAGATAACAAGAAAGGCTTTATAACCTTGTTTTTCATCATTAGAATTCCAACCCATTAGGCATTGATATCTTATCAATACGCACCCATTATCACTAGAAGCAGTTCACAGACTGCGCATAAAGCTCTTTTATCCATAGCAGGCTAATTCGACCATGGCAATATTAGACATTCTGGAGTTTCCGGACCCTAGGCTGCGAAAAATCGCGAGCCCGGTGACTGTATTCGACGAAAAACTCGATAGCTTTATCCAGGACATGCTCGAAACCATGTACCATGCTCAAGGTATCGGCCTAGCTGCCACACAGGTTAATGTCCATGAGCGTATTATTGTCATAGATGTTTCCGAAACCAAGGATAGCCCTCAAGTGTTCATTAATCCAAGTTTTGAGGTTATTGAGCCAGAGCTATGCGACTACGATGAGGGCTGCCTCTCCGTTCCAGGTTTTTATGAAACAGTCTCTCGGCCACAGTCGGTCAAAATAAAAGCCCAAGACAAAACCGGCGCCCACTATGAACGGGACGCCAACGGTATTCTTGCCGTGTGCATCCAACACGAAATAGATCATTTAGAAGGCAAACTTTTCGTGGATTACCTAAGTACATTAAAGCGCTCGAGAATCCGCACCAAGCTCGAAAAAGAACACAAGAAGTCCGCTTAACTATCGTGCCTCAACTTCGCATTGGTTTCGCAGGAACCCCAAATTTTGCTAGTCAACACCTCAGTTGCTTACTCGACTCCGGTTACACCCCGGTGGCTGTCTACACGCAGCCCGATAGACCATCCGGCCGCGGCAAAAAGCTGACTCCTAGTCCTGTTAAAACCCTTGCCGAAATCAACAATATTGCTGTGTATCAGCCAGTGAGCCTAAAGACTATTGAGGCGCAGCAACAGTTTGCTGACTTAAATCTCGACCTGTTAATTGTAGTCGCTTACGGCCTAATACTTCCGCGAGCGATTCTGGATACGCCCACATACGGCTGTATAAACGTTCACGCCTCATTGTTACCTCGTTGGCGCGGGGCGGCACCAATAGAAAGGGCACTACTCGCTGGGGATACAGAGACCGGCGTTACCATTATGGCGATGGATGAGGGTCTCGATACCGGTAAAATGATTCATAAAGTCGAGGTAGAAATCACAAAAAGTGACACCCGCGAGGACTTAGAAACCAAACTAATTCAAGCCGGGTCGGCAGGGCTGTTATTTACACTTAATCATTTAGAGGAAGCCTTAGCCAATGCCATTGAACAGAATGAAGCCGATGCTACCTACGCCGCTAAACTAAACAAAACAGAGTCACTTATAAATTTTGCAACTAGCGCTTTCGAGATCGACAGGGTAATAAGGGCAGGAATCGGACGACTACCCGCTTTTAGTTTTTACAATAACGATCGTTTAAGAATAATCAAAGCATCCCCTAGTCCTGACGCCTTTGATAAATCGGCTGGCACCATAGTTAGTGTATCAAAAGACAGTTTTGTCGTTGCCTGCCAAGACTCATCACTAACGATTAGTGTTGTGCAACTACCGGGTAAAAATCCTGTGACTGTTACAGATCTTCGTAATTCAAAACCCGATTATTTTAGAATAGGCAGTCAGTTTGAAACTCTTGAATCTTTCGAATGACTGCTAAATCCAGCCAAGAGTCTTCCGCCGGTGATGTAAGAGCAATTGCGTGTAAAACGCTACACAAGTTACAAACCCAAAAAACACCACTCACGCTACTTTTAGCTACCTATAAGCAGCGCCCCGACTTTCCCCTCTTGCAAGAAATCACCTATGGCACCTGCCGCTGGTATTTTCTACTGGAGTGGATTTTAAGCGAACTGCTAGAAAAGCCGCTGCGCAATAAAGATAACGATGTAAAGATGCTGCTACTGATTGGGCTCTACCAACTCCGGTTTATGGATTTACCAGATTACGCTGTGATCAATGAAACCGTTACCGCATCGAGCAAATTGAAAAAACCGTGGAGCCGGGGTCTGATTAATGGTGTTTTACGAAACTATCTGAGAGAAGTCGCGGCAATCAATGGAGAACTAGAGCAAGCACCGAACTTCACCCGCCTTTCCATGCCACCATGGCTTGCACAACAAGTAATCGATGACTGGCCTGCCTACGCCCATGACTACTTTCAAGCATCGAATCAACGTCCACCAATGGTGCTTCGAATAAACCAATCGAAAACAAGTCAGGATGACTATCTGAACAGTCTGCGAGAACATCAAATAGAAGCCGAAGCCGGAAGGTTAAGCGTCAGCGCTGTCTATCTGCAGCAGCCGGTTAATGTAATGCAGCTGCCTCATTTTGCGGAAGGCCATGTAAGTGTTCAAGATGAATCGTCTCAGCTAATTCCCAGCATTCTTCAGCTTGAAAAAGATCACAATGTGCTTGATGCCTGTGCTGCCCCAGGCGGTAAAACCTGCCATCTTTTAGAAAGCCAGCCCCAGCTCGCCTCACTTACTGCAGTCGAGTTAGTACCGGGGAGAGCGGCAAAAATAACCGAGAACTTAGAGCGACTAAATCTAGATGCTGTATTAAAAGTTGCCGATGCTACTGCGCTTGATCAATGGTGGGATGGCCAGCTATTTGACCGTATACTTCTGGATGCCCCCTGTTCTGCGACAGGAATTCTGCGGCGGCATCCAGATATTAAACTTCTTCGCAGCCCAGATAATATTGTCGATCTCAACACCACTCAAACTAAGCTATTGAGCAGCATCTGGTCCTGCCTCAAACCGAAAGGTTTGTTACTCTATACAACGTGCTCGGTACTCAAGGCCGAAAACGAGCAAATTATTGACAAGTTTCTCAATTCAACCTCGGATGCTAAATATGAAAGCATTGCGGCCGATTGGGGAGTAGAATGCAGGTTCGGTAGACAGCTGCTGCCGACCGCGGTAAACGGACCCGATGGGTTTTTCTTCTGCCTATTACGGAAGGCATCATAGTCAGCCCTTAACACCACCAAGACAACGAACTAGGCTCGCATGAAAATAATCATCCTAGGTGCCAATCAAGTAGGAAGCACCCTCGCAGAAACATTGGCTAATGAAGCTAATGATATTACTGTGGTTGACAGCGACGCAGACAAACTAAGAGAGCTAAAGGACCATATAGATATCGGTGTAATTCCAGGTCACGCGTCTCACCCTGATGTGTTAGAACGGGCTGGCGCAGAAGATGCCGATATGATTATCGCCGTTACAGAGAGTGATGAAGTAAACATGGTGGCATGTCGTGTCGCTTATTCCATGTTTCAGACTCCTAAAAAGATTTGCCGCATCCGAGCATCCAACTACCTCTTGAGCCAAAAGCTGATGGGGAAGAATGGCATTGCCGTTGACGTTGTTATCAGCCCCGAAAAAATAGTTTCAGATTATATTGCACGCTTGATCGATTTGCCGGGCTCTCTTCAGGTGTTGGATTTTGCAGATGGCTTAGTGCAGCTAGTCGCCGTTAAAGCGTTTTATGGCGGCCCCTTAGTTGGGCAAGAAATTAGGTTACTAAGACAGCATATGCCAGGTGTAGATACTCGCGTGGCAGCAATTTTCCGCAAGGATCGACCAATCATTCCTGAAGGCTCTACTGTCATCGAAGCCGACGATGAGGTTTTTTTTGTAGCAGCCCAGAATGATATCAAGGCGTGCATGGGTGAGCTTCGACGCTTAGATAAACCTTACAAGCGAATCATGATCGCCGGCGGGGGCAATATAGGGCTGCGCTTAGCGGAAAATTTGGAAGACCGATATCAAGTAAAAATAATTGAGCACAATGCTAAACGCTGCAGCTATTTGTCTGAAACGTTGGAAAACGCCATCGTTCTTAACGGCGAAGCTTCGCAACAAGATTTACTGGTAGAAGAAAATATCGGTGACACTGACGTATTTCTTGCCCTGACCAATGATGATGAAGCCAACATTATGTCTTCACTACTGGCCAAACGTCTTGGAGCTAAAAAGGTAATGGCGCTTATCAATAACCCCGCCTATGTTGACTTAGTGCAGGGGGGTGAGATTGACATTGCCATATCACCGCAACAAGCAACCATCGGTAGCCTACTGGCACATGTTCGCCGCGGCGATGTAGTAAATGTCCATTCGTTAAGACGCGGAGCGGCTGAGGCGATGGAAGCGATTGCCCATGGCGACCCAGGATCGTCTAGAGTTGTTGGTCGTGCAATTGAGGATATTGATTTACCAGAAGGTACGACAATCGGTGCTATTGTTCGAGAAAATAAAGTGCTAATTGCTCATGACGCGACAGTGGTTGAACCTGAAGATCATGTCATCCTATTCTTAGTCGATCGAAAACGCATACCTGAAGTAGAACGCTTATTCCAGGTCGGCTTTAGTTTTTTCTAGCCCAATGCATACCACCATAATATTTAAAGTACTTGGTTTGCTGCTAATGCTATTCAGTGCATTGGGTAACCTGCCGCCGCTGTTTGTCTCATATCTTTATGACGATGGTATGGCGGGCACGTTTATCGATTCGTTCTTTAGCGTGTTTTTCATCGGGCTTGTATTATGGCTGCTAACATCGCGGCATAAGCAAGAACTCGGAACCAGAGACGGCTTTCTAATTGTAACTTTGTTCTGGGCTGTCTTGGGGACTGCCGGAAGCCTTCCCTTTTTGTTATCCCCACAAATTCAGCTTTCCCTTACCGATGCCGTATTCGAATCCCTTTCGGGCCTTACCACAACTGGCGCCACCGTGATTTCTGGCCTTGATGAATTACCGAAATCGTTATTGTTCTACCGACAGTTGCTGCAATGGCTCGGAGGCATGGGGATCATCGTTTTGGCTATGGCACTGCTGCCCATGCTTGGAATAGGGGGCATGCAGTTATACCGCGCAGAAAGCCCAGGGCCGGTTAAAGACAATAAATTAGTGCCAAGGCTTGCCGAAACGGCCAAGGCGCTTTGGTACATTTATTTAACACTTACGCTTAGCTGTGCTGCTGCCTATTGGCTGGTTGGAATGGATGCGTTTGATGCAATTTCCCATAGTTTAGCAACAGTCGCTATTGGTGGATTTTCTACCCACGATGCCAGCATTGGGTATTTCGACAGCGCTGCGGTGGAAACCGTAGCTATCGTGTTTATGTTTATAGCCGGCATTAATTTTGCTCTGCACTTTACCGCTTGGCAAAGACGCTCTTTGCGTCACTATCTTTTAGATCCAGAGTTTGTGTTCTACGGTTTTATCCTGACCGTCGTTGCGACGGTGACAGTTAGCGTGCTGTATTTCTCCGACATTTATGAAGGCTTTGCCCAGTCCCTTATAAAGGGTGTGTTTCAAGTGGTTTCCATCGCAACCACCACCGGCTTTACTTCTGCGGATTACAACTCATGGCCCTTGTTTTTACCCTACATGCTCTTATACGCGGCAATTATAGGAGCCTGTGCCGGTTCTACCGGGGGTGGTATGAAGGTAATTCGAATCCTATTAATCTTCAAGCAAGGGTTTCGTGAAGTACAAAGACTCATTCATCCGAAAGCCGTGATTCCCATCAAGCTAGGTAAAAACCCAGTGCCAGATCGGGTCATAGAATCGGTTTGGGGCTTTTTTGCGGTATACGTCATGGCTTTTATGGTAATGCTCTTGGCACTACTTGCCACAGGCATCGATATCATCACGGCATTCAGCGCGGTGGGGGCTTGCATTAATAATCTTGGTCCCGGACTTGAAAATGTCGCTCTGACTTACGGCGCCTTGCCCGCCACAGCAAAATGGATTCTTTGCTTTGCCATGCTGCTCGGCCGCTTGGAAATTTTCACCCTGTTAGTATTATTTACTCCTATGTTCTGGAAACGTTAGGGGTCAAATCACTGTTTGCGGTAGAGGTCTCGATTATCTGGCTGCCGTCGAAATCGCTTATATTCCCACTGATATTGGTCGATAGCTTGATTCACACACATCTCGACACTGCGATTAACCCCGGCCACCGAGGTTTGTAAATCTTTAGAATACACTTTTGGGTCCGCTGGCATGATAATTAACTCAAAGCCGGCTGCTGCAGGCAGGCGCTTAGCAAACCCGCAAAACACTTTGGCGTCCACTCGTTGCAAAAGGCGACTCGCCAAGGCCATAGTCAAGGCAGTTTGACCATAAAACTCTGCGTATTCACCTCCATCTGTGTCTGGCACTTGGTCCGGCAAAATACCCACTAGCTCGCCTGCTTTTAACGCCTTTAAAAGTTGAGCTACACCGCGGCTATTTGCCGGTGCCAACTTCACTCCGCTGCGAGACCTTGTTTCTCTTAGCAATCGATCCACGGCAGCAATTTTAGGGGGTTTATACATAAAATTTGCAATAGCACCCTCACAGGCAGAGAAACCAAAAACTTCCCAATTGCTTAGATGAGGCGCCAGCAAGATAACCCCTTGTTTCGATCCCAATGCGCGATGAAACTCGTCTAGACCTTGAGCTTTAGTGACTAATGCGAGTGTGTTTTCAATAGGGCCAATCCAGGCCTTACCCATTTCCAAGGCTGTAATGGCGGTATTTTGAAGGCTCGCTTTAGTAAGACGAGCAATTTCTTCTACAGACTTTTCAGGGAAGCAAAGTGTTAAGTTTGTCATGGTGGTAGATCGAGCCCGATTGGGCACGGTAGCCAGAAGCGCACCCCAAAACCTGCCTAATCCATGCAGAAACGCCAACGGCAAAACCTGGCAAAGCTTAAGCAATAGTTTGATTAGATAAAACTGTAGTGAGTTAATAGCGAGAATCTACCTGGTAATTATAGGGCTCATAAGCTTTACCCTTATGATAGCGTATCCATAACCGTAATTAGAGAAGCAAAGTGCAACTATAGATAAGTCCTCTATAATCAAGGATAATTGCATCCCTTTGATTTACCGAGTTAATTGGGTCCCGTGACAAAAAGCAAAATTACTACATTTCAAGAGCTGATTCTGGCATTGCAGCAGTATTGGGCTGACAAGGGCTGTGTCGTCTTACAACCGCTGGATTTGGAAGTCGGTGCTGGCACATTCCATCCTGCTACTTTCCTCAGGGCCATAGGTCCGGAAAGCTGGAACACTGCCTATGTACAACCTTGTCGACGACCATCCGATGGACGTTACGGCGAAAACCCAAATCGACTACAGCACTACTATCAGTTTCAAGTAGTTTTAAAACCTTCACCAAGTGATATTCAGAGCCTTTACTTGGAATCTCTGAAAAGCATTGGTATCGACACCTTAGTTCATGACATTCGATTTGTTGAAGACAATTGGGAGTCACCTTCTTTGGGTGCTTGGGGTTTGGGCTGGGAAGTTTGGTTAAATGGCATGGAAGTAACACAGTTTACCTACTTCCAACAGGTTGGGGGCTTGGAATGTTTTCCCGTTAGCGGAGAAATTACTTATGGTATTGAAAGACTGGCGATGTATCTGCAAGGCGTCGACAGTATATACGATATAGTATGGGCCGATGGGCCTAGCGGAAAAGTAACCTATGGGGACGTGTTTAAACAAAATGAAGTAGAAATGTCGACCTACAATTTTGAGGTTGCCGATGTACCTAAACTATTTTCCTATTTCGAAGATTGCGAGCAACAAAGCCAGATGCTAATTAAAGAAAGCCTCCCGCTTCCAGCCTATGAGCAAGTGTTAAAAGCCTCCCATTATTTCAACCTCTTGGATGCAAGAAAGGCTATTTCAGTGACCGAAAGACAACGTTATATACTTCGAATACGCACTCTTGCTCGCGCAGTTGCAGAAGCCTATTTTGACAGTCGCAAGAAACTCGGCTTTCCTCTTGCCACTCCTGAATTAAGAAATCAGTTTTTGGACAAATAGATTAAAATGAATACGAATGATTTCTTAGTAGAAATAGGGACTGAAGAACTCCCTCCCAAAGCGTTGCTTAAACTTAGAGACTCGTTCGCTATGAGTATAGCGGATGGGCTTAAGCAATTATCAATCGAGTTTGCTTCTGTAAAAGCCTTTGCCTCTCCTAGAAGATTGGCAGTCATAGTAACTGACCTAGCCACAAAACAGGCAGATTCAAAGGTCGAAAAAATTGGCCCTGCCGTGAAGGCCGCTTTTGATGCTAATGGTGAAGCAACTAAGGCCGCTCTTGGATTCGCTAAATCTTGTGGTGTTGAGATTCATCAGCTTAGCAGAATCGAAAAGGATGGCATCGAAAAACTCTATTTCGCTATGGAAAAGCAAGGTTCGGCAACAGAGGACCTATTACCCAATTTAGTTCAGCAAGCATTAGGGCAGTTACCAATACCAAAAAGAATGCGCTGGGGGGCGTCACGAAATGAGTTTGTGCGGCCGGTACATTGGGTAATACTACTGTTCGGCAATAAGACAATTGAAACCGAGGTTTTCGGCATCAAAAGCGGCTCTGTAACAATGGGCCACAGATTTCATAACAATCATGAGATCGAAATTTGTTCTCCCAATGACTACGAAACAGCGTTAGAGCAAAATGGCTCCGTAATCCCGGATTTTGACAAACGTAAAGAGATTATCCGGTCTCAGGTGCTAGAAAAAGCGGCAGAGTTAAATGCATGTGCGGTTATTAATGAATCATTGTTAGATGAAGTGACCGCATTAGTTGAGTATCCAGTTGTACTTGCAGGCAATTTTGACACAAGTTTTTTGAGCGTTCCCCCTGAAGCATTAATTCTAGCGATGCAGTCCCATCAAAAATATTTTTGCTTGGAAGATAGCGACGGTAAGCTTTTGCCAAGTTTTATTTCCATTGCAAATATACGCTCTACCGATCCAGCACAGGTTGTGGCGGGTAATGAGAAAGTGATTCGGCCAAGGCTCGCCGATGCAAGGTTCTTTTATGAAACCGACCTTAAGCATCCACTTGAAGACAATTTGGCTCAGCTAGAGACTATCGTTTTTCAAGAAAAGCTTGGTACGGTTTTAGACAAGACCAATCGAGTTAAGGCACTAGCGATTTTTATTGCCAATGAGCTCGGCGTTAATCCCGATTACTGCGCCCGAGCAGCCACTTTAGCGAAATGCGACTTAGTCACTAACATGGTTGGTGAATTTGCGGATTTACAAGGCCTTATGGGCACTTATTATGCGAGGGCGACTGGCGAGCCTGATGAAGTAGCGCAAGCGATCCAAGAACAGTATATGCCTCGATTTGCCGGTGACGATTTGCCAGCTAGTCCAACCGGGCAGGTACTTTCCATTGCGGAAAAGCTTGATACCATGTGCGGCCTGTTTTCAATTGGTCAACCACCGACAGGGTCCAAAGATCCTTTTGCTATCCGGAGAGCTGCGCTTGGGATACTACGGATTCTGGTTGAATCATCGCTCCATCTCGATATTAAGGCTGCAATCGAGTTTTCAGTAAAACAATTCGAGCAAAACAAGTCTAACGCAGGCGTTGCCGATCAAGTATTTGAGTTTTTGTTTGAACGTTTTCGCGCTTGGTATCAGGACAGACAGATTGCCAGCGAGATCTTCTTATCGGTTTGGTCTGCAAGACCTACCAGTCCTTTGGATTTTGATCATAGGGTACAGGCGGTGCATGCCTTTACCAAGTTGCCTCAATCGGCGTCACTCGCTGCAGCTAACAAGCGTGTTATAAACCTATTAGGGAAACAAGTAGAATATTCGGCCAACCAAGAAGTAAACCCTAAACTATTCGAGAGCGACAGTGAAATAGCACTTTTTGATGCTATAACTAGTAAAAGATCTGGGTTAGCAGCCATGCTTGCTAGTGCTGACTATGGAAGTTATTTATCTGAACTTGCATTGTTAGAGAAACCCGTTGATGATTTTTTCACAGATGTACTCGTCATGTGTGATGACCTCAATGTAAAAAATAACAGGCTTGCCTTATTGAGTTCTTTACGCGATCTATTTTTAGAAGTAGCGGACATTTCACTCCTACACGGAACGTCTTCTTAGTTACTGTGGTATTGAGGTTTTATGAGACCAATCGTTCTAGATAGAGATGGTGTCATTAATGTTGATTCAGACCAGTATATTAAGAGCGCAAAAGAATGGGTGCCTATTGAAGGCAGCATAGAGGCAATAGCCTTGCTCTCTAATAAAGGTTTCAATGTCTTTGTTGCCACAAATCAATCTGGGGTTGGTCGTGGTTTTTTCACAGAGCAAACGTTAGCAGAAATGCATACTAAGCTGACTGATCTAGTAGACGAAGCCGGCGGTCGTGTTTCTGGTATTGCTTATTGCCCACATCTTCCTGAAGACAACTGTAATTGTAGGAAACCTAGCACAGGTCTATTAAGTGATATCGAAGCTAGGTTCCAATGTAGTTTACCTGGCGCTTACTTTGTTGGAGACAGCATAAGCGACATCATTGCAGCTAAAACTTACGGTTGTGTACCTATCTTAGTGAGAACGGGTAAAGGTGAAAATACGTTGTTAACCATTGCTGAAACTGAGAATAACGACATCGATGTCTATAGTAATTTGGCTGAGTTTGCGCATTTCCTACTGAAGTCGACCTAGTGTTATGAAACTATTTCTCTATGCCAGATCGATCTTTTTTCAAGTTGGTTATGTGATTATCACCATAGTCTTGTCAACACTTTTTATATGTCTCTATCCGTTTTTTAGTCCTGCATTGCGATATGGGTTAGCGAAAACCTGGTGTCATGCTATTTTGGGTTGGCTGCGTTTAACCTGCGGCATTCGCTATGAAGTCAACGGTCTGAGTAATTTACCAAATACGCCTTGTGTCATAATTTCTAATCATCAAAGCAGTTGGGAGACTCTGTTCTTTTATGGATTGGTGTTCCCTGTATCACCAATTCTCAAAAAGGAACTTTTACGCATTCCCTTTTGGGGGTGGGCACTTAAATTGGTCAAACCCATTTCTATTGATCGTGCCAATAAGAGAGAGGCTGGTAAGTCTCTACTTACCCAGGGAAGGTTGCGTCTTAAGGAGGGAAACTGGATTATTTTGTTCCCTGAAGGCCGTCGTTCGCCACCAAAAACGGTGGCGAAATTTAGTCGGAGCGGGGCAAAGCTGGCAATATCCGCGGGAGTGCCATTGCTCCCAATCGCTCATAATGCCGGCGATTGTTGGCCAAAGCAGCGCTTTATGAAATCACCTGGCCTAATTAGGGTTTCGATTGGAAAGCCTGTTGATACTCAAGGTAAAGACGCCACCGAGATCACGGAACAATGCGAAGCCTGGATCACACAGCACGCACTCGCCTAAGATTAGATATCTAGGTTCTCTGCGGCCAGTGCATTATCCTCAATAAATTCCCGCCGCGGTTCCACTTGATCACCCATCAAGGTATTGAACAGCTGATCGGCACCGATAGCATCATCGATAGTCACTTGAAGCATTCGTCGCGTTTCTGGATTCATCGTTGTTTCCCACAACTGTTCTGGATTCATCTCTCCTAAACCTTTATAGCGTTGTAGGTAATGTCCTTTCATTGCGTCTGCTGTTAACCATTCGATGGCTTCTTTGAAACTCGAAATATCTTTGCTTTTTTCACCTCTTTTGACAAAGGCGCCGGCTTCGATTAATCCGTCTAGCGTGACTCCAAGCTCAGCAAGAGATCGGTATTCTCCAGAGTGGAAGAAATCCCCAGAAAACGATGTGTTCCGTTCCAAGCCATGAAGATTAAGAGTGGCGAGGGGTAAATATAAGCCTCTCTCCTTATCTTCTTTCGTGTTGAATATATAGTTAGTACTTACTACGGGATGTCTTTCGGCAAAAACTTGTTTGAGCGATTCCAACCATACTTCCACTTTGGCTTTGTCTTTAAGATCTGACTCCTGTAGAACTGGTGTAAATATCATGGAATCCAGAATCTCAGACGGGTAGAGGCGAGATAGGCGACTAATAATCGCATAAGCATCATTGTATTGTTTAACTAAAGATTCCAACGAGTCCCCAGATATGCCAGGGGCATCCGAGTTAACATGCAAACTCGCACCTTCAAGCGCATTCTGTATTTGATAGTTAGCCAGTGCTTGATCATCTTTTAGATACTGTTCTTGCTTCCCTTTGCGAATTTTATAAAGCGGTGGTTGCGCAATGAATATATGGCCCCGTTCCACCAAATCACGCATTTGCCGGAAAAAGAATGTGAGAAGCAACGTACGAATATGCGATCCATCCACGTCTGCGTCAGTCATGATGATAATGCTGTGATAACGGAGACTATCCGGCGAAAATTCTTCATTTCCAATGCCGCAGCCAAGTGCTTTAATAAGGGTCCCGATTTCTGCGGAGCTTAACATCTTGTCAAAACGGGCTTTTTCGACGTTAAGAATCTTTCCTTTTAGAGGCAAAATCGCCTGATTCTTACGATTTCGACCTTGTTTTGCTGAACCGCCTGCTGAATCACCCTCTACAATATAGATTTCTGACAATGCAGGGTCTTTTTCTTGGCAGTCAGCCAACTTACCCGGTAGTCCAGCAATATCAAGGGCGCCTTTACGCCGAGTCATTTCACGAGCCTTTCGGGCAGCTTCTCTGGCTCGGGCAGCATCGAGCATTTTATTAACAATTAGCTTCGCATCCTGGGGATTTTCAAGAAGATAGTCATTGAAATAGGAGGCCATTTCCTGTTCAACGACACTTTTAACCTCAGAAGACACAAGCTTGTCTTTTGTTTGCGATGAAAACTTGGGGTCGGGCACCTTGACTGAAATGATCGCTGTTAGGCCCTCTCGAGCATCATCGCCAACGGTTGCTACCTCTTTTCCTTTTTTATTTGCCAACTCTTTGTCAATATAGCTTTTAAGGACACGAGTTAGCGCACCCCTAAAGCCAGCGAGATGTGTACCACCATCTCGTTGGGGAATATTATTAGTATAGGGGAATATGTTTTCCTGGTAGGAGTCGTTCCATTGCAATGCAATTTCTACGGTTATGCCATCTTCGACTCGCTCTGAGACAAAGTGGAACATCTTGTTCACAGTCGCCTTGTTCTTATTTAAATAATCAACAAAGGCTTTAACACCGCCATCGTATTTGAAAAGATCTTCTTTGCCATCTCTTTCGTCAATTAGGCGTATGGCCACGCCGGCGTTAAGAAACGCTAACTCACGTAGCTTTTTGGCGAGAATTTCGTAATGAAACTTCACATTAGAAAATGTGTCGGCGGAAGGCTTAAAGTGACACTCAGTACCCGTGGTTGTAGTTTCACCTACTACGGCAAGAGGTGCTTGAGGCACGCCATGAACATAGAACTGTTCATGAACTTTATTCTCACGGCGTATAGTCAGTTTTAACTCTGCCGATAGGGCATTAACAACAGAAACACCAACTCCATGTAGACCGCCGGATACTTTATAGCTATTGTCAT
Source organism: uncultured Pseudohongiella sp. (assembly GCA_964352355.1). Lineage (GTDB taxonomy): Bacteria > Pseudomonadota > Gammaproteobacteria > Pseudomonadales > Pseudohongiellaceae > UBA9145. The sequence goes on along the minus strand of CAYGRT010000012.1, from coordinate 29,800 downwards.
CGAATTTACCCCCCGCATGTAGGACCGTCATAATAACTTCTGCAGCGGAAACACCTTCTTTATGCATTTCGGTAGGTATGCCTCTACCGTTATCGGAGACGGTAATCGTCTCTCCAACGTGAATTACCACTTTTATTTCATCGCAATGACCGGCGAGTGCCTCGTCGATAGAGTTGTCCACTAACTCAAACACCATGTGGTGCAAACCTGTGCCGTCATCCGTATCGCCAATGTACATACCAGGACGTTTGCGAACAGCATCCAGTCCTTTTAGAACTTTAATACTATCGGAATTATAGGCAGTTTTGTTTTCTTCGGTCATTCTTTGCTCCAACTGCGGCCATAGCCACGGGATATTCTTATCTATAGATATCGGATAAATTCGCCCAAAATCAAGCTGAAATTATACCACGTTCCACGTGAAACGTAGCTGGATGTAAGGAACTATCTAGGGCTTCTCCGAGATCATATTTACTAACAGCGGACAGAAACAGCTGACATTCTTGAGATATCAACAAATCAAGAACTAACCGCCGATTCTTCGCATCTAGTTCTGATGCCAAATCATCTACCAAGTAAGTGCACTGTCGATTTGTAAACTTACGGAGAAGCATTCCTTGTGCAACCTTAAGCGCAATAACTAGCAATTTGGACTGACCACGAGATAAAACCTCCGCTGCTTTGGCACCTGCAAACTGTAAAGCGATCTCTGCCCGATGAGGACCATGTTGGGTTGCGCCATATTTGAAGTCTGAGGCTAGTGAGTGATCGGTAACCGCCGCCAAGTTTTCACTAGAATCCCAACCGCGCTGGTAGTTTAGAGATAAGTGCGGAGCCAAATTTGGCACAAGAGAATCCAATACCTGACTGAAGTAGGGCAATAGTTCCTCCAGATAGTTAGCACGGTAAAGATCAATTGCATCTGCTCTACTGCAAAACTCAACGGTCCAAGCCTCAAGCTCCTCGTCCTTCTTACTTCTTGTCTTGAGTAGGTGGTTTCGCTGCCCTAAACAGCGCATAAACTGCCGCCACACCCCAATGAAGTTTGGTTCCACGTGAAACACTCCCCAATCAAGATAAGATCGACGAATTCTCGGCCCTCCATCTACAAGTTCAAAGGCCGACGCGTCTAAAACTAGGGTAGGTAGGGCTCTTGCGACTAATTCCCAGCTTCGAACTTTGTCTGAATCCACTACAACTTGTGCAGGCTTGCGAAGTTGCTTGCTAAAACCGACCTTTTGCCCGTTAATAAGCTGTGCAAAGACTGTTAGTTCATGCTTACCAAGTTGAATTAGAGAATCTAACTTTGGAGTCCTAAATGATCGACCGGTTGCTAGCGTATGAATAGTCTCCAACACACTGGTTTTTCCACTACCATTTTCGCCATAAATGAGATTGAACCTAGGGCTGGGAGAAAGTGAGCATCCACTAATGTTTCTGAAGTCAGTAATACCCAGCGTTTGGATAGCAGCCATACAAATTTAAACCAAAACCCTGCATGGCTCCTAGATTAAAGACGCATTGGCATTACAACATAGACTGCTTCGCCACCGTCTTCGGACTCAATCAAGGCACTGCTGTTTGGATCAGACAGGGTTATTTTCGCGCGCGTACCACTGAGGGTAGTTAGTACGTCAATTAAATAGCTAACATTAAACCCTATCTCCAAGGAGTCACCCTGATACTCGACAGCAACGACTTCTTCAGCCTCTTCCTGCTCAGGGTTGTTTGCGAGAATTTTTAACTCTCCATCGGACAACAAGACTCTAACGCCACGATATTTTTCGTTTGATAAAATAGACGCGCGGGTAAATGCTTGCCTAAGCTCCACCGAAGTGCCCACTAACACTTTGTTGCCACCTTTCGGCAAAACTCGGTTATAGTCTGGAAACTTCCCATCTACTAACTTTGATGTAAACGTATATTCCGTGACACTGGCACGGATATGATTCTGACTAAACGTAAGGGTTACATCACTGTCGTCACCAAGCAATCTGGTGAGTTCAAGCACACCTTTCCTCGGTAAAATTAGTTGCCTGGTATCTGAGACACTGCTGGTCATGGGCATTGTTTCCATTGCTAGACGATGCCCGTCAGTTGCAACCACCCGAAGATAATCCGGCGATAACTCGAACAACATACCATTTAAATAGTAACGAACATCTTGCTGAGCCATTGCAAAACTTGTGCTATCTAATAGCTCTTTTAGTCGGGCCTGAGAAACGGACATAGAGCTGGATTCCAGTTCTTCCTCTACTCGCGGAAACTCAGACGCAGGCAAAGTGGTCAAGGTAAACCGGCTTCGATCCGACTTTACGATAAGACGCTGGTTTTCTGCCACGGCAAGCTCAATCATTGCTTCTTCTTTGAGCGACTTACAAATATCCAAAAGCTTTCGAGCCGGAACCGTCACAGCACCCGATTGCTTTGACTCGCTAACACGAACTCTGCCTATAAGCTCTACTTCCAGATCCGTACCAGTCAACGACAGCTCATTGCCCTCCAGAACTAACAGTACGTTCGACAGCACAGGCAAAGTCTGGCGCTTCTCCACCACACCACTTACTAATTGCAGCGGCTTTAAGAATGACTCCCGAGATATTTTGAATTGCATTTGCTTTACTCTTTTTCTTTGTTCTTTATTACTCTGTCTTAACTGGACAGAGACCTCAGCAGGTTATTGTAATCTTCCTGAATATCTACCGAACTATGCCTAAGCTTATTAATTTGCTTGCAAGCATGCATGACCGTTGTATGGTCTCTGCCCCCAAACGCATCGCCAATCTCTGGCAGACTGTGATTAGTCAGCTCTTTCGATAATGTCATTGCCACCTGTCTAGGGCGGGCAATTGATCGATTTCTTCGCTTCGACAACATATCAGCCATCTTTATTTTGTAATACTCCGCCACCGATCGCTGAATGTTATCGATGGTCACTAACTTGTCTTGAAGTGCGAACAAGTCCCTAAGGGCTTCCTTGATAAGCTCCAAGCTAATGGGCTCTCCTTTAAAATTAGCGTGTGCTATGACCCTCTTCAATGCGCCTTCAAGCTCTCTAACATTAGACCTTAGCCGCTGTGCGATAAACAAAGCAGCTTCATATGGCAGCGACGCGTTACAGAGTTCCGCCTTATTCATTAAAATCGCCGCTCTCGTTTCGAGCTCTGGTGGCTCCACCGCAACGGTTAAACCCCAACCAAACCGTGACTTTAAGCGTTCTTCAAGGCCGTTTATTTCTTTATGATAGCGATCACAAGTCAATATAATCTGCTGCCCACCCTCAAGCAGCGCATTAAAGGTATGGAAAAATTCTTCCTGGGAACGCTCTTTACCCGCGAAAAACTGAATATCGTCGATCAGCAAGGCATCAACCGATCGGTAAAACCGCTTAAATTCATTGATGGCGTTTAACTGAAGCGCAGTTACCATGGTCGCGACGAATGTCTCTGAGTGGAGATAGACCACTTTTGCACCAGGCTTTTTTGCAACTAAATAATTTCCAATAGCATGCATAAGGTGTGTCTTACCTAAACCAACACCACCGTAGATAAACAGCGGGTTGTAGGCATAACCCGGGTTTTCTGCCACCTGCTGCGCAGCAGCTCTAGCCAACTGATTGGATTTACCAACGACAAAATTATCAAACGTGTTCTCGACGTTTAGTGCCCCTCGATGGCGAAGCTTGCCCTCTATAATTGTGTCTACACTGTTGGCTGTTCTATTACCCGAAGATTTAAAGCCGCTACCGACCGAGCCAATATTGGCATCAAAGCGCGGAGAGAATGCCGCAGCCTCCTCATTATTGGCTTGACGTCCAGTTTGTTCAGATTGATTAATGGGATTCGGGGTCGACTCTGGTGAAGTTGTTTCTGCTACTTTTGTTGGCACTTTTGCTGCTAACAGGGGCTCAGCAGTATTTGACGAGCTTTCAAAACTATCTACTTCCAAAACAAGCTCTAGTTGAGAGGCATCCATTGTGTCGAGAAGCTCGTCGATGCGCGACAGAAACTTGCTTCTAACCCAGTCTTTTATAAATCTATTGGGAGCAAAAAGCCGTATGCTCCGTTCATCCTCTTCAACTCGAAGAGGCCTTATCCAAGTGTTAAACTGTTGGTGAGGCAACTCAGATTTAAGTTGCTCTTCGCATTGATACCAAATTCTAGCTACCACGATTTCTTGCCTGATGTGTTTTTGTTCTGATTAGGGCTAGGGATTCTATAGAGGATGAAAAAAGTTATCCACCACCTGCAACAGTCTTTTAGTGTTTTTTTACGTTAAAAAATTTATCTATTTTTCAATGTGTTACAAAATAAATAGGCCTGAAACAAGGCTGTTTTGTCGCCACTTTTCAGAAGTTGTCCCGCAACCTGTTAATAAACAAGCTGTGGATAAACTGTGATTAACTAGGGGGCAAACAATAAAGGCAGTACCATCGATTTTACTACGTAAAAACACTCCCAAGACGTTAATAAATATCGAAAATCTTAACGCAGTGTTTGCATAGTTGGTCCAAAACCTCTAGAATTCTGCCTCTTTTTCAAACCCAACTGTCTGCGGTTTGAACATTAATTCGGATAAGTCGTCATGAAAAGAACATTCCAACCAAGCGTATTGAAACGAGCTAGAACTCATGGTTTTAGAGCGCGTATGGCCACCAAAGGCGGCCGCGCCGTGATTAATCGACGCAGAGCCAAAGGCCGTTTACGTCTGTCTGCCTAAGTACGCTTCGCTTTACTCTCGAAACAAAGAGTAGTAGCGGTGACAGATAGCACCTTTCCTCGCTCTTGTCGGCTTCTGACCGCCGCAGACTACAAAGCTGTTTTTGATAACACCGAACTCAAAGTATCGTCGCAATATTTCTTAGTTCTCGCAAAAGTAGCCCACTCAGAGACTGCTCGGGTTGGATTAATAATTGCGAAAAAGAATGTCAAAAAAGCAGTGCAGAGAAATAGGCTAAAGCGCCAAATCCGCCAAGCCTTTAGAACCAATAAAGACCAATTAGCTCGCTTGGAACTCGTTGTAATGGCCAAGAAGAATGCAGACTCATTGAGTAATGCAGCCGTTGCAAGCCAGTTATCTCACCTCTGGCACGACATGAGTGTTAAACTAGCCCGCAAATTAAATACCACGAAACTTTAGCCGCGTTTGGTCTCCATGCTTAAGAGCTTCCTCATAAACCTCATAACCTTGTATCAATGTACATTGAGTCTTCTTATTGGCAGGCAGTGCAGGTTCTACCCGAGTTGTTCACACTACACAAAAGAAGCCATCGAGCTTCATGGTCCAATCAAAGGTTCCAGTCTCGGACTGCGACGAATATTTCGTTGTCACCCTTGGCATGAAGGTGGAGTAGATCTAGTCCCACAACCCAAACCAAGTAACTGCGAGTAGCCAGACTATTATGGATTTACCTAAATTTTTTCTTTATACCGCCCTCGCCGCTATTACCTATCTTATGCTGCTTGCCTGGCAACAAGACTACCCCCCTGTTGTGGCTGGTTCTGCAACCCCGGCACAAAACCTAAGTCTCGATACTGTTCCATCTAACGGTGATCTACCAGCTCCTGTGATCACCGTTACCCAGCCAGAAAATGATCAAGATACACCCGTTATAGCAACAATCCAGCCCGTGCCGGCCGCTGCCAACACTAATAACATCGTAAGTGTGTCTACTGATACATTTAAGATAGAGCTGAGCCTCATCGGCGGCGATATTGTCTATCTAGCCCTGCCAAAATACTTAAAACAGCTAGAGGTAGAAAACGATCCCTTTGTATTGTTGGAACCAACGCCTGGCAGACAATATGTGGCACAAAGCGGCCTTATAGGATCCGATGGCATAGACAGTAACGGCAGAGCCGTCTATCAAGCCAGCAGCACTTCTTTTGCTATGGCCGATGACCAAGATACTCTTAATGTTGATTTATTTCTTACAACCACTGAAGGTGTTCGTGTCGTAAAGCGCTACACGTTCACTCGCGACAGCTACTTAATGGACGTTAGTTTCATTATCGAAAATCAAAGCTCGGCACCTTTCCAAGCAAATCCATTCGGTCAGATTAAACGAGATCCTTTTGATGATCCCAGTAGTGCCGGTGGGTTTGGTCGGACCTATCTAGGCTTTGTAGGTACGGCAGCAGCTGAAGACCCTTACATAGAATACGAATTTGATGACATTGATGATGGAAGTTCGTCTGTTGACGTGACGGGTGGGTGGATTGCCTTTAGTCAGCACTACTTTTTAACTGCTTGGGTTCCCGATGAAAATTCAACCAATCGGTTTATAACTCGCAAAAGCAATGCCAATCAATACTACGGCGAGTTTACGTCCCAAGCCTTTACGGTTCCAGCGGGAGAGTCCTTTTCAACGGTTATGCAATACTATGCTGGCCCCAAGGATCAGTACGTATTGGCAGAGATCTCGCCCAACCTGGACCTGACTATCGACTATAGTTTCCTGTGGTTTTTAGCTGCACCTATTTACTGGCTACTAAGGCAAATAGAATCGGTTGTCGGAAACTATGGTTTATCCATTATTTTGCTTACTGTCATTGTTAAATCTCTTTTCTATAAACTGTCAGAGACCCAATACAAGTCTATGGCGGGTATGCGCCGGTTAATGCCGAAAGTGCAGCAATTAAAAGAAGCCTATGGCGACGATAAAATGAAGCTTCAGCAGGCATCAATGGAGCTTTATAAGAAAGAAAAAATAAACCCATTCGGTGGTTGTCTACCGATGCTTGTGCAAATGCCAGTGTTTATTGCACTGTACTGGGTACTACTTGAGAGCGTTGAACTGCGCCATGCTCCCTTTATGTTGTGGCTGAATGATTTATCAGTAAGAGATCCTTTCTTTATATTGCCACTACTGATGGGCGCAACCATGTATTTGCAAACATCGTTAAGCCCGGCTCCCGCCGACCCTATGCAGGCTAAGGTGATGAAGTTAATGCCTGTCATGATGACCGTCCTGTTTCTCTGGTTCCCAGCTGGGCTAGTGTTATATTGGTTCACCAACGGTGCCTTAGGCATTTTGCAGCAATGGTATATCACTCGAAGAATTGAAGCGGAATACGCAGCCAAAAAAGCCTAGTCAGACCAAACCAAACAGTTGGGCCCATGTCGCTAATCGATAATGACACTATCTGTGCTGTAGCCACTCCATTGGGTCAAGGTGGAGTTGGGATTGTCCGTCTCTCTGGACCAAACTCCCTTACCATTGCGCAGCAAATTATTCAGCTTAATCCAACTCCCCGTCACGCCCATTACTGCAACTTCAAAAGCGCAAACAACGAAACCATAGATCAAGGCATAGCGCTTTTTTTCCAGGGGCCTAATTCTTTTACCGGCGAGGATATTGTTGAGCTACAAGGTCATGGTGGTCACTTCGCTGTTGAGCTTATATTAAAGCGAGTATTGGACTGCGGAGCGCGGTTGGCCAAGCCTGGAGAGTTTACTGAGCGGGCTTTCCTAAATGGAAAAATCGATTTAGTTCAAGCCGAAGCAATCGCAGATTTAATCGAGGCCAGTTCTCAGCGAGCAGCACTATCGGCTGTCCGTACTCTAGAAGGGGAGTTCTCAAGCAAAATTCGTGAACTAGTCTCCCAATTAATTGGCATTCGTGTGGAGGTAGAAGCTGCTATTGATTTTTCCGATGAGGATATCGATTTACAGACTATAAACACGATTATTGAACGAACTCACTTCGCTAACGATTTGTTGGTTAAAATTCTGAGTAAAGCGGAACAAGGAGCCTTATTGAAAAACGGCATGACAGTGGCCATAGCAGGACCACCTAATGCAGGCAAGAGCAGCTTGCTGAATCGACTGGCCCGCTACGACCGCGCCATTGTCACGGATATACCTGGTACCACACGGGATCTGCTAAATGAGCAAATCACCATAGACGGTTTACCACTCAATATTATTGATACTGCCGGGCTTCGAGAAACAATCGATCCAGTGGAGGCTGAAGGGGTTAAAAGGGCGGGGTCGGCTGCAATTAGTGCTGATCGCTTATTGCTTGTTTTTGACAGCGCCACTTTATCTGCCCCTATTGAATCTCTAATTTCAGATCTCTTAGATTTAACTAAGATGGAGTCAGACACGCTAAAACAGCTGCTTTCTCGAACTACCTTGGTGCTCAACAAAATAGATTTAGTGGATACTAAGAGCCTGCCTTCGGTTTGTAAGATCAATGATATTTGCCTGCCTGTTATTCCTATATCAGCCAAACAAGAAATCGGCATTGATGACTTAAGAGAACATCTAAAATCCTGTGTAAACTTTCTATCCACAGGCGAAGACTCCTTTATTGCACGGGAACGGCATCTAAATGCGCTTAAAATGGCGCAAAAAAGCCTAAATTTGATAGAAAGTGAGGCTGGTGCTCAGTCCCAATGGGATCTTCTAGCCGAAGAACTAAGAATGGCTCAACAGGAACTTAACAAGATTACTGGAGATTTCACCAGTGACGACTTGCTGGGTGAGATATTTTCAAATTTCTGTGTTGGTAAATAATGAACTTTTGATTTCTTGTGGGTAAATCACTAAAAACAGAGAGTAAGATATGTATTGTTACCATAGACTTTTCTAACAATTCCAACTTGAAAAATCGTTCCACAGTTCATGCGCCGGTTGTAGCCTACCTATCCAAGGCTTATAAACCGCTCTATACTTATCACAACCAGTTGATAATTATAAGGTTTTAGTGGTTTTCAACACAAAATCACTTAGCTATTAATAACTACATCTATACCTTAGTCTACATATTCTATTAAATACTTTTATTAGTATTTAATTGATTAGTAAATCTTTTTGTGAATTCTAGCGATATAATTCGCCCCAATTTTTTAAAGCTGTAAAGTGAAACTATGGAATTTCCAACCCGTTTTGAAGTAATCGTCATCGGCGGTGGTCATGCCGGTACCGAGGCTGCCCTTGCGTCTGCACGCCAAGGCGTTGCGACATTATTGGTCACCCATTCCATCGAAACATTGGGTCAAATGTCTTGCAACCCAGCCATTGGCGGCATTGGTAAGAGTCATCTTGTTAAGGAGATCGACGCTCTTGGCGGAGCCATGGCAAAGGCGACTGACAAAGCGGGCATTCAGTTTAGGGTATTGAATGCATCCAAAGGCCCAGCCGTTAGAGCCACTCGCGCTCAAGCAGACAGGGTTCTCTACAAAGCAGCTATTAGAGAAATACTGGAAAACGAGCCTAATCTGGTTTTATTTCAACAAGCAGTGGACGACCTAATCATCGAAGGCGACAGGGTAAAAGGTGTCGTAACGCAAATGGGAGTTAGTATTTATGCCAATCAAGTGGTGCTTACAACAGGCACATTCTTGGGAGGAAAAATACATATCGGGCTGCAAAACAGTTCAGGCGGTAGAGCCGGTGACGCACCTTCTATCGCGTTGGCTAATCGTCTTCGCGAGCTGCCATTTAGAGTCGATCGGTTAAAAACCGGCACTCCTCCCAGGATCGATTCTCGCTCAGTAGATTTCAGCGTTATGCAGGAGCAGGAAGGAGATAGACCATTACCGGTGATGTCTTACATGGGGCAAGTGGAAGACCATCCGCAGCAAGTTAATTGTTATATCACCAAAACCAGTGAGGCTTGCCACGACATTATTCGTGGAAGTTTAGATCGCTCACCGATGTTCACCGGAGTGATTGAAGGTACCGGGCCTCGTTACTGTCCTTCCATTGAAGATAAAGTTGTTCGTTTCTCTGATAAGTCATCACATCAGATTTTTGTCGAGCCAGAAGGGTTGAATACAAATGAGCTCTATCCGAATGGAATTTCAACGAGCTTGCCTTTTGATGTACAGGTAAAATTTGTTAGAGAAATAAAAGGTTTTGAGAATGCGCATATCACCCGGCCAGGCTATGCCATCGAGTACGATTATTTTGACCCCCGAGATCTCAAATTCTCCTTGGAGACAAAGTTTATCCAAGGGCTATATTTCGCAGGCCAAATTAATGGAACGACAGGTTACGAAGAAGCCGCAGCGCAAGGTTTGCTCGCTGGCTTAAATGCCGGACTAAGAGCAAGAGAGTTAGAGCCTTGGTGTCCACGCCGAGACGAAGCTTATATTGGCGTCTTAGTCGATGACCTTATCAATTTAGGCACTAAAGAGCCGTATCGAATGTTTACCTCCAGAGCAGAGTACAGGCTAACGCTGCGCGAGGATAATGCGGATAGTCGATTAACTGAGCAAGGCAGAAAGCTAGGGCTTGTTGATGATGTTCGTTGGAAGTTCTTCAATGAAAAAATGGACGCAGTGAATAATGAGCTAACGCGCCTTGCAGCTACATGGGTTCAGCCCGATATGGAGCAAGCTGCCGCGATTAACCAGCTGCTGGAAAAACCGATTGTGCGTGAATACAGCTTGGCAGATCTCCTGGCCAGACCTCGAGTAAGCTACAAAGAGTTAACACTGGCCGCTGATAAACCCATGCAACACGAAGAATCACGCTCCGCTCCCATGAGAGAACAGATAGAGCAGCAAGTAGAGATTAAAATTAAATACCAAGGCTATATAGACAGGCAGAGCGATGAAATTGAACGATTAAAGCGCCAAGAAAATACCTTGCTACCTGCGGATTTGGATTACCATGCCATGCAGGGCTTATCTAACGAGCTAAAACAAAAATTAGCTGACGCTAAACCAGAAAACATTGGTAGGGCATCTCGTATCCCAGGCATAACTCCCGCGGCTATTTCGCTATTGTTGATTTACTTAAAAAAACATTCGGCAACAATTCGAAAAGCAGGTTAGTGCATCGATGTGAATGGGGTTACGATCGACGAAAAATTTGTTAAAGACGCAGCAAGCCTCGGGGTTAACTGTGATCAGACTATGGTTAACAAAATTAGCCGCTATCTTGATGAACTCTTGAAATGGAACAAACACTTCAATTTGCTTGGCCCATCCGCCGCTGAAGGTATCAAATCGAAGCATATTTTGGATTGTTTGGCAGTATCTCCCTTTCTCTCAGCCGAAACTATATTGGATGTTGGAACAGGTGCGGGGCTACCGGGAATTCCCCTTGCTATTGTAAATCCACAGAAAAATTTCGTACTACTTGATAGCAACGGTAAGAAAACGCGATTTTTGTTCCAAGTGAAGGTTGCCTTGGGTTTAACAAACGTCCAGGTGGAAAATTGTCGGATAGAGAGCTACCAAAGTAAGCGTCAAATTGATATCGTCACCAGCAGGGCCTTCGCGTCCCTTCGCGATATGGTAGACTTGTCTCAGCACCTCTTGAACGAACGAGGGCTATGGGTTGCCATGAAAGGCCGTTATCCGGACAACGAAATAGCCGAGCTTCCTAGCTCAGCAAAACTGATCAACGTTGAAAAACTCTCTATTCCAGGAGAAGAAGGAGAGCGTCATCTAGTGCGTCTCCAGCGAACATAGAATTATGGTTACTTAATAGACACTATGGCTGCCTATTCAGCTAGTGCTTAGTAGCCAAATTAAACGAGGTTGTAAAATCATTGTGGGTAAAGTTTTAGCGATAGCCAATCAAAAAGGGGGAGTGGGTAAAACCACAACGTCTGTTAATTTAGCAGCCTCTCTAAATGCTACCCGCAAAAAAGTATTGTTAGTGGATTTAGATCCTCAGGGCAATGCCACTATGGGCAGCGGTGTTGAAAAAGCGACACTAAACCGCTCTATGTATGATTTATTAATGGGTGAGGCAAGCTTTTCGGACGTTGTGCTTTCCCTTGAAGGGGTAGACTACCACCTGCTTCCAGCTAATGGCGATCTGGTGGCTGCCGAAATCCAGCTTATGTCGGTGGACAATCGAGAGTTGCAGCTAAGGCGGCTTATCCACGAGGTTAAAGATCAGTACGACTACATCGTGATTGATTGCCCGCCGTCACTGAACATGCTCACCATCAATGCGCTAGTAGCTGCTGATGGGGTGGTTATCCCAATGCAGTGCGAATACTACGCTCTCGAAGGCTTATCGGCATTGATGGATACAATTCGGGTTATCAAGGAAACGCTAAACCCCGATCTCAAGATAGAGGGCATTTTGCGCACGATGTATGACCCTCGTAACAAACTCACAACAGAGGTGAATGGCCAGTTATTTCACTACTTTGGAGACGCTGTTTATCGAACAGTCGTCCCGAGGAATGTTCGTTTAGCCGAAGCGCCTAGTTACGGCAAGCCGGTAATTAATTACGATCGCCAATCTAGAGGGGCGATTGCTTACTTAGCGTTGGCTGGCGAGTTACTGCGCCGGCACGATGAAGCTGCTGCAGCTTTGCACAATTAAGCAGATATACATTTAAGACCTAACAGGATTCGATTTTTCAGTGTTTATTGCCACATTAGCGGGCCTATCTGGATGACGCGTAACAACAATGACTGAAAACAAAAAACTAGGCCGAGGGCTCGACGCGCTCTTATCCAGCAGCAGTACGCAAACCATGGCTAGCTTATTGGGCAAGCCCAAGGATCGGTCCGCCAATCCAGAGGCCCCTGCTGTGGCCAAAGATGGTGAGTTGAGACACGTTCCAATCGAATTAATCCAACGAGGTAAATATCAGCCTCGAACAGATATGCATGAAGAAGCGCTGCAAGACCTTGCCGCCTCTATTAAAACTCAAGGCATCATGCAGCCTATCGTTATCCGTCCAATATCCGAAGACCGCTACGAAATAATTGCAGGTGAAAGACGCTGGCGAGCTAGCCAAATAGCCGGAATGGACACGATTCCAGCGATTATTAAGCCAGTAGGTGACGAAGCAGCCATTGCTATGTCGCTGATCGAAAACATTCAGCGGGAAAACTTAAATCCTATTGAGGAAGCGATGGCGCTTAAGCGCCTGCAGGACGAATTTGAGTTAACTCAGCAAGAGGTGGCCGATGCCGTGGGTAAGTCCCGGGCGGCAGTTACCAATTTAATTCGATTGATTGGCTTGTCCCATGATGTCCGCAAAATGCTGGAACATGGTGATTTAGAGATGGGCCATGCCCGTGCTCTGTTGTCCCTAGATGATACTAGGCAGTCAGAAGCTGCTCGATCAGTGGTGGGCAGGGGCTTATCAGTCCGGCAAACAGAGGCGTTAGTGCGAAGACTAAACTCCGAAGCTGACACATCACCCGTAAAGATGCCCATTGATCCAGATATTAAGAACCTTGAAGAAAACCTCGCTGAGAAACTTGGCGCCAAGGTGATGATTCAGCACACCGCCAAGGGCAAAGGCCGATTGGTGCTCACTTATAACTCCCTTGACGAATTAGACGGCATTCTTACGCACATAATTTGACCACTGTCGTAGTTGATTAGGGCCTTTAAAGCCCCTATAATGCGCGTGCTTTGAAGGTCGCCGTTGCGGCTTAAGCGGTTGAAACGGACGTGTAATCGCTGAGCGAGACCCAAGCCACAGCGTAAGCTTAGGTTTGTGACTAATTTAAAATCCCCACCAGTGCATAAAGTGATAGTTGCTCAACTGGCAGCTAGCGTGATTTTCGCGGCACTTTTCCTGATCTTTTTAGGAGTTGTTGCTTTTTATTCTGGACTGATAGGTGGTTTAATTAGCGCGATTGCCAATAGCTTTTTTGCGTCGCAAGCCTTCAAGTTTGGAGGAGCGCGAAACGCCAAAAAGATTGTTCGAAGCTTTATGACGGGAGAAATCGGCAAATTTATCATCGTGATTGGTTTGTTTGCCCTAAGTTTTGGTTTGATCGAGTCGCTCAACGCATATGCCATGATGTTTAGCTTCGTGGCAGTGCAAATCGTCGGAGTGACTGCGTCGGCTCGAATGAGCTACTCGCCATCGAGACAGAAAGACCAGTAATCGATCATTTACAGGCAGTAATTGGCTTAAACAGCACAGAGAATAGAAATGGCAGAAGCAGCCCACGGCGCGGATCACGCGGCAGAGCAAACAGTCCAAGACTATATTATTCACCATTTGTCCTACCTGACTTATGGCAAAAACCCAGATACTGGGAATTGGGAATTTGCTAAAACCATGGAAGCTGCCACCGACATGGGCTTTATGGCTTTTCACGTTGACACCATGTTCTGGTCGTTCTTGCTAGGCGGCGGTGCGCTATTATTCTTCCGCTACATCGGTTTGAAAGCCACATCTGATACACCCAATGGAATCCAAAACTTTGTTGAAATAATCTTCGAATTTGTGGGTGACAGGGTTGCCGAAGGGTTTAATCACAAAAACGCCCATATTGCGCCCTTGGCACTGACAGTGTTCGTCTGGATTCTTCTGATGAACTTGATGGACCTGGTGCCAGTTGATTGGCTGCCAGAGGTGGCGATGTATTTTGGCCACTATTTCGGCCAAGACCACATGTCATTCAAAGTTGTCCCAACTACGGATCCAAACATTACCCTCGGGATGTCCGTTAGCGTTTTCTTCTTGATTATTTACTACAGCATCAAAAACAAGGGTCTCGGCGGATTCTTGAGTGAGCTTGCCTTCCATCCGTTTGGCAAGTGGATGATGCCTTTCAATCTAATGATTGAAATTCCTACATTTTTAGCCAAGCCTATCTCCTTAGGTTTGCGACTCTTCGGTAACTTGTATGCCGGCGAGCTGTTGTTCTTGGTCATTGCAGGTTTGTTAGGCGCCTATCAATTGCCTGCGCACTTTGTTTGGGCGGTGTTCCATATATTAGTGGTGCCACTGCAAGCCTTCGTTTTTATGATGTTAACAATCGTCTATTTAAACGCGGCACATGATTCACCTGAACACTAACTTTTAATAAGCACTATTTTCTGAACTAAAGAAAATCCTGGAGGAAAAAGATGGAAATGATATTGGCTTCTACAGTCATAGGCGTATTTTGGTTGCTCGGTATGGGCGCGCTAGGTACGGCAATTGGTTTTGGTATTTTGGGCGGCAAGTTCCTAGAAGGTTCTGCCCGTCAACCCGAGATGGCACCTAAGTTACAAGGCAGCATGTTCCTAGTTGCGGGTCTTATCGATGCGATCACAATGATCGGTATTGGTATCGGAATGTGGTTCTCATTCGCAAACCCAATCCTTGGCCAGTTAGGCTAATTGATCCGAACACCCGGTCAATTTAACTAACAGGAGACATCGCTGTGGATATTACTCTTACTCTATTTGGACAATCAGTGGCATTTTTTGTCTTCTGGTGGTTCTGTAGTTCTAAAGTGTGGCCTTTGTTCGCCAATGTTTTGGATGAACGAAAGCAACGCATTGCTGATGGACTGGAAGCAGCAGCTCGAGCCCAGCAAGACCTTGAGTTAGCCAAAGCGGCATCAACAGATCAAATGAAAGAGGCAAAGATAGAAGCTGCCGGAATCATTGATCTTGCGAACAAGCGCGCCTCCCAGATTATCGAAGAGGCAAAAGAAAAAGCGTCTGAAGAAGGCCAACGCATCATCGCAGGTGCCAACGCCGAAATTGAGCAAGAAATCAACCGAGCCAAAGAAGCGCTTAGAGCCAGAGTATCGGCCATTGCGATTGCTGGGGCAGAGAAGATTCTTGAACGCTCAATCGATCAGGCTGCTAACGAAGACATTCTTCAAAAACTTTCTGCAGAGCTATAAGTTAATCAATGGCTGAATTAAGCACACTCGCAAGACCGTATGCTAAAGCTGCCTTCCAGGTGGCAGTGCAAGATGGAACGCTGAATAACTGGTCAAAAATGATGATCTTATCGGCGGCCGTCTCGGTTGATGCAACGGTCGGTGTATTGTTGGCCGATCCATCCCTTTCCTCAGAGGCGCTAGCGTCTTCTTTTCTGAGTGTATGTGGCGATGAGATCGACGCTAAGGGCGCAAACTTCGTACATTTGTTGGCTGAAAACAAGCGGCTAAAACTGCTGCCTGAAATATCAGCACAGTTTCAAGCTCTTAAAGCAAACCAAGAAAAAACCTTAGATGTCCAGGTCACCACGGCGTATGCGCTTAGTCCTGAAACGCTCGAAAAGTTGACTCAGAGCTTAAAAGTTAAGCTTGAGCGAGAAGTAAAATTGAACACCAATGTTGATCAGAGCCTGCTCGGCGGCGCTGTTATTCGCACAGGCGATACTGTTATAGACAGTTCTGTCCGCGGAAAATTGGTCAAGTTAGCTGAATCAATGAATTCCTGACAGGGTCAGGGACAAAGGAAACAAGCATGCAACAACTGAATCCATCTGAAATCAGTGAAATAATTAAGCAACGAATTGATAGCCTCGACGTTTCAGTTCAAGCCAAAAACGAAGGCACTATCGTCAGTGTATCTGACGGTATTATCCGTATTCACGGCTTAACTGAAGTGATGTACGGGGAAATGATCGAGTTTGAGGGCGGCCTGTACGGTATGGCACTTAACCTCGAACGTGATTCCGTCGGCGCGGTGGTATTAGGTGACTACCTTTCGTTGACAGAAGGTCAGTCTTGCAAATGTACCGGACGTATCCTTGAAGTACCGGTGGGTCCAGAGTTAGAAGGCCGCGTTGTTGATGCCTTGGGCAAGCCTATCGATGGCAAAGGCCCAATCAATACCAAAATGACCGATGCTGTTGAGAAAATCGCACCTGGCGTTATCGCTCGCCAATCAGTATCAGAGCCAGTACAAACAGGGTTGAAGTCAATCGATGCCATGGTTCCAGTTGGCCGAGGTCAGCGAGAGCTTATTATTGGTGACCGTGAGGTTGGTAAGACTGCGGTGGCAATCGATGCCATCATCAACCAAAAAGGAAAAGGCGTTAAGTGTATTTATGTGGCAGTTGGTCAAAAAGCCTCCTCCATAGCCAACGTCGTAAGCAAGTTGGAACAGCACGGCGCAATGGATTACACCATTGTCGTCGCAGCGAGTGCATCTGATCCTGCTTCAATGCAGTTTATTGCTCCATACGCAGGTTGCACGATGGGTGAGTATTATCGTGATCGCGGCCAAGATGCGTTGATTGTGTATGATGATTTAACCAAGCAAGCTTGGGCTTATCGTCAAATTTCATTGCTCCTACGAAGACCGCCAGGTCGAGAAGCTTATCCTGGTGACGTTTTCTACTTGCACTCACGTTTGCTAGAGCGCGCTTCACGAGTAAGTGCAAGTTATGTAGAAAAATTTACCAATGGCGAAGTAAAAGGCAAAACAGGTTCACTAACTGCACTGCCAATTATTGAAACACAAGCCGGTGACGTATCCGCTTTCGTTCCAACAAACGTAATTTCCATTACAGACGGCCAGATCTTCCTAGAAACAGATTTGTTTAACTCTGGTATTCGCCCTGCGATGAATCCAGGCGTTTCTGTATCTCGTGTGGGTGGTGCGGCGCAAACGAATATCATTAAGAAGCTTGGTGGTGGTATTCGTATCGCGCTGGCTCAGTATCGTGAACTAGCGGCTTTCGCGGCGTTCGCTTCAGACCTAGATGACGCCACCCGTGCCCAGCTGGAGCATGGTCAGCGTGTAACGGAGCTAATGAAGCAGAAGCAATATTCCCCGCTTTCTGTGGCCGAAATGGCAGTATCAATTTATGCGGCAAACAACGGCTACTTGAAAGATATCGAGCTAAAGAAAATCCTCGATTTCGAAGCATCATTGCTGTCTTACATGAACAGCGAGCATGCCGCGCTTTTGGCTGAGATCAACGAGACTGGTAAGTACAGTGACGAAATTGGTGCTCAGTTTAAAGCAGCGATCGACAAGTTTAAGAGCACCCAGACTTGGTAGAGAGTTCCAGTTGCAACTCATTAGTGGGTTGCTGGGTAAACTAGAAAAGTAATTAATAGGTAGCTAACAGACATGGCTGGTGGCAAAGAAATACGCACAAAGATCTCGAGTATTAAAAATACTCAGAAGATTACCAAGGCGATGGAAATGGTCTCTGCGAGTAAGATGCGCAAAGCTCAAGATCGTATGACCTTGGGTAAGCCTTATGCTCACCGGATTCGTTCTGTTATCGGCCATATTGCAAACTCAAACCCAGAGTATCGCCACCCGTATTTAGAAACTCGCGAAGTTAAGCGAGTGGGTTATATCGTTGTATCTACGGACCGCGGATTATGCGGCGGACTTAACATAAACGCGTTTAAAGCGACTGTGGCCTCAATGAAGCAGTGGCACGATGCGGGTGTTGAAATCCAAATCTGCACTATCGGCGCAAGAGCGGCGACGTTCTTTAAAAACTTTGGTGGCAATGTGGTGGCGTCGGTTAGAGACATGGGCGATGCTCCAGAGCTTGCCGATGTGATTGGCGCGGTAAAAGTACTTTTAACAAAGTATGACCAAGGTGAGCTCGATCAGATTAATTTGGTGAGTAATGACTTCGTAAACACGATGACACACAAGCCAGAAGTAATGCAGTTGGTGCCACTTCTCCCATCTGATGATGAAGATTTAAAGCGCCATTGGGATTACTTATATGAGCCAGACGCGAAAGAGCTTTTAGATGGCTTATTACTGCGCTTCATCGAATCGCAGGTATTTCAAGCGGTAGTAGAAAATAATGCGTGCGAGCAAGCGGCGCGTATGATTGCCATGAAGAATGCATCTGACAACGCGTCCGACCTTATTGAAGAATTGGGTCTTGTTTATAACAAAGCAAGACAAGCAGCAATTACTCAGGAACTGTCTGAAATTGCAGGTGGTGCGGCAGCGGTTTAACGCCACGCCCAACAAACAAATTTAAACTTAGCAATAGATTAGCTGGATTGAGAGGAACCGAACATGAGCAGCGGTAAAATCGTACAAATTATCGGAGCGGTTATCGACGTGGAATTCACGCGTGATAGCGTGCCAAAGGTTTATGATGCCCTTCTCGTAGAAGGTAAAGACATCACTCTTGAAGTTCAGCAGCAGCTTGGTGATGGCGTAGTAAGAACAATTGCCTTGGGCAGCACAGAAGGGTTAAGCCGTGGCTTGAGCGTATCTGATACGGGCGCCCCGGTATCTGTACCAGTAGGTGTTGAAACCCTTGGCCGCATCATGGATGTATTGGGTCGTCCGATCGATGAGCGCGGTCCTATTGGTGAAAAAGAGCGTATGCCGATTCACCGTAAAGCACCTAGCTACGAAGAGTTATCTGCGACAAACGAATTACTAGAAACTGGCATTAAAGTAATCGACTTGGTCTGCCCATTTGCTAAGGGTGGTAAGGTTGGTTTGTTTGGTGGTGCCGGTGTGGGTAAGACAGTAAACATGATGGAATTGATTAACAACATCGCAACCGAGCACAGCGGTTTGTCTGTGTTTGCCGGTGTTGGTGAGCGTACTCGTGAAGGTAACGACTTCTATCATGAAATGCAGGAATCAAAAGTAATCGATCTTGAAGGCGAATCTAAGGTATCCATGGTTTACGGACAGATGAATGAGCCTCCCGGAAACAGATTGCGTGTGGCATTGAGCGGCTTAACCATGGCCGAGAAATTCCGCGACGAAGGACGTGATGTTTTATTGTTCATCGATAACATCTACCGTTACACACTTGCTGGTACAGAAGTATCAGCACTCCTTGGTCGTATGCCATCTGCGGTGGGTTATCAGCCTACGCTGGCAGAAGAAATGGGTGCGCTGCAAGAGCGTATTACGTCAACAAAAGACGGTTCAATCACATCAATCCAAGCGGTATACGTACCAGCGGATGACTTGACTGACCCATCTCCAGCCACCACGTTCGCTCACTTGGATGCAAAAGTAGTATTGTCACGTGATATCGCCTCACTGGGTATTTACCCTGCGGTAGATCCGCTAGACTCATCTTCTCGTCAATTGGATCCATTAGTAATTGGCCAAGAGCATTACGATGTCGCTAACGGTGTACAAACTGTGCTGCAGCGATATAAAGAACTAAAAGACATTATCGCCATCCTAGGTATGGACGAATTGTCTGATGAAGACAAACAAACAGTGGGCCGCGCTCGTCGTATCTCTCAGTTCTTGTCACAGCCATTTACGGTTGCGGAGATTTTCACTAACGCTCCTGGTAAATATGTTTCTTTGAAAGATACCATTGCTGGCTTTAAGGGTATTCTTGCAGGTGATTATGACCACTTGCCAGAACAAGCTTTTAGCATGGTAGGCTCTATTGATGAAGCTGTCGAAAAAGCCAACAAGCTTAAAGAAAAAGCGTAAATAGACACTTAACAAAACCTGACGTTAGTTAAGACACCGAGGTTAAACACATGCCAATGACATTACACTGCGATATTGTAAGCGCTGAGAAAAGCATTTTCTCCGGGCTTGTTGAAATGGTAGTGGCGGCCGGCTCAATCGGTGACCTTGGTATTGCCTATGGCCACGCGCCGTTGTTAACAGGGTTAAAGCCTGGCCCGGTAAAGCTAATCATGGCTGACGGTGAAGAAGAAGTGTTCTATGTCTCTGGCGGCTATCTAGAAGTACAGCGCGGCACTGTAACACTTTTAGCTGATGCCGCCTCTCGCGCCCATGACGTGGACGAAGCTGCTGCTCTAAAAGCAATGGAAGATGCCCAAAAGGCCATGGCCGAGCAGGGAGCCGAATTCGACTACTCATCAGCCGCCGCCCAGTTGGCCGAGGCAGTTGCACAGCTTAGGGCGCTTAGACAAATTAAGAAGTAGGTTCAAAGATTCGCATCAAAATTAAAAGGTGGCATTAGCTGCCTTTTTTTTTATATTCTGTAAACCTACCAACCATAAAACGGAACCCAAAATGGAAGTTGTAATATTGGCGGCGGGCAAAGGCACCCGAATGAACTCTAAGCTGCCAAAAGTACTTCATCAGATAGGTGGTAAGCCAATGCTTGGCCACGTGATAGATGCTGCTAAAGAGCTTGGTAGCAACAACATTCATGTAGTGGTTGGGTTTGCGGCAGAACAAATTGTGCAGTACTGCAATGACAGCTTCTCCGATACTTCTATAAGCTTCGTTGAACAAACCCAGCAATTGGGCACAGGTCACGCTGTGCAACAAGCCATGCCGCAAATGGAGAGCACAGCCGATGACGAAACTGTGCTCATACTTTATGGTGATGTGCCTCTTATTCAAAGTAACACGCTGGCCGAGTTGTTGGTTCACGCCAATCAAAACACCGTATCGATTTTGACATCGGTAGTAGAAGATCCAACAGGTCTTGGCAGAATCATCAGGGACAGTAATGGCCAAGTTGTGGCTATTGTTGAAGAGAAAGATGCATCACCGGCACAACGGCTAATCCAAGAAACTAATACTGGCATCATGGCAATGCCCGCGGGCAAACTAAAGCATTGGCTAGCAAATCTTAGTAACAACAATCAACAGGGTGAATACTACTTAACCGATGTTATCGAAATGGCAGTTGCAGACGGCATTAGCGTGGTGCCACAGCGGCTACACGATGAAATAGAGGCCCTGGGAGTTAATGATAAAATTCAACTGGCACTTTTAGAGCGATACTATCAAAGTCGCATTGCCGGCTACCTCTTAAAAATAGGCGTCACACTTAGAGACCCGAATCGATTGGATATTCGAGGCGATATCGAGTTTGGACAAGATGTAGAGATAGACATCAACTGTGTTTTTGAAGGCTCTGTTTCCCTGGGTGCTGGCACCGTGGTGGGCGCTAACTGTGTTATTCGAAACAGCAAAATTGCTGATAGGGTGCAAATACTCCCGGGTTGTAACATCGATGGCGCGGTTATCGAGAACAGCTGTGTGATAGGCCCAAGCGCCAGGCTTCGACCTGGGACCCAGTTAAGCGAAGGGGTGAAGATCGGCAATTTCGTCGAAACTAAGAACGCTCGTTTCGGCAAAGGCTCTAAAGCAAACCATCTTTCCTATATTGGTGATGCAGAAATCGGTGAAGGCGTGAACATCGGAGCTGGGACAATTTTTTGCAATTACGATGGAGTAAATAAGCACAAGAGCGTTGTTGGCAATAACGTATTTATAGGGTCCAATAGCGTATTGGTGGCACCGGCAACTATAGAGGACGACGCCTTTATCGCAGCAGGGTCCAACATCACTACCAAAGTCGGGCACGGTCAGTTAGCAGTAGGCAGGGCAAAGCAGCGAAATATTGATGGTTGGAAAAGGCCGAAAAAAAAGTAGGCACGATCGAAGGCGTTGGCAAAAATAAAAGCAGTAAGCTTTAAGGACAGGAAACCATGTGCGGGATTATAGGTGCGATAGCCGAACGAGACGTGATCGGCATATTGGTTGAGGGACTAAAGCGACTGGAATACCGCGGCTATGACTCTGCAGGTATTGCCTCTCTTAGTGGCGACAATAAACAGTTAAAAGTCGTAAAGGCTGTCGGCAAAGTTCAAAAACTTATCGACGCCACCAATAAAAGCAAATTAAAGGGTAGCATTGGTATTGCTCATACAAGATGGGCCACCCACGGTAAACCCACGCTAAAAAATGCTCATCCACATACATCAGGCAAACAGATAGCGCTAATTCACAACGGTATTATCGAAAACTTCGAACTCCTGCGCGATCAGCTGATCAAGCAAGGTTATGAGTTTCAAACGGATACAGATACAGAGGTGATCGCACACCTTATCCATCAATTTAGACAAGATGGAAAAACCACCCTTACTCAGGCACTGAAAAAAACCGTTAGTCAGCTTCACGGCGCCTATGGCCTTTGTGTAATCGATGAAAACGAGCCTGACAAAATCGTCGTTGCTAGAAGCGGTAGTCCTTTGGTTATTGGCGTTGGTATCGGTGAAAACTTTATCGCCTCTGACACTCTTGCCTTAGGGCAGGTTACAGATACTTTTGTGTATTTAGAAGAGGGCGATATCGCAGAGATAACCTTAACTAACTACACTATCTGGCACGGCAATAAAAAAGTAAAACGCGAGATAAGTCACGTTGCCGATCACACTACTGCTTCAGAAAAGGGCCCGTTCCAGCACTTCATGTTGAAAGAGATATACGAGCAGGGACGTGTTATCCAAGACACCTTAGATGGCCGCATTAGTAAAGATAAAGTTTTAGAAGAAGCTTTTGGCATCAAAGCCAAAGCAATCTTTGATAAAGTCCACAACGTGCAAATTGTTGCATGTGGCACTAGTTGGCATGCTGGACTTGTGGCTAAATACTGGTTTGAATCTATCGCAAAAATACCATGTTCGGTAGATATCGCCAGTGATTACCGTTATCGTGACATAATAGTTCAACCAGGCACCTTATTTGTGACGGTATCCCAATCTGGAGAGACAGCAGATACTTTAGCTGCACTGCGCTACGCCAATAAACGGGACTATATTGCCAGCCTTGCCATATGCAACGTGGCAACAAGTTCTATGGTGCGGGAGTCCGATTTTTGTATGCTAACAATGGCTGGTCAAGAAATTGGCGTGGCCTCTACCAAGGCGTTTACGACTCAGCTTACGTTATTTATTGTGTTGGCTATAGTGCTTGGCCGCCGCAACGGGTTAACGCGACAGAAAGAAGCAGAATATGTAAAAGATCTCGTGAAGCTGCCTGAGCTGGTGGAAAAAACACTCCATTTAGATAAAGAGATCCAAAAGAAATCTAAGCAGTTTGCCAATAAACACCACAGTCTGTTCTTGGGTCGTGGCATTCAATACCCAGTTGCTAAAGAGGGCGCTCTAAAACTTAAAGAGATTTCGTATATTCATGCCGAAGCGTATCCCGCCGGCGAGTTAAAGCACGGGCCGCTCGCACTAGTGGATAGCGACATGCCAGTAATTGCAGTAGCGCCCAATAACGATTTGCTAGGCAAGCTTAAAGCCAATTTGTCCGAAGTAAGCGCCCGCGGTGGCCGGCTTTACGTGTTTGCAGATGAGCACATTAAATTTAAGAGCGATAAGAGCATTAAGGTGATCAAAGTTCCCAACTGCCCTGAAATTCTGGCACCGATCATTTACACATTACCACTGCAGCTATTGTCCTATCACGTGGCCATCTTAAAAGGCACCGACGTCGATCATCCAAGAAACCTAGCCAAGTCGGTAACCGTTGAGTGAATAGATGTCGGAATAGGTGTCGGAGTAATTACTCCGACACCGGAAGACTCCGACACCGAAATATCACCGAAAAATCCAATTAAGGCACCGAGGGTTAACGTGACACTGTAGGGCAAGCGTTTGTTTGAGATTGATCGAAACCAATCTGATCAAAGAAAAGCTGCACGAAAGCCGAACTTTCAATTTCTGCTTTACCTGGTGGGTTGTCCCACCACAAGCCTTCGCTGTTTGCGAGCAATACAAAAGCCATATCCCGATCAACTAGTCGAAGCAGGATTGCCGAATAGCCATTATCAGGGTCCCAACCGCCGTGCCACATGAGTCTTTCGCCACTGTAGCACTGAAAATACCAGCCAAAGCCATAAGGTGAATCAGACCCATCATTAAATTTGGCCGCTTTGTTTAGCTGCACGCCTATATCATCAGGTGCAATACTCCCATTGCTAATGGCAATATGGTATTTCGCTAAATCCAGCACGGTTGAAACTACACCGGCTCCACCGGCGATGTGTCGCTCTGGCCGTTTCAATCGGTCTTTATAACCGTCTTCGTCGATAGCAAAGCCATCGGCTAAGTCAAAATAAACATCTGTTTTGCTGCTGTCCCACATGCTAGCCATGGTACGTGTCATGCCCGCAGGCTCTAAAATGTATTTATCTATCGATTGGGCAAGGTAATTGTGTCTACCTTCTACTTGTCGAACACCTTCTCCTAAACTGTGTTCTAAGTGTCGTGATAAACGGGAATACATAATTGGGTTGTACAAAAATATAGAGCCAATAGGTTTGTTAACCTGATGATGTAGAATATGCCTAATCGATATTGGTTCATCGCACACCAGCCCTTCAGCAAATGGAATAGTGCCAGCTTCAAGCCAATCGCAAAGCTCGCTAAACTCCGGCGTTTCTGATCCCAATTGGCCAAGGTCTACTAATCCTTCTTGTTGCAAATGCAAATATGCTAGTCCGACGAAAGTCTTCGTGACAGACGCTGTCCAGAATGGTGTGTTTGGTGTAACTGGCACCTCACTATTACTGTCCGCGAAACCGAAACCATGGGACCAAGCAATTTTGCCGTCCTTAACAATTGCACCTGATAAACCAGGGATATGCTTATCAATTCGTAGTGCATCTACTTTCTCCCCAAAGGATTCATAGGTGATTTCCTCTTGAGCGATTGCACCACTAAGTGTAAAAAGGGCAATTAGTAGCACAAAAAAGTGTGAGCGGTTCATGTAATGGCTCCTTTGAATGAGATTTAGCAAAGTATACTTATTGGTGATTGGGTGGGTGATTGGGTGTCGGAGTAATTACTCCGACACCGAAAGTTAAAAGTGCCGACACCGAAAGTTAATCACCACTACGCAGAGCTTTTTGACTCTTGCTAAGTCTAGCAAGGTGGTCCTTTAACAGAGGCTTACGATGCAGCGCCACTCCAGTGGCTAACACATCGATCACTACTAGGTGGGCGATGCGCGAGGACACCGGGGCAAACGCCTGATGCTCTTCTTTCATGTTCACATAAATTGGCACGCTACAGCGTTTAGTTAGCGCTGTATTTTGAGGCGCCAGGCCAATCACTGTGGCACCGGTATCCATTGCTAGATTCACGCTCTCCAGCAACGCTTTAGTTTGCCCCGACTGAGAGATTGCCACCACTACGTCTTTGTCACTAAGAGAAATTGCAGACATATGCTGTATGTGAGGGTCGGTGTAGGCAGCAGTGGAAAGCTGCAAGCGGAAAAACTTATGCTGTGCATCAGACGCTACCGAGCCCGATGCGCCAAACCCGTAAAATTCAACTCGACGAGCGTGGCTAATTAAATTGATGGCTTTTTCTAACGCAACTGGGTCAAGCTGATCGCGCACAGTTAATAAAGAGCCCACCGTAGTATCAAACACCTTGTTGCGAAGATCCTTAACGGTGTCGGTATCGTCTACTGCAAACTGGGTAAAAACCCCCCCTAGACTAAGCTGCTGTGCCAACTGCAGCTTTAGGTTTTGAAAACCGTCTAATCCGATGGCCCGACAAAAGCGTATAACGGTAGGTTCGCTAACAGCCGCTTGAGCTGCTAAATCTACAATGCGCATATTGATCACATCGTTAGCGTTTTCTAGCACGAATAGACCTACCTTAGCCTCGCTCTTGCGCAGTGAGCTAAGGTTATCGGCGATACGGCGGATCAGGTTTGGTGATTCCAAGCGCTACCTGCTAAATTGGGGGTTGATCAACATGCAGCAATGCTACTCAATTTGGACACGCATAGCACTTGTTTTGACTTCGCAAAATCTGCCTTGGCATTGGAACCATTCAAGTTAACCATGAATACCCTGAGTGTAGAGTTTGTCGACTCCATCGAAGTCATAGGCCAAGAAAATTGGAACGCCATAGCAGGCACCGAAAATCCCTTTACTCGCTATGAGTTTCTTCACGCCTTGGAATACACCGGCTGCACTAGCAAGCAAAGCGGCTGGCAGCCTATGCATGTAGCTGTCTACCAATCGGTTGAGGATTCAGCAGGCACAACAAAAGAAGCAGGTGCAAAAGAACTAATGGCTGTTGCCCCGCTGTACCTAAAAACCAATAGCTGGGGCGAGTATGTTTTTGATTGGTCTTGGGCCAATGCGTATCAAAGCCATGGCCTGGACTACTATCCCAAGTTCGTTACTGCGGCCCCATTTACCCCGTCGGTGGGCAATCGCTTTTTTATCAAGTCAAAGATGGCGGATTCCAACTCAGAGTACGCCAAGGAAATAGCAAAGGTGATCGCCGAGGCAGTAAAAGAGAAAGCCAGCCACCTTGGCGTGTCGTCTTGGCATGTGCTGTTTCCCACCGCCGAGCAAAACAAAGTGCTGACAGAATTAGAGCTGCTGCCAAGGATTGCCACACAGTTTCAATGGAGCAATAGAAACTACAAAACCTTTGATGATTTTCTTGGCCAGTTAAACTCTCGCAAACGTAAGTCCATTAAAAAGGAGCGGGCCAACGTGGCAGCACAGGGCATTAGCTTTACTCGGATTGAGGGCAAAGACATCAGCAATGATCAATGGGCAAACTTCTATCAGTTCTACCAAAGCACCTACATGATGCGCGGCCAGCAAGGCTACTTGAACCAACGCTTCTTTCTAAAATTGGCCGAAACCATGCCAGATCAGATCTTACTAATCACCGCCCAGCAAGAAGGGCGAGACATTGCAGCCGCGCTCTTTTTCAAAAACCAAACCACCTTATTTGGCCGCTATTGGGGCAGCGCCGCCGATTTCCAATTCCTTCACTTCGAAACCTGCTATTACCAAGGCCAAGAATACGCCATAGAACA
Organism: uncultured Pseudohongiella sp.; assembly: GCA_964352355.1. Classification (GTDB taxonomy): domain Bacteria; phylum Pseudomonadota; class Gammaproteobacteria; order Pseudomonadales; family Pseudohongiellaceae; genus UBA9145. The sequence continues at coordinate 2,572 of CAYGRT010000012.1, read as the reverse complement.
CAACATCAAATCCTTCGACTCCGGCGCCCAAGGCGAGCACAAAATTCAGCGCGGTTTTGAACCAATCATTACCCACTCCAACCACTGGATCGCACACCCAAGCTTCTCCGATGCAATAGAGAAATTCCTAATAGATGAGAAGCCTCATATATTGGGCTACAAACGCAGTGCTGAAGAGTTACTGCCGTTCAAAGAGCAGAGTTCTGAGTAATCCCTCGATAAAATTGGCTCGATTACAAATCGAGTATTTTCATTTTGTACCCTCTAAACATAAATACTACGAATTTATTCAATAGCCTACGCAATAAAGAAATGTCGATAATAGAAACCCGTATTCCCAAATATGAGAACTCATACCTCAATATATGAAGACCCCCACATATATAATTGATAGCGAATCAACCGACCCAAAAAACTGTTCCAATTCAAACTATTGAGGAATACAATGAAATTAAAGGGATCCCAATTCGAGCGTGCCGGATATACAAATGTTACGTGCACTTGTGCCATATTTGAGATCACATGAAAGTATCTACACTCCTTATAGTTAAAGATCTTAACCAAGCACGGAAATTTTATGTCCAGCTCATGGGGCTTTCCGTTGTCGCAGAAAGCAATGAGAGACTTGACCTAGCAGCGGATGGTCACGAGATACATGTATTTGAAGGTGATGAACTTGCCAAACCATATAGTCACAGTTCAGATGCCGGCACTACTTTAGTATTCTAGGTTGATGACCTCGATAGGAAAAAGTCTGAGTTGGAGTCCGAAGGTTACGAATTCATTCACTCGAACGAAAATGATTATTCTAGGTACGCTGCGTTTTGGGGACCTTCAGGTATAGTGCACGAAATTTCGGAAGCGGCACGTAACAATCAAATCAAAAAGGAGCAGGGCTGACGCCCTGCCCTATTATTACGGGCGTTAGGTTGAAAAGACTGTGTCTAAAATAAAGTTAGCTGGATTCTTTCTATTCGTATCGAATTTGGTCCCTGTCTATGGCCAGGCTCCTGATATCGGAGAGCTTTCTGTCGAGGAGATTCGAGAAGAATTAGATCAGTTCTTAGAGAGTGAGTTTGATAGAGCCACACGCTTAGATCGCATTAGCGCGATTCTCGTAAGAATAAAGAATTTCTATGAACGTCGTCCGGAAATCATTCAATCTCAATTGAATCTGCCAACTTCAGAAATCGAGACTATTCACCAGGTTGTAAGCAATTGGATATTTTCTCCGAACAGGAATGGCGACAATAGAATTATCAGAATGTGCGAAGTCTGGAGCAATACCACCTACACAGGTTCAGATAGAATTGACGCCGCACTACTCGCATATGAAAGAGAAGTAGAATCCGGTTATCGTGCTTTTACAGATTCCAGAGTAGAAGCATTACTAAACGAACTTGAGTCGAGCCTGTTAGCTAGCTCATGGTTAGTGCTAGCATCTTATGTAGAAACGGAAGTAAATGACTATACTGGAAAGATTTCACATTCCTTTTTCACAAATGTAGTGCGAAGAACACAAAGCGTCGAAACTATGGAGCTACACTGCGGCCAATGATTAGAAATTAGGCTACCTAACATACAAATCAATCGGCTCTTTAGTCCTTTAGGGCGCAACAGTCCTTGCGCCTATTAACGCAGGCGTTTTGCGCCTAGGAGAATTTAGTGGCTATCACTGGTGAATGTTTCTGCGGAGCAATTCAGTACTCTATAACCAGCCCATTGCGAGATGCCCGATCATGTCACTGCTCTCGCTGCCGAAAAGCGTTTAGCTCGCAAGCTTCAGCTTATGCCCTTGTAGATTCCAGTAATTTCCAATGGCTTACTGGTGCTGAATTACTAACCACCTATCAGACTGAGAACGGATTTGGATTACAGTTCTGTAGCCGATGTGGCTCCACTTTATGTGGAGTGTTTCAGGGAATTGTCCACGGAATTACACCAGGCTGTGTAAACGGTAACCCTGATGTGGTTATTAGCCGCCACATTTATGTTGGCTCTAAAGCTGCTTGGGAAGTGATGCCAGAAGGTGTTGTTCAATACGACGAGTCGGTGCCAAGCGAAGCGTAATCATCAAGTCAACAAAATCGTTAACAGACTAGCGAAAAAATGAACGTAATGGGAAATATACTATTAGCAATATTGCTCACTGTTTTTACCGCTGGGGTTTTAGCGGCTGAGTTCCGGATTGAGGATGAACCTCCACCAGGCAATCTACGCTTGCTCAAAACTATATCCGCACAGACTGAAGTTTTTGTATACATTACCGGCGAGCTAGAGAACCAAGACTCCTTTAAGCTTGGTGATATGTTCTTACGAGTCAAGAGTAATTCTGGAGAGTGGTGGGTACATACGCCTGCGCCGTTTAGCGAAATCGATGCACTAGGATTTGTTGAAGGCCCAAACCTTCTTATTGGGTTACGTGCAGCCGCAGGGGCAACTACTAGCGTTATGAATACACAAAATAGAGAGTCATATTAAGTGCGATGGGGACACTGATAAAATAATAAGATCCTTCGACTATTAAAGCATGTACAAATATCGATAACTCAATATCGTATGAGTGTACCGT
>CAYGRT010000011.1:0-81895 GCA_964352355.1 uncultured Pseudohongiella sp. | reverse complement strand
ATTGTCTGCTTTTGTATTTATCAATGCAGAAATTCGACACTTGTGGACAGGTGACTTCTCAGTGATGTCGCAAACCACAAGCGGAGAACTTTATACTTACAGCGCCGTGTGGCTTCTTTTATCAATCGCCTGCCTGTTGGCTGGTTCCATTCGCTATGGCAAAACTGTTTATCAAGGCGGTTTTGGTTTAATGATGTTAGTGATCGGAAAAATTTTCTTGATCGACATGGCAGACTTAGAGGGCCTGCTAAGAGTCGCTACTTTCATGGGCCTTGGCGTGAGCTTACTTGGCCTTGCGTTTTTGTATCAGCGCTTCAATTTAAAGGTAGGGGACACTGATAAAATAATAAGTTAGCCCATATCTTGCGGTATTTGGATTTGCTGACTAATTTGAGCTTATGCCAAGGAGAGGTCGACTTCACATTGTAGGTGGCTTTTACCACGTTATGGGTCGTGGTCTCGAGAGGCGCACTATTTTTAACGACGCTGAGGACAGAGAAAACTTCTTGTCTCGGCTGGGCGACAACTTAGAGTTTTGTCAGGCAAAGTGTCTGGCGTGGGCATTGATGTCGAATCACTACCACGTTTTGATTCAAGTTGATCAAAAGCCTTTATCGAAATTCATGGCGCCGCTCTTAGGGGGTTACGCTAGTTACTACAATCGGCGCCATAGCCGCAGCGGTTACGTTTTTCAAAATCGCTATCAATCTATCTTATGTGATGCTGAGAACTACTTAGTGGAATTGGTCCGCTATATCCATCTCAACCCGCTTCGCGCGGGTATGGTTGCTAATCTCCAGGAGCTTGAATATTACCCTTGGACGGGGCATGCAGGGATATACGGCAGGCACTATCAACCTTGGCACCACGTGTCTCAAATGCTGCAGTTCTTCAGCAGCAGCCTTACTGAGGCGCGTCGGCAATATAAAGCTTTTTTAAATGATTCATTGACCGATGCTAGTCCGCAAAATTTATCAGGAGGTGGCCTGATAAGAAGCGCAGGGGGCTGGGAATCTATTTCCCAGCTGCGTCAAGAACATAGAATTAGGGTGGGCGATGAGAGAATCTTGGGCAATACAGATTTCGTACTTCAAACCCTTGAAGAAGATGACTTAGAAATAGATCCTCGATCAGAGCTAGAGCGAGCAGGCTGGAACCTGAATACCTTAATAAGTGAAACAGCTAGATATTTTTGTATTGAAGAACGGCAAGTGCTGTCGAAAACTCGCCATAGGAAGATTTCAGTTGCCAAGTCTCTGATTTGCTATTGGGGAACTGACGCACTTGGTTTGACAGGGGCAGAGATTGCAGCAAAGTTAAACATCTCTCAGCCGGCGGTTTCCTATCGGGTAGCCGCCGGTCGAAAATACTGTGAAATCGAACAGGTTGAGCTTAGTCATTTACGTCGTTAAGTTATTATTTTATCAGTGTCCCCTACGGGGTATACTCTCGCCCCATGCTCCGGTGGCACAGCTGGATAGCGCGGCCCCCTCCTAAGGGGCAGGTCGCAGGTTCGAATCCTGCCCGGGGCACCAAATTCAATTGGTCCATACCGGCCACCAACATCACAAGTATCCCCAATCAACTGCTCGAATAAGGAATACTTCATGAATCTTCGAATGATAATCGCAGTAAGTTTTGTTTTGCTGATGGGCGTTTTTTTTCTTCAGAATATGGAAGTTGTCTAGGTGGACTTTCTAATCTGGAGTTTGGAAGCGTCAAGAGTGGTGATCTACCTCACTTTGTTTCTCACTGGGGCATTGGTAGGGTGGATAGGCAAATCCGCGGGCTGGCTTTGGTCGCGAAGTCAGCGGCCTTGAAATTAGGCCCAAGCTCGCTTGCAAATCTGAAATACCCTTAAAACTTTCAGTATTCAATTATTGAAACCTTTAAAAAAATCGGCTTTTTCCTATTTAAAATCAATATGTTGACGCTTTATTGCGGATTGTATCAAATCTGTGGGTCGGCCACGCTCGCGGGTCGCCTTTGCATACAGTTTGGAGCGTATACATGGGGAAAGTGGTACAACTGCAGCTCTACAAAAACGAGCAAACCTCGGCTACAGTCTGCGCTCGGGCAAGCGCCATGGTGCCGGTTGAATTCGCCTTGGGCATTTCAGATCGTGCGGCTGCCATCACGAAGCTTCAGTTACTTGGGTTTCACTCCTTCCAGCAGCGCTCTCTGAAAGGCCACGCTTCGAGCTCCCTCTGCATGATGTCGGTGGCAGACGCTATTAATGCCAATAAGAAAATCCTCGCAAACGAAGACCTAAGCATTGATGAGATTGCAGCGCGTATCGATTTAATTCAAATGCTAGAGAACGTTAGCGGCTCGTTGCTTGAGGGTCTCTGGGATTCTATTTCCGACCATGATGCTGATTTGCTCCAGTTTGATGGCGGATTAGACTGACCTTTCGCTGCGCTACTGCAAAACTTCAGCAGCAACCGCCAACTGCTCCGCGTAATTGTCCAATTCCACGCTTTCTTCATCGCTTTCTAGCCCCAATTTGTTAAAGGCAGGAATAGAGTGCCATGGCGGCGTTTCTATTAGCGCGTTGGCGAAACCATAGCTTTGTAAACGTGCCACAATCACCACGTCCGCGTAGTCGGTCTGAGGGCTGTTTCGCAAAATGTCCAAATGGGCCATGGGTACTAAGGCAAGCTGGTCAGGAAACTTCCATTCTTGGAGTATTTTTTGGCCTATTACTGGGCTGATTTGAGCAATTATGCGATCAAGTTGAGCCTGATTATCCTGTAGCAGCAGTTCTTCATGTTCCTCGACAAAGGTAAGAATTGGAAGAGTGCCAATCTGGTGGGTGAGGCCAGCCAATGTTGCCTTGTCGGGTTCTAAATCCGTGAAATGTTGAGCCAATACGCTAGCGATGGCAGCAACTTCAGTGCTCTGCGCCCAAACTTCTCGCAGTCTCTTATCAAGTAGATCATTGGTGGCTTGAAACATTTGCTCCATAGCTAGCCCAATTGCCAGATTACAGCTATAGGTGACGCCTAATCGACTGAGAGCAGCCGGCAGATTATCAATTGAGCTATAACCGCGCACTAGTGGACTATTGGCAACTCTGACGATTCGGGCAGACAGGCTAGCGTCCGTGAGCAGAATCTCTTGTAGCGAGCGGATATCAATATCAGGGTTGCTGGCAGCTTGTCGGACCTGAAGAGCTATTTCAGGCAGGGTAGGCAGCACCATCTGGTCATTTTCGATTGCAACCAATAGGGTTTGTTCGATGTCTTCGGCGCTGACACCCATCTTGTTGTCTCACATAGTGTGGTTAAAGTCCTTCTATTGAGTATAGGGCATTGTGAGAATTTGTAAGGAAGATTGAGGATTTTTGGTCAGTTTTGGTGGCTTTGCGTCCCCATCGATACGGGTGCCAACTATCGCCAGCAGCACGTTGTTCTGCGAATCGCTGTCCTGGCTGTTAGCAAAGCGCAGTATTGGCGTGACATGGGTGGCATCTTCCTCTTGGTATTCGACGCAATCATCAGCCTCAATTGACCGGGGGCTGCTTAGGACTGCCAAGCGTTTTTTCGCGGTGCTGCGATAAAACATGCGGGCCACTACTTCCTGGCCGGTGTAGCAGCCTTTTTTGAAATCAATAACCCCAGAGATGTCATAGTTAAGAAGCTGAGGCGTAAACTCTTCACTTAGGGCGGCATCCACATGAAAAATGCCTGCTTCAATGTCTAGCCGATTCCAGTCTTCCAATGTGGCTTGTTGTGAAGATGTTTTAAGGGTCGAGAAAATGTCTGGCTCTTTCTCTGACTCGCTGAAGGAGTAAATTTCAACGCGAAAAAGGTTATCTTGCAGAGCGACAACAATACTGTCGTCAACAGTAACTACGCCGTTTTGGGCAAGTTTGTGCGAAGCTGTAATGGAGCCTACTTGCGCTTCGGTGTCATTTCCAAAACAGCCAAGGACCCGCGGCTTTATTTTATCAGTAGAAATTTCGACTTTAGAAAATACGGCGTACTTTTTAAGGATCTGCATGACCGGCTCAGCAAGGCCTGTCTGAGTCTGCAAGAGGATTCCGTCGCTAATGGCAATCGCTCTGAAATCAGCAATAACCCTGCCTTTGAGATTACACAAAGCACCACGCAGGCTAGTGGACTCATTAACCCGATCCATATTGCAGGTCACTTGTCCTTGCAAAAACTTGCGGGCATCTGGCCCAATGACACTGACGAATTCATAATGATCAAGCGGCACGTACTTCATATGTTCCTCAATCCAGTATTTGAAATAAGTTTTTCACACCCAGCTGACTCGGGCAGAGTATATCAAGGTCGCAACTCAAGACGATTTCTCGCATAATTAGCGCATTCTCCGCGCCAACTAGGCGCAACCCAATTCAGCCAAACAAGGGCATAGTGTTATGCAAAAGTTCAACAAGCAAGAGATATTCTGGCACAGTCGGCGCGGTATGCTCGAGTTGGATTTGCTGTTAGTACCATTCGCTCAGGAACGTTTTGATCACCTCTCGCCTGAAGAGCAGAGCCAATACAATCAGCTGCTGCAGCAAGAGGATCAAGATTTATGGGTGTGGCTACTAGGGCAAGCAAAGCCTGCCGATGAGTCACTCTCGCCAATAATCGATCAAATTTTGGCGCACAACAAATCCAAGAGCTAAGCTGAGTTTTTGTCTCTTGGTGATCTATGCTTTCGCTGCCGATTCGCCCTCAATTGCTAGTCTATTTTTTTTGCTGCCTGCTGATAAGCCTCGCGTTTGCCGCCTGTTGGATGAACTCGTTTGAATTATCTCAACAGGGCTTGATGGCGCTGGGGGTACTGTGTGCCGCCTCTTTTCTTTGGCGCGAGCACAGTGCTGCGCCGAAAGTGACTCACCTTAACCTTGGCCCTAATGCATGCAGCCTATTAATCAATGGCGAAGTTTGGGTACCTGCCAGGCTTTCTGTTCACTACAGCGACAGTTACTTAGTAGTGCTTAAGCTGCATTGCTTGAAATCATCAACACGCTGCGCAGGCAAACTTTTCTGCCTTTGGCTGTATCCGGGTTTTATAGCGCCACACAGCTTAAGGCAGCTGCGCAGTTTTTTGGCCACCCAGTACAATCCGAGATAATCAATTGAAGTCTTTTGGGTCGAGAATGGTATCCACCGCATGCTCAGAAAGCTCAGGATAGTCTAGGGTAAAATGCAGGCCTCGACTTTCCTTGCGCGCAATGGCGCAATTGATAATAAGTTCAGACACCAGCGCTAAATTTCGCAGTTCCAAGTTGTCATTGGTTACTTTGTGCGTCACGTAATAATCGCGAACTTCCTCCCGCAAAAGTCTTATTCTGCGCTGGGCACGATTCAGTCGCTTGCTATTTCGAACAATGCCAACGAAATCCCACATAAAGCGTCTTATTTCATCCCAGTTGTGTGACACCAGCACCTCGTCGTCAGAATCAGTGACTCGACTTTCATCCCAAGGCTCGATTTCGTTGATCAAATCTATTGAATCAATTTCTGCTTTTATTTGCTCTGCGGCACTAAATGCAATGACGAAACACTCCAGTAATGAGTTGCTAGCCATGCGATTAGCGCCATGTAGACCAGTAAAGCTAGTCTCGCCAATTGCAAAAAGACCAGGGATGTCTGTCTCCCCGGTTTTATTGACCATGACTCCGCCACAGGTGTAATGGGCTGCTGGCACCACTGGGATTCTGTCTTTGGTTATGTCTATGCCGAATGTAAGACACTTGGCGTAAATAGTGGGGAAGTGGTCTTTAATAAAGTCGGCAGGCTTATGGGAAATATTCAAAAACACGCAGTCGCAGCCTAGTCGTTTCATTTCGTGGTCAATGGCCCTTGCCACAATGTCGCGGGGGGCTAATTCGCCGCGCTTATCAAAGTCTTGCATAAACGGGGTGCCATCGGGCCGCTCTAGGATAGCGCCTTCGCCGCGCAGAGCTTCGGTGATTAAAAACGATTTAGCATGGGGGTGATACAGGCATGTAGGATGGAATTGATTGAATTCCATATTGGCGACGCGGCAGCCGGCTCGCCATGCCATGGCTATTCCATCCCCACTAGCTCCGTCTGGGTTGGTGGTATAGAGGTAAGTCTTGCTGGCCCCGCCGGTAGCTAGGGCGACAAAGCGGGCGCCAATTGTCTCAACTTCAGAAGTGTCTTGATTGAGCGCGTAGATGCCTACGCATCGTTTGACGCCTTTTACGGTCTTGGTCACCAAGTCCACGGCGGTGGAGTTAGACAATAAAGTAATATTGGGGTGTGCGGCCGCTCTTGCCTGTAAGGCTTCGAACACGGCCTTGCCTGTGGCATCAGTTGCATGAATGATGCGCCGGTGGCTGTGCCCACCTTCCTGGGTTAGGTGCAATGAGCTAAGCGTATCGGACTCAGAGCTAGCCGAATCATTCGGATTCTCACTGGAAGCCTTGGTGGTGAATGGCACGCCTTGCTTAACTAGCCATTCAACTGCCGCCGAGCTGTTTGCCACAACATGACGCACGATATCTTCATGGCAAAGGCCAACTCCTGCAATCAGCGTATCGGACACGTGGGAATCAACACTATCCCCCTCATCTAACACTGCGGCGATTCCGCCTTGGGCATAGTAAGTGGCGCCTTCTTTCAGATCCCCTTTGCTTAGCACTGTTACTTTGGCGAAGTCTGCCGTACGCAGCGCAAGGGTGAGACCTGCTGCCCCGCTGCCAATAACAAGTACATCAGTGTGTTGGTTTAGTGCGTGGATGGATCCTGTCATATTGGCGGTCTGCTCGATTGAGGGCTACTTGATACTAAGCGGTGTAAACGACTATCCTGCCTATCACTTATAAAGCTAGAGATAGTTAACTACCTAGGCTGTAAAGGTGATTGCGCCAAAGGGTTTGCAGGCCAAGAATCGGGCTGCATTAGCTTGGAGTACATCGTTCGACGGTTTGCTTAAGCTCACTGCTACAAAATTGTCATAATTTTAAGGATTCTGAGAACTTTTAGATACCTTGAGTGTCTATCTATACGTATGGATGCGTTTGTTCCGATGATAGATAGTACAAAAGCCCAGCGTTAGGGGAGTTGGAACAGATGAAAGAAGATACCGATCAACAATTAGTTGACAGGGTATTAGATGGCAACAAAAACGCATTCAACTTTTTGGTCGTGCGTTATCAGCATCGAGTATTAGCACTGGTGAGCCGTTTTGTTAACGACCCCCAAGAAGCTGAGGACGTGAGTCAAGAAGCATTTATAAAGGCCTACAGGGCCCTTAAGTTGTTTCGAGGCGATAGTGCGTTTTACACTTGGCTGTATCGAATTGCGGTAAATACGGCGAAGAACTATTTAGTGTCACGTAACCGTCGGCCGCCTGCAAGCGATGTCGATTACGAAGAAGCAGAAACCGGTGACACGGGCAATTTGCTCAGAGAAATTGAAAGCCCGGAAGGGTCTTTGGCGACCGAAAAACTGAAACAAGTAATAGATGTTGCCATCGCCGAATTGCCAGAGGATCTGCGAACCGCGTTTACGCTGCGAGAGTTTTCAGGCCTTAGCTACGAAGATATAACAGAGATTATGGATTGCCCGGTAGGCACGGTAAGGTCCAGAATTTTTAGAGCCCGAGAAGCCATAGATAAGAAAGTGCGTGAGCAATTGCAGTGATTAAAATAGTAAACTAATTTATCTGCTTGCCGTTGTAAGTTGTTGTATTTATTAAATAGTAAAGTAAAGCAGTGCAAGAAGCCTTAGGAGTAGTACGACATGAGCGAATTTGAAAAAGAGTCTTTATCGGCACTGCTCGATGGCGAAGCTGATCAACTGGAGCTGCGTAGAGTGCTTCGCAGCAGCGAGTCTGATTCCGCGTTATTGCAGACTTGGGGGCGTTATAATCTAGCCCAGGCGACTCTTCACGGACAGGCTAAGCCGGTGTCGGACGAGTTCGCGAATCGGGTTGCGGCCCAGTTGGAAAGCGAAGCCACTTACAATAAAGGCGGGCCCATGTCGCGACTATCAGATTGGCAACAAGGCCTTGCTAAAGTAGCGATTGCGGCGTCTGTTGCTGTCGTTTTTGTCGTATCAATGAACCAGTATTCCACTCCGTCAAACCCATTGCCACTCGCATCTGGCCAACAAAATGCTGAGCCCGCGGCGGCAGTTATGGCCGCTACAACTCCGGTAGCCATGGACCCTGAGGCTGAAAAACGGCTGCGGGACTACATTAGCGCCACGGCTATCGATGATGATGAGCCGGTCCGGCTTGAGCATATACAAGATTCGCCTCTCTACCGGCTAGTTAATAGGCTGCAAGAAAAGCCTTAAATATTAGCAGGCTAAAAGCCTTAGTTAGTTTCCCACAGAACGATTATCTGCGGATTCACAGCGGCTTAAATACTCACGCTTTCATCCCTTGGAATTCGATTACAGTATGCTAAAGTAGACAGCGTTGAGTTCTCTGCGTTGTCACACCACTTTCCCCGCAATGCAGCCTATTGAGAGAGTGGCAATGACCCTATTTAAAATTTCCAGCACCAAGTTTATCGATGCCGCTAGGTATTCTGTTTTTGCGTCGCTATTCTGCGCCTTACCCTGGATAACAAGCGCCAACCTCGCTGCCCAGGGGCTGCCTAATTTTGCCGATTTGGTTGAAAAAAACGCCCCCAGCATCGTAGAGATAACGACCACCCGCACGGTTGAGCCGCGCTCTGTCATTCCAGATGGTGAGATCGAAGAATTGCTCAGACGCTTAAATCCTGGGGAAGACCCAAGTCTGCGAGAGTCTCCAAGGCAGCGTCAAACTGGGGCGGTTGGATCAGGTTTCATTATTTCTGCTGACGGCTATGTGATTACTAACAATCACGTAGTTGAAGGTGCCGATGAAATTCAGGTGAATCTAAACGATCGGCGGGTTTTCGATGCCCAAGTGATTGGCCTTGATGAGCCTTCTGACCTCGCGTTACTCAAGATCGATCAAACAGAGTTGCCATTTACGACGTTTGGCGATTCTGACGCATTACGAGTCGGGGAATGGGTGTTGGCGATAGGATCCCCGTTTGGTCTCGAGTTTTCAGCCGCCGCAGGTATTGTCAGCGCTAAAGGGCGATCCGTTCCGGGCCGCTCCACCTACAACTACATGTCTTTCATTCAAACCGATGTGGCAATCAATCAGGGAAATTCTGGGGGCCCTCTGTTTAATCTTGACGGGGAAGTGATAGGCATCAATTCGCAAATTCTATCAAGTACTGGCGGCTCGAATGGCATCTCCTTTTCAATTCCCAGCAATGTGGCCATCAATGTAGTCGCACAGCTGCGAGATGCAGGGCGGGTAGAGAGAGGTTTGCTGGGGGTTCGAATGCGCGAGGTTGACTATGCATTGGCCGCAATTTTTGGGCTAGAAAGGCCCCAAGGTGCCTTTGTGGATGAAGTGCAGCCCAATAGCCCAGCGGCGCGCGCTGGGGTGATCGATGAAGACATCATTCTCGAGTTCAATGACCATCAAATTGATCATTTTACCGATTTGCCTTTTTATGTAGGGCAATACCGCCCAGGTACAGAAGCAGGTTTGACGGTTTATCGAGAAGGCAATATTGAACGTTTTACTGTGGTTCTTGGCAGTTCACCAATTAATGAAGTGGCACGAGAAGTTCCTGCTGTGGCTCGCGAGAACAGCAACCCTCTGGGATTTAGAGTTGCTGAGCTTAGTGAGGAACAGCGGCGCATTGAAGGTATCGCAGGCGTGCGGATTGCTGAAATCACAGAGGGGCCTGGACTGGATGCTGGCCTTTTAGAAGGTGACATCATAGTTGGCCTTAACCGGCAAGAACTCACCTCAACGGAAGAGTTCGCCGCTATCGCAAGCACACTTCCGGAAACTGGCTTTGTCTCCATTCGTATTCTCAGAGAAGGCCAAGCCTATACCCTTGCTTTGGAACTCTTACCCTAAGCCAATCTGGCACTAACTAAACAGGCTAAACTATTTCATTCGGCGGCCGCTGCTTTCCTGACAAATTTCAAGTTTTGCTGTAGACTTGCGCCCTAATTTTTTCCACTCAAACCCATAGTGCGCCTTTGCAAGCGCCCAACTCGATGCTACTCAGTGACCGACTTAAGCCACATTAGAAATTTCTCCATTATTGCCCATATCGACCATGGCAAATCGACGCTTGCCGACCGCTTTATTCAAGAATGTGGCGGATTAACCGCCCGAGAAATGAACACCCAGATTCTCGATACTCTCGATATTGAGCGGGAGCGAGGCATTACGATTAAGGCGCAGAGTGTCACGCTTTACTATCAAGCGCGGGATGGCAAGCGCTACCAATTAAATTTTATCGACACCCCGGGGCATGTGGACTTCACCTATGAAGTATCCCGTTCCTTGGCCGCTTGCGAAGGCGCGTTATTGGTGGTGGACGCGGGGCAGGGAGTCGAAGCGCAATCGGTCGCCACATGCTATACGGCAATTGAACAAGGCTTAGAGGTGATTCCAGTCCTTAATAAGATGGATCTGCCCCAAGCTGAACCTGCCCGTGTGCGCAAAGAAATTGAAGAGATAATAGGCATTGATGCCAGCGAGGCAGTGGAGGCCAGTGCGAAATCAGGTCTGGGTGTTCACGACATTTTAGAACAGATTATCCTGAAAATACCTGCACCTGTCGGCGACCGAGATGCCAATCTGCAGGCGCTGATAATCGATTCGTGGTTTGATAACTATCTGGGTGTGGTATCGCTGGTGCGCGTCAAGGCTGGCACTTTGCGCAAGGGTGATAAGATTATTGCGAAAACCCTTGGCAAGCCTCATGTCGTCGACAACGTGGGTGTGTTTACGCCAAAACGCATCGAAACTGATCAACTTGCTGCCGGTGAAGTAGGCTTTATAGTCGCTGGCATCAAAGAAATTTTAGGTGCGCCAGTGGGCGACACAATTACCCATTTTAAGACGGCAGATACTCCGGCTCTTGCTGGCTTTAGACGTATTCAGCCGCAGGTATATGCGGGTTTATTTCCTGTGTCATCCGACGACTTTGAAAGTTTCAGGGATGCATTAAGTAAGCTAACGCTTAATGATGCATCGCTTCAATACGAGCCAGAAAACTCTGACGCTCTTGGTTTTGGTTTTCGCTGTGGCTTTTTAGGCATGCTGCACATGGAAATTATTCAAGAGCGGTTAGAGAGAGAATATGACCTTGATTTGATCACCACGGCGCCTACGGTGGTGTACGAAGTACTGATGACGAACGGGGATGTGGTGAAAGTTGATAGCCCGTCCAGACTGCCAGCAATTGCCTCCATTGAAGAAATGCGGGAACCAATTGTGTTGGCCAATATTTTGGTGCCGCAGCAGTATCTGGGTAGCGTTATTACCCTGTGCGTTGAAAAGCGAGGCACCCAAAAAGAGATGCAGTTTATCGGGTCTCAAGTGTCTCTGAATTATGAGCTACCCATGAATGAAGTGGTGCTGGATTTCTTCGACAAACTGAAATCGGTTAGCCGAGGTTATGCCTCATTGGACTACCACTTTATTCGCTTCCAAGCGTCTAAGCTGGTGCGTTTAGACGTATTAATAAACGGCGATAGGGTTGATGCCTTGGCATTAATTGTTTATCGCGAGCACGCCCATTCCAAAGGTCGGCTGCTGGTTGAAAAAATGAAAGAGCTGATTCCGCGGCAAATGTACGATGTCGCTATTCAAGCGGCAATCGGTGGACAGATCGTCGCGCGGCAAACGGTTAAAGCGCTGCGTAAAAACGTCACGGCAAAGTGCTACGGTGGTGATGTTTCCCGCAAGAAAAAACTATTGGAAAAGCAGAAAGCAGGTAAAAAGCGCATGAAAAAGGTAGGCAATGTAGAAGTGCCACAGGAAGCGTTTTTAGCCGTGCTAAAGGTGGACAGTTAGTATGGATATAGACTTTTCGTTAGTTTTGCTTTGTCTGGTATCGCTTTGTGGCGCGCTGTGGCTACTGGACAGCCTGTTAATCAAGAAGACCCGACTGGCCGCTATCGAAACCTACAAATCCGGCAATGGTGCCAATAAGAGCGCTGAGGAAGTAGAGCGTGAAGTCGCTGTACTGGCGCAAGAGCCTTTGGCGGTGGAGTACGCAAAGTCTTTTTTTCCTGTCTTGCTATTGGTGTTAGCACTCCGCTCGTTTCTGGTGGAGCCTTTTCAGATTCCAACAGGCTCGATGATACCTACCTTAGAGGTAGGCGATTTTATCCTCGTTAACAAATATGCCTATGGGGTGCGTTTGCCCGTTATCGGGACCAAAATAATGGATGTAGATCTGCCTAAACGGGGTGAGGTGATGGTGTTCATACCGCCCCATGTCGATCAGTATTACATCAAGCGCGTGGTGGGATTGCCCGGTGACATAATTCGCTATGAAGACAAAAATCTGTATATCAATGGCGAGCTAGTGTCTAAGACATTCGTTGAAAATATTCAGGTAGATACTGCCGTTGGCCAACTAGAGGGCACCTTGTTTTCTGAAAACCTTGGCGGTATTGATCACCCAGCGCAGTTTATTGATGTCGCTGGTCGAAATCGGTCTAGAACAACCTGGGTGGTTCCCAATGACCATTATTTTATGATGGGGGACAATCGCGACAATAGCGAAGATTCCAGAGTCTGGGGAACAGTGCCAGAAACACAAATCGTAGGCAAAGCGATTGCGGTTTGGATGCATAAAGACCCGGGATTGAACCTGCCAACTTTTTCACGGAATCAGTTGATTCGATAGAACTGTGACGAACGCTACAGTATTTCTGTGATCGTGAGCTTAGATTAATGTTGTGGTTAAAAGATTCGATAAACTGAATTAGGTAACAAGCTTAATAGGCTAGTAGGTTCACTATGAAGACTCAAACTTTCAATGCCCCAGCGAAGCAACAAGGCTTCTCGAAGATGGGCTATCTGCTCCTGTTTCTTATGATTTCTGGGTTTTTGATTTCCGCGGTTAAAGTGCTCCCTCTTTATATTGAAGATAACATCGTGACCAATTATTGCAGTACCCTTATCGAGTCGGGAGAAGCCGCTAATTTAACAGTGACAGAACTACGCAACAAAGTGGGCGACAACCTGCGCATTAACAACGTGCAAGACTTTGATACTCGCGTTATTACCATGACGAAGAATAATGGCGAGCCAAAAATCACAATAGCGTATGAGCGTCGTAAAGAGCTATTTTTCAATCTCGATATCGTCGCCAAGTTCGATACTGTACTTCCATAAATGCAGGGCAACCCAGACCAACTGCAGCGTTTACTTACCCATACCTTTGCCCGCCCCGAGCTACTGTTAAGGGCGCTAACCCATCGCAGTGCAGCAAAAGATCATAACGAAAGACTTGAGTTTTTGGGTGACTCGGTTCTCGGTTTTCTAATTGCCGACTATCTCTATGAAAATTATCCCGAAGCCGCAGAGGGGGAGCTTAGTCGTATGCGCGCCAGTTTAGTGAAGCGTTCATCACTGGCGCAGATAGCGCGGCACCTGAAGTTGGGCGGCTGTTTGCATTTGGGCAGTGGCGAGCGCAGCAGCGGTGGAGCCGAGAGAGATTCGATCTTATCGGATGCGGTCGAGGCGATTCTGGCGGCAATTTATCTTGACGGCGGTCTGGACGCTAGCCGCAGGCAAGTCTACGAATGGGCTTCATTTTTAATCGCCTCCAAAGAACAAACTGCAAGTATGGAAACTAAGGATTTTAAAACTCAACTGCAGGAACTCATGCAGGCACGAGGAGAGCCGCTGCCCAGCTATGAGGTGCTTGACGTCTCCGGCGAGGCCCATGATCAAGTTTTCACCATACGCTGTATGATAGAGTCACAACAACTTAGCGAAACAGGGCAGGGCCGCAGCAAGCGTAAAGCCGAGCAACGTGCCGCAGAAAAAATAATGGCAACGCTAAATTCTCGGAGCGATGGCAAATGAACTCTCCAAAGCAAGCAATCACTCGATGTGGCTATGTGGCGATTGTCGGTAGGCCCAATGTTGGTAAATCAACCTTACTTAATCATATGCTGAAGCAAAAAATCAGCATAACGTCTCGTAAACCGCAAACCACTCGGCACCGGATTCTGGGCATTGCCAGTGGCGATGACTATCAGTGTTTATTTGTTGACACCCCTGGCCTCCATGGTAATGAAACCAAAGCGCTTAATCGAGTGATGAACGATACTGTTGCCTCTGTCGTTAAAGATGTCGATGCAATACTTTTTGTTGTTGATCGATTCACATGGAATGAAGGCGATGAGCTTGTTCTTTCCCTCTTAAAAGCCACCAATGCTCCCGTTTTATTATTGATCAATAAGATCGATTTGATAAAAGATAAACACAGCTTGTTGCCCCATATCGAGAAGCTGGCGAAAAAACATGACTTTAAAGAAATAGTCCCCCTTACAGCGCTAGGTGGCCATAACCTAGATACACTGGAAGAGCTAGTCCAAGCATTGCTGCCTGAGGGTCCGTTTTTATTTCCTGAAGATCAAGTGACCGACCGTAGCTCTCGATTTCTTGCGGCAGAATTGATTCGTGAAAAAGTGACGCGTCAGTTAGGTGACGAACTGCCCTATGAGGTCACCGTTGAAATAGAAAAATTTGAACAGATCGGCAAGACTTTGCACATTCATGGCCTAATACTCGTCGATAAGCGAGGGCAAAAAAGAATAGTGGTTGGGCATGAGGGCGATAGGCTCAAGACTATTGGCACAGCTGCAAGAGAAGATATGGAGCGTAGCTTTGATACTAAGGTCATGCTGAATCTATGGGTAAAAGTAAAATCCGGGTGGGCAGATGATGAGCGCGCACTGCAGAGTCTTGGTTACATAGACAATTAGGGTACCTCTGATTAAGTTTATGGTTACTCCTCTCGAGGCTGCCTAGCCATGGAAACTAAAGTATTACTACAGCCCGCTTATGTGTTGCATCGGCAGGCTTTCCGCAATAGCAGTTTACTGCTTGATTTTTTTTGTTTGGATTACGGCAGGGTTAAAGTGGTTGCTCGCGGCGCACGGAGCGCCAAATCTAAATACCGCGGTTTGATCCATCCCTTTCAGCCGCTGCTCGTTTCATTTTCTGGCCGTGGCGAGCTAAAAACCCTTGTCAATGTTGAAGCGAGCGTTAGCGCCCTTGGTCTAAAAGGTACGCGTTTGTTTAGCGGTTTATACATTAATGAACTGCTTATTCGATTGCTGCATCAGCATGTTGAACATAATCAACTCTACAACACCTACCAAGATACGTTGCTGTCTCTCCATGGAGATGATGCAGTCGAACCGGCACTGAGACGTTTCGAACTGCGTTTGTTAGGAGAGCTTGGCTATGGCATAAACTTACAAACAGAATGCGGCACAAACCTTCCAATCAACCCAGTCGCACACTACCGTTTTATCCCGGATGTGGGGTTTGAACCCATTAGTGATTTAGAGGCAGCGTCGCAACATGCTCATCAGGTTTTTAAAGGGGAGGATATTCTCGCTGTTGGAAGCTCTAATTTTGACAATGAACAGGCAGCTCTGGCGGCCAAGCGATTATTGCGCTGGGCCTTGGCAACGCACCTTGGCGATAAACCACTCGCCAGTCGAGCACTTTTTAAACAACTAACCGAACTGAAGCCGCTTTAACCTGCTTTGGGATCAATGGTATATTGCGGCAATCTTTAAACGGTCCAAATTCCTATGTCTTATCACAGTATTGAATCACAAATCGGGAATACCCCGCTTGTGAAACTGCAGCGTTTGATTCCAACCACATCCAATACCATCTTGGCAAAACTAGAAGGCAATAACCCTGCGGGTTCGGTCAAAGATCGGCCTGCCTACAGTATGATTCAACAAGCAGAGCTTCGAGGGGATATTTCCCCAGGCGATACACTCATTGAAGCGACGAGTGGTAATACTGGCATTGCTCTGGCGATGGTAGCCGCAGTGAAAGGCTATAAGATGGTGCTAATCATGCCGAGCAATATGAGCACTGAAAGAAAAGCATCCATGAGCGCTTATGGTGCGACGCTAATTTCGGTTTCTGAAAAGGAAGGTATGGAAGGAGCCCGTGATTTAGCCCTGGCAATGCAGTCGAGAGGTGAAGGCAAAGTACTTAATCAATTTGCCAATGAAGATAACCCAAATGCCCATTATGTATCGACAGGTCCCGAGATATGGCGCGATACCAAAGGGCAAGTGACACATTTTGTGAGCTCAATGGGTACTACCGGAACGATTATGGGTGTCTCGCGCTATTTGAAGGAACAAAATCCTGATATACAAATTATCGGCCTGCAGCCGAAAGAAGGCTCTCGCATTCCCGGCATTCGGCGTTGGCCAGCGGAGTACATGCCGCAGATTTTTCAGCGGGAGAGAGTTGATCGAATAATTGATGTTGATCAGCGTGATGCCGAAAACACCATGCGAGCACTTGCGAGCCAAGAGGGTATTTTTTGCGGCGTTTCCTCTGGCGGTTCCGTTTTCGCAGCGCTTCAGCTTGCTCAGGAGCTAGAAAACGCAACAATAGTCGCAATTATCTGCGACCGAGGTGACAGATATCTGTCCACCGGCGTTTTTGACGAGTCAACAGCCAGCGCAAATTAGTCTAACCCACACTTGCGGGTGGCAAGATTCCTTGCACTCGCCCAATCAACACAAAGGAAATTATTTTTGAGCAAGAGACGTATGCGCAGGCAAAAATTGCCCGCTGAAGCGATAGAGCTTTGTATCACAGGGGTAAATCATGAAGGGCGCGGAATCGCTCGCAGAGAAGGCAAAGTCGCGTTCGTATCCGGCGCCTTGACTGGCGAAACTGTGACTGCCCAATGGGTGCGAAAGCATAGTGCTTACGATGAGTTTAAGGCCGTTGCCATTGCCAATCCCTCGCCTGAGCGGGTGCAGCCAATTTGCCAGTTTACAGAACAATGCGGTGGTTGCTCATTGCAGCATTGGGGAACTGATCATCAGATCGCGTTTAAACAATCAGTGCTGTTAGAACTAATGAGCCAAGCCACAGGCATGGTAGAGGCGGAGTACGAAGTACTGCCGCCTTTGTTAGCGCGCACCGAGGGGTATCGTCGTAAAGCACGGTTGGGTGTTCGACTCGTGCCAAAGAAAGATAGCGTACTAGTCGGTTTCAGAGAAAAAACCAGTAGCTTTATCACGGAGATGGATAACTGCTCGGTTTTAATTGATGAGGTGGCCAGTCTCATTAAGCCACTACGTGAGTTAATCTATGAACTAGACGGTAATCGCACCCTGCCGCAGATAGAAGTTGCCGCTGGGGATAAATCAAAAACCGATCTAGAAAACAATCAAGTGGCATTAGTTTTTCGACATTTAGAAGCGCTAAGCAGCTCCGATGTCTCTATGCTGGTGAAATTCGGCGAAGACCATGACGTCGATATTTATTTGCAGCCCGGGGGAGTCGACACCGTGACTAAACTCAGGCCCAACGACAAGCCGGACAGGCTGCACTATTTTCTCCCGGAGTTCGACTTGCAGTTAAATTTTCATCCGATGGATTTTACTCAAATCAATGGTGAGATAAATCGCTTAATCGTGTCTAGAGCGTCAGAGAAGCTGAGACTAACAGGCGAGGATGTTGTGCTTGATCTGTTTTGTGGTTTGGGCAACTTCACGCTGGCCATGGCGCGGCAATGCGCCGAAGTAGTTGGGGTGGAAGGCAGCGAGGCAATGGTGGTAAGAGGCTATGAGAACGCTGAGTTGAACGGCATCGACAATGCCGACTTTTACGCGGCTAACCTGATCGAGCCAATCTCTAGTCACAATTGGTACGCTAAGAAATATAGCAAGATTTTATTAGACCCGCCGCGCTCTGGAGCCATCGAAATTATTCCTGAAATTGCAGCGCTAAAAGCGCAGCGAATTGTTTATGTGTCTTGCAATCCGGCCACGCTTGCCAGAGATACGCAGGCGCTGATTGAGCACGGCTATAAATTAGAAGCGGCGGGTGTGATGGATATGTTCCCACATACCACTCACGTGGAATCTATGGCTGTGTTTGAATTGAGAAAGTGACAGGCTATCATACCTTGCCAAATGAACCCCTAGGACTTAAGAGCCCGCTACAAATGGTTGCTTACCCATGACAGTTCAGTACACACGCGAAAGCGATGATGAAAAGTCAGCTATCGAACAATTGATTGCCGTTATGGCTATGCTTAGGCATCCCACCTATGGTTGTCCTTGGGATTTAGAGCAAGACTTGAATTCACTTGTGGCCTATACCTTAGAGGAAGTCTATGAGGTTGTTGAAGCGATAGAATCTGGTGATTTGATAGAGATTGAAGAGGAGTTAGGAGATCTTTTGTTTCAAGTGGTGTTTTATGCACAAATTGCTTCAGAAGATAAGAATTTTAACTTTGATTCTGTTGCCAAAACTATCACGGAAAAGTTGATTAGGCGCCATCCACATGTTTTTCCAGGTGGATTGTTGGAAAATTTTGGCCAGAAGATCGAAATAGATACAGAACAAGTTGCGCTAAATTGGGAAGTGATCAAGAAGCGGGAAAAAGAATTAAAGCAGCAAAAAAAAGGCCATGGCCCACAAAACCCGCAGTTACCATTGGCCGCCAGTGTGTTGGATGCTGTGCCGTTACCTATGCCTGCTTTGCAGCGAGCAGAGCAGTTACAGCGTAAAGCCGCGCAACAAGGCTTCGATTGGCAGGAAATAACGCCTGTTATTGCTAAACTCAAGGAAGAAATAGCAGAATTGGAGCAAGCTATAGAAATTGGATCAGAGGAAGCCATAAAGGATGAGCTAGGTGATGTGTTGTTTTCTGCCGTAAATGTCGCGAGACATGCGAGCATAGACCCTGAGTCATCCTTGCGATCTGCTAATAACAAATTTACACGTCGATTTAAGTGGGTTGAATCTACTCTATCTGCAAAAAACGGCTCGATACGGCAAGCAACAAGTGAAGAATTGGACCAACTATGGACTTTGGCAAAAAATACCGGGTCAAAGCGTTAGAATTTAGTTAATAAAGGGGAGTAGGTTATGAGAATTATACTGCTGGGAGCACCTGGCGCTGGTAAAGGTACGCAAGCACAGTTCGTGACTGAGAAATTTGGTATCCCGCAAATTTCTACAGGCGATATGCTGCGTGCTGCTGTTAAAAATAAAACTGAACTGGGGTTGCAGGTGGAGCAGGTTATGGCATCTGGCGGTTTGGTAACTGATGACATAATTATAGCGATCGTTAAAGAGAGAATTAGCGAAGCCGATTGTGCGAACGGTTTTTTATTCGATGGTTTTCCTCGTACCATCCCTCAAGCACAGTCTATGGTGGATGCGGGTGTCTCTATTGATGTCGTGTTGGAGATTGATGTCCCCGATGAAGAAATAGTTAACCGGCTTAGTGGTCGCAGAGTGCATCCAGATTCTGGGCGTATTTACCACGTAACTTATAGTCCTCCAAAAGTGCCAGGGAAAGACGATCAGACTGGTGAAGACCTTATTCAACGAGACGATGATAAAGAAGAAACCATTCGTAATCGTTTGGCTGTTTATCATGAACAAACTGAGCCTTTAGTCGATTTCTACAAAGATATAGAGGCTCGCGATGGGTCTGTAAAGGTTCTGAGAATTGGCGGTGTAGCTCCAGTCGATGAAATAAAAGCGGCCATTATCGAAAAGCTTGCTTAATAACACAGCAAAACCCGAACGCTTGTTCGGGTTTTGCGTTTTTCACGCCTAGTTTTTTCTTAGTCTATTCACCTTAATCGCTTTGTATCCAGAACATGTTTTTTTAATTTGCACTCTAAATGCGCAAATTAAATTCAATATTGAAGGCTTTTTGGTCCTGAATTAATCAAATTAAAAGCAATATGATCAAAAAAACTTATAACTTCTTAAAGTTTTTGAACAACCAAGCGAAATAAAGGGTGATACCGTTCAATAGTGGGTGTCTATTTTGACTAAATAAAATGGAACTTTATTTAAACCATTTCAAAAGTTGTTTACTATTAGCTGGTTAGTTTTTGTGATATGTTCCGGCACAGTAGTTGTAGTAATAATAATTGAAACTTAAGCGGGCACGATTCATAACCTAGGAGAGAAACGAGTATGGCTAAAGTTAAAGCGAAAAAGAAAGCACCTGCTAAGAAAAAGGCTACGGCCAAAAAAGTTAGCAGCCCTGCTTTGGTTAAACTAAACGCTGATTTATCTAAATTAGTTAGCAGTGGTAAAGCAGCAAGTAAAACAGCTGCAGCTGCTAAGAAAAAAGCAGCAGCCGCTAAAAAAGCTGCTGATAAAGCGAAAACAGCAACTGCTAAGAAAGCAGCTGTAGCAGCACAAAACGCTGCAAAGAAAGCTGCAGCGGCAAATTCTGCCATTAACGCTAAGATTAAAACTGCAAAAGCGAAAGCAAAAGCAGCTGAGCAGGCTGCTAAGGCTACAGCTGCTAAAGCTGCTGAAGCGGCCAAGATGGAAGCTGATCTGAATAAAGCGGTTGCTGCGTTCACAGCCAAGTACAAGAAGAAGGTTGCAGCAGCTGCTGCAGCAAAAGCGGCTAAGAAAGCGAAGAAAGATGCAGCTGCAGCAAGAGTAGCGGCGAAGAAAGCGGCGGCAAAAGAGAAGGCGGCGGCTAAAAAGGCTGCAGCTCGCGCAAAGGCGAGCGCTAAAAAGGCTGCATTAAGAGCAAAAGCAGCGGCTAAAAAAGCAGCGGCAAAGGCCAAAGCAGCAAAGAAAAAAGCACCTGTCAAAAAGAAAGCAGCAAGCGTGAAAGCGGCTGCCACCAAGAAGGCAGCGGTTAAGGTTGCCAAGCCTGCAGCAAAGAAGAAAGCTGCAGCCAAGAAAAAAGTAGCTGCAAAGAAGGCACCAGCTAAGAAAAAAGTAGCTGCTAAGAAAGCGCCAGCAAAGAAAAAAGCTCCGGCTAAGAAAAAAGCTCCGGCTAAGAAAAAGGTTGCTAGTAAGAAGAAGTAAGCCTTAGTTCTGAACCGAGTAACTTTAGCCAAGCGTATGTCACTTGTCCCGCTTTCAAGTGACATGCGTAAGCTCTACTCACTAAAAATCCTCGACTAACTTGCTTTAGTCGAGGATTTTTTATTTCCCGCCGGCGTTAATAGAGAAACCTCAGTATGCCTAGGCTACTAGTTATTGATACATCAGCCAGTGTTTGTAAGGTGGGCCTTGCCAGTGATGATTGCTGGCAGGAACTCGAAACCAACACGCCTCGTCAGGCAGCTCAAGAAGTACTAGGCTTAATTGAGCAGTTATTAGTGGCGCATTCGTTGTCACTGACAAGCTTAGATGGGATAGCAATTGCCGTTGGTCCAGGTTCTTTTACGGGCCTGCGAATTGGTATAGGTATCGTTCAAGGACTAGGTGAAGCTGCGAAGTTACCAGTGATTCCAGTCTCAAATTTGGCATTGTTGGGGTACTCATCCTTAAAAAATTATTCCCATGAAACGGCACTAGTGTGTCTATTGGCACGGGAAGATGAAGTCTATTTGGGGCATTATGGGCGATCAGTCACCATGGGTGTGGAACTTCTAGGGCAAGAGCGTGTGATGACACAAGAAGCGCTTACTTCCTATGCAAATAATCTGAAAGATGAAGACAGGATTGCACGGGTAGGTGATGGCTGGTTGTTTGACGTTGGCTTACAAGCCTCTGCAGTGGTTAATTTGTCTGATCTCGGGGAGCTTGCAGCGGCCTATTTAGCGGCAGGGAACTGGGTAAGGCCCGAACAACTGCTGCCGAACTATGTCAAAGAAGATTTAGACTATTTGGTTTGAGGAGCAGCGTTGAATCTCGATTATTTCCAAATAAGCATACTTGCTCTTATACAGGGCTTAACAGAATTTTTACCGATTTCGTCGTCGGCGCACCTCATATTTCCCTCTGCGTTACTTGGATGGCCAGATCAAGGACTCACTTTTGATGTGGCAGTCCATGTGGGTACTTTTTCTGCTGTACTTTATTATTATCGTCAGACAGTAGCGTCATTAGTGTTAGCTTGGATCGCTCACCTAGGCACTGCCAAACCCACTTCTGAATCCAATTTAGCATGGCTGATAATAATTGGGACAATTCCCGCCGGAGCTGCTGGGGTTTTATTGCAAGACTTTATTGAAACCTATGCGAGAGCGATACCTGTAATCGCCGCAAGCTCAATAGTATTCGCAGTCTTGCTACTACTGTCTGATAAAAATAGTCATCAAAAGCTCACCCTCGAACACTTAAACTGGCGACAGGCGCTTTTTATCGGCATTGCACAGGCACTCGCATTAATTCCTGGTACGTCACGATCAGGGGCTACGATGACTGCTGCTCTATTTTGCCATCTGCAAAGGCGCGATGCGGCGACGTTTTCATTTTTGCTCTCTATGCCCATTATTTTTGCTAGCGGGCTACTAAAAGGGGTTGAATTGATTCGCTCAGAAGAACTGGTGATTGATTGGCTACAACTACTTTATGGCGTAGTGTTATCAGGAATGGTGGCTCTAGTGTGCATTCATTGGTTTCTGAAACTTATTGAGCGGGTTGGGTTTATGCCGTTTGTTATCTATCGCATTGTGCTTGGCTTGATGTTAGGGCTAATTTACTTATCGTGAGCTTGCCATTAATTGCGTTGTCTATAAGTGCAGAAATGGCCACCGATAAAGAGCGAGAATTGGCTGAGTTTCTTGCAGTTCCTATGCTTAAAGAGACTGATCTTACGGGCTCTGGCTATTCAATTTGTCTGCGATTTACTCCCCAGGGATTAACACTGATTGATCTGGACAATAAATCCAGTAAACCAACTCTAGTTGATTTTGATAGCCCTCAGCTTGAAGCTAGAGCCGCTGATGCGCTAGTTGCACAAAACTTAATAAAAGCCCTTGGCCTCCGAAAAAACCCTCACCCTAAAGTGCTAGATGGCATGGCAGGGTTAGGAAAAGATGCTTATCTAATGGCCATGGCTGGTTGTCGAGTAACACTCCTGGAAAAGTCAGCGA
Organism: uncultured Pseudohongiella sp.; assembly: GCA_964352355.1. Lineage (GTDB taxonomy): Bacteria > Pseudomonadota > Gammaproteobacteria > Pseudomonadales > Pseudohongiellaceae > UBA9145. The sequence goes on along the minus strand of CAYGRT010000011.1, from coordinate 58,982 downwards.
TCGTTTATTCACTCTTGAAGGATGGTTTTGATCGGTTGCAGAGTGCTGATTTTGATTATTTTGGGGATGGTGGTATGACTCTGCAGTTTGCTGATTTTCTCACCGTGCCTGCAACGGGCGGGGATTTTGACATTGTGTATCTTGACCCTATGTATCAACAGCCGAATCGTAAAAGCAAAGCTAAGCGAGACATAGAACGATTGCAGCGCATTCTTGGCACCGAGGATAATGACGCGCAATTATTCAGTCATGGCTTGGCTATCGCGGGTAGGCGGGTTGTTGTAAAAAGGCCCAAGAATGCGCCTAACTTTGCTAATCAAAAACCTGATATTGTTTATAAAGGCAGCAGTGCCCGTTTCGATGTTTATCTGACTTCGGATTGATTTGGGGACTCTGGGTAATTATATGGCTCACATTTGTTAGAGAAACGATGCGGCCTTGAAACTTCAAACTAATTTATCCAGTAGTTTGTAATAAATTAGCTCTAGCTTTTCGATATCACTGATTCTAACCCGCTCATTCACTTTATGAATTGTTGCATTACACGGGCCTAATTCTACAACTTGAGTTCCTGTAGGGGCGATAAAACGACCATCGGAGGTGCCGCCACTGGTAGAGCGTTCGGGGTGAAACCCTTGAACTTCATTAATGCAGGCACTTACCGTGTCGATGAAATCGGTCTCGCTGGTGATAAAAGGCTCTCCAGAGAGGTGCCAATCGATTTTGAATTTAACCCCATGGGAGCTGAGAATAGATTCTACTTTTGCTTGAATGTCAGTCGCTTCCAGTTCTGTTGAAAACCGCAGGTTAAAATCGAGAGCCATAGTTTCTGGGATTACATTGTTGGCACCAACACCGCCATGAATGTTCGAAATCTGAAAACTTGTGGGCGGGAAATATGAATTACCTTCATCCCAGCGGACTTCGACTAATTCAGCTAGGGCAGGCAAGGCGCTATGTATAGGATTTAATGCCAGATGGGGATAGGCAACATGGCCTTTAATACCTAAAACCGTTAGCTTGCCGTTCAGCGAGCCTCGCCTGCCAATCTTTATGGTGTCGCCTAAGCGCTCAGTGCTGCTGGGTTCGCCCACGAGGCAGTAATCGATATAGATGCCTTGCTCAGTGAATTGTTTCATGACAGCACGAGTGCCATGTATAGCTTGCGCCTCCTCATCACTGGTGATCAAAAAGCCAAGCCTTGCTTTTATTGGTCGCTCTGATAGCAGTTTTTCCGTCGCTGTGATCATGGCAGCTAGGCTGATCTTCATGTCAGCAGCACCGCGGCCATAAAGAAACTCTCCATCCTCAGTGGCCGTAAATGGTGGGTGACGCCATTCGGATACCGGTCCGGTTGGCACTACGTCGGTATGGCCTGCGAATACAAGCAGCGGCCCTTCCTCTCCGAGCGTTGCCCAAAGATTGCTGACATCGCCAAAGGGCATAGACTTTATGGTAAATCCCAAGGCTTTTAGCCTTGCAGCAAGTAAGTCTTGGCAACCACAGTCATCGGGTGAGATAGAAGGTAGGTTAATTAGCTGCTTGGCAAGTTCCAAGGTGGTGCTCATAGCGCCGCGCTCCGAAGTTAGTTGTGAGCGTGCAGCTCTTCATTAAGACTGATGGATTGTTTTAGCGGAACACACTCAACCGCGCCGCTCAGTGAGTTGCGCCTAAACAGTAAGTCCGGCTGTGTTGAAAGCTCCATGGCCTTTTTCGTTGTTATAAGTTCTCCATTAGCCCCCAGAACCTGAACTTTGGTGCCCGCTGTGACATAAAGCCCAGCCTCGACTATGCAACCATTGGCGAGAGGAAAACCGATGCCGGCGTTGGCGCCAATCAGGCAATGTTCTCCGACCGAAATGATTTCTTTGCCGCCGCCAGATAGAGTCCCCATCGTGCTGCAGCCACCGCCAAGATCGCTATTGGCGCCCACTAGGACTCCTGCTGAAATGCGTCCCTCAATCATGGCTGGGCCAACGGTGCCGGCGTTGAAATTAACAAAGCCCTCATGCATCACGGTCGTGCCTGCGCCTATATAGGCGCCAAGCCGCACGCGCGCAGTGTCAGCGATGCGCACGCCGGACGGAACGACATAGTTTGTCATACAAGGGAACTTGTCCACCGAATCGACACTTATAAATTCACCTTTTAGACGAGCTGCAGTCTGCGCTGCAGGTAGTTCATCTAGCTCAATTGGTCCTTTGTTGGTCCACGCTAGGTTCTTCAATAATCCGAACATGCCATCTAGGTTGATAGTGTGGGGCATGACTAAGCGGTGGGAGAGTAACTGTAACTTCAAAAATACCTCCGTGATCGAGCGTGGCGCAACATCGTGAGGAATCACGCACAGCACTATGTTCGGAGAAGCGGACTGTAACAACATTAATTCCACCTCTAGGCCCTCACTGCGAAGAGGCTTGAGTTTTTCGCACAATAATTTTGCAGATTCATTATCAATGTTGTGAACCGTAGTTGAATCGCTGTCGACGGGGAAGAGGGCGGTGAGCACCTGAGATACTTCAGCACTTGGTGATAGGTGAGGGGCTGGAAAGTAGGCTTCTATGATTTCATGTTTACTGTTTTTAGTGGAAATGCCGATCGCGTAGCTGTGTAGAGCGCTCATTAGTAGTTGTCCTTGCGTGCAAACGAGAGAATTACTGGTTAATTAATTGCTGATAATTATCTTCACTGAAACCAATCAGCCAACGCTGCTTATGGTGAAGTATTGGCCTTTTAATTAGCGAGGGATTGCTGCTCATTAAAATAACAGCATTGGCTGGTTCAAGGTTTGTCTGCTCAGCATTTGAAAGGCTTCGCCAAGTCGTACCGCGCTTATTGATAAGCTGCTCAATGCTAAAGTGGCGAGCAAACTCTTTAACCAAGTCAGGTGAGCAACCCTGCTTTTTGTAGTCATGAAACTGGTAGGGAAGATCATGGCTTTCTAGCCATTTTTTTGCCTTTTTAACTGTGTCGCAATTGCTGATGCCGTAAATAGTCAGCATAGGATTCCTCGTGTTGCAGTTCGATTGGTTCGCGTCGCTTAGTTATTTAAGTGGTCTTCTAATTTTGATTTCACTTCGTCCTGAAGCTGCTCCATGAATTCTAGGCTAGTAATTGGTCGATCTTTTTCATCGGTAATAAAGAATAAATCCTCAACTCTTTCTCCTAATGTGGTAATTCTGGCGTCTTTTAAATTAACTGAGTAGTCCGCAAAAATCTGACCCACGCAGGCCAAGATGCCTGGTTGGTCGGGACAATTTACCTCAAGTGTTGAGTGGGTTTTACCTTCGGTATTGGTCAGCAATACTTGAACCGGCTTGGCAAAATATTTGTCTTTTCGACTTTGGCGAAAAGTCGCGGGTTTGATGGGCTTGTTGGGGTTTTGCAAATATTCCCGTAGCAAGGTTTCTATTTCTCCTCTGCGGCGGGGGTTGTTGCCAACAGGTAAGCCGTTGTCTTCGAGCACTGCATAGGTGTCCATGCAGTAGTCGTGGTTAGAATTAAAGATACGCGCGCTATGAATGTTTAGGTTTAGCCTTTCAAAGGCTGCCGTACAATTTGCAAACAAGTAATCCGCGTTAGGCGTGTAAATAAAGACCTGGGTTGCGCCAACCTCGCCATTGCTATCAGCAATTTCTCTAACAGAGATGAGTGGGCCCGAGTCTGTATGTTGCGCGATTGCCTCGCTGTGCCAGACGATGTTGTTTACTGATTCCCGGACAAAATATTCATCGGCGGTGTCCTGCCACACTTCATTGATCGTGTTTTCACTTAAACCTAAGGCCTTAAGCTGTTCAAAGGCTAAGGCTTTCGTGTCGGCAATGCGCTCCTCTCTGTTTACGGTAGTCTCTAAGCCTCTAGAGAAAGCCCGTTCAGTATTAGTGTAGAGCTGGTGTAGCAGCGAACTACGCCATGAATTCCAAAGGCTTGGATTAGTCGCGCAGATGTCTGCGACTGTCATCACGTAGAGGTAGTCTAGATGGAGGGTGTCGCCCATTAATTTGGCGAAGTCTTGGATCACAAGAGGATCACTAATGTCTTTACGCTGCGCTGTCATGGACATGAAGAGATGCTTCTCTACTAGCCAAGCCACGAGTTTGGTATCCCATTCGCTAAGCCGATGACGCTGGCAGAAATTTGCGGCATCAATTTTACCGAGTTCTGAATGATCACCACCTCGGCCTTTGGCTATGTCGTGATAAAGACCCGCTATGTAAATCAATTCAACTTTAGGCAATTTTGCCGCTACCTGTGCAGCGAGCGGGAACTCCTCTTTCGCTTCTGGTAGAAAAAACCGGCGCATATTCTCAACTACTTGCAGGGTGTGGGCATCAACAGAATAAATATGGAAAAGGTCATGCTGCATCTGCCCCGCTATTTTGCCAAACTCTGGCAGGTAGCGACCCAGCACTCCGTAGCGCGCCATGCGCCTTAGCTGAGCCGTCAGCAAAAGGGGAGACCTTAGTAGTTCCATAAACAAAGTGACATTTCGTATATCACGTCGATACTCTTCGTTAATTAGTTTTCGATTTTCTCTTATCAATCGGATGGTAGAGGCTCTAACCCCTTGGATCGATTCGTTTTGCGCCATTAGCACAAAAATTTCCAGTAGTGCCGATGGCGCGCGTTGAAACACGTTCTGATATTTTACTTCAATGTAATCGTTTCGAATTTGAAACCTGCTGTTGATATCAATGATCACTTCTTTTTCGCCGGCTCTAATAATTGCCTCGTCAAAGTGCTGTAGCAATACATCGTTGAGCTCTCGCAAATTGGCAACCGCTCGGTAGTATTGCTTCATTAATTTTTCTACGCCGAGACTTTTAGCATCATCTTCGTAACCAAACATGCTGGCCAGTTCTCGTTGCTTATCGAAAAGTAAACGGTCTTCACAGCGCGCCGCTAAAAGGTGTAAACCATACCTAATCTTCCACAGAAAATGCTGACCACGAATAATAAGTGTTTCTTCAGATTTTTTTAGAAAGCCAAGCTCAACAAGATCACGAAAAGAAGTGGCTCCAAAATGCCGCTTGCTCACCCATGCAATGGTTTGTATGTCCCTAAGCCCACCAGGGGAGGTTTTGACATTGGGCTCTAGTGCATAGTCCACGTCATGATATTTTTCGTGTCGCGCTCTTTGCTCATCGAGCTTGGCTTGAACAAAGGTTTTGATGGGCCAAACTTTACGATCGAGTGTCGCTTTGAGCATGTCTAAATGAAGCTGAGGGTCGCCCACTAAAGTGCGGGATTCCATAAGTGCAGTCGCCACGGTGATATCATTCTTGGCTTCCACAACACACTGCTTTATGGATCGAACGCTCATGCCGACCTCAAGGCCTATATCCCACAACAGGGCGACGAAGCGGCTGACTTGTTCTTTATAGCGGTTACCTGAATCCTTTTTTGTGAGTACCAATAAATCAATATCAGAGTGTGGAAGCAGTTCACCTCGCCCGTATCCACCTACGGCCACCAAACTTATCTCAGAGCTTCTTGGCCACTCCTCACTCTGCCAAGCAAGGGCAAGAATCTGATCAGCCACCTTTGCTCTACTAGAGACAATCTCGCTTATCCTGTGATTTTGCCGGTATTTGTCATCGAGCTCATCGCTAGCAAGCTGCAAAGCATCTGCGAGAATTTCGGCTATATCTGCTTCAGGTGCCGCAATTGCATGGGCCAAGGCGGGGGAGTCGATTAGCTGGAAGCTCGCAACGGGATCATTAGCCGGCTGAATCGGTACTTGAGGCTTAGAGGAAAATATCACAGTGTTTCGTCTGAGCGTCGGGTGAGCACCTCTACTCCAGTGGCGTTCACTGCCAAGGTATGCTCCCACTGCGCAGAAAGGCGTCGATCCTTGGTTGTCACGGTCCAGCCATCCTTGTTGGATAGCTTGGTAAATCGGGTACCTGCATTCAACATAGGTTCGATAGTGAAGGTCATGCCTTCGACGATCTGAGCGCCGGTGTTTGGTCTGCCATAATGCAACACTTGTGGCTCTTCGTGAAAAATTTTGCCAATACCATGGCCACAATACTCCCGAACTACAGAGTAATTATGAGCCTCGGCATGCTGCTGAATAACGTGACCAATATCCCCTAAAGTAATGCCTGGGCGGACTAATTCTATAGCCTTATAGAGACACTCTTGGCTAATTCGGATTAGTCTTTTAGCGTGGCTTGGTACGTCGCCGACGCAAAACATCTTGCTTGTATCACCGTGGTAGCCGTCTTTGATAACGGTGACATCAATATTGATGATATCGCCAGACTTTAAAACTTTGCCGTCGCTTGGAATGCCGTGACAAATAACGTGATTCACCGAGGTGCAGATAGACTTGGGAAAGCCGTTGTAATTTAAAGGCGCTGGAATAGCGTTTTGAACTCCAGTGATATAGTCGTGACAGATCTTGTCGAGTTCGCCAGTGGTAACGCCTGGTTGAACATAAGAGCCAATCATCTCCAGCACTTCAGCGGCTAGTTTGCCCGCGATACGCATCTTTCCGATTTCGTCTGGAGACTTGATATAAATTGTCATAGCTACCTGATTATGGGATCAGTGAAAAGTCGGCTATTGTAAATCACGGCGAGCACCAATAACAGGGCGCAAAGCCCCACATGACAGGCTTCTGGCGTTATTTCTGATGGCGATTCGCTTTAAGTCGAGGCGGCTTTGTGGTATAAAGCTGCGCGCTAAACGTGGTATGGGTCAAGATGCTCGTGCAATAAGCGTTTAGCGAAAACTGAATAGAATGAGATTATTCTTTCTAATTCAATAAGTTAGTTAACTAATGTCGCACATACATTGCTAACCATAGTCTGGGTGCTTCGTCCGCAGAACATGCTGAGTCGAGGTTGATCTGTGGGGTGTATGGAGGCTTAACCCAAACAAGGAAATCACATGACTGTAAGTATGAAAGAGATGCTCCGCGCAGGAGTTCACTTTGGGCATCAATGTCGCTATTGGAATCCCAAAATGGAGCCGTATATTTTCGGCGCCCGCAACAAAATTCACATAATTAATTTAGAGCACACCGTTCCTGCGATGAATGATGCGCTAGCGGCCGTTGCAAGTATGGCTGACAGAAAGAAGAAAATTCTTTTTGTTGGAACCAAACGGGCTGCAGCCAAAATTGTCAAGCAAGAAGCAGAAAGAGCAGGCATGCCCTATGTCAATCACCGCTGGCTTGGTGGTATGTTGACCAATTACAAGACTATCCGAGGCTCAATTAAGAAGCTTAATGAACTTGAGCAGCAGGAGAAAGACGGAACATTTTCTCGTTTAACCAAAAAAGAAGCACTTATGCGTTCGCGGGCTAAAGAGAAATTAGAGCGTAGTATTGGTGGTATTAAAGAGATGGGTGGATTGCCTGACGCATTGTTTGTGATTGACGTTGATCATGAGCGTATTGCCATCACCGAAGCCAATAACCTACGGATTCCAGTTATTGGTGTTGTCGACACTAACAGCAACCCTGACGGTATCGATTTTGTGATTCCTGGAAATGATGATGCCATTAGAGCAATTGCGCTCTATGCAGCGGCAGTTGCCGATGCGTGCATTGAAGGAAAATCTAGAAATGCCACTGGCGGCGATAGTGAATTTGTTGAGGTTGACGATATAGAGTTGGCAGCAACGACAGAAACCGCAGCGCCGGCTGAGGAAGCTAAGCCAGCGGAGGAGCCCGGCGACGCAGCCGCCCAAGCATAAGTCTTAGCATTCCATGTGTATGATGCGTAAACACACATCGCAGCTAATCACAGGTTAACAGAAGGGGGCTAATAGCCCCCTTTTTCTAAACAATTCAGTAAGGCGAAACACACTGCATTCGCCGAGATAAGGAAAGAGGCACAACATGGCAAATATTACTGCAGGCATGGTTAAAGAACTCCGAGAGCGCACAGGTCTTGGCATGATGGATTGCAAAAACGCGCTGTCAGCTGCTGACGGTGATATGGAAAAAGCAATTGAAGATTTGCGCAAGGCGAGCGGAATCAAAGCTGCCAAGAAAGCGAGTCGCGTAGCGTCTGAGGGCATAGTCCTGACTAAGATTTCAGAAGATGGCAACTATGGCGTGATGCTTGAGGTCAACAGCGAAACTGATTTCGTTTCCAAAGATGCAAACTTCCTAACTTTCGCGAATCAAGCATTGGATGCGGCGTATAACGACAAAGCGGCCGACATTCCTGCGTTGTTGGCGTCAGGAATTGAAGATGCGCGAGAAAAATTAGTGCAAAAGGTGGGTGAAAACATCAATGTGCGCCGAGTAGACCGGCTTGTTTTTGAAAACGCTGATGAGGGAATCGTTGAAACCTATGTTCACAACGGTGGGCAGATCGCCGTTATCATCGCGCTTCGCGGCGGCGATGCCACATTGGCAAAAGACATTGCGATGCACATTGCGGCCATTAATCCAATGGTAATTAGAGCAGAGGATGTGCCTGAGGAAGTGTTGGCGAAAGAATCTGAAATTTATGCGGCCCAAGCCCGAGAAAGCGGCAAGCCAGAAGAAATTATCGAGAAAATGATCAGCGGTAGATTGCAGAAGTTTGTTGCTGAAGTTAGCTTGATGGATCAGCCTTTCGTTAAGAATCCAGATACTCGCATCTCCGATTTGCTTAAGGATGCAGGTGCAGATATTGTTAGCTTCATCCGCTACGAAGTGGGTGAAGGAATCGAGAAAGAAGAAGTGGATTTTGCGGCTGAAGTTGCGGCCCAAGTGAAAGGAGGCGCATAATCCAAGTCTTCTGAGAGAGCATCATGCCTAAACGAGAACGAAAATATAATCGTATACTACTGAAACTTAGCGGAGAGGCCCTTACCGGCGATGCCGATTTTGGCATCGATCCTAAAGTGCTTGATCGCATGGCGGTTGAAGTAGGTCAATTGGTTGGTTTAGGCGTTCAAGTTGGTATGGTAATTGGTGGCGGCAACTTGTTCCGTGGCGCAGCACTCAGTGCAGCGGGCATGGAACGAGTAACCGGCGACCACATGGGCATGCTGGCGACGGTAATGAATGCCCTGGCTATGCGAGATGCGCTGGAGAGAGCTAACATTCCAACTCGGGTGATGTCAGCTATTCAAATGAGCGGCGTTGTTGAGCATTATGATCGACGCACAGCAATACGCCATCTTAATGCCAGTGACGTTGTTATATTTTCTGCCGGAACCGGCAATCCTTTTTTTACAACAGATTCAGCGGCCTGTCTTCGTGGTATTGAAATTGACGCGGACCTTATTCTAAAAGCGACCAAGGTCGACGGTGTCTATTCAGCTGATCCACATACCAATCCTGACGCGATAAAATTTGACACCTTGAGTTACGATGATGTCATTGAAAAAAAGCTTGGCGTCATGGACTTGACGGCAATTTGTTTAAGCCGCGACCACAATATCCCTATTAAGGTTTTTAATATGAATAAGCCTGGGGCACTTTTAGAAAATATTCTAGGCGACACAGATGGCACGCTTATCCAATAGATAGGCAGTTATTACACCTAGGTCAAAGGGTAATTAATATGATTGATGACATAATTGATGATGCAGAAGACCGAATGGGAAAAAGCGTTGCCGCATTAGAAGACGCCTTTAAAAAAATTCGTACCGGACGTGCTCATCCAAGCCTTCTAGATAATATCATGGTGTCTTACTACGGTTCAGACACACCGCTGAATCAATTGTCTAATGTCACGGTTGAAGAAGGGCGCTCATTGATTATTTCACCTTGGGAAAAGAAGGTAATTGGTGATATCGAAAAAGCAATTATGAAATCTGATTTAGGTCTCAATCCATCAAATAATGGCGACACTATTCGCGTTCCTATGCCGCCTCTGACAGAAGAAACTCGAAGAGAATATACAAAACAAGCTAAGAACGAAGCTGAAAATGCTAGGGTGGCTATTCGTAATATTAGACGTGACGCTAATTCAGATATCAAAGATTTAGAGAAAGAGAAAGAGATAAGCGAGGACGAACAAAGGCGCGCTGAAGACAGGATTCAAAAGCTCACAGATCAGTATGTGGATGCTATTGAAAAGGCTTATCAAGTTAAAGAAGCTGATTTGCTGTCTATCTAACAAAGTGCATTGCCAAGATTCTGTTGGCAAGGTCTATCTTAGTCGCTACCCATCATGACATCTGAAACCCAGCCTACCTTGCCAAAACACGTTGCCATCATAATGGATGGCAATAATAGGTGGGCAAAGGGTCAAGGACAGTCTTCAAAATTCGGTCATCGTAAAGGTGCCGAGGCAGCACGCGATGCCGTCGATTTCTGCATAAAAAACCAAATCCCCTATTTGACGCTGTTTGCTTTTAGTAGCGAAAATTGGCTGCGTCCAGCGGAAGAGGTTAAAGGTCTTATGGCGTTGTTTTTGTCAGTTTTGCAGCGCAAGGAAATCACCCAGTTTCATGAGAAGAACGTTAGGATACGTTTTATCGGTAATCGCCTTTCATTTACTTCAAAACTACAGTCTCTCATGCAAGAGGTGGAATCCCTTACCGCAAATAATACAGGGGTGACAGTTGTTGTCGCCGCTGACTACGGCGGGCGTTGGGATGTTGCAGAAGCCGCAAAAAAACTAGGGGCGAAGCTGCTGGCAAATGATATTGCTTTAGACGGAATCACTATAGATGCACTCGCTAAGGAGCTAAGTCTTGGTGATATTCCTGAGCCTGACTTGTGTATCCGGACCGGTGGTGAGCGCCGCATAAGTAATTTTTTGCTCTGGCAATTTGCCTATACTGAACTGTACTTTACCGACTGCTACTGGCCAGAATTTTCAGAAATTGAATTCAATGCTGCTCTTGCTGACTACGCGAGTAGGCAGCGCCGGTTTGGTGCTCATAGCCCAGAGGTAACTCGCTAGTGTTGTTGCAGCGGATAATTACCGCCATCTTTCTCCTGATTGGCGTTGCCTTGGCATGCATCTTTTTATCACCCTTTTCATTCGCAGTGCTTCTCGCCGCTATATTACTAGTCGCTGCTTGGGAATGGGTTGCGTTTATCGGACTTCATTCGCTGTCCTCTAAACTGGGTTACCTTGGTAGTTTAATAGCTCTGTTATTGGCGTGTTCAGTGTTTCTTGGTGTATCGCCTGGTAGTGAAAATCTCTATATCGATCGTGTTGTCGTAGTATCTACATTGGGCCTTGTTTTTTGGGTTTGTGCTGCACTGTTAGTTATAGATTATCCTGGGAAAAAAGCACTTTGGAACAAAGAATCCAAAATATCGGCTATGGGCATTTTTGCGCTGCTGCCAACCTGGGCTGGCGTAGTGCAGCTTAAGTATCTAGAGCCTTCCGGGGTTTTGGTGTTTGGATTGGTAATTCTAGTTGCAGCTGTCGATGTGGGTGCTTATTTCACAGGTAGAACCTTAGGTAAAACCAAACTTTCCGTTGAATTGAGCCCTAACAAAACATGGGAAGGGGTGTGGGGCGGCGTTGCACTTAGTCTAATTGCTATGCTGCTTTTTGCTTGGATTCTCCATCGTTATTTTTACAACTTAGGCATATTAGAATTGGTCATTCTTTCGTTGACGTCTCTTGTTCTGGCATTTTTTAGCGTTACCGGTGATTTGCTTGAGAGCATGCTGAAACGCAATCGTCAGATAAAAGACAGCGGCAAAATACTTCCTGGCCACGGAGGTATTCTTGACCGAATTGATGGTTTGATCGCCGCTACTCCTGTGTTTGTTCTTGCGCTCACTTTTGTGCTGCTTGGTGGGTAGCTGATGAGTGTTTCAGTTGTATCAGCTAAGGTTTCCATTTTGGGTTCTACCGGGTCTATCGGCGAAAGCACTCTTGCAGTGATAAAAGCCAACAATGCCTACAAGGTGTTTGCATTGTCCGCCCATAAAAATGTGGATCGACTGTATGCTCAATGCATGGAATTTGAACCGTCAGTTGCCGTTGTCTCTGGCGATAAAGGCGCGAAAGAGTTAGCTGAACGTTTAAAATCATCCGGCAGCAAAACTGTTGTCTTGCAGGGCAGTAAGGCACTAGTTGATATTGCGGCTGCACCCGAGGCAGGTATCGTAATGGCCGCGATTGTCGGTTCAGCAGGCCTCGAATCGACGCTGGCGGCGGCATCCGAAGGCAAGAAGGTACTGCTTGCTAATAAAGAGGCTCTGGTGATGAGTGGCAATTTGCTACTTAACGCTGCAGCTGCGTCAGGCGCCACGATCGTGCCAATCGACAGCGAGCATAATGCGATTTTTCAGTGCTTGCCTGGCGGGAGCGAATTAGGGTCACAGGCACAAGTAAAAGCAGTGAAAAAGATCGTTCTCACGGCGAGTGGTGGACCGTTTTTGACGACACCCTTCTCGGAGTTTGCAAGTATTACGCCTACTCAGGCATGCAATCACCCAACTTGGTCGATGGGAGATAAAATTTCCGTTGATTCTGCCACCATGATGAACAAAGGCTTGGAATTTATTGAAGCAAGTCTATTGTTTCGGCTAGATCCAAGTCGCGTCGAAGTTATTATTCACCCACAAAGTATCGTGCATTCGTTTGTCTATTACCTTGATGGCTCAGTGTTGGCGCAAATGGGAGTGGCGGATATGCGAATACCGATTTCTTATGGTTTGGCCTATCCCGAGCGAATTGACTCTGGAGCCGCGACTTTAGATTTGACCGAAATCGGTAGACTTGAGTTTCTCGAGCCTGATTTGCACAGATTTCCTTGCTTAGCCCAGGGTATTGCAGCGGCGAAAGCCGGTGGCACGGTGCCAACCGTGTTAAACGCGGCAAATGAAGAGGCGGTGTTTGCCTTTCTCGCGAATAAGATAAGTTTTTTGGGTATTAACCACGTGATTGCTGAGGTTTTGGATAAAATACCTTGTGAACCCGCATCAAGTCTCGCTATTATTCGTGAGGCTGACTTGAAGGCTCGAAATATTGCTAACGACCTGATTTTAAAAGGTAAAATATGAACTGCAGCAGCGCCCTTTAGACGTGATTCCAGGTATCCAGATGATTATTGAATTAATGACAAATGTGATCGCTCTACTGGTGACCTTAGGTATTTTGGTTACGATTCATGAGTTTGGTCACTTTTGGGTAGCAAGACGCTGCGGGGTGAAGGTTCTACGATTTTCCATCGGTTTTGGCAAAGCCGTTAAGTCATGGACAGGCAAGGATGGTGTTGAGTATGTCATTGCCCCTATACCCTTGGGCGGCTATGTGAAAATGCTCGGGCAAGAGGACACAACGGTTGCTAATTCGGCGCCCCTGCCTGCCAGTCAACGCCATCAGTCTTTTGCGTTCAAGCCCCTTTGGCAGCGCATGGCAATCGTGGCCGCAGGACCTGTCGCAAATTTTCTGCTCGCAATCTTCGTGTTTTGGGTAATCAACGTAGGCTATGGTTTGTCAGGCATAGCGCCGGTAATTAACGGCGTGGTACCAGATTCTCCGGCACAGATAGCGGGTCTAGAAAAAGGGGACGAGATTGTTGCAGTAGACGGTCAAGAAACCATAATTTGGCAGCAAGTAACTCTGCAAATGCTAAACAGAATGGGTGAAACGGGTGATTTGAATCTCACCATTAAGCCGGCTAGGGGTGGTGGCTTGCAAGATATCGAAGTTCCTATATCGGGCTGGCTAAGCAACGATACGGCGCCTAATCCTATTGCAGATCTTGGTCTAATTCAGATTGAGATTCCGGCGAATATCGCGGGATTGATACCCGATGGGCGGGCCGAGCAAGCAGGAATGCTTGTTGGTGACACAGTGTTGAGTGTGAACGGCGAGCCTATTCGTGGTTGGCGCCACTGGGTAGAACTAATTCGTGCCAATCCGGAACTCGAATTAGATGTCGTGGTCCAACGTGGGAATCGGCAAGTTGCGCTTTTGATGACCCCGGCGCGAGTCATATCCGATTCGGGCGTTGCCATGGGAAGTATCGGAGCATCGACCGCACAGCTGAGTATCAGTGAATTAGTGCCGGCAGAGATGCAGCGGGAAGTCCGCTATGGAGCGCTTGAAGCATTAGCTCCTGCGGTTAAAGAAACATGGGATAAATCAGTATTTGTGCTGGCGTCAGTCAAGAAGATGATCGTTGGCCTTATTTCCGTAAAAAATATTAACGGTCCAATAACAATCGCTCAGGTTGCTGGGGACACAGCAACTTATGGGTTGGAAGTATATTTAGGGTTTTTGGCCTTGCTCAGTATCTCGCTAGGGGTAATGAATTTGCTGCCGATACCGGTTTTAGATGGGGGGCATTTGTTGTACTACGCAATCGAAGCAGTAATTCGCAGACCAGTACCCGAGCGGGTGCAGGCTTTTGGGTTACAACTGGGGTTATTACTAATCTCAGGCGTGATGGTGCTTGCCGTGTATAACGATGTCAGTCGATTACTGTAACTCACAACATTCTCTTGCCTGCCGCCAACATTAGACTGTGATTCTGCTAAAAATAAGATAACTGAATGAAGAAAATTGCTTTTTGGTTTTTACTGGCTGCAGGCCTTCCAAATTTTCTGCACGCTCAAAGCTTTACTATTGCCGATATCATCGTTGATGGTTATCAGCGTATTTCGCCGGGCATAATTTATAACCTATTGCCAGTTGGTATTGGGGATACCGTGGATGCTCGCACGCCTGCGCTAATAATCAGAGAGCTAGCAGCGTCAGAGTACTTCGACGAAATTGAAGTCTCACGGGAAGGTAATATTTTAGTCGTAACGGTATTAGAGCGGCCCTCTGTGGCAGAAATTACTGTTGAAGGTAATAGCGTCTTAAAGACCGAAGATATTATCGAAAATATGTCCTCTGCTGATATTGCAGAGGGCCAGATTTTTACGCGCGCAGCCCTCGAGGCCATCCGCCAGGGTATTCAAGAGGTGTATTCTTCTCGAGGCCGCTATGGTGCGGCTGTGGAGATAGAAGTAGAGGAGCTGCCTAGGAATCGTGTCGCTATTAAGCTGGATATTAACGAAGGCGAAGAATCTCGTATTAAGAATATAAATATTGTCGGCAATGAATCTTTCCCTGAGGAAGATCTGCTCGACCTGTTCGAGTTAGGTACCAAACCCTGGTACATGATATTGAGCCGCAAGGACCGTTATTCCCGTGAACAATTCACCGGCGACTTGGAGCGATTAGAATCATTTTATCTAGACAATGGTTACGTAGAGTTCAATGTCGATTCAACTCCCATCTCCATCACACCAGACCGCAAAGAAGTATATATCACGATTGATGTTACCGAAGGCAGTCAGTACACCATTAGCAAAGTAGACCTAGCGGGTGATTTAGTTGATGCCGAAGCATTGCTTCGCGCGGCGGTTTTCGTAAGACCGGGTCAAATATATTCCCAGGGTCTGGTGACTGGCACAGAAGAAATAATGGTGCAGTTTTTAGGCAATCTCGGCTACGCCTTTGCAGAAGCTACGGGCGTGCCTGAAGTAAACAATGAAGACGACACTGTTGAAGTTACGTTTTTCATTGAGCCAGGGAAACGAACCTATGTGAACAGAATCGATTTCTCTGGCAATTTAGCGACTGCTGACGATGTATTGAGGCGGGAGATGCGTCAACTCGAAAGTGCGCCAGCCTCAAGTTTGCAAATAGAGCAATCCAAAGTTCGTCTGCAACGTCTTGGTTATTTTGAGACCGTGGAATCGGATACGGTAGAAGTTGCGGGCACCGACGATCAAGTCGATGTGAATTTTGATGTGGTAGAGCAGAATTTTGGCGCCGTCAGTTTTCAGGTGGGCACCGGTGGTGGCGGTAACTTCTTTCTAAGTTCGAGCTTGCAGGCGCAAAACTTCCTCGGAACTGGCCGCACGGTAGGTGTCGGAGTCAATCGGTCGCGCTTTCAGCAGGGGCTGAACCTGCGATATGTAGATCCTTACTTCACGCCAGACGGGGTGAGTCGTGGGTTTAATATTTTTGCCCAAAAAATTGATTCGCCGTTCAACGTATCGAATTTCAACACCTCATCCTATGGTGCGACAGCGAGCTTTAGCTATCCACTGAGTGAGATTATGGTGCTCGGCTTTGACCTCGGTTACACGCACACAGAGCTTAGTGCCGGAGTGGGGTCTGTACAGGAAATTCTATCAAGCCCAACCTTGTTTCCAGGTATCGATAACTATGTAATTTCGCCTGCTAATCCGAATCCATTTGATGGGCCGGTGGTGGATTCAGTTTTGGGCAATGTGGCTGATTTACGCCCAGATCAATTGAGGCAAAACACCGATCCAGGCTTTGTCGATAAATTTGGTGACACTTTTGACAACTTTACAATCACGGGTAACTGGTTTCGCAGCACATTGAACCGAGGTCAGTTGGCTACAGATGGTTCATCCCACGCTGTCGGCTTAGAAGTTACGCTGCCAGGCAGCGATCTGCAGTATGCGAGAATAAATTACACCGGCCAAGCTTACTGGCCTATCACCCAAAATCAGGAATGGGTCGTGGCACTGCGCACTAATCTAGGTTACGGCATAGGCTATGGCTCCACAGATGAGTTGCCGTTTTTTAACAACTTTTTTGCTGGTGGTCTAATCCAAGGTGGGGGACAAGTAAGAGGGTTTGAAGAGAACAGTTTAGGCCCACGAAGCACACCGGGGGCAAGATACCTAACTGAACGAGGAATCGCCTTAGAACGGGACGAAAACGGGGAAATAATTCGTCGCGAAGACGGCTCCGCCGTAATCGCCAATCAAGTGGGTTATCAGACTACAACCATAGTAGATGCTCAAGGCAACCCAATTCTCGATGCTGATGGCAACCCAGAGGTGGCCTTGGCGGTACAAAACTTCTTCCTAGACGAGGATTTTGATAGTTTTGGTGGTAATATATTGGCCACAGCGACGCTAGAGTTGTTGTTTCCGTTGCCCTTTGTTCCCAACAGGAATCAAGTGCGGTCGGCCTTTTTTATAGACGCCGGCAATGTGTTTTCTTCCACATGCTCTGAAAGGCAGCGGTTACTGCAGAATTGCACTGACTTCGATTTAGGCGAAATTCGCTTTTCGGCAGGTGTTAGCGTGACTTATCTTTCGCCATTTGGCCCGCTTACGTTCTATCTAGCACAGCCATTTGGTAAAGAAGGAGATGACACTAAACAGTTCGATTTCACAGTAGGTCAGGGCTTCTAGTAAGCAAAAGTTTTATTTTAATAGTACTTCGAAGAATTCGAAGTAAACAACGAGTGGGTTTGGAGATATAAAGTGAAGACATTGAAGAATTTGGCAATCCTTTTAACGGCGGCGGCAATCTCTCAGGGTGCCTTTGCTCAGGATACTAAAATTGGAGTGATTAATGCGATACAGGCGTTATTCAACTCTGAGGCTGCTCAGATAATCCAAGCGGAGCTTGAGAGCGAATTTAGTGCTGACGAGGCAAGAGCGACCGCATTGACAGAGCAATTAGAAACCCTAAGAACTAACTTTCAACAAAACGAAGCGGTAATGAGCGCTGAAGAAAAGCGTAGAATGAATGCCGACGCGCAGGATCTTAACGTGCAACTTCAGTTAATTGGTGAGCGGATTCAGCAAGCGATTCAGCAGAAGAATCAAGAGTTTGTGCAATCGATGCAGAGAGACTTGGCTACAGCAGTGACCGACGTGGTTGCGGAAGGTGGTTTTGACTTGATCCTAAATGCCGAGTCAGCGCCGTATTTTGCGCCAGTTCTAGATATTACTGCCCGGGTTACAGCAAAACTAAACGAAAACGGTCGGGCAGCAGCACAATAAAATTCAATCGCTAGGGCAGGCGCCAGGTGACATCTAAAAAATCCTATACACTTGGTGAACTGTCCTCAATTCTTGATTTAGAACTCAAAGGCGATGCCGCTACCAAAATTACAGGTATCGGCACGCTAAAAAATGCAGTCGAGGGTGAGATAAGCTTTCTTAGCAATATTGCTTACTTAGATCAGCTCGTCGACACCTCAGCATCTGCCGTTATCTTGTCCCCTAAATTTTCCTCGTCGTGCTCAGTGTCACAACTCTTGAGTCAATCACCCTATGTAGCTTTTGCCAAAGCTACAGCATTGTTTGCATTCATCCCAAAACGAAAACCAGGCATAGCTGAGAGCGCGGTAATAGACCCCTCTGCCAAAGTGGGCGCTGGAGTAGACATAGGAGAAAACGTAGTAGTTGAAGCGGGCGTTATTATCGGTGAAAACTCCTCCATTGGTGCAAATAGCGTTGTCGGTCAAAATACTACGATAGGGTCGAACTGCGTAATCAGTTCCGGTGTCACTCTTTATCATAAGGTGACCCTAGGTAACGAGGTCACTATCCATAGTGGCAGTGTCATTGGCGCTGATGGCTTTGGATTTGCATTTGATGGCGAGCGTTCCATTAAGATCCATCAGCTTGGTGGCGTGACAGTTGGCAATAACGTGGATATCGGCGCCGGCACGACCATTGATCGTGGAGCTATTGAAGACACTATTATTGGAGAAGGCGTCAAAATAGATAATCAGGTTCAGATTGGACATAACTGCATTATTGGCGACCATTCGATAATATGTGGTTGCGTGGCTCTTGCAGGCAGTGTGACGATTGGTAAGTACTGCATTATGGGTGGCGCATCTGGCGCTGTTGGTCACATCACAATCGCTGATAAGACTCAGGTGAGTGCAATGAGCCTCGTGAGTAAATCGATCACTGAGCCGGCAATGTATTCCAGCGGTACTGGGCATATGAAAACAGCAGAGTGGAAGCGAGCCATAGTGCGCTTTCAACAGCTCGATAGCATAGCTAAACGAGTTAAACAGCTAGAGCAAAATGCAGTAGAAAAGCGTTAACGCTATAACGCGTAGACGCAAAGTTTGCGCAACAATTGAGAATAATAATGTTACTAAATATCGAAGAAATTAAAGAATACCTACCCCAGCGCTATCCCTTTTTATTGGTAGACCGTGTCGTTGAAATGGAGCTTGGCAAATCTATTGTGGCGTACAAGAATGTCACGGTTAATGAGCCTTTTTTCGAAGGTCATTTTCCTCATCAGCCTATTATGCCCGGTGTATTGATTATTGAAGCTTTAGCACAAGCTGCCGGTGTGCTTGGTTTTAAAAGCCAAGAAAAGAAACCAAAAGATGGGTATCTTTATTATTTTGTGGGTGCAGATAACGTTAGACTAAGACGACCCGTAGTACCTGGAGATTGCCTCATGCTAAAAGCCGAAATAGTGACCAATCGAAGGGGTATTTATAAATTCGATGCCAAAGCATCGGTTGGGGATGAATTGGTAGGTAGCATGACTATCATGTGTGCGGAGCGAAAAGTAGATGTCGATTGATTCTAGCGCTCGGATACATTCAAGCGCGCAAATAGCTGACGGTGTCACTATTGGTCCGTGGAGCATTGTCGGCCCAAACGTCAGCATCGGCTCGGGAACAGTGGTTGACTCCCATGTTGTGATTCGATCCCATACAAAAATTGGTGCCGGCAACCGCTTTTTTCAATTTAGCTCCATTGGAGAGGACCCGGCTGATAAAAAATTTGCTGGAGAAGAAGCATGGCTCGAGATTGGAGATAACAACATATTTCGTGAAGGTGTAACTTTGCATCGAGGCACAGAAGTAGGTGGTGGCCTCACCAAGATTGGTAGTAACAACCTTATGATGCCTTATGTCCATGTTGCCCATGACTGCATCGTCGGCTCAAACACCGTTTTTGCTAATAATGTGGGAATCTCCGGTCATGTGGAAGTCGGTGATTGGGCGATTTTAGGGGGTTACGCCGGCGTTAATCAGTTTATTAAGATTGGGGCCCATGCAATGGTGGGGGGGATGACCCATATTGACCATGATGTCCCAGCATATATCATCGTGAGTGGTCAGCCGGCAGCGGTCAGAAGTATTAATGCGATAGGCTTAGAGCGCAGAGGGTTCGAAAAATCCGCCATTCAAACGATTCGCAAAGCGTTCAAAATTTTATACAAGCGCCAACTCTCAATCGGTGATGCGATTGCGCAAATTGCCGAGCTACAAAAAGACAACCCCGAGTTAGAGGCACTGCTGCAGTCTCTAAATTCTTCAACCAAAGGCATTCATCGATAAACACGGGAAGTGCCTCACTCCATGTCTGAACCTCTTACTTTTGGCATTGTTGCCGGCGAAAAATCAGGGGATATGCTCGGCGCTAGCTTGATTCGAGAAATGCGCAGGCGACACCCAGATGCCAAGTTCCTTGGTATTGGTGGCTCTCAGATGATCGCCGAGGGTTGTGAGAGCTTGTTTAATATAGAGCGATTATCAGTAATGGGGTTTATCGAACCCATTGGCCGCCTTCCTGAATTATTTTCTATCAAAGCTGCGCTGAGAGAACGATTTATTGCGATGCGGCCAACCGCATTTATCGGAATCGATGCGCCTGATTTCAATTTGCGACTTGAGCGCGAACTTCACCAAGCTGGGATTAAAACCGTTCACTATGTCAGTCCGAGTGTCTGGGCGTATAGGGAAAAGCGAATTTACTCAATCAAGCAGTCGGTAGATTTGATGTTGACTCTTTTCCCTTTCGAGACTCAAATTTATGAGCAACACCAAGTTCCCGTAAAATTTGTCGGCCATCCTTTAGCCGACCAGATTGATTTTGAAGACCGCAAAATGCAGTGCAGGGGCAAATACGGTCTGGCAGCAGACGATCTGGTTGTAGCGCTTATGCCGGGAAGTCGTGCAGGCGAAATAAGCCGTTTGGCCCCCACATTTTTTGCTGCCGCCATAAAAGCCTTAGAACAGAACGTAAGGCTAAGCTATTTGATTCCGTGTAGCTCGCCTGATGCGCAGATTTTGGTCGCTCAAAAACTCAAAGAGATTGGTTTATTGGAAGACACTAATTTTAAGTTGGTGGACAGTTCCCACGATGCCATGAGTGCGGCAGATTTCGTTCTGATGGCATCAGGTACAGCAACGCTGGAGGCCTTACTGCTGCGTCGGCCCATGATTATTTGCTACAAACTAGCGAGTCTCACCTATTTTCTGGCCTCACGGATGGTTAAAGTTCCCAGTGTGGGGTTGCCAAACTTGCTTGCGGGGGAGCGTTTGGTGCCGGAGTATATTCAGAATCAAGTTACTGAAGATGTTCTTACAGCAGAAATACTGAGGTTTGCGCAAGGACTCGAAGCACAAGGAGCAATGTTGGATAAGTTTGAGTCTATTCACCGATCGCTCCGTCTGAACGCCTCGCAACAAGCTGTTGACGCTATATTGGAGATGGTCGCCGGTGCAAGCAATGAATAGTATCGACTACTTTATTGCAGCGGCCGAGGCGTTTGATCTCACCGCAGCTGGAACAGATGAGGTGGGGCGAGGGCCTCTTGCTGGCGACGTGGTCGCCGCTGCAGTCATATTAGACCCCGCAAAACCAATTATCGGTTTGAGGGATTCTAAAAAGCTCAGCGCCGCAGCGAGGCAGCAATGCTTTGTGCAAATAAAAGCTAAAGCTCGCTGCTTTGCTATCGCTAGAGCATCGGTGCAAGAGATAGATGCTCTAAATATTCTACAAGCGAGTCTTTTAGCCATGCATCGAGCTGTAGAGGCGCTGTCTACACAGCCCCAGTTTGTTTACGTCGATGGCAATCGTAAGCCAAAGTGGCCTTATTCCTGCGACACTGTAGTGAAAGGAGACTCACTAGTCCCAGCGATCGCCGCGGCTTCCGTACTTGCGAAAGTAACCCGCGACAATGAAATGGCACTGATGGACGAGTTATATCCTGGATACGGTTTCGCCAAGCACAAAGGCTACCCAACAGCAGAGCATTTATCGGCGTTAGCTCGTTTAGGAGTTAGCCCCATACACCGCAAGAGTTTTGGCCCGGTGGCGAGGCTGCTCAGTTAACTGACAAAATGTAGTTTATCTGCCTCGGGCTGCAGACGCTCAACTCAACTCCGGTGCAAAAAGTGGTATATTGCGAAAATTAATTGCTTTAAGCACGAAAGGCCCGAATGTCTGATACTTCCTCTGAAAATGGATTTGCACACTTAAGATTGCATACCGAGTTTTCCATCAAAGATGGCTTGGTAACCATTCCACCTCTGCTTGATCGTCTTATTGAATTAAAAATGCCCGCGGTTGCTATCACCGATCTTGCCAATTTGTTTGGTTTAATCAAGTTTTACAGTGGTGCATTGCCGAAAGGACTAAAACCGATTTGTGGCTGTGACGTGTTGGTGAAAAATACCCACACCGAACTTGTAACCCCGCTAGTTTTATTGGCCCAGAACCAAGCGGGCTACCGCAATCTTACTCAGCTTATTTCTGAAATCTACACTAACAATGCGGGCCTCGGTGAGGCTACTTTAAGCCTCGAGAAGCTAGAAGGGCGCACAGAGGGTTTGATTGCTCTGTCCGGCGCCCAGTTCGGGGAGCTTGGACAATTGCTGTTAGAAGGTCACGAGGACGCGGCTAAGAAGGCTTTAACGTATTGGCAAACGCTATTTCCCTCGCGCTTCTACCTAGAGCTGCAGCGGACAGGTAAGCCCAATGAAGAGGCTTACATTGCTCAGGCGCTGTCACTCGCGGCCGCGCTCGATTGCCCGGTAGTTGCCACCAATGATGTGAGGTTTATCAAAGAAGACGATTTTGAGGCCCATGAAGTGAGGGTTTGCATCAACGACCGTCGCACATTGGACGATCCACGTCGGCCTCGTAACTATACCGATCAGCAATACCTCAAAAGTCAGCAAGAGATGTCGGAGTTATTTGTTGATATTCCCGAAGCAATAGCCAATGCCTGGGAGATCGCCAAGCGATGCAACTTAGAACTTGAGCTGGGAACCCCGTACCTTCCTAATTATCCTACTCCAGCGGGGGTAGAGCTCGAAGACTTTCTCTGTCAAGTAGCAGCAGACGGGTTGCAGAAACGCTTGCAGCTGATTTTTGGTGAGAAGGCTAACGATCTTGAGCTTACGAAGCCATACCACGAAAGACTAGAAATAGAGCTGGGCATAATCAATCAAATGGGTTTTGCCGGCTACTTTCTGATTGTTATGGAATTCATTCAATGGGCAAAAGATAACGATATTCCAGTAGGCCCAGGTCGTGGCTCAGGCGCTGGCTCCATTGTCGCTTACGCATTAAAGATTACAGATTTAGACCCGCTTAAATACGATTTGCTGTTTGAGCGATTTTTGAATCCAGAGCGTGTCTCAATGCCAGATTTTGATGTGGATTTTTGCATGGATGGCCGCGACAGAGTTATTCAGCACGTAGCCGAGCTGTATGGTAAAGAAGCAGTTTCCCAAATAATTACATTTGGCACTATGGCCGCTAAGGCGGTTGTGCGAGATGTGGCCCGAGTTCAAGGCAAGCCTTACTCATTAGCTGACAAGCTGTCAAAGCTGATTCCATTTGAACCCGGCATGACGCTAAAAAAAGCGTTTGAAATGGAGCCATTGCTCGGTGAGTTTGTGGACGGCGATGAAGATGCCCAAGAAATCATGGAGATGGCATACAAGCTTGAGGGCTTAACTCGAAACGTTGGCAAACACGCTGGGGGAGTGGTGATTGCGCCCACCAAGCTGACAGATTTTACGCCATTGTATTGTGATGAAGCAGGCCAAGGCTTGGTGACTCAGTTCGACAAGAATGATGTCGAAACAGCCGGATTAGTGAAGTTTGACTTTCTTGGACTTCGAACACTAACAATCATCGATTGGGCGGTTAAAATGATTAACGCCCGCAAGGAGAAAGGAGAAGCCCTGCTCGATATTAACGATTTGCCACTGGATGATTTAGAGGTTTACAAGTTGCTCCAGCGCGGCGAGACCACTGCGGTATTCCAATTGGAGTCTCGTGGCATGAAGGAATTGATTAAGCGCCAAGTGCCCGATTCCTTTGAAGACATTATCGCTTTGGTAGCACTGTTCAGGCCTGGGCCATTGCAGTCTGGAATGGTTGATGATTTTATCGACCGAAAACACGGCCGAACCGCTGTGGAGTTTCCTCACCCGGAGTTAGAACCTGTACTTGGCAACACTTACGGCGTCATCTTATATCAAGAGCAGGTGATGCAGATTGCGCAAGTGCTGGCGAACTATACCCTAGGTGGTGCAGACATCCTGCGTAAAGCTATGGGAAAGAAAAACCCGGCAGAGATGGCCAAGCAGCGATCACTTTTCGTTGCCGGCGCACAGGCTAGGGATGTAGACGGAAAGCTCGCTGAATCTATATTTGATTTGATGGAAAAGTTTGCCGGCTATGGTTTCAACAAATCACATTCGGCGGCTTATGCCCTTGTGTCCTATCAAACTGCTTGGCTAAAAACCCATTATCCCGCGTATTTTATGGCCGCCGTTCTATCTGCTGACATGCAAAATACAGACAAGGTTGTCACCTTGATCGAAGAGTGCAGGTCGATGAAGCTGGAAATCATCCCGCCGGATATTAACATGGGGCAGTTCAGTTTTACGGTGAATAAGGCAGGGCAAATCGTATACGGCTTAGGTGCCATTAAAGGCTTAGGGGAAGGGCCGGTCGGCGCCATTTTAGCCGCCAAGCAGCATGGTCTCTTTACCAGTCTGTTGGATATCTGTCAGCGTGTGGACTCTCAGGCACTTAACAAGCGCAGTATGGAAGCGCTCATCAAGGCAGGTGCATTGGATAATCTAGTTGATGGGGATTGTGACTATGTCCGCGGTTTTCTGTTGCATGTATTACCTCAAACCGTAAAAGCAGCGGAGCAACAGAATCGCAACACAGCCAGTGGTGTCGAAGATTTATTTGGCACTATGTCGGGAGCTGAAGCCGCAGATGATCTCGACTTCCTCGCCGAAGACGTGCAGCCCCTGTTAGAACAAGAGAGGTTGCAGGCAGAGAAAGAAACATTGGGTTTGTATCTCTCTGGACACCCCATTGACGAATACCTGCCCGAACTCGCTCGCCTAACTCAGAATCGACTGGCTAATTTACGCCCAGAACGGGGGACACAGATAATAGCGGGGCTGCTCCACGCCGTTCGAACCATGAAAACCAAGAATGGCGATAATTTTGCTATTCTCACACTTGATGATCGCAGTGCTCGATTTGACGTAACCCTGTACGCTAAGGAGTATGAGCAATACAGAGAAATGCTGCTGAGAGATCAAATTCTGCTAGTTGAGTGCGCCATAACAGTGGATGAATACAGCAGTGGAATGCGTGGTCGAGGCAAGCATTTGATGTCACTTGACGAAGTTAGGCGTAAATTTGCCCGCAGATTGGCCTTAGAGCTTGAGTCTTCGCGTCTAAGTGCTGGTTTTAGTCAGCAACTTGAGGGCATACTCGAGCCTTATAGAACGTCGCTAAACAGCGTAGACGAGTCTAGGGTCACGGCATGCGGCATAGAGGAATCTGTCCAAGATTCTTCAGCTCCAGCCTTTCAGGGCTGTGAAGTCATGGTGAGTTTTCAGCGGCTTGATGCTCGCGGCAGTATTATGCTGGGTCCCCAGTGGAAGGTTGAACCAGCACATGATTTGCTAAAGCAGCTGAAATCCCAGTTTGGAAAGGATAAAATCGCGATTAATTATGTAAAACCGACAACGCTCAGCTAGCGTGTCTTAAGCCAACTAACTAAAACCGCATTTGTGAATAACAGGTAGACAATGGATTCGAATTATTTAGATTTTGAGCAACCAATCGCAGAGCTTGAGGCAAAAATCAGCGAGCTGAGGCTCGTGGGCACCGATAACGATTTAAATATTAATGAAGAAATTCAAAATCTTCGCAATAAGAGCCTGAAGCTCACCGAGAAGATTTATGCCAATTTAAGTTCATGGCAGATTTCACAAGTTGCGAGGCATCCTCAGCGTCCATACACCTATGATTACATAAAACATATTTTTACAGACTTTGATGAACTCCATGGCGATAGATTGTTCGCCGACGATCAGGCTTTAGTAGGCGGATTGGCAAAAATAGAAGGGCGACCAGTTATGGTCATAGGCCATCAAAAGGGTAGAGGCACGAAAGAAAAAGTCCGACATAATTTCGGCATGCCTCGTCCCGAAGGGTATCGAAAAGCCCGCAGGCTAATATTGCTTGCCGAGCGTTACGATTTACCTGTTTTGGCTTTTATAGATACACCTGGCGCTTATCCAGGCATGGACTCAGAAGAAAGAGGAATCAATGAGGCAATTGCTGAAAATATGGCGATGATGTCTCGCGTTAAGACTCCCCTAATTGCGACAGTGACAGGTGAAGCCAATTCCGGAGGCGCCATCGCTATTGGTGTGTCTGATCAGCTGAACATGCTGCAGTATTCGACTTACACCGTAATTACCCCAGAAGGCTGCGCCACTATTCTCTGGAAATCCGCAGACCATGCCGCAGCTGCCGCAGACGCCATGGGCGTGACTTCAAAACGTCTAGAGGAATTAGGCATTGTGGATCACACTATTCCGGAGCCCCTTGGTGGCGCACACAGAAATGTTCCTATGATGGCTGCAACTATTAAGGAATCATTGGTAAAACAGTTGGATCGGTTAACGGCAATGCCTAAAGACAAACTGCTTGCCCGTCGTTATGAGCGCCTTATGAGTTATGGTCTTAGCGCATAAGGATCGCCGCGCTATCAAGTAGCTGAAATGGCTTATATTCAAGTTAACGCACTGTTTCGATTATGAGTATAGTCATCGATGCATTAGCGGCGAGTCTGGAATCCTTGCCGAAAACCGCCTCTCTTTGTGTAGGTTTGAGCGGGGGCTTAGATTCAGTCGTGATGCTCCACGGACTTATTCATTGTGCTCCCCACCTATCCGTTCGCGCCTTGCACGTAAATCACGGCTTAAGCCCTTCAGCGGCTCTCTGGCAGCAATTCTGCGCAGATTTTTGTCAGGCCCACGGAGTAGCCTTCACGGCGGTCGAAGTGGATGTCAAAAGCGCTCTCGTAAATCCAAATGCATCCATTGAAGCCGCAGCCCGAGATCTGCGCTACAAGGCTTTTGCGAGCCAACTAGACGCTGAAGAGGTGTTAATACTTGCTCATCATTTAGACGATCAACTGGAGACCCTGCTGCTCCGACTGATGCGGGGTGCGGGCATAGATGGCTTGAGAGGCATGCCGGCTGAAAGATCTGTTGGCGTATCTCGTTTGCTCAGGCCCTTGTTACAGGTGAGCCGGTCGGCTCTGCAAAATTATGCTGAGACAAACTCTCTGTCGTGGGTCGAAGACGACAGTAATAGTAATACGAAGTTTGATAGAAATTATTGCCGGCATGAAGTAATGCCGGTACTTGAAAAACGCTGGCCTAATTATCGTGAGTCCCTGAGTAAGTCATTACAACTTATGGATGAAGCCGCAGTAATTATCCATGAAGTGGCTGTGCAAGATATTGCTAATGCCAGTGCTGCTCACGCTGGGGTGTTGAAAGTGTCTGATTTAGCACTGCTGTCCAAGAGCCGTCTTCGCAATGCTCTCAGAGTTTGGCTGCTACAGTTACAGGCACCAGCCATGGGCTGGAAGCCTTTGAATGATGTGGTTGCAAAATTAACCAAGCACCGCGGCGCAGGTCAAACATTGGTCACCACCGGCGAGTTTACGTTGGTGGCCTATAAAGGTGAATTGCACGCCCTGCGAGTTGTTTCGCCCCCCATGCGACCTAAAGGCACATGGCAGCCGACAACTAAGCAATCCTTCTCTTTGCCAGACAATGGCAGGCTTGAATTGCAGGGCGGTGGCGCAATAAAAAATCTGACCCGGCTTACTGAGCTTGCCGTGGATTACAAACACGGCGGAGAAAGCTGCCAATTGATTGGTCGACCCAGAAAAACCCTGAAGCAAGTATTTCAAGAAGAAGGGATTCCCCCTTGGCTGCGAGATAGAGTGCCTTTGCTGTATTCAGGTGATCAACTCGTCTATGTTCCGTTAGTTGGACCCTGTCAAGAGTTTCCAGTACTCGGCCAGAAAGGGGCGGCAAGCGCGAGCATTGTTTGGCATCAGCCGACGCTTAATTGGCTTGAAGTGGGCAATTCTGATTGAGCTCAGTGAGTGATTCTGGTAGGCTGTAAATCCATCTATGGGGTCAGTATTGAGCTGACTCTTACCTAACAGATGGGGCCCTCATGACACGATATATCTTCATTACCGGCGGCGTAGTTTCTTCGCTGGGCAAGGGCATTACGTCTGCATCTCTTGCCGCTATTCTCGAAGCCCGCGGTTTAACTATTACCATGCTTAAACTCGATCCCTACATCAATGTGGATCCGGGCACTATGAGCCCATTTCAGCACGGTGAAGTCTTTGTCACCGAAGACGGTGCTGAAACAGATTTAGATCTGGGGCACTACGAGCGCTTTAGCCGGGCAATCATGAAGCGAAAAAACAATTTCACCACAGGCAAGGTGTATGAAGAGGTGCTCAAACGAGAGCGCAGAGGGGACTACCTAGGCGCAACGATCCAAGTGATTCCTCACATCACTGATGAAATTAAACGGCGCGTCATCGATGGTGCAGGTGACGCGGATGTCGCGTTGGTTGAGATTGGCGGTACCGTGGGTGATATTGAGTCTCAACCTTTTTTAGAGGCGGTTCGTCAGTTACGGGTCGAGTTAGGTTCGGAGCGGGCTCTGTTTATGCATCTCACTCTTGTCCCTTACATCAGCACGGCCGGCGAGACCAAAACCAAGCCAACCCAGCATTCAGTGAAAGAGCTCAGGTCTATCGGGATTCAGCCAGATATTTTGGTATGTCGTTCGGAAAAAGAAATTGATGAATCTTCCCGCAAAAAAATAGCTCTCTTTACCAACGTGGATATGGATGCTGTTATCTCACTGCCAGATACCGATTCAATCTATCGCATACCCTCCATCTTGGGAGCTGCGGGTCTCGATGAAATCGTGCTGCGTAAGCTAAAGCTAGAATGCGACAAGGCAGATTTTTCCGAGTGGGATCGAGTAGTTGATTCTCAGTTGAATCCTGAGCGTGAAATCAATCTGGCGATGGTTGGCAAATATATGGACCTGCTTGATGCCTATAAATCTCTTAACGAAGCGATTATTCACGCGGGCATTCAAACGCGCTGTCGGGTAAAGGTTCGCTATATTGATTCAAACGATATCATAGAGCAGGGCACAGAAGTGCTGGCAGGGATGGATGCGATTCTCGTTCCCGGAGGTTTTGGCGAGCGCGGTATCGAGGGCAAAATAATGGCAGCCCAATACGCTCGCGAGCACAAAATTCCCTATTTAGGTATTTGCCTTGGCTTGCAGGTTGCAGTCATTGAATATGCTCGTAATGTGGCGGGCCTAAAAAATGCGCACAGTACTGAGTTCGACGCAAAATGTGAACACCCTGTTATTGCATTGATTAGCGAATGGACGACTTCCAGTGGCAAAACAGAATTTAGAAATAAGGATTCGGATCTAGGCGGCACCATGCGCCTTGGTGGACAAAAATGCCTGATTAGTAAGGGATCAACAGCTTTCGATTGTTATCAAAGCGAAGAAATCATGGAACGGCATCGTCACCGCTATGAATTCAACAACGATTATTTAGAAATTCTGTCAGACGCAGGTTTGCGACTTGTAGGTAAATCTGCCGACAAAATGCTGGTTGAAATTGTCGAAGTGCCGGATCATCCTTGGTTTGTTGGTTGTCAGTTTCACCCAGAATTTACGTCCACGCCCCGCAGTGGTCATCCACTTTTTACAGGCTTTATTAAAGCGGCTATTGCTCATCATGATGCTCTTGGTAACGCTCAACAAGATGAGCAGATGCAACCCTTATCCCCATCGAAATCGCAAGGAATAGCGCAAGCCTAATAAATGCATGACGATAAAAGCGGTCTAGTATGAACTCGAAAGAAATTACTATTTCTGGTATACCAGTGGCGAACAACAAGCCCTTTGTATTGTTTGGCGGTATGAATGTGCTGGAGTCGAGAGACCTAGCATTTTCTGTTGCTGAGTCTTTCAAGGCAAGCTGCGCCAAGCTAGGTATCCCCTTCGTGTTTAAAGCATCTTTTGATAAAGCTAATCGATCATCGCTGGACTCTTTTCGTGGGCCCGGCCTTGACGAAGGGTTAAAGTGGCTGCAAGAGATCAAGCAAGCTTTAGAGGTGCCAATTCTCACTGATATTCATGCGCCGGAACAAGCAGAACCGGCGGCTGAGGTAGCAGATATTATTCAGCTGCCAGCGTTCTTGTCCAGGCAAACAGACTTGGTCGCTGCAATGGCAAAAACTGGAGCAGTGATCAATATTAAAAAGGCTCAGTTTTTGGCGCCAGAAGAAATGCGCCACATATTGCACAAATGCGAGCAAGCGGGTAACTCCAAGCTGATCTTATGCGAAAGAGGGACATCCTTCGGTTATAACAATCTTGTAGTCGATATGCTGGGTTTTTCGGTGATGAAAAAATTCGGCTACCCACTCATGTTTGATGCCACCCATTCGCTGCAAAAACCGGGTGGTTTGGCGTCCAGTGCAGGCGGTCGGCGGGCCGATGTTACCGCGCTTTCTATGGCTGGGTTGTCACAAAAAATAGCGGGGCTCTTTATTGAGGCGCACCCAAATCCAGATATCGCGAAGTGCGATGGTCCCTGTGCGTTAAGGCTTGAAAGCCTTGAGCCTTTTCTAACGCAAATGAAAGCGTTAGATGACTTGGTGAAATCGTTTCCGGAAATCGACACCGCTTAAAAACAACTTTCAATAAAAACTAGTGAACTGAGTGTTTAGGGTAAAAAATGGCAGAAATAAAATTTGTAAAGGCCAGAGAAGTATTGGATTCAAGAGGCAATCCTACTATTGAAGCAGATGTTATCTTAACCAGTGGTGTTATTGGTAGCGCCTGCGCTCCTTCTGGAGCTTCTACGGGTTCAAGAGAAGCGTTGGAGCTAAGGGATAAAGACCCGTCACGTTATCTTGGTAAGGGTGTGTTGAGTGCGGTTCACAACGTGAATACAGTTATCCGCGACGCGCTTATTGGAAAGGATGCAGTAGACCAGTTGAGTATTGACCATATCATGCTGGAGCTAGATGGCACCGAAAATAAGACCAAGCTTGGCGCGAATGCAATATTGGCAGTGTCATTGGCCTGCGCAAAAGCCGCAGCGCTAGAAGGCGGAATTCCACTTTACAGTCATATTGCCCGGCTAAACGGCAGCGATGGGCTGTTTACGCTGCCGGTGCCTATGATGAATATCGTCAATGGCGGCGAACATGCTGACAATAATGTCGATATACAAGAATTCATGGTTCAACCTACTGGTGCCCCGACATTTTCCGAAGCACTGCGCTACGGTGCAGAGATTTTTCACTCCCTGAAGTCAGTTTTGGCGAAACAGGGCTTGAGCACGGCGGTGGGGGATGAAGGTGGATTTGCGCCTAACTTACCATCCAATGCGGCGGCTCTCGATGCCATTTTAGAGGCTGTGCACAAGACCGGATTGAAAATGGGCTCAGATATCCATTTAGCCTTAGACTGCGCCGCGTCAGAGTTTTACGAAGACGGTCGATATAACTTAAAGGGCGAAGGGAAAAGCTTCACCTCTAGCGAGTTTGCGGACTATTTGGAGGATTTAAGCCGCCAATATCCAATTCTTTCTATCGAAGATGGTATGGATGAAAGTGATTGGGAAGGTTGGGCTAAATTATCAGAGAAAATAGGCGATAAAGTTCAGTTAGTGGGTGATGATTTATTCGTCACTAATACGAGAATTTTGCGAAGAGGGATAGACGAGTCTATTGCCAATTCCATACTTATTAAATTTAACCAGATTGGATCGCTGACAGAAACCTTAGCCGCGATCAATATGGCTAAAGATGCAGGTTATAGCGCGGTAATTTCCCACCGTTCCGGCGAAACGGAGGACACCACAATTGCAGATCTTGCGGTTGCGACTGCCGCAGGGCAGATCAAGACGGGCTCGCTTTGTCGCTCAGATCGCGTCGCTAAGTACAATCGTTTGCTGCGAATAGAAGAAGAGTTAGGGGTTAACGCTATCTATAATGGATTAGCGGAATTTAAAAAGTTTCAGGTATAGAGCTTCCATGAAATCACTGTTCGGGCTTTTAGGGCTTACTTTCCTCGTGCTTCAGTACCAACTCTGGTTGGGCGAAGACGGGGTGCGTGCTTTAAATCAGCTCGATGAGCAGCTTGCGGCGCAAGAAAAAATCAATGCCGAGTTGGAGGCTCGTAATAGCCTGCTGGAAATAGAAGTGCTCGATCTTAAAAACGGCCTTGAAGCCATTGAAGAGCGCGCACGATCTGAGCTTGGCATGATCGCTGAAGGGGAAACCTTCTATATGATCATTGATTAAGCTCGCCCAAAGCTGCCTAACCAGAGGCCGAATGAAGACACTTCTATGACTATTTGGGCCATATTGCCAGCCGCCGGAATCGGTCGTAGAGTCGGCTCTGCCATTCCTAAGCAGTACCTTCCTCTGAATGGAATCCCGGTAATTCAGCACGCTCTCAATCTCCTGGTTCAATTCAATGCCATTGCACGCATTACTGTGGTGTTAAACCCGCAGGACGCCCATTGGTCTGAGATAAATATGGCAGACTATGCGGGAGACAGGGTGGTCACTGTGACCGGTGGAGATGAGCGCAGTAGCTCAGTACTCAATGGCTTGCACAGTTTGAATGCCAGTAGGGAAGACTGGGTATTAGTGCATGACGCTGTCAGGCCTTGCGTAACACCCTTAGACGTGCAAAGGCTTTTAGCAGCTGTAACCACCGAGCCCGATATTGCCGGGGGCATTTTGGCATCACCCATATCCAACACCGTAAAGCGAGTTAATGACGCTGGCCTAATCGAAGCCACAGTGGATCGCAGTCATTTATGGAACGCACTTACGCCACAAGTGTTCCGCTTTGGCTATCTTCTGAGCGCGATGGAAGCCGCTGAACGAGAGGGCCTGATCATTACCGACGAGGCAAGTGCTATGGAACACGCTGGGCACCCCATAAAGGTCATTCCCTCGAGTAATTACAATATTAAGATCACCCATCCATCAGATCTAACACTGGCTGAATTGATTTTGAACGCCCAGGATGAAGGCTTATGAATCTCGCAAGTTTGCGGGTAGGTCATGGTTTTGATGTACATAAATTTGCGGCGCATTTCGATGCTAGCAAGCCGTTAGTTCTTGCTGGGGTCACCCTTGCTGAGAAAAAATCCTTACTGGCACACTCTGATGGAGACGTAGTATTGCACGCTTTAACCGATGCGCTTCTTGGAGCGCTAGGCAGAGGCGACATCGGCCAACTATTTCCTGATACGGATCCCGCGATAGCAGGTATTTCTAGCGCTTATATGTTGCAGCAGGTTTTGCAATTGCTCACGGACAGTGGGGGGCAATTAATCAATATCGATATAACCACAGTGGCCCAAGTGCCAAAACTATCCCCTTATCGAGCTGCTTTTATGGAGAGCTTGGCTTCGCTGTGCGGCTTGCCTGTTGATAGAGTAAATTTTAAAGCGACAACCACAGAAGGCATGGGCTACATCGGCAGAGAAGAAGGGATCGCATGTCACGCTGTGGTGCTTCTTCAAACTGAGCGCTAGCTAGGATAGCCATGGACAGTTGTAGTTACTTGCTTGGCAAGCCTCAAGTGGGCGCAATTCTAAAACAACAATTTGCGGACTTTCGTGTCGACGAGCAGCTTGGGTTCGAGCCGACGGGGTCGGGGGAACACCTTTGGGTGCAGCTCATCAAGATGGATATCACAACCACTGAAACAGCCCGTTTATTAGCCCAGTCCACACAGTCAGCGCTTCAGAATATTGGCTATTCAGGCATGAAGGATCGGCGCGGTGAGTGCAGCCAGTGGTTCAGCCTGCCTCGTTCGGCAAACCTTGAGGGGAGTCTTGCCACGCTAGATTCAGGAAACCTCAAAATTCAGCGGACGGTGGCCAACGACAGAAAGCTAAAAATTGGCACACATGCCGCCAACCGCTTCGCGATTCGCTTGCGGCAGTGTGTCGGTGAGCGTGAAGCGTTTGAGCAGCGACTACGGGCGCTTGCAGAGCGTGGCGTGCCTAATTATTTTGGCGCGCAGCGCTTTGGTCGCAACATGAGCAATATCACTCAGGTGAGTGAAATCATGCAGCACTCGGTCAAGGCGGATCAAGGATCTGAGTCGGCCTTAAAAAGGCTGCCGAGGGTAAAGCGCGGCATGCTTCTGTCTGCCGCTCGGGCCTATCTTTTTAACCAGCTACTAAGCGATAGGATAGATTTGGGTTGTTGGGACCAATACGTCACTGGGGATGTGCTTAATCTCGATGGCACGGCGAGATATTTTGCCGTGAACGATACAAACCCATGGGACGATAAGCTGAAGCTGCGTTTGCAATCTTTCGATGTACACTTGACTGGGTTAATGGCAGGCAAAAAAGTTTCTTCTGACAAGTATGCAAGCTGGGGAAAAGCGGCCGATATTGAGAGTAGGGTGCTCGAAAAATTTCCAGTTTTGGCAGAGGGTTTGATTCGCTTCGGTGTCGAAGCGTCTCGGCGCTCTTTGCGTTTCCGCCCCAAGACATTAGATTGGCAATGGGAAGAATCCGATTCGGGAGGGTCTAACTTGTTGCTGAACTTCGAGTTGCCCAAAGGTGCATATGCAACTAGTTTGCTACGCGAACTTTGTCTTACTGAGTAAAGGTTTAGTTTGAATACAAAAATAAATTTAAATGGCATCGGGATGACCTCGCAGCGAACTCGGGAACGCCTGCTAGGACGTTTAATGGATCAAGGCATAAACAGTATGCAGGTCCTAGATATTATTCGATCGACCCCGCGGCATATTTTTCTTGATGAAGCGCTTTCCCATCGGGCATATGAGGATGTGGCTCTGCCCATTGGATTTGGACAAACCATCTCTCAGCCTTATATCGTCGCAAAAATGACTGAAGCATTGGTAAGCTCCGGTTCGATGCAGCGAGTTTTAGAGATCGGCACTGGATGTGGTTATCAGACTGCGGTGTTAGCAAAACTTTGCAAATCTGTTTATACCGTAGAGCGAATAAGGCCGCTAATGGAAAAAGCCAAGAAAAACCTGCGGCTGCTGAGTTTACGTAACATCGAGTTTAAACACGACGATGGTTGTTTTGGCTGGCAGGAAAAAGGCCCTTATGATGCGATTATCACAACGGCGGCACCTCAATCCATTCCCCATGAATTAGTCGAACAATTAGCCGACGGTGGCCGCTTGGTGATTCCCGTGGGAGGGGATGATACTCAGCAGCTCACCCTGGTAACGCGAAAAGGAAACGATTACAGCACGCAAATTTTAGAAGAGGTTAGGTTTGTCCCTCTGCTTGTGGGGCAAGTTCACCACTAAGTGCCTAGGAGAATTTGTGTCTGAACCACTTTCAAAAAACCGCTCGCTAGCAGAACTGGGAGCCTTGTATGCTAAGGGAATTGCCATGGGTATGGGGGATTCAGTGCCCGGGATTTCTGGCGGCACGATAGCAGTTATAACGGGCATTTATGAAGAATTGATTAGAAGCATTGGGCGCATTAACTTAAGCGCTGTCATATTGTTGGTGTCAGGGGATATCCGCAGGTGTTGGACGCAGGTTAACGGTAGTTTTTTGCTGGTGCTCACGGCGGGCGTTTTAACGGGGCTGCTGATTTCGGCAAACTCAGTGCTTTTTTTGTTGGACTCCTATTTTGAGGCATTGATGGGCTTTTTTATTGGGCTTGTATTGGCGTCTACAGTCTATTTGAAGACAGAATTTACATGGCGGTCCCTAGGCAACAGCCTAGGTTTTTTGTTGGGGATTGGACTTGTGCTTGCAATTTCGCTACTGCCTCATCAACAAGCTAGCATTGGTTTGATTAATGTGTTTTTTTACGGCGCGATAGCGATTTGCGCAATGATTTTACCGGGCTTGTCTGGGGCGTTTGTTTTGCTAGTGCTTGGGGTTTATGAGTTTATCTTGGGCGCGCTTACTGAATTTCAAATTGTTTATATTCTTTGCTTTGGGGCTGGCTGCTTGTTTGGATTATTAGCGTTCGCTAGGTGCCTGAACTGGGTGCTGGGCCGGCACCGGCAACTCACCTACAGTTTCCTGACCGGCATGCTGATTGGTTCAATTTTCACATTGTGGCCGTGGCAACAAGTCATAACGGCTAACAGTGAAATAGGAAGTGAAGGCCACGCTGTCAGCGTAAGCCGATTGTCACCCTTGCAATATTTTAATCTGACGGATAAAGACCCGCAGCTGCTTATTACTTTAATGTGTTTACTAGTCGGGGCCGCAGTTGTGTTTATGGCGCACCGGCTGGCGGATAACTCTATTTCTGAAAAGGTTGAACCTTAAGTGAGTACAAATCTAACCACAAAAATACTTTGGATTCTTGCGCTCACTGCAAGTTTAAGTACCTGTCGTAATTATCAGGCACCGGTTGCCGACCAAGGCGAGCGGCAGGTAAATCGTCCCGTGATCATCGTCGAGGGCGGCAGAGACGAAGGGCTATCGGTGGTCGATCGCAGCCGAGCGGCTTCTCAAGTCAACTCGACTGGCACTGTTCGGTCTGGCAACGTGACTCAATCCAGTTCACCCGCGGTGTCTCGAGCTTCTGATACTCGTAACACGCAGCGAACAGCGACGGGGGGCCATACGGTTCGGGCGGGCGATACTCTTTATTCCATCGCGTATCAGTACAACCTTGATTTTAGGGCCTTGGCCATAGCCAATGGACTTAGGCCACCCTATACGATTTTTGTGGGCCAAGAGCTAAGCCTTAGTATTGATGACAACGTCACAAGCTCCGACTCAAGCATCGTGAATAGTAATATTGGCACCGCGGTCGGTGACAATAGCGTTGCCCGTACCCAGGGCACTAATGATCGTAGCGGCGGGGTGCTGCGTCAGCCAATTTCTTCTAGCAGGACTTCTGCGCCAACTTGGTCTTGGCCACTATCGGGCCAAATAGTTCGAAATTTTCAACAAGCCGATAATACAGGGCTCGATATAGGTGGGCGAGTGGGTGACCCTGTGCTCGCAGCCGGGGATGGTGAGGTAGTGTACTCTGGCAGAGGCATTCAAGGTGCCGGCAACTTAATAATTCTCAGGCACACGGATCGTTACTTGAGCGCCTATTCTCATAATCGGGTCATGTTGGTTAATGTTGGGGATAGGGTGAATAGTGGTCAACAAATTGCAGAAGTGGGTGAGAACCAGGCAGGGGTACCTATGCTGCATTTCGAGATTAGGCTCGATGGTAAATCCGTTGACCCTGGCAGATTGTTGCCAGCCAGATAGTAAGTACTGCGCGGCTGGCTAATCAGCTTTGACTTAGTCGAGCACTTCTTAGAACAAAATCTTCTTAAATAAACTCAGCCCTCATGTCGCTAACCTAGGGTATACAGCAATGATTCGTTATTCGAGACGGGATGCTTCGAAGGATCGTTGATTATCAGTTTCATTCAAGGATGAGGAGTTACACGATGGAATCGTTAGAGCTTGATAAAGTAGCGAAACCAAAATCTGCAGCAGTAAAAAAAGCCAAATCGGGCCGCAAAGCCAAGGCGATAGCACCTCCAAAAGATTGGGATGACTACAGCACTGCCGCGGCCCAAGAATCTGAGCAAAACCTTAATCTTGACGCTACCCGTTTGTATCTCAATGAGATTGGTTATTCTCCGCTTCTCTCTGCAGAGGAAGAAGTGTACTTCGCACGTAAGGCATTAGAAGGGGATGAACTGGCACGCAACCGCATGATTGAAAGTAACTTGCGTTTAGTTGTAAAGATTTCAAGACGCTATGTGAATCGCGGTCTTTCTCTACTGGATGTAGTGGAGGAAGGAAATTTAGGCCTAATTAGAGCAGTGGAGAAATTTGACCCTGAAAAAGGGTTTCGTTTCTCGACTTATGCTACCTGGTGGATTCGCCAAAACATTGAGCGGGCCTTGATGAATCAAACCAGAACAATTCGCCTGCCAATACACATTGTCAAAGAGCTCAATGTTTATTTGCGTGCCTCGAGAGAGTTATCGCAAAAATTAGACCATGAACCAACTCATCAAGACATAGCCGATTTATTAGAGCGACCTCTAGATGAGGTGTCAAAGATGCTGACTCTCAATGATCAAATTTCTTCGGTTGATGCTCAGCTCTCCCTCGAAGCTGAGAAAACTATGATGGAGTCTGTAGCTGACGCGTCACAGTCAGACCCATGTACTGTGCTGCAAGAAAGCAATCTTCTCGAAAGCATGGAAACATGGCTAGACGAACTCTCAGTTAAACATCGGGAAGTACTTACAAGACGATTTGGTCTACGGGGCCATAGTGTTGGCACCTTGGAGGACGTTGGGCGTGAGATAGGGTTGACCCGAGAGCGAGTTCGGCAGATTCAGGTTGAAGGCTTGGCCCGCATGAAGCAGTTGATGGAAACCCAGGGTCTTTCTATGGAGAATGTGCTTGGATAGAGTTGGGTGAGCGAGCCTCTGCAGCGGATGATTGGAAGCGGCAGAGGCGTTTGCTTAACGCTCTAGGTATTGCAATTTATTTGGCGTGTCTGTCCATTCTTCTGCATCGGGAAGAGCGTCCTTCTTTTCGGTGATATTGGGCCAAATCTCAGCCAGCTCTGCGTTAAGTTGCAGAAACTCTTGCTGGTCTTCAGGCAACTCATCTTCAGCATAGATGGCATCAACCGGGCATTCGGGTTCGCATAGAGCGCAATCAATACACTCATCCGGATGTATCACTAAAAAATTTGGACCTTCATAAAAACAATCTACCGGGCAAACTTCGACACAGTCTGTGTGCTTGCAACGTATACAGTTATCACCAACAACGAAAGTCATGGCTAGCATTCCTCTGAGCTATTTCGTAAGGGTGTGCATTCTAGCAGTTTTTTTATCCCATTT
Organism: uncultured Pseudohongiella sp.; assembly: GCA_964352355.1. Classification (GTDB taxonomy): domain Bacteria; phylum Pseudomonadota; class Gammaproteobacteria; order Pseudomonadales; family Pseudohongiellaceae; genus UBA9145. Next base: position 20,224 of record CAYGRT010000011.1, on the reverse strand, counting down.
CCCAATCAGGATTGGGTTTTCTGCTTTAAATCGTAGAGGATTTTTAAAGCCTCTTTGGCAGTGATTTCGTCAGGGTCAAGGCGCTCTAGATAAGTGACGACTGGATGGGGCAGGGAGGCGAACATTTCGTTCTGAACCGGCTCGCTCACAGCTGTGTTAGAGCCGGATGATACCTTGGAGTCTTTCTCTAACTGATGTAATTTCTCTCTTGCTGCCTGGATAACAGGCGCTGGAATTCCGGCTAACTGGGCAACCTGCAGGCCATAGCTTTGATTGGCAGGGCCCTCTTTGACCGAATGGAGAAACACAATGCCTTGGTCATGTTCTACTGCGTCGAGATGAACGTTCTTTATGCCACTAAAATCATCTGAAAGGCTTGTGATTTCAAAGTAGTGGGTAGCAAATAGCGTAAATGCATGTAAGTTTTCAGCGATGAAAATCGCCGCTGCCCAAGCTAAAGATAGGCCGTCAAAGGTGCTGGTGCCTCGACCAATCTCGTCCATAAGCACGAGGCTATTATCTGTTGCGTTATGAAGAATGTTTGCAGTCTCCGTCATCTCCACCATAAATGTAGAGCGACCGCCGGCGAGATCATCTGAAGAGCCGATGCGAGTAAAGATTCTGTCAATGGGCCCCAGCCTGACGCTTGTGGCGGGGACGTAGCTGCCACAAAGAGACAGCAGTACGATCAATGCTGTTTGCCGCATATAGGTCGACTTACCGCCCATATTGGGGCCTGTAATGATTAACATTCGAGTGTCGCCACCGAGTACCAGGCTGTTTGCGACAAACTTGCTTTCTGCCACTTTTTCCACCACTGGATGGCGTCCGTTTTCAATATGGATGCCGGCGGTATTGGAAAGCTCGGGGCAGCAGTAGTTGAGATTAACTGCCCGCTCAGCAAAGCTAGTTAGAACGTCCAACTCAGCAATGGCAGCAGCGCTCACTTGCAGATTAGAAAGATTTAACGCCAAGCTGTCGAGGAGTTCGCTATAAAGTTGTTTCTCACGGCTAAGGGACTTGCTCTTGGCGCTTAATACTTTGTCTTCAAATTCCTTAAGCTCTGGGGTGATGAATCGCTCGGCATTTTTTAGTGTTTGTCTGCGCATGTATTCAGCGGGAAACTCGCCACTCGCTTGTCCTTTGCTAACTTCAATGTAATAGCCATGAACCCGGTTGTATCCGACTTTTAAGGTGCTAATACCGGTGCGTTTTTTCTCTCGGGTTTCCAGGTCAATTAGATACTGGCCTGCATTGCTACTGAGGTTGCGCAGTTCGTCTAATTCGTCATCATAGCCCGCTGCAATCACACCTCCTTCACGAATGACCACAGGTGGGTTTTCTTCGATAGCCAGGCGCAGCAAGTCGAATTCTTCGGGAAACGTTGCTAAGCGTTTGGCTATATCTGACAGAGATTGAGAATTAATCGCTGCCAACAAAGATTGTATTTGAGGCAGGAGTTCAAGGGAGTCGCGGAGTATGCTCAGATCTCGTGGCCTTGCTGAACGTAATCCCAGCCTACCTAAAATACGTTCCAAGTCGCCTATTTTATCGAGTGTCTCTGCTAGGGCTTCAAAGTGATAGTTTTCGATTAGGCTCGCTACGACTGCTTGTCGATTTCGAAGCTGATCATGGTCTCTAAGCGGTCTGTGGAGCCAACGGGCCAGTAGTCTTCCACCCATGGCCGTGGCAGTGGTGTTTATTACCGAGAATAGCGTGTTGTCTTTGCCACCATTTAAGTTTGTATCAATTTCTAAGTTCCGCCGTGTGGCGGCATCGAGCACTACGCTGTCGCTTAATTGTTCGACTTTAAGACTCTGAATGTGTGGTAGTGCATTCTTTTGGGTTTCACGGGCGTAACTGATTAAGGCACCAGCGGCTGAAATGGCCAAAGGGAGTTCTACACAATCGAAAGAAGTTAAGTCTCTGGTATTGAAATGCTCAGCTAAGGTTTTAGTGGCAGAATCTAGGTCAAACTCCCACGTAGGGTATTTGCGCAGGGCAGGATGTTTTAAGCGGGCAAGTAGCTGAGATAAGCTTTCTTGTATCAACAGCTCGGCCGGTTTAATACGCTCTATTTCATCAAGTACAGAGTCGATGGAATCGACGCTATTTAGTATAAATCTACCGCTGCTGATATCCATTAAGGCCAGCCCGTACTCGCCTTGATTGCCCCCAACTGCCAAGAGGCTCATATCTCGATCGACTGGCATCAAGGCTTCGTCACTTACGGTGCCTGGAGTGATAATGCGGACGACTTCTCGCTCTACCGGTCCTTTGCTATTGGCTGGATCGCCTATTTGCTCGCAGATAGCGACGGACACGCCAGCCTCAACTAGTTTGGCGAGATAGCGATCGGCTGCATGGTAGGGAATGCCGCACATTGGAATAGGTTCTCCGCCAGACTTGCCCCTTGCGGTCAGGGTAATATCAAGAATTTTGGCGGCCGTTTTGGCGTCATCGAAGAATAACTCATAGAAATCCCCCATTCGGTAGAACAGCAGATTTTCTTTGTGCTTGGCTTTGATGCGCAGAAACTGCTGCATCATAGGGGTGTGAGATTGAGTCGCGGACAATGGGTCAAACTATTTGGCTGGTGATAGAAGAGCCAAATTCTACACGCTTTGAATGAACTAGGTGAACCTTAAAATATTTGTCCGAATCAACGTTTCCAAGTCGGCATCTAGACGCTAGTATTGCGCTATGTCTGCTGCAAAATCCTCTGCCTTACCCGTTCGCTCTTTAGTTGATGCATTAGCCTCGCAGCTGCTTGCTAAAAATCTTATGCTGGCCACCGCCGAGTCTTGCACCGGAGGTGGTATTGCCGCCGCGCTGACGGATCTTGCCGGGAGTTCGGCTTGGTTCGATGCTGGATTTGTTACTTACTCTAACTCCGCTAAACAACGTATGTTGAACGTGCCTGCTAAATTTTTCGCCCCCAGCGGGCCTGGCGCTGTGAGTGAAGAAGTCGTGCGAGCCATGGCTGCAGGGGCTGTTGCTAACAGCAAGGCTCAGCTTGCCGTGGCCGTTAGCGGTGTAGCCGGGCCAGGGGGCGGAAGTGAAGACAAGCCGGTGGGTACGGTGTGGATAGGGTGGCAATGGCATGATGGACAGCGCGCTCAGCTGTTTCATTTTCCCGGTGATCGCGCTGCCGTGCGGCTGGCAACCATTAGCGCTGGGCTCCAAGGCCTGGTGCATTGGCTCGATGAATAAAAGTTAAAGGTATTCCGGTTTTGGCCAATATACTGGTTGTATATACAGTAATAATTTGATTTAATTTGCACTGTTCGTTTATACAGTAGTTTGGCTCAGCGTTATGGTCGAGCTCAGAGATGTTACAGCTCAATTGGCTACCGCTGGACTCGATACCAAGGTGTAGATAATTTGCAGCGACCCTGAGTTCAGACCACCAAGCAAACGGTTTGGATTACGGTTTGGCGCGAGGCAGACAAAAGGCACATGAAGTGCCAGTGGGGACAAAAAGCCACATTTTTTAGTAAGTAGTTGAGGACAGACTACTATTAAGCGCTCAGGCAACTGAGCAGAGCAACTGCATTACTCATGGATCAGCATCAGTTGTAATTACAGGACTTTTAAAGGATACAACTATGGTTGAAGATAACAAAAACAACGGCAATAAAGATAAGGCACTTGCAGCGGCACTTTCGCAAATAGAAAGACAGTTTGGCAAAGGCTCAATGATGCGTTTAGGTGATACTAAGCGAGAAGCCATTCCTGCCATTTCCACTGGTTCATTAGGGCTCGATATTGCACTCGGCATAGGCGGTTTGCCCCGTGGCCGAATTGTTGAGATCTATGGTCCGGAGTCTTCAGGTAAGACCACGTTGACATTGCAGGTGATTGCAGAGGCGCAAAAAGCCGGCGGCAGCTGCGCTTTTATCGACGCAGAGCACGCACTAGACCCGATCTATGCCGGCCATCTCGGCGTCGATGTAGACAATTTGTTAGTCAGTCAACCAGATACTGGTGAGCAAGCATTAGAAATATGTGACATGGTTGTTCGCTCAGGTGCTGTGGATGTAGTGGTGATTGACTCCGTTGCTGCACTTACCCCGAAAGCAGAGATCGAAGGCGATATGGGTGATAGCCATATGGGCTTGCAAGCTCGTTTGATGTCTCAGGCATTAAGGAAAATGACGGGTAACATTAAAAATTCTAATACCTTAGTGATTTTCATTAATCAGATTCGTATGAAAATTGGCGTTATGTTTGGATCGCCCGAAACAACCACGGGAGGCAATGCACTTAAGTTTTACTCTTCTGTTCGTTTGGATATTCGCCGAATAGGCTCTGTTAAAGAGGGCGATGAGGTCGTCGGTAATGAAACTCGAGTGAAGGTTGTTAAAAATAAAGTAGCGCCTCCGTTCCGCCAGACTGAATTCCAGATTATGTACGGCAAAGGCATTTTCCATATGGGCGAGGTCATAGACTTAGGTGTTAAGCAGGGCTTAATCGAAAAGTCTGGAGCGTGGTATGCCTACAAGGGCGAAAAGATCGGCCAAGGCAAAAAGAACGTTGCTATCTATCTGGATGAAAACCCCGAAGCCGCAAAAGAAATTGAGAAGCAAATTCGATTGCAACTACTGAGCGGCGCTAATGACGATAGTAAGGTAGAGCCGGCAAATGATGATGTTGTTTCCTTGTCTGATGCCAAAGCTGTTTAAGCGGTAGTCTTATAGTCAGCTCAACTTCAAAGAATCACTCTCCTAGTGATGTCCCCGTTCTCAGGCGAGCCGCCATGGATTTCTTGGCTCGCCGAGAACACTCTTTTTACGAGCTTCAGCAAAAATTGCTGAAAAAGTACCCTGATGCGAGTCTTGAGCGCATTGCTTCTGTGTTAAACACCTTGCGAGATGAGAAACTGCAGTCCGATGAGAGATTCGTCGAATCTTATGTACGCTATAGAAAAAGCCGAGGGTTTGGTGTTCTACACATTCAGGCTGACTTATCCGCTCGGCGGGTAAGCGATACCTTGCTAGAGACCTACCTTGGGGTTGAAGACGGCGATGATGAGACCCTGCAAGCACTTATCCATAAAAAACTCACAAAAGGACAGCCTCTTCGTTTTGGTGATAAGGCACATAGAAAAATAGTCAATTTTTTGCAATCTAGAGGCTTTACACATGAACAAGTGCGACGCGCACTGGAACCATGGATAGAATCTACTTAACTGCTATTGCTAAACCTCCTGTTATTACCGAGACTATGTAAGTATTAAGCCTGAGACAACTGATGAGCAAATGCTGTTAGTTGGCATTAAAGGTTGGTAGAGCATTAATAGTTGAGTATTAGTAGGGCAGAGAAAGTTATGACACCCCAAATGAAAACGCTGTTTTGTGGACTTTATCTCTTGACTCCTGTTTTAGGGTTATCGGTTGTACAGCCTGACGCCGCAGCCAATGAGTTTTACTCCATGAACCTCAGTCTAGGTGAAGAGAGCAATGTCCCTCGCGGTTTAGATAGCGTTCATGAGTTGGGGTCAGTTTTTAGCCAGATTCAATTTGCCGCCGGAAAATTACTGCAACTTGGATTAAATGATTCAGTAACCTTATCTGGCACTGCCAGCTACACGCGGTTTGAGGAGTTAAGAGGCTTTGATATCGCTGAATTTGGGGCGGGGATCAGCCTTCGTCATAAGTTTGGATTTGGTGCGCTGGCCCCAACGGTCAGCTTAAGCAGTAGTTATGTCATCGCCAATTCTGGGGGGAGTGCTCGAGACAGAAATAGCGCCACCATCGAACTTTCCGCCAGCAAGCAATTTGCCTCTGGCTTTGCGGTCAGCATGGGAATGGATTATCTTAATAACACGACGGACTCGCTGCCTAACGATCCTGCAGTGGATGCGTTTGGCTATGACCCGATAATTGGGGCACCTTTTGAACTCTTTGATTTCAGCGCCACTAGTGCATTTCTAAACGCCGACTATACATTTTATAATGCATGGATTCTGAGCGCGGGTTACCGCCGAATAAACGGTGCTACCGTGGCAAGCACAACTACCCCAAGCTTGGCTGTGTATAAAATTTCAGATGCCTTTTACACAGACCCCGCATTCGAGTCGGATTCTAATGCAAGGTGGTTTGCCTATCAGTTAGAAACGAACACCGATCAATTTTCAACAGCGATTAGCTTTCCTGTGCTTGTAGATACCTCAATTGATTTATCCGCAAGTTGGAATGATATTCGCGCCGCTTCAGGTCGAAATTATGACAATACGATTTATGCTATCACCCTTAATCACAATTTCTGATTATCGCTCTGGCAAGGTAGGTAGTGGTGCTCTCGCAGTATTTGTGATGCTGCTGTGCCTGTTCGTTTCCGCTTCAACTGTTGGACAATCTCTAGAAGTATCCCTTGTTGATCAGAATTTGAACCCAGTGGAGGGAGCCGTCATTGAAGTTATATTGCCCGATGAATTGAAACCAAATTACTTGACGGTTGGTAATGTGATTGTTGATCAGGTAGACAAAGAGTTCGTCCCGCTTGTGTCAACCGTTGTAGCGGGTAATGAGGTGAGTTTCCCCAACAGCGATAATATTCTTCATCACGTTTATTCTTTTTCACCCATCAACACTTTCAATATTCCACTGTATGGAAAAGAAGAACAGGCGCAGTTTAGTCAACTCTTTGCAGAAACAGGTGTGGTTGAAATTGGTTGCAATATACACGATTGGATGTTGGCGTACATCTATGTTGCGGAAACGTCACTGAACAGCATTTCTAATACGGCAGGGGTAGCTGCAATCGCGGGTCTGCCCAGTGGCATGTTCCAGCTAAGGATTTGGCACCCTAGGCTTAACGCGCCGAATAACAGCATACTGCTTGATGTTGCCTTGCAGGGTGAGGTGGGGACCAGTGTAATCTCTTCCTTAGAGTTGATGCGAGATCGTCAGATTCGTAGAGCACCTTCTGCGGCCAAGAAGCGATACCGCTAACGGTCAATACTGAGACTTAAAATGTTCACTTTTGGAAGTTTTCAAAGCCGTCTCAGCTTCTTTCTATTGTGTTTGTTGCTGCCTGTGCTAAGTGGCACCTTCTACTATGTGAACAAAAACAATCAAGAATACACCCAAGAAACCATCAATACCTATCTTCAAATAGGTGCCGACGTATTTGACTATACTCGGGAGCAAAAGGCTGAAACGCTGAATGCGATCACAAATAGCCTAACCTGGGATTTTGGTTTTAGAACGGCATTTGCCTCTAATGACCCCGCAACTATATTTGACGCAGCTCTAAATGTGCTCGATCGCTCATTAGATAATGCGGATATGCTGATGATTGTCGATCTAAATCACGAAATTATAATCGACACGGAGACGCAGGGGCGTGCATTTTTAGAGGGCACATTGCTTGAGCTAATTGAACAGGCGGAAAAGTCAGTAGATGGTTTTGCCGATGCCATCACAGTAATAGAAGGGCAGCCTTATCAATTGATAGCGTTGCCTCTGTACTTACCGCGGCAAGTTGCATGGATTATCGGCGGCTTCATGCTAGATCAAGAATTTGCTCAGCAGGTCAGTGAAACGGTGGTGTCAGAAGTGAGTATTCTTCGAGCTGATTCAGGCGCCAAAGGCGAGCTTGTTGCATCAACATTGTCTCCGGCAAGACAAGGGAAATTGTTGGAGCAAATATCATTATCTCCGAACTTCTTCGGCGCATTGCAGACTGTCGACTTTGGCGATGAAGTTTACACGTCTCTCGTTAGACCGCTTTTCATCGCAAACAATTTGGAATCAAATATTTTTGCCGTCATCCAGCGTTCCTATGATGAGAACAATGAAAACGTCGTATTGTTTCAGAGGCTTCTAATCGAATTTTATGTCGTGGTTATTCTTTTAAGCTTAATCGCCGTGTTTGCCCTAGCCAGGTCTATTACAAATCCATTAGCAGCACTTGCCAGCGCCGTGCAAAAAATCGAGAAAGGCAATTACGACCTTAAGGTAAAAGTAAATTCGAAAGATGAGATTGGCCACTTGGCAGCCATGGTTAACTCTATGGCCAAAGGCTTAATTGAGAAAGAAAAAGTGCGCGATCTGCTAGGCAAGGTTGTATCTAAGCAAATAGCTGAGCAGCTGTTAAGCAACCCTATTGAGCTTGGCGGTGAAGAGAAGGTGGTGACCATTTTGTTCTCGGACATTCGTGGTTTTACTACTTTCTGTGAAGGTCTGCCTCCTAAACAGGTGCTAGAGGAGTTAAATCAAGTTTTAAGTACTGTGAGCAATATTGTAGAAGCACACGCTGGAGTGGTCGATAAATTTCAAGGGGATGCCGTTATGGCGCTGTTTGGAGCTCCGGTGACTGGGACATCTGACGCAGCCAATGCAATGCGGGCTAGCCTCGAAATAGTTTCGGCTCTAGAAAGCATGGACTCCAGGCTAAGCGCCTGTGTAGGCGTTAATACTGGACTGGTGGTCGCAGGAAACTTAGGCTCGGACAATCGACTCAACTATTCTGTTATTGGCGATGCGGTTAATTTGTGTGCGCGTTTGGAAAGTTTAACCCGGCTCTACAGTGTTTCAAACATAGTCAGTGAGACTAGTAAGTTGGCGGCGCCTAATTTTGTTTACAGAGAATTAGACATTGTTTGCGTTGCTGGTAAAAACGAGCCTGTCGCTATTTATGAATTACTCGGGGAAGAGGGTAAAGTAGACTCGGCAGTTCTTGCTGAAGCCGACCAGTTTGCTGCGGCGCTAAAGGCTTATCGCGCGCAAGATTGGCAATTAGCGTCTAGTTTGTTTTCCGAATTAAATCGTACGTGCGACAATAAAGCCCTCTATGCGGTGTTTCTAGACCGGATAAAGGATTTTCAACTTATACCACCCCCAGACAATTGGGACGGTGTGTTTGTGTTTGGCAAAAAATAGCTCCTAATAATCACTAGATTGGACTGATCAATGAAACTTATTAAACCTTTCCGCGGCTTGCGCCCAACTCAGGCTTTAGCTAGTAAAGTGGCATCGCATCCTTATGACGTTATTAATCGAGAGGAAGCCAAAAAAATAGCAGAAGGCAATCCATTTAGTTTTTTACACATTAATAAGCCAGAAATCGATATGCCAGATGAGGTTGATTTACATGATCAATCTGTTTACGACAAAGGTGCTGAAAACCTAAAGCGATTCATCGCCGAAGGGACCTTGGTAAGCGATGGCGAAGAAATGCTGTATGTATACCGACAGATTATGGGTTCTCACGAGCAAACTGGCTTAGTAGCGGTAGCGTCAGTCGAGGCCTATGAGAAAGATCTAATAAAAAAACATGAATTTACGCGACCGGTTAAAGAGGATGATCGCGTTGCCCATATGGACACTTTGAATGCGCAAGTTGGTCCAGTATTTCTGACCTATAAATCTAAAGCTGAGATCGACAAGTTAATTGCCAAAGTGACAGCAACTAAGCCTGAGTACGAGTTTGATGCCGATGATGGCACTCGCCATGTTTTTTGGGTGATCGAGGATATTGCAGTATCAGCAGACCTAGAGTCGGCATTCGATGCGGTGGACTGCCTATATGTTGCAGATGGGCATCATCGTTCAGCGGCTGCTCAACGGGTAAAAAATATGCGACAAAAGAGCAATTCAGAGCATGACGGCTCAGAGCCTTATAATTATTTTCTCGCGGTGTTGTTTCCCCACGATCAGATGCAGATCTTGGATTATAACCGGATTATCGCGGACATAGGCCAGCAGAGCGAGGCAGAGTTTTTAGAGAAGCTCGGTGAAAAATATAACATCACCGCTGTTGCCGATAGGGCGAGTGCGAAGCCTAAAGCGGCGAAAGAGTTTGGTCTTTATATGGCGAAGCAATGGTATTACTTAGAGCCCAATAGATCTTTGTTGAACTCCATAGACCCGAGCGATCCTGTCAATAGCTTAGATGTCAGCATTATGCAGGCCACAATATTGACACCCTTGCTTGGAATAACAGATCAGCGGACCGACAAGCGTATCGATTTCGTTGGCGGGATTCGCGGTTTGGCAGAGCTTGAGAAAAGAGTGGATAGCGGTGAATGGCAGCTTGCTTTGGCGCTGTATCCAACCTCAATCGAGAGTCTTATGGCTATCGCAGATGCCGGTGAGGTGATGCCGCCAAAGTCAACATGGTTTGAACCAAAGCTCAAAAGCGGTTTAGTTGTTCACAGCTTTGATGTCTAAGGTGGGCGGTGAGAAGGGGAGCAGTAGCGTTTTCTCTGCACTTAGCTATCTAATCTGTCAGTGAGTTTTTGCCCCGTCGCTGCCCAGAGAAGTGCAAAGCCGGCCAGTAGTTAGTGCCGAGTCACAGTAGACGTTTTTTGAATCTTCGGGGCAGGATCAAGAGTTACATTCGCTGATGCGCCCGCAAACGCGTCACTGCGAAACTTCAGTCGCATGCCTACGTAGTGACTGACGGAATCTTTCAGGTGTCGCTTGGTGTGGTTGATAAACTTCATGTCTTAGTTCCGATGAATCGGGGCTTTATATTTGTCCGCCCTTATTAAGCAGTTACTTGTGTGGGGCTTCGCCCCCATTACCCAATCCTTGCTTAGACAGAATAATAAACGGCGACGGGGTGGGATTGGTTTACCAGGGATGCACTTTTTATAGCAACATGCCCGAGCAGCAAAGCGCTGACTCGGGCCGTTCCTTCAAGGAGTTTGTAACAGACTTACGCGGCGTTTTTCTTCGCCGAATCCAAAAGTCTCGCCCCGCTTGCGTTGATGGGTATGGACTTCGGCTTCATGGTTTCTGGTATTACGCGCACCAGTTGGATATCTAGCAAACCATGCTCTAGTTTCGCTGAAGTCACTTCAACGTGATCCGCTAATTGAAATCTGCGCTCAAAATTGCGTGCAGCAATGCCGCGATGCAGATACTTCTTGGTCTCGTCTTCTTGGGGTTTTACGCCTTTGACGGTCAATGTCTGCTTTTCTAGCTGGATATCAAGCTCGTCTTCAGTAAAACCGGCTATAGCCATGGTTATCTGATAACGATCGCTGTCAATGGACTCAATGTTGTAGGGTGGATAGCCATTGGCAGCAGCTTCGGCTCGAGTTACCGAGTCGAGTAAATTTGAAAGGTGGTCAAAGCCCACGGTGGTGCGGTAAAGAGGTGAAAAATCTAGTGTTCTCATAATCATATCCTTTTAGTCAGCTAAGCTGAGGTAAGTTAGCAATATGCCGTTGCTCATCCGAAGATCGAGCGGTTTAGCAAGTCTCTAACGAGCCCTTGCATGGGTTCAAATATTGGGTAGGGAGTTCAAAATTCAAGAGATGGTTGATTAATTTTTTAATCAGCGGCCCAGCAGCTTGGTTCTTATTAGGCTTTTGGGAGATCGTTAAGCACTTTTTTGGTCGATAAAATAGCTTTTAAATCAATAAGATATCGGATTTTATTAAACGCCATTTGTAAATTGACTGCTGGCTAGGGACTGACTATTTTCTGTAGTTAGGGCGAACTAGTGATGGGGTGCTTTTGCTAAACAATAGCGAACCCAGACTCGGGTCCGCTATTGGTTTTGACACTGGCTAGATAACGAGCAAATCCATAAATTCATTAACAGGAGTCTGCTCTAGCTTGGACTGGTCTTTACACAAATCGAAGATTTGTTTGCAACGTTTCGCAGGAAATCGGGTTGCGAGGTTTGCTTTAAACTTATCTTCTAACAGCGGGATGCCTTCTTCCCGTCTGCGACGATGACCAACTGGGTAGTCAATGTCGACCTGCTCAGTGCTGGTGCCGTCTTTAAAGAAAACTTGCAATGAATTGGCGATAGAGCGCTTGTCAGCTTCTAAGTATTCACGGGTATAGTCTTTGTTTTCAATGACTTCCATCTTTTCCCGAAGCTCGTCAATTAGTGGATTACTAGCATGGAAGCTATCTTCATAATGTTCAGCAATTAAATTGCCAAAAATCAGTGGCACAGCCGTCATGTATTGCAGGCAGTGATCTCTGTCGGCCGGATTATTCAAGGGGCCAACTTTGCTAATGATTCTGATGGCCGACTCATGAGTGTGGATGACTATTTTGTCTATCTCAGCGAGTCGATCTTTTACTTGCGGGTGCAAGCGCACCGCAGCTTCAGCAGCTGTCTGGGAATGAAACTCGGCCGGGAATGAAATCTTAAATAGGATGTTTTCCATTACATAAGTTTCATAATTCATTGTAAATTCAAACTTTTTACCTTTGAAAGAAACGTCATAGAAGCCCCAGGTAGGTGCGGTAAGCACACTCGGGTATCCTATTTCACCTCGCAAGGTTAAATCTGCCAAGCGAACTGCCCGGGATGTTGCGTCTCCTGCAGCCCAGGACTTTCTCGGCCCAGCATTGGGCGCGTGTCGATAGGTACGCAGTGATGATCCATCCAGCCAGGCCTGCGACAGCGCGTCGATCACCTGCTCTTTAGTTCCACCAAGCATTCTCGTTGCTACCGCTGTAGATGCCACTCTCACCAACAATACGTGGCATAGGCCAACCCGGTTAAAGCTATTTTCAAGCGCTAACACTCCTTGTATCTCATGAGCCTTGATCATTGCTGTAAGCACGTCGCGCATGAGCAAAGGTGGTTTGCCAGCTGCCACGTTGGTTTGGGAAAGGTAATCCGCAATAGCTAAAATGGCGCCTAAGTTGTCAGAAGGGTGGCCCCATTCGGCGGCCAGCCAGGTATCGTTATAGTCAAGCCAGCGAATGATGCATCCAATATCCCAAGCCGCCTTGACTGGATCCAAGGTGAACTGAGTTCCCGGTACACGGGCGCCATGAGGTACTACAGTGCCGGCCACTAGGGGGCCAAGCAGCTTTGTGCACTCTGGGAAGCGCAGTGCCAATAACCCGCAGCCAAGTGTGTCCATAAGGCAGTTACGAGCAGTATCATAGGCTTCATCCGATTGAACATCGTAATCGCAGACATAATTGGCGATATCAACGAGTACTTGATCGGGTTGTGGTCGGTTATTTAAATCTACATTTTGTGACACGATATATCCTTTTTATTCAGTAAGTTAAATAAGTTTTATAATGTTATCTGTTGGCAATATCTATCCAGTTCGCGGACTCAGGGCCGGTATATTCTGCACTTGGCCGAATGATGCGGTTGTTAGCCCGTTGCTCTTTGATGTGAGCTGCCCATCCAGTTACGCGGGACATGACAAAAATCGGCGTGAATAACTTGGTTGGGATATTCATAAAATGGTAGGCAGAGGCATGAAAAAAGTCAGCGTTACAAAACAGCTTCTTCTCACGCCACATCACCTCTTCGCAGCGAACTGAGACTGGATATAGCACCTTGTCTCCTACACTGGCGGCTAGTTTTTCAGCCCATTGCTTAATTATTGTGTTGCGTGGATCAGATTCGCTGTATATGGCGTGGCCAAAGCCCATAATTTTCTCTTTACGAGCAAGCATGCCAAGAAGCTCAGCTTCCGCTTCATCTGCGCTCTTCCAGCCCTGTATCATTTCCATGGCAGCCTCATTGGCGCCGCCATGCAGCGGGCCCCGCAAGCTACCGATGGCTCCCGTAATACAAGAATGCAAATCTGATAGTGTTGATGCGCACACCCGAGCGGTAAATGTCGAGGCATTAAATTCGTGTTCGGCATATAAAATTAACGAAACATTCATAACCTTGGCGAATAGCTCATTGGGGCTCTCGCCAGAAAGCATATGAAGGAAATGCGCGCCAATTGAGTCATCATCAAGCTCCGTATCGATCCGCTTACCCTGATGGGAGAAGACGTACCAATAACAAATAATTGAAGGTAGGATCGCGACCAGTCGGTCAATCGCTGCGTCTTGATCGGCGAAGCTCAATTCCGTTTCTAAATTGCCTAGCATGGAGCATCCGGTGCGCATTACGTCCATAGGGTGGGCGCTGGCGGGGATGCGTTCAAGCACATCCTTAAGTTCGGTGGGCAGACCCCGCAGGCTTTTGATTCTACTTACGTAGCTATCAAGTTCAGTTTGGTTAGGCAGGTGGCCGTAGAGTAATAGATGGGCAACCTCTTCGAAGCTTGCTTTATCAGCTAGCTCGCTAATGTCGAAGCCGCGGTAGGTGAGTCCAGTGCCTGTTTTGCCCACAGTGCAAAGTGCGGTTTCTCCAGCTACCTGGCCCCGTAATCCCGCGCCCGTAAGTTTCTTCTCAGCCATGCAGTTTCTCCTTGTCATTGCTGTAACTAAATTAATGTAGATTTTAGATATTGATCATATAATTATGTTTTATTTACTATTTTTAAAAAGTTTGTCCAGCTTTCGTTCATAAGAATGGTATCCCAGCACCTCGTACAACTCCGCTCTGGTTTGCATGCGCTCGACCACTGCAGTTTGATCACCCTGGCTAGCAATGCTGCTGTAAACCTCTTCTGCGGCCTTACTCATTGCTCTGAATGCACTAAGAGGATAAAGCACCATGGCGACACCCGCTGCGCCGAGTTCGGTGCGATTAAACAGTGGTGTGCTACCAAATTCCGTGATGTTGGCGAGTACGGGTACTTTTACTGCATCGACGAATTGGCGATATTGATCAAGCTCCAACATTGCTTCAGGAAAGATAGCGTCAGCACCGGCCTCGACGCAGGCAACCGCCCGTTCTATTGCTGATTCCATGCCTTCAACAGCGAGTGCGTCGGTTCTGGCCATGACCACAAAATTAGAGTCGGTTTTTGCATCTACGGCGGACTTGATACGATCGACCATCTCACTTTGAGTGACAATTGCCTTGTTCGGGCGATGCCCACAACGCTTTTGGGCCACTTGATCTTCGATATGAACGGCTGCAGCTCCCGCTCTTTCCATCGCCTTAATGCTTCTAGCTATATTGAAGGCGCCGCCCCAGCCAGTATCGATATCCACCAATAAGGGAAGGTCGCAAGCGCCAGTAATTCGCTCTACGTCGGTGATAACATCATTTAGGCTTGTGATACCGAGGTCCGGTATGCCGTATGATGCATTAGCGACGCCAGCGCCAGAAAGATAGAGAGCCTGATGCCCCGCAGTCTTAGCCAGCATGGCGCAATAGGCATTAATCGCACCAACGATCTGTAACGGTTGATTTGCCGCGAGTGCAGCTCTGAATTTGGCTCCGGCCGAATTGCTAGACATGAGTTACTCCGTAGTAGGTTCAGGTTTTTGATTTAGTTGCTTCAACAGTGTTTCGCGGGCATGGCTAATATGTCTTTTCATAAGAAACTCAGCCAATTCGCCATCACGCTTCTCTAGCGCATTGACTATTTGATGGTGCTCATTAAACGCTTGCTCTGGCCTGGAAGGTTGGGTGCTGGTTTGGCAGCGGTAGAGCCGCAGTAAGTGATAGAGTTCGCCGCATAATAGGTCAACTAGTCGACTATTTCCGCTAAGCTGGACGATCATGTAATGAAAATCCAAATCTCCTTCAGTTTGGTAGTAGAGCAACCCGTTTTCAGATTGAATTTCGCCTTCGTGTTTGTGCAGCA
This sequence comes from uncultured Pseudohongiella sp., assembly GCA_964352355.1. Classification (GTDB taxonomy): domain Bacteria; phylum Pseudomonadota; class Gammaproteobacteria; order Pseudomonadales; family Pseudohongiellaceae; genus UBA9145. Next base: position 4,779 of record CAYGRT010000011.1, on the reverse strand, counting down.
AAGCCCTTAGCTCGCTGCAGCCTTTTGCTTCCATATTCTCGGCGGCTAGGCGACAGGCCAATCCTTCTAGTTGTTCTCTAATTTGATATATTTCAATAATTTGTGTGGTGTTTAAAGAAATTACTTTAGCACCTATATTGGCCTTAATTTCAACGAGCTTGCAGCCTTCTAGTCGTCTAATTGCCTCACGCAGTGGTCCCCGACTAATGCCGTAATGCTTGCTCAATTGTGGCTCATTAATCTTGGCACCCGGGGGGATGTCGCCTTTTACTATCGCAGTGCGCAGCTGATTAAAGACATCATCTGCTCGAGTTGCTGTTTTTGGGTGCTGCTCGCTTTCCATTTGGCGGGGTGTCAACAATATTAGTGAAATAATGGGTTATTATGGTCGTTTATGCCAAAATATTCAACAAATTGTCGACAATTTGCTGTTGGAGCGGCGCTTTTGGGGGAATTGAATTGCAGCAAAAGATGGCCTAAGGCTATATGGCGCTGGGGTGCCAAGGTCCTGCTATACTGAGCTACTTAGCATGGGAGCCCGTTCAATTTTGCCTACTAATGAAACCTACAAAGAGCCTCGAAACGTGACAGATTTTTTTACGCCGGAGCAGTTGCGCGCAGAAACAAAAGCCATTGCTGCTAGCGGGGCATTGGGTCGATCTAAGTACTATGCTGCATTACTCGAATTTCTTGCCGAAGCTGCATTGGTAGGTGGGCAGCCTAAGGAAATTGAGTTGGCGATCGAGGTACTCGACAAAGAGCCCAATTTTGACGTGGCAGCAGACTCGAGCGTGCGCGTTTATGTGCATCAGTTGAGGAAAAAGCTAGATGAGTACTACAAGCAAAACCTCCATTTGCGCTACCGATTGGTTATTCCGAAAGGTCAATACACGCTGGTAGCCCAAGATAGAGGGAAGAAGCATTCAGCAGTTTTGATGACTTTGGCGAACTGGAGGAGCAGCGGCCTAGTAGCTGGGCTTCTGTCGCTATGCGCCGTGCTGCTAGCAGCAAATTTGATCGTGGGACTGCCTTATAATTGGCCCGAGGCAAAGACTAATGCAGCACCATCCCACCCACTTTGGCAGGCATTGCTAGCGGACGAGCAGCCGATTCTGCTAGTAATGGGAGATTACTATATTTTTGGCGAGCTGAATGACACTGGCAACATCGCTCGCATGGTGCGCGAGTTTGACGTCAATTCGCCCGAAGATTTGGAGGAGTTGCAGTTTACTGAAATAGAGCGCGCCAAAAATTATTTGGATCTAAATTTATCTTATATGCCCGAGGGCAGCGCCTATGCTTTAACCCGACTTATGCCGTTATTACAGAGCGCGGGTAAAACGATAAATGTTGCAATGATGTCCGATCTTTCCTCAGCGGATATTCATGACAACCACATCGTTTATATTGGCTATATTAGCGCTCTCGATAAGCTGACAGAAATGACTTTTGCCAGCTCGGGTCTGGGTTTGGGGCGCAGCTATGATGAATTATACGATCGTGAGAGCTTGCAATACTTTACTTCCGATGCGGGATTGCCTGCCAAGGGAGAGGCGTTTAAAGATTACGGCATGTTTTCTATGTTCCCAGCCAGCAGCGAAACGCAAATTGTGGTGATCGCCGGGATGCGCGACGCAGGTCTCATGCATACTGCCAAGGCACTAACTGATCCTGACAGTTTGGCCGAATTACTGACCGCTATAGATCAAAGCACACAACCTTCTGTAAGCTCTTTTGAAGCGTTATATGAAGTGTTCGGCGTTGATCGGCTAAACTTTGATGCCAACCTCGTCTATACAAACAGCCTGGATCCAAAGCTCATTTGGACCAAATCCTTGAAAGGCCGTAGTCGCTCACTTTAGGGCATGGGGGTGAGCAACTTTCCTATTCGCGATTGGGCTTAGCCAACTCTGTTAGCCGATATGGCCTTTTTCCTTGCTCGTGTTGCTAACAGTTTTGCTTTTTCGCTTCCATATTTGTTAATTGAAAAATAGGCGTTTCGCTGTTTTCTACTGCCGTTCTTTCCTTCCTGCCAGGTTGCAACCCAGGCGTTGTCTTTTGCGGAATAACTGACTCCAATTTCGCCCGATGAATTTAGTGGAGACGATTTACGAGGGCTAAACTTGGCGTAAGGCCAATGCTTGCCGTATATTTTTTTACCTTGAGCGTCACGGATAAGTTTGGCCGCGGCGATGGCTTTTGCTTTGCCACCATATTTTTTATAGGGAAAAGACTGTTGAAAGCTGTGCTGATCATACTTAATTCTCACCCATGCGCAGTTAGTTCCGCCGGATTCGATAATGCTAATGTGATGGAGCGCACTTAATCTCACGCTAGGCTACCTCTCTTGGAGTATTCCAGATGGAGTCGCTGTAACCACTAGAGTGGCAGTACAACTGCTAACCAATGAGTATAGAGATAATCAGTGCTCTTCTACTTTGCGCTTTTTTCGAGGGGTCCTTTCGGATATTCGAGGCGAAAATATTGGGTGGGTAACGCGGATAGCGGCAAAGACAGGGTGTGTCGTTTTAGGCGTGCGCAGCCATGTGCTGAATGACACCAGGCTTACGGCTTTCTAAATAAGATATCGTATAGGTGTAGTTTTTTGCGCTGGGGTCAATATCCATGGCTTCATCGATTGCCGCGGCCAAGTCTGCCTGAGCAGCCTGTTTGGTAAGATACGGACCGGAAATCTTAACCTGCAAACTGGGCTCGTTTGGAGCAGAGGCTACGATATAGAAATTTTTAGCGTTCAAATGTCTTCCAGAATTCGATACTTGCTAGCGTCCTAGAGTTGCGTACAGACCGCGTCTTAGACTGTTTTATCGGCGGAGTATTAGAAACCAATAGGCTTATTAATTCAACAAATATCAGAGCTTGAGAACAACTACTTTTTAGTCTTTGAGCTGCCCAATTTTTGTTAATCCTAAGGGTAAAAACGCCGTAAATACGTGCCTTGGATCTCACTTACTAACAAAAATTAGGTGATAACTATGGAGTTGAGCTCAGCGCTCAGACACGCTGCCCGTCAAAGAGGCAAGATTTAGGCTAGCCTGGTATCACCTTTGCTAGAACCGCTAATAGTTTTGCCTGCCGCATCATAAAGAGGCTTGCTGGGTTGGCTCCCTTTAAGTATTTCGAGCTGTTGACTATTGCGCTTTCGGGACTTTGCGATGATTATGCCGTTGGTCGTGTTGCTTTCGTTGCAGCTTAGCTTCACTGCATTGCTTTCGGCCCAAAGATTTAGGCAGTCTGCAAAAGCTTGGCCATTGATCGCAAGAAGGGTAAAGCTGGATAGTTCTAGAGGTAGCTTTTTGCTGCTAAGCCAATCTTGCTTTTGATTAAAGGTATGCTCAATTGAAGTCAGCAAATCCGCTTTTTGGCGAAGTATTGCTGGCAATTCACCAAGCTGCTGACGCTCAATCAGCTCTCGTTCTTTGAGCAAGACAGTTTGCAGCAATTGGCAGTGGTCTAATTCGCGCTCGAGCAGTGCCCTTAGGTCTGTAAAATCAATCATTAGTTATCGATCGCTGATTCAAGCGAAAGCATTTTTTCAGCAATGCTTTCTGCGTTGATTTTGTATTCGCCAGCGACAATCCGATTGTGTAGTTCAACAACTCGAGCGGCATCTAAGTCGGGCAATTGCTTGATCCGTGTCTCTAATGCGCTCATGTCTATGGCCTGAGAACTTAAGGCGACAGTGGCGCTGGTTTTTGGAGCGTCAGACTCGGAGACGCTGCGTCGATCCCCTTTAAATTGAGTAACAACAGATGCCTTGGCACTTCGATTTTCTGACAGGGTTTGCGATGTATTTGGTCCGATTTTATTCACGACGACGGCACTTCCATTTCCATGTGTTAATACTAAATAGTCCCTAACTTGAGCTCTAAAACTGATAAAAGACTCAGTTTTAAAAGCAGATCATGCCGCCTTTTAGTGGCGGGTCTAAATTATAACGACTGGTGTAAAAATATCTTTAAGTCGAATAAATACTTAAGCTTAGTATTCGTTAGCTCAGCAAGTTATATCGCCTAAAAGGCTATTCCTTTAGCTTAAGTTGTTGTTATAACTTAACTTTAACTCTTCCCTGTGACAGGACTTCGGCTTGCACCACTCGATCCGAACTACTGTTTCTTACATTTATGACACTGCCAACAGCACCATTTTGAAGCGCTTCTCCTTGCTGTCGAATACTCAGATTTCTCGTTTCTGCGATGAGTTGAACCATGTCTCCTCGCTCAATCACCATCGGCTGGCGAACAGCCTCCATTGAAAATGCGCCACCTGAGGTAAGCGGATACTTCATCTCCATTCCAACAAGGGATTCAGCGTCGAAAACTGGGCTGCGGCGCAGGTTGGCTAGGTTTACTTCGTCCATTTCGATGTCATGAGCTTGAAGCAAACTACCACGATTCAATGAAGTTGATGCTACCGCAACGTAACCATAGACATTAACCTCTGCGGGAATGTACTTGCTCCAAGGGTTGTTGCTTAAGCAGCTCACTTTTACCTGTAACTTGCCTATCTGACGTTGATTGCCGTTGAGCTGAACCTCAAGTTCTGTCGGGCATACCGGTAAGTTTAGGCGGGGATCAAGATACCCAACTTCGATTTCCATACGTTGATCTCGGGCTAAATCCGCTTCATGCAATTGCTCCAAATAGCTCTGCACCGCAGTGGATATTTGTTCAATTGAGTTCGTTTGAGCCCAGACACTGGCGGAAGGTAGCGTAATCCATATTGCCCAAATGACCATTGTCAGCAGGGTTGTACTAGATA
>CAYGRT010000010.1:43917-84534 GCA_964352355.1 uncultured Pseudohongiella sp. | reverse complement strand
ACTGGCAACAACTTCGCGTCTCTTTCTTGTACATTCACACCATCTTCAACATGCATAGCCATAATTATTCATCCTTAGTTCTGTTTGGAAACAGGATCAGAATAACGCTATTGAATCTTGCAATATTGATACAAATCATTAATTGAAAGGAATTTTAAGGCTTGTTCGCTCACATTTGTGGCGCCGCTATCCCAACGCTTTAGGGTTTGGCGTAATCGCTTTACGCAGCACCGCTTGCAGTTCCGACTGGCGAAATGGCTTGGATAGAAACCCGCTCATACCGGCTGCTTCAAGGGTTGCAGGGTTTTCCATACTGACATTAGCAGTCACCGCGATAACTGGGGTTTTCGAACGAGGACCAGGCATCGCTCGTATTTTCCTTAGTGCAGAAACACCATCAAGAATGGGCATTTGTAAGTCCATTAGTATCACGTTCACCTTATGATCAGGCAGATACTCCACTACTTCTTTGCCGTTTGACATAGTAACCACGTCGTGGCCATCGTCCTCCAACATTTGAGACAGGATCATCCGATTCACCGCGTTATCATCCGCGACAATGATTGATAATTTGGGCAGCGCCATTTCTTTTTGACGAGAAGTTACCTTACGCGGCGGGCCAGATTTCTTTAACGGCAAGAAAACGGTAAAGGTAGAGCCTCGACCGGGGACTGATTGCACAACGATCTTGCCTTCCATTGATGACACTATTTTTTTAACAATGGTCAGACCTAAACCAGAACCGCCAAACTTGCGCATGGTTGCCAAATCGGCCTGCACATAGGGTTCGAATAAACTCGCTTGAGCATGCTTTGCGATACCAATCCCAGTGTCGGTGATTCGAAGTCGCAGTCGATCCAACGCTGTGTCTAGTATTACCGATACTTCACCCGAGTTTGTAAACTTAACCGCGTTACCGACTAGATTTAGAATAACCTGCCGCAGCCGCGTCGGGTCGCCAGCGATGTACTCAGGAATATCGTCCTCTACCACCTGGGAAAAATTCACGCCTTTCTCCCGCGCCTGAAAGCTTAATGGCGCCAACGTTGCCGTCATTAGTTCACGCATATTCACGGGGATAGATTCAAGCGTTACCTCGTTTGAATCCAGACGAGTTAAATCCAGCACGTTATTAATCAACTCCAGCAAGGTTTCACTGCTCTGGACTACGACCTCAACCAGTTCTCGCTTCTTGCTAGGCAGCTCTCCCTGCGCTAACAGCTGCGCTGCACCTATAACCCCATTGAGTGGCGTTCTCAGCTCGTGGCTCATGGCCGCCAAAAAGGTTGATTTTGCTTGTTCCGATTGCTTAGCATCATTTTCTGCCAAAGTGCGATCATGTACTTCTTTTTCAAGCTGCTTTACCGTCGAATTAAGTTCGGCTTCGGCCTTCACTTGACCATTGCGAAAGACTAATCCCGCAGCGGTGAGCATCAATAGCACCAATGACGCCTCTACCGCTAAGGCTATGGGTGAGGCCGTGCCTACGGTTTCCGCATATTCAAATTCAAAACCTTGGGATTCCAATATGGCAAATACCCATAGGGTCGCAATACAGATAACCGCCCATATCAAACCAGCCACTCGCCCTGTTACCAACATAGCAATGGCTGGCAGGCATAATAGCCAAGCCCATGTGTTGCCAGAAACCCCCACAGAGAGCATGGCATAGCTCATGACCATCCAAAACGCGAAAATGGGTAGCTGGGCCGCAACGAGCGCCGCTTTAAAATAGGCTTGGATGTATAAACTGAGAAAAACAATAGCGGTCGCAGACGCAATAGCAATATTGTCTCTCTCACCGCCGGTATAGAGGTTAGAGATTATCAGGCCAATGGCGACAGGCAGCACTAAAAATATAGTGCTAGCGGCCGTTCTGCGCTCCCGAAGGATAATTGGATTAGCAGTCTTGGGATCAAGACCACCGTTCCATAGAAAAAGAATATGATTTATAACAAACACTTAGATACTTCTTATGGGTCAATTTTTAAAGCGCACTGTGGTTTTCATTGCCAAGAGGCAAGCTTACTACAGCAAGGTTCACTAAGTTTTCATTATAAGCATAGTCGTCTCTTGAAGATATTAAACAGCTTTCTAGCAAAACCAATTGTCACAGCGCTGACATAGCCTATCAGGTTTCAGGGACATATACCTGATTTGGCATAAGAGCCAGGTGTTTTGATGCGATTTCATGAACCGAATGGAACCAAGAGGGCTCATCGTTTAAATTGGGTACCAGTGTGAACACCTCTCCACCGGCCTGAATAAATTCTTCATGATATTCGATTCCAATCTCATGAATCGTCTCTAAGCAATCGGAAATAAATGAAGGGGTCACAACAGCGACTTTCTTAATTCCTCGCTCTACCAATTTGATAATGTGTTCGTCTAAGTAGGGTTGTATCCAAGGCTGTTTTCCGAATCGAGACTGAAAAGCAATAGAGTATTTATCCTCGGACCAACCTAGTGTCTTCACAATACCCAACGTCGTCTGCACGCACTGCGCACGGTAACACAGCGCGTTCTTGTCGGTGATCCTGTTGCAGCATTCGCCAAACTTACAATAATCTTCTGGATCGTTCTTTTTAATGGTTGACTCAGGCAGCCCGTGATAGCTAAAAATGACGTGATCATATTGGCTAAGCTCTAGGTGCTTTGTAATGAGAAGAGACCAGGCTCTAATAAAAGCGGGCTCCTGATAGAGATCATTCACAAAATGAACGTTCGGCGGCGACTCCCACTTAGCCACTTGCTGCTTTACTTCGTGAAACACCGACGCGGTTGTTGCAGTCGAATATTGGGGAAATAAAGGCAACGCCAATATCTCTGTAATGCCTTGGGACTTTATTTCCGCGATAGCATCCCAAACGAATGGCTTGCTATAGGCCATACCGTTTACTACACGCACATCGTCCCCTGCTTCATCGAACATTGTTTGCAAGCTTGACTGCAGCCTGTCTGCATACACCTTAAGGGGCGAGCCTCCTTCCATCCAAATATCGGCATAGTCTTTCGCAGTTTTCGGTGCGCGAAAGGGAATCACAATTAAGTTTCGCAGCAACCAGCGGCCCACTGGATTGAAATCAAAAACGAATGGATCAGAGAAAAAATATTTATAAAAGTCCCGCAGGCCCTTCGCGGTTGGTTCAGAGGGTGTTCCAAGATTAAGTAGAATCACTGCTTTAGTCATAAGGTTTGGGCCAATGGTAGAGTAAGAGTTTTAAGTTAGAGCAAGACAGGGGTCACGATTCATGCCTTTAAGCGCTTTATTATACGCCATGAGAACAAGTTTGAGATCACCCTAAGGGGCTTATGACAACATGGACTCTGCACTCATCCATTCCAGCGTTAACATGCTACAGATTGTCCTTCTCAAACAGTTGCTGCAATTCCTCTCTTCCTTGTCTGGCCATTTTTGAAAGCTCTGCCGGGTTATTCAAATGTTCGATTGATTTCGCCAACAGCGCCTCATCATGTTTTCTGAACATATCGGTGATTTCTAACGCTTGTCCTTCGGGGTAACCAAGTAGTTCCAAGGTATCGGTCGCCGCCTCCAAACTGCTGGCAAATGTATCTCTTATCACACTATGGACGCCGCGAGTCATTAGCTGCCGAGCGTGAGCTCTATCTACCGCTCTGGCGACTATTCGCAGCCTTGGATTTTGCTCTTTCGCAAGATCGACTATCTCAAGGGACTCCTCAGCATCGTCAATGGCTACCAACAAAATCTTGGCGTGCTTTATGCCCGCGGCTCGCATTAAGTCCAAATGAGTCATATTGCCGAAAAATATTCGGTTACCAAACTGTTTCACAAACTCAACGTGAGTGGAACTCTTATCCATCGCGGTAAAAGGAATATGCTTGGCAGCTAACATGCGGCCCGTGATCTGCCCAAAACGACCAAAGCCGGCAATAATGACCTCCGGTTCGTGAGTGTCCCAATGGCCATCTTTGGCAGGCTGGGATGCGCTTCGACTCCGCCAGAGTCGGCGATGGGCCACTACGAAGGGCGAAGTAAGAGCCATAGACAAACCCACGACCAAGGTAATTTGCTCAGAAATTTCTACACCAATTAGACCGACCTGAGATGCTTCCGAGAGCACCACAAAAGCGAATTCTCCACCTTGCGAGAGCATCAATCCTAATTGAAAACTTTCTTTAAGTGATACATGGCGCCATCTGAGAATTGCAACGATGACCAAGGTCTTAATTGCAATTAGTGCGAGTGCTGCGAACACCATTAAAAACGGATGCTCGATCAGCATGGTTAAATTGATAGTCATGCCAACTGCAATGAAGAAGAGTCCCAACAAGATACCCTTGAAGGGCTCTATATCCGATTCCAGCTGATGCCTAAAATCAGAGTTCGCCAGCATAATGCCGGCAAGAAAAGCACCCAAGCCCATAGACAAGGCAACCGTTTCCATCAACACGGCTACACTGATCACAATCAGCAAACTAGCGGCCGTCATGATCTCGCGGTTGTTGGTCTGAGCAACGACGGATAGCAAAGAGTTTAGTCCGTAGCGGCCAAACAGCAACACTGCTATCACCGCAGCAAATGGCAAATACCACGGCACGGCGTCAGCAGCACTGAGGTCACTTTGTGCCAAGACGCCTACTAGCAATAATATGGGGATAACCGCTAAGTCTTGCAAAAGTAAAATAGAAAATCCCTTCCGGCCTAAGGGTGAGGCTAAGATGTGCTCCTCGCTCATTAGCTGAATAGCAAATGCCGTGGAGGATAGACCTAGGGTTAGTCCTAAGACCAAAGACTGGTTCAGCGAAAGGGAAAAAAGCAGAAACAAGCCGCTAAGAACTGCCGCGGACACTAAAAGCTGGCTGCCACCAATGAGAATTATTTGTCCGCGCATGGTCCAAAGCTTGTTAGGCGCTAACTCCAATCCGATGATAAACAGCAGCAGGATTACGCCGTATTCCGCAAAGTGCAGCACCTCCTCAGGGTCAGAAACTAGCCCCAATACGTGAGGCCCAAGCACCACGCCAGCGCACAAATAACCAAGAATTGACCCTAAGCCAAATCTCTTGAAAAGTGGTACCGCGATCACAGCAGCCGCTAAATAATACAGCGCATTCACCAGCAAATTTTCTTCGTGCATTCTTACCTCACAATGGCACCCAACTGCGACTCATCTGGCGAAGCAAGCTATCATAATTTAGGGTTGCTTGCTCAATCGGCTTCGAGAGCAAATACGAGCAGCTAAAGAAATAATCGCCAGAATGGCCTGAAATTCCCGGTTTCATTGGGATTGCAAAAGTCAGTAACTAATCCTTTGAGGTGGCGTCTAAGTCTTTATTCAGCATTGCAAGCTGCGCGATCCGTCCAAGCCGCGTAATTGATCCGACTGGCATTACTAACCCTCTGTTTTATATAACTTTATGATGAGCGTTAGCGGTAAGGAAGGTTTTTTTAAAATAAGGGCTGCAATGGGGAGAAAATTAAGTAAACTTAATTCACCGCTTTAGAAAATCTCATGCAATATTCATTTTTCAATTAGGGAGCAATTCGTGAAAAACACTCTAGCATTTGCACTTTCCGCAGCCATCGCTTTGACTGCTCAAGCAGGCGAGCGAGTTGGTGATTTTGCATTAATTGACCATAAAGGCGCATTCCAACACATGGCATGGTATGACGATCATAGCGCCGCCGTAATCTTGCCATTCGCGCCAGCAACCGATCTAAGTGCCTTTTCTGCTCTGCAGGCAAAATACGGCGAATTAGGCGTGGCCTTCTTTCTACTAAATCCCGGCTTAGAGTCTGATCGGGCAATGATAAGTACGCAGCTAAGCGCGGCCGGTGCAGACCTGCCAGTCTTAATGGATGACGCGCAGCTAGTGACCGAATTACTAGGCATATCAAAACTAGACCAAGCCGTTGTATACAATCCCAAGTCATTTGAAATTCTTTATCGGGGGCCAATCTCGGCTCAGTTAGAGGAAAGCTTAGATGCGGCCATGAATGGCGTGAAGGGGGAATTAGTAAGCAGCCCTGCCAGTGGTGCATCAATTGAATTTGCGAATAAAACTGCACACAGCAATCTTTCTTACACAAACGATATTGCCCCTATCATTGCTGAGAACTGTGCCTCCTGTCACCGTGAAGGGGGTATTGCACCATTTGCAATGGACAGCAAACTTTCTGTACAGGGCTGGTCGCCGATGATCCGCGAAGTCGTTATGACGAAGCGTATGCCTCCCGGGCAGATCGATAACAAAATCGGTCATAAAATGAAAAATGAGATGAACCTAAGCGATGAGGAAATGCAGAAACTCGTGCGCTGGGTTGATGCTGGCTCCCCTGTAGATGGGGATTTCGATCCGCTTACGGCATTGGAATGGCCGGATAGCAAGTGGTCACTTGGAGAGCCAGACCTCATTGTCAAGGTTCCGCCACAAACCATTCCTGCCACTGGCGTCGTTGATTATATGGATATACCCATTGATCTCGGCCTTGAAAAAGACGTCTGGATCCGCGGCAGCGAGGTATCACCCGGCTCACCAGAGGTGCTTCACCATATCATCACCACAGTAGTCCCTCCAGGAGGCGCCGCTGACCCTCAAGAAGCGTTGTTTGCCGCGATCAATAGTCTCCCTGAAGAGCGAGCGGCAGCGGTGAGAGCAGAGCTATTTGCAGCTGTTGCTGGTGGGGGACGTCCGGATATCGACAAAATTTTCCGTGAAAACCCAGAGATTGATGTGAGTACACTGCTTGGAGGGGGCGACCCAGACCAAGGCAGTGTTGCTGGCTATGCACCGGGCAATTCCGTGCAGCTAAATCCAGAAGGCGTTGGGGGCTTACTCAAAGCAGGTACCAAGCTCAACCTACAAATGCACTACACGACTTCAGGTAAAGAGACTGTCGACGCAACGGAAATAGGCATCTATTTTTATGAAGACGGTGTCGTCCCCAAAGAGCGAATGGGTGGCGGAGTCGGAAATGCTTTCTCAATCTCTATCCCTGCTGGGGCAAAAGATCACGAAATGCAGCTAGTGACTTATGTAAAAGACGAAGCTGAGATTCACAGCCTCATGCCACACATGCACTTTCGCGGCAAGCGCATGAGCTTTGTAGCCCAGTATCCAGATGGAACCGAAGAAATGCTGCTTTCAGTGCCAGCTTATTCGTTTAATTGGCAACTAGCCCATGAGCTAGAAACTCCGCTGCGAGTCCCTGCGGGCACCAAGATTGTTGCGACCGGAGCATTCGACAACTCAGCGCAAAACCCCTACAACCCAGATCCTAATTCCGAGATCAATTGGGGAGAGCAAAGTTGGGAAGAGATGTTTATGGGCTTCTACACATGGAAAAATGTGGATCAAAGCGGCTCGGACTAAACCGCTCTAAACGCTGAAACAAGAAAGGCGAGCCTAGTGCTCGCCTTTTTTATGGCTTGATCAGAAATAGTTAGTTTTATTGCTGCCTAGGAGATGGAGGAGTCCAATCACATCCTTCACAATCAGGAGAAATATCATTCTGAGCTAACACGGTAAATATAAAATCGCGCCACACTTCATTAGGCTGCCACACTGTGTTCATATCGGCTTTCGCCTCCGCCACTGGCACATCCTCGAAAATTACCCGGTAAAGAAAACTGAAGGCCGTTGCTCTTGCGTTCACTTGGCAATGCAGTAATGTCTTCTTAGACGTGTCACGCTGCATTGAATCTGCAAACGCATAGAAATCTGCCGGCAGCGGGTTATTAAAATCCACCGGCACATGCATGTACTCCATACCCAACCCTTTCACCACTTGGTCAGCATCTGGCAAGGCATTCGCATTGTTAGTAAACGCTATATAAACTACTCGCTCGAAACCTTGCTCTGCAATTGCCGTAAACTGCTCTTTAGTTGGCTGCCCCGAACTGGCAAAAGTTTCACTGTACTGACGAAAATTAGTTATTCCCTCAAGTGAAGGGTCTACTGCTTCCGCAGCGAAGAGATTACTGCTCAACAAAGTTGTCACAGCAAACCCTATTAGTAAATTTTTCATGATTTCTCCCGTTAAAAGTACAAACAACTAACTGCGCACTATAGCAGACGTAAACAACCTATTTCATCAACCTTTTAGAGCGCTAGACTTAGCAGAATAGGCCATTGTAAACCTAGGATAGATAGCACAGCGCGGTTCGCTTAAGTTAGTATAAAACCGAGCGCGCCAGTATTGCCAAGCAGACAGGCTTAATACTAGCAGCAAGATAAGCGCTAAAATTCGTTTAACAAATCCAGCGCTTGCTGCGCTTTCGCAGCAGGGACATAAACATGGTCATGAAAAAACGCGGCCACTATGTTTGCACTAATACTGTTGTTAGCCAGTTTATTGGCAACTGCCGCCGTCAAACCGACGGAGTCCAAACTTGAGTGCACAGACAGTGTAATACAGCGAAAAATGCTACCAATTTCAAACCCAGCAGCTCTTGCTACTGATTCTTCCAGCACTAGACTTGTCCCTTCTTGCTCTCGATAAAAGCATACCGGAGCAAGCTCCATAATCCTTTCCATCGACAAGTCAGCAGAGCTGCAGAATACAAAATTGTCTTCCCTTAAAGTTGGTTGCAAAAACGCTAACAACTTCTCGAGGTCCGTCTCTCCACTCATGGTTTTTCCCTAATTCTTTTCCGAAAATTCAGGCGCTCACTCAGAGGCCAATTCGTCGTAGAAGCCTGGAATGCTTCTCGTCATGAAAAGTCCGTCAGCGGCTTGCGTCCAGCTTAGACTTTCATCCACTATAGCGTCCGCTGCATCCTCTTTCTGAAGCCCGCCCTCTATCAGACTTTTCATTCTCATGCGGATAGCTTCCATTTGATTCCTGAAGCCCAATACGTCACGGCGATCCATGATCGCACCATGGCCTGGAATAGCAGTATTCCAATCTAAGGCCAATATGCCGTTCATGGTACTCACCCAGCCAGCCGAACTTCCGCCGTTTGGATAATCGATAAATGGGGCGATGCCATGGAGTAAGTCACCTGTATGCACTGTTTTTAAATCAGGAAAATAGACCACCGTGTCTCCATCAGTGTGTCCTCTACCTAGGTAGTGGGCTTCCACATCCACACCTCCCAGGGTAACCGCAGCGTGCTGTGTAAAAACCAACCTTGGCACCCCAGCTTGATTACCTCGAAGCATATTATCCCGAGCGTTTTTATGAATAATGATTTCCGCCATTTGTAAAAACCCAGCGTTGCTGCCCGAATGATCCCCATGATGGTGAGTATTAATCACATAGCGCACAGGCAGATCACTCACGGTGGCAACGAGGGATTGAATTTCAGCAAAGTCTTCTGGGAATTTATCGTCTATCAATATAACACCCTCAGCTGTAACCCTAACTCCAATATTGCCACCGGGGCCGGTAATCACATGAAGGCCTTCTTTAACCTCTGCAATGGCGAGTCTCCCTTGAGCAAGAATCGAGGAATTTGCAGTAAATACACCAAGTGCTAGTAGGACAATTATTAGCCGATTAGACATGTGGATTCTCCATTGAATTTTTTACTTATTTTTAAACAGCGACATTACTAGGTAACTGCAACACACGCCTATGAAACTGAACAGGTAAACCACTAGGGCAATAAACAGCATAAAGAACGCCACGACAAAATAGGGATTAAGCGGAAAGTTATCATTGAGCTCAAGATCGATTTCTATAGCACCTTGAAAAACCATAAACCAGCTAACGACACATAAAACCGCCAAGCCAATGGCTCCCCAGGCCGTGATAGCCCTGGCAACCCGATGACTCTTAGCAATGAGTTTATTCATTTTGCCTCACTATGCCTCACGGCACCAAGCCATGGGAATATCGGACTCTAGCGTTCCATCAGGATTGCGAATCCTTCGATTGAAGCACCCTTCTTGCACAAAGCCAAGAGACTCATAAAAGCGGATGGCTTTTCTGTTTGATTCCCTTGCGATTAGCTCTATCCGCAAAACACTTGGCATCGCTGTCGTAACCCAATCAAGAAAAGACTGAAACAACAGTTTCCCCACACCTCGACCTTGAGCTTCAGGCGCCACAGCGATAGTAAGTTCTGACAAGACATGGGAAAAACAGAATAATCCGGAACCGTAGGCGTGAATTTCACCCAGCAATCTGCCTTCCTCCTCTGCCACTAGAATTAATCCTTGCGAACAGGCCTTGTCTATAAAGCCCTCGATATAGTCATGACTAATTTCGGATTCAAGCCTTGCGAGCCCGCCGGGCTTTTTTGCTACGTCACGGTAGAGTTTGAAAATGGCATTAGCATCGCTGAGTGTTGCCTGACGCAGAAGTGTTTTAGTCATTAAGGGAAACCACGGTCAGCTTAAAAACACTGGAAATCGAATAGTGTTATGTTAACCAGTGACCCTGAATAAAGAAACCCTATGAATTCAGCCAGCGCTCAAATAGATTTGTTAGCCCTTCTAGATTAATGGGCTTGGCTAGGTAATCATTCATCCCAGACTCTAAGCATCGCTCTCGATCACCGGCCATAGCGTTCGCAGTTAGGGCAACTATGACGGATTCAGAACGTTGACTCACTTGCTCGTATTCTCGAATTGCCTGGGTAGTTTCAAATCCATCCATGCCTGGCATTTGGCAATCCATCAAGATCAGATCATAGTCGTTAGCCTGCAAATCAGTCAGCGCGTCTTGACCACTAGCAGCGACTTTAGTTTTCACTCCCAAACGACTAAGCATGGCGCTTGCCACCTTTTGGTTAACAACGTTATCTTCCACGAGCAGTACTCGACGATCGTTAAACCTGTTTTCTTTTGGTGCAACCAAAGGAGCTTCAACAACCACCGCCTTCACACGCAAGGCATCACTGAGACTTGCCAAGGAAACCGGAAACTGAAGATAGTGAGAATCTTGACTGATAGAGTCGTCTCTGCGTGCCTGCGCAGGCGCCATGGCGCCAAGCATAATAATAGGAATGCCACCACAATCGATGCTTGGTATATCTGTTATCGCCACCTCGGCGTGGTCAAGATTTGTGATTTCGCAGCCGAGTCGCTCCAATAGCAGTCGTATAGATTTACTCTGTAGCTTTGACTCTACTAAGTAAAATATTTTTTTGTTTAGAGTCTGAGTCAAACTTGTCCTAAATTTCGGAGCGTCAGTTTTTTCCACAGGAATCTGTACAGTAAATTTGGAGCCCATGCCTAGCTGACTATCCACTGAAATATAGCCCTTCATGAGCTCTACTAATTGCTTAGTGATGGTTAAGCCAAGCCCAGTACCGCCAAACACCCGTGCCGAAGAACTATCCGCCTGACTGAATTCATCAAAAAGGATTTTTTGCTGTTCCAATAAAATGCCAATGCCGGTATCACAGACATCGATTCTCATTTCGCCGTGCTCGACTTGGCATTGCACATTGACCGAGCCCCTGTCAGTGAACTTGAGGGCGTTGCCAACTAAGTTGAGCACTATTTGACGTATTCGAGTGCCATCAAGAATATAGTGGTCGTAGGACTCGGGAGTAATTTCATGCACTAGCTGCAGGCTCTTGGCGCGGAACTGAGGCGCCAGCAGCGTGCAAACGTCTTCAATAAGAAACCCAGGTGATACTGGCTCCTTATTCAACTTCATTTTTCCAGCTTCTATCTTTGAAACATCAAGCACATCATTAATAATAGCGAGCAGCCCTTCGGCAGAATTGTACGCCGTTATCACTTTCTCATGCTGTGAAGTGGTTAAGGTGTCTTCTTTGAGAAGCTCTAACATGCCAAGAACCCCATTCATGGGAGTGCGGATTTCATGGCTCATGTTTGCTAAAAAGTTGCTCTTGGCTTTTGCAGCGGCTAACGCCTGTTCAGTTCTAACGTTGACGCGAGTCTCCAGTTCTGCTCGATTTTCCTCAAGCTCGGCTTTGCGCTGTTCTAGCACATCCCTGAGATAAAAATATCGCCGCGCATAGAACTCTGCACTGTATGCGATGAACATCCCCAAGATACTTGTCGACGTTAAAAAGAAGGCGCGCATGACACGCTCAACGAACGAGGTATCTGCTAGCAGCAAATCAGCCAGTAGATAACCGCTCAAAATTGTCAATCCGGCCACATTAGCCCAAACAAACCGCAGTCTTAAAAACGCAAAGGCAAAGAACAGTACAAGCATAATGCCTGCAAAATACATGGGAGATGTATCAAGGGGAACAACGAGTACGATAGCTGTCAGCACAAAACCCGTGATCACAACCATGGCCACGAGTGAAAGCTGCATCTTGTCAAAGAAAAACTTACTGAAGGTAAGTACAAAAAAACTGGTTTGAAATGGGACTAATACCCCGTAACGAATCGACATCACGAGGTTTTTTTGTTCTGTCAGCACCAAAATATCCATAATTCCAAACGAAGCGACCATTAGAATGCCTAACGCGATCGCTATCCTGCTGTGCTGCAGCGAAACTAGGGAATATTCAACTAGAAAATCTTGCTCCAGGTGAGCACTTCTACCTCTAAACCTTAGGGTCCAAGGGTCGAGTGACATCCCATGTGAGGGGTCGCTAGGGGAGTTAAGAAAATAATATAAAGCATTTAAGGCTGTCATTCGGTTGTCGCAAACTCGCAATATTGCACTTAAGCGTAGTAGTTAAATCAAGTTTTAGCCATTGTTTTTGTAGGGTTTTTATGTTGTTTTTGGGCTTAGTGAGAAACTGAGGCACTTAGGGCGCCTCGATACCTCTTTCTCGGCGTTAGCATTAATCACACATAGCCTAAGCGAAGCGCGAAACAGCCCGAATAACAACGGTAAATTTGCCGCCAATCATACGAACCTGTACACTTTCGGCTCTATAAATTTCATCAGATTTAACTTCTTTAGGAGCATCAGTGAGCATGTTTACAAGACTCGTTCTCAGATCCACGGTTCTCTCAGTGACGTGCTTAATCCTCTCAGGTTGCAGTCTTGGCGGCATTACGCTATTTGCTGACAATGACCCAGGGCTTATCCTGGCTCCGGGTGAAAGCGCAAACACCCATTTTTTCACCCGCGAAATGAATCACAACTCAGGCATTGCTTTAGTAGCCGGAAGTCGTTACACACTGGATGCTACGATTCTAAGCAACTGGATCGACGGCGATATTGTAAACAATGAATTAGACCAGCCTCTCAATGAAAAAGGCTTTTCCAATTCCCTCATGGCTTATGATTGGATTGGTTTGACGCGGCGGTCAAGAGAGCACAACTGGTTTGAATTAATGCTCAAACAGCAAGGTTGCAAGGGAACTCAAGGTATTACAGATTTAGAGTACATTGAGACTGAAGGGCTTTATCGTTTTACCGCTGGCTGCTCGGGCAAGCTGCAACTATTCGTCAACGATAGTCTTGGTTTTTATAGCAATAACGCCGGTTACGCCAACATTACTATTTCACGTCTCGATTGAGCCCTGCTCTATAGTAAAGACACCGCTATCTGCCGGAACAAAGCGGATCCATTTATTGAGACAAGCTGGCCTCTCATCGGCAACATGGCTGACATAAATCAGCTGAGTTGTGGTTCGAGAGGCGATCCCTTCCAACAACCTTAGTATCCGCTCCCGAAATTCGTCATCTAATCCCACACAGGGTTCATCGAGAATCAGAATCCTGGGCCACTTAATCATGGCGCGAGCCAGCAAAAGCAAGCGCTGCTGGCCAAAGGACAATTCTTCATAGTAATTATTTTGTAAGCCCAGTAGATTCAAAGACGCAAGCCATTGCTTGGCTTGATCTACCTGCTTAGCTGAGCCTTGATCGTAAAGCCCCACGGAATCGAAAAAACCCGAGAGAACCACATTGATTACTTTCCATCCCCGCCCGTATTTATTGTGCAGTTCGTTGGACACTACACCAAAATAGGACTTCACTTCCCAAAGTGTTTCACCTTGGCCTCTGCGTTTGCCAAATAAACGCACATCTTGCCCGTAGGCTTTATGATTGTCGCCATCAAGCAATGCCAATAGAGTTGACTTCCCGCAGCCATTTGGACCTTCAATCAGTACGTGATCACCACGTTCCATGCGCCAACTAAACTGATTAAAAACCTCTCGCTCGCCGTAGCTAGCGTGAATATTATTGAGTTCGATCAAAGGTTCACCAAAGGGTTCTGTTTCACGCCTCTCCGGTTGAGGAATGAGGCTCGACTGCACCGACGCTGCAATAGATTGATCTTTTTCTAACAGTATTTTTAGCATTGACTGCTTCGGACCAACACCAATCAACTCGAGCTGATGCATCAAGGCAATGTGGGTAGTGCTTGGTAATATGTCCTTTTTTCGCCTGCACAGCTGGATTAATGTTGACGAAGGTTCTACGTTTTTCTCAACACAGTCTAGCAATGCCTGCTTGGACTGTTGATCCACTGTTTCAAATGGATCATCCAAAATTATGAGCTGAGGAGTTTCGCCATTTTTTGCATACAAAGCGCGAGCTAAAAGCGCTCGCCTGACCTGCCCAGACGAAAGAAAACGAATGCCTTGATTCCTGATACCCAACAAGCCCGTTTCTCGGAGGAGACGAACCTTGAGACATTCATCCACTTCCTCTTTGTGCCGCGCGCCAGAGACTAATGCATCAACTGTGGTGCCCACATCTTGAGCATCAACACTGTATTCGCTCATGTCTAGTCTATTATCGTTTTGCCAGAGTCGTTGCTGCTCTTCAAATGACACCCAGTGAATATCACGCTGACAATCGAATCCCTCTGCATAGCGAACATAACTGCCGCTTTCGATTCGTTTTCCAGCCATCAAGTTTGCGAGCAGCGATTTTCCTGAACCATTGCCACCAAAAACACATAAGCGTTGCCCCGCATACACCTCTAGCTCCGGAATGACTAAGAGCCTGTGTCTGCCAATTCGACACCGAGCAGCAGAAATTTGGACAATAGGTTTTGCGTTCATCAAAGGGGGCTCCCACGATCCCAGGGCTTAAGGTCGATGACCTAACGCGCGATGCAATACTTCGTGTTGGATCGCCATCATATGCCCGATGCTTCGCCGCCAATACTCAGAATTGTGGGCACCTTGAGACTGCATGTAGTCAAATGGGACGTTATTTAGCATTAGTATGTTTGCAATTTCTTTAGCCTCGTTAATCAATCCGTCCTCGGTCCCGGAGTCGATATAAATATGAGGCATTTGACTCCTAGGAACCTTGTATATGATCGTGAAAGGGTCATAGGCATCCGCTTGTTCTGGTGTTTCGAAATCAATACCCGAAGGGGTTCGTTCTGGCTGGGTGCTAAACCCTGGTATGTCTATAATTTGAGAAATCAAACTATCGGCCTCAGCAATGCGTGGGTCGGTTTGCGCATTGGCTCTGGCTGCTTGGCGGTCAACCCCCGACCTCAGTGCAGCCGCTGCTGATCTTGCATAACTCAAGGCACCGCTTGTACTTCCGATTGATGCAAACAAATGAGGACGTCGAAGCCCAATAGCGAAAGCCGCAAACCCACCCATGGACAAGCCTGAAATAGCTCTTCCCTCTCGCCGAGCTTCGGTCCGAAAGTTGGCATCTACATGCCCTATTAAGTCTTCCACCAAATAGTCCTCCCAGTTGTCGCTCTGCTCTCCTTCGCTGCGGGCATAATTGACGAACCATGTGTTTCCGCCATCGGGTAACACGACTATCAGATCCTGCAATTGACGCGCATAATATGCGCCATTGAGATTGCGCCCCCAAACTGTGTAGTTTTGCATGTAGCCGTGGAGCAAATAGAGCACGGGATAGCGTTTTTCACTGCTGCGGTAATCAGGTGGCAGGACAATATCGAACTTCATAGTACGCCCTACCGCTTCGCTAAAAAACTCGACAGTTTCTAGCCCTTCGGGAATGGGTGCCCGAATGTCTTCAAGGCTGGGCGTGTCCTGTGCAAAAACCAGCCCTCCGATACTCAGCGCGAGCAATAGCGCTAACCTAGACGCCCAACTCAATAAATGCATAATAACTCCCATCGGTTCTGAAGAACGCTTTATAGCATTTTTGGAAATCAACTACCTCTGTTTGCAAAAAACGCGACTTACCTTAAGCCACACGGCCCATGTTAAAACCATTGAAAAAAGTCAGCAGTAGGCAAATGCAGCAATGGATTGGCATCGCTGCATGGGCAATGTTTACGCCAGGGTTTATCTTTGCGCAGGACTCAATTGGTGAGAGCTTGTTCAGAGACAATTGCGCGGAGTGTCATCAGCCCAATGGTCAGGGAATTGCCAACATCTACCCGGCACTAGCAGGAAACAAGCTGGTGGCCAGCAGTGCTGTTGATATGGCGTTAGTGATTCTTATTGGTCGGGGTGAAATGCCATCATTTGCACGCGTACTAAGCAATAATGAGATCGCTGAAATTATAAACTATGTAAGAAACGCGTGGGGAAACGCAGGGGAGCCAATTAATGAGGAAACGGTCGAAAGTCTGTTGTAGAGAGGGAGACATGCCGGAACATGCCTCCACTCAATTCACTGATACGAACTAGAAGTTGTATCGCACGCCGACGCCATAAGTGGCACCGAATTCATCATACTGCGATAAACGATTGGTATTGCCAAAGTAGTAGTATTCTGGCTCGTCGTTTAGGTTTATGGCTTCGGCAGTAATCATTAGGTTTTCATTCACCTCATAACGCGCCGTCAAATCCATTTGCATAAAATCGCTAGTGTAGCGGTCTGTTAATGGATTACCGCCGACGTCATCAAGAAAATCGCTTCGATAGTTGGTCGCCAGTCTTACATCCCAAGGGCCTTTATTGTAGCCAAAGGCTACGTTGGCTGTATTTTTCGCTTGCTTGAAAAAGGGAATTGTACGCTGCCCGCTAATTGCGCCTGCAGGCAAGTCAGTTTCGCCATCTGAATAGGTATAGTTTGCTACGAATAGAAAACCATTCTCTAAGAGGGTTTGAAACGATAACTCAAAACCCGCGATGGAACTATCATCGGTATTTATAAAGGTGCCTGCCACATTGTAGAGCTGACCTCTAAATTGAATATCTGTCGCTTCTACTTCAACAATTGCATCTGACAGAGATTTGTAAAACAGACCTGCGCCGAAAAACGTATCTGTCCCAATGTAATACTCGTAAGTTAAATCAAAATTCCACGCCGTAGTTGGGTCAAGTTCGGGGTTTCCGCCTTCGATCTGATTATCTTCGGTATCTACGATCGCCCCTGCGTTAGACTGTTGAAACCCAGGTCGAACAAGTGAGCGGAATACACCAGCGCGCACAACTTGATTTTCAGAAAGGTCATATTTGACATTAAGGGAAGGTGCTAAAAAGCCGTAGTCATTGTTAAATTCAGTAAAGCCTGCAAACCCACCATCGAACGCTTTACCCTGATAACGGGTGTCAGTATCTTCATAGCGAAGTCCGTAAACAAACGTTGCCCCACCTGCGACCGTCGTTCCCATGGCGTAGGCAGAGAAAACGTCTTCTTCTGTCTGCCAGTCTGCGGGAATAGATTCTTCATCTTCGTCGCCGCTAAACTCAAAGGCTGCTCCTGGGTTTTGACAGAAGGTTCCATCGGACAATGCAGTACTACCTGATCCTAATTGAAAATCTTTGACTTGATCAAAAGTCGCTGTGGGACCGGCAATAGTGCTTAGGAATGGACTTGGTGTGACAAAATCCACATCCGACAGCAATATATCGTTTACTGGGTCGTAGCCGCAAAAATTGTAATCATTAGTCTTTTTGCGCGCTCTGTATTTCAAGCCAAACTGAAGTTCCGTTGTATCACTGAACTCATGTGTTAGATCCACTTTCATGCCGTGATCTCGGTCTGTATTAAGCGCGAATTCTCGCTCATTGGCGTTTAGCTTAAAAATACTTGGATCGTAAAAGCCAGGTGCAAAGGTGACCACTGGGCGGCGTGGATCGCTGTTGTTAAAAACGATAGGCTCATTGATGGTGGAACTGCGAAATATTACAGCTTGTCTATCGCGATCGTCTTGTTCCGCTTCAGATTGGAACAACTCTACTTCAAGAAGTGACGCATCAGATAGCTGGAAATCACCACCTAATCTTACCGACGTAATAGTTCTCTCTTCGGTTCTGTTTCTACTCTCACTATCTACTCTGGTATTAGCATAGGTGAACGTACTGCCATTGATGACAGGGTCGTTATCTTCTAATCCATCTCGAGTTTCCCACTTAGCCCGCCATTCTGTGTCTGAGTACTCGTTATGGAAAAAGTGGGCAAAATAGGAATTGCCAGAATTCTGACGATAATCAAGCGCAAGCACAACGCCTTGCCGCTCTCGCTCCAAGTCGTAAAAGCGTAGTTCAAAATCATCATCTGGTGCCACCTGGCCCCAGCCACCTACTTCATTATTCTCACCAATGATGCGTCTAGTTTGATCACTCAACACAACAGCTAGTCCCAACTCGCCATCGCCCATCATCCAACGATTAGTAAACGTTGCAGCGAGCTTGGGGTTAGAGCCATCTTCAGTTAGTTCATTGTAAGACGTTTCAGCCTTAAGTCTGACAAACATCTCTGGATTTGAAAAACCCGTAATTGTTTCAAGATCGATAGCACCACCAATTGTGTCGGCATCTAGATTTGGAGTTAGCGTTTTGTAAACCGTCATTGAATCCAGTAGATCTGACGGAACTCCATCCAAAATAATGCCTCGGCGATCTTCAGGGGATGCGGTGCTAACCCCATTGATTGTCATTGCGTTGAGATCTGTGTTCATGCCACGCACAGTCACGTAACGCCCTTCTCCTTGGTCGTTTTCAACCATAATCCCAGAAATCCGACGCAGAGATTCGGCAACATTGATATCGGCGAAGTTTCCTAATGCATCGGAGTCGATTACACCAATTACTTTATCTGAGTCTCGCTGTTTTTGGATCGCGCTCTGCAAACTTGCCCGGCTGCCTCTTATAACAATCTCATCGATAGAATTTTGAGATTGTGCATAACCTTCTGCTGAGAATACTAACCCTAAAGCAACTACAATTTTTTTCTTTGAGAAGTGACGATTTATCATTTTTTGGCCCCTTGATGATGTATTACTGGGCAAGCACACTAAAGAATTGTTGTTACCGTATGATTACAATGAGTCACAAAACTGCAGTTTCTGATCGTAACATCCAATATTCGCGAGACCAGATAACTCAACTAAAAGCGTCAGGTTACCCTTTAAAGAAAATGAAACAAAAATGAAATAGAAATGTCTTCAAATTGAAGCACTTTGGACATAAAAATGAAATATTTTTACAAGTCGAGCGCTGCCGCGATTGAATCCCATGAAATGTATTTAAAGTTCTGAGGATTAGTAGGTAACGTGTTGAAGCCGTCTTGCACAACTACTATTCCGTTTGGAAACTGTTCTGTGCGCAAGGCAGAATTAATCTCCAAGCCATCTGTTTCTTGGGAGCCATCCACGGCGAGTTCAAGATTGTCCCCTACGTAAAAGCTACCTCGATAGTTATGTGGCGCCTTTCTGTCGTAAACGGCATAGCTGTAGTTTCCTTGACTTGAAACAACCAAATAGCCACCTTCGCCATCCTTGTAGAGCCCCATACCTTCAACATCTGCGGCGAGGATGATTTGATCAACATTCGCGATCTCAAAAAATTCCAACGGGGCGTCGCCAGCAGCCTGGATTACTCTTACGCCTTCTGCCTCGACACCCAGAAACAACAGCCCTTGCTCATCATCCGCTACACAGCCTTCGGGCTGGCTCGGCACTTTGAACTCCCTAATCAGCTCTGCGGAAAGCGCAAGTTGATCTGCTTGCGCATTGGCATACATCAGCAGCCATTGCTGATATCGACCATCGGTGTCATTAACGAACACTTGCAATCCCAAGTCTGATTGATACATACACAGGCCATAAGGCTCACTCAATCCTGTGTCGATTTCACTACCTTCAAGCCAAACCACTGACCCATCATTGCTGATGGAAAAAAGACTAATCGTGTTGCGAGATCTGTTGCTCGCAGCAGCAATCGCACTCACATTGGATAAACCAGAAACGTAGCGCAAGTCGATGTTATTGGTTCGTCCCGCTGCTATAGACTGTACCCGCTCGCCGGCTAGATTATAGACTTCGATACCAAATCCTTTATCGGTGCCTATAACGAGGCTATTGTTAACATCAATAGGATGAACCCAAACTGCTGGATCGTCCGCAGCGTCACCTAAATTATTGACGTAATCAGTTTCAATCACGGGGAAGACTTGTACCGCATTGGGAGGCAGCGGCGCTACAATTTCAGTGGCACAACCTTGAAAGACCACAAAACTCGCAATAAACGCCAATCTACGAATCAACAATTCTGCAACTCCTTGCAAACGGTTAATAAAATAAATAAGGCGTCATCATATTTGCCGAATGTTTCATTAACATTACGATATCTACAGGAAGAAACTCTGAAATTTACCTAAGCGCTGAGCAGTAAAGACATTAGGCGTAAAAAAAGGGTCTGCAATGCAGACCCTCAAAGCTACTTTATTAGTACTCATTGGAGAGAAGAGTATTTAGTAGCACCCACATACTTACGCATGCTTACAAGCCAAGGGGAAGCTCAACCTGCTAGTGCTAAGGTAATGGTTTATTGTTGCGATTTTCTTTCAGTCAAATGAAAGTTGAATGACAATTTTTCTGCACGTATTTTACACATCGAATTGATACTCACTAGCTACGTTCTCAAATATGAAGCCCCATTTACATCGATGATAGTGCCGGTTGAAAATTCAGCTCCCTCTGATGCTAAGAAAATGGCGGCGTAAGCGACCTCATGGGGCTCGGCAACTCGATTAAATGGACTTTGCGCTCTAATTTCAACACCCTCAGTGCTAGCAAGCCTATCCGCTGTTAGCTCTGTATTGACAAAACCGGGAGCAACCGCAGCCACGAAGATATTGTGAGGCGCAAGCGCAACGGCTAATGACTGTGTTAAAGAGTTTAATGCGGCTTTGCTCGCCCCATAAGCAGGTTTAATGGGCTCGCCACGAAATGCCCCCCGTGAGCTTATATTGACAATTCGCCCACCCCCTTGCGATATCATTAATTGACCAACACAAAAACAAAGATTGGCAGGACCCAAAAGGTTGGTTGCTAATGTGGCTTGCCAGGCAGATTGCCATTCATCATAACTAGATTCAGCCAGTGGATGATAGATTCCTATACCCGCGTTATTGATCAATATGTCGATAGCGCCAAGAGACTCAAACACGTGGTCCACGGTGGCTTTCACTTGATCGGCATCAGCGATATTGCAACTGAAGGCACAATGGCCCACACCTGCAAGGTTTTTTATCGCCTCGCTTGCTGCCGCAGCGTTGCTGTTATAGATAATAGCCACCGTAGCGCCTCTTTCGGCAAAGGCTTTTGAAATGGCGAAACCGATGCCTCTGCTACCGCCAGTAACAAGAACTCGCTTACCCGTGAAATCCACTTTTCACCCCTATCTAATTTACTTTGCGGACATGCCGTCCATTAATGCGAGCCGTTCAATTAGCTCTTCAACTCTAGAGCTATAGCCCCATTCATTGTCATACCAACTCACCACTTTAACTAAATTATCTCCAATCACTTGGGTTAACTGAGAGTCAAATATGCTTGAATGTGAGTCGCCAATAATATCGCTGCTTACAATGGATTCCGTCGTATACAACAGAATATTTTTCAGCTCACCCTGCGCTGCAATTTTAAACGCGTCATTTACTTCTTCCACCGTGACACCCTTTGCAAGCTCCACCGTCAGGTCCACCAAACTACCATCAGGCACCGGCACCCTCATAGCGAGTCCGTCTAGTTTGCCGGCAAGTTCAGGCAATACCAAACCGATAGCTCTGGCTGCGCCTGTGGAAGTAGGCACAATATTGGTGGCTGCATTGCGCGAGCGACGCTTGTCTTTATGGGGAGAATCAATAAGCCGCTGATCCGACGTGTAGGCATGCACGGTAGTAAGTAGCCCTTTAACAATCCCAAAGTTTTCATGCAGTACTTTGGCCAGCGGAGCCGCACAATTAGTCGTACAACTGGCGTTACTAATGATACGGCTGGATTCGTCAACAACATGATCATTTACCCCAGCAACTAGAGTGGATTTTAATGGGTCTTTACACGGCACCGTAAGTATTACGCGCTGCGCGCCAGCACTTAAATGTTTCTCCAACTCTGTCAGTTGCCGAAACACTCCGGAGCTTTCCACCACATAGTCGACACCAAGCTCTCGCCATGGCAATTTAGCAGGATCTTTCTCTGACAAGACCTTAAACGGGTCACCACCTATAATCATCTCATCGCCATGCACTTCAACTTGCCCATCAAATACGCCATGAATACTGTCGTATTTAAACGCATAGGCGAGTTGATCAGGGCTAGCAAGGTCGTTAACTGCGACAACATTATAGTGGCCGCGCAGTTTTGCTATGCGCATGATTGTGCGACCGATTCGACCAAATCCATTAATCGCTATTTTAGGTACCGCCATTGTATCCTCCTAAGCTCTAGAACATTTAAAACTGCCATTTTCCAGTCTATTAAACCAATCGGTTTTTACTTCAAGTTCGCCAATCTAACTAATTGCACTTGCCTATGACTTCAGCATGGACAAAGTCAACTCCCACAGTCTCATAGCACTCTCGTCACTTGCAGCCCAGGGCGCTACGTCACAAAAGCGAGGTGATTCCGCGTTAGCAAGATTTGCCACATCACAGTCTTCACAATAAACACCACCAACGTCGTCTAATTTCTCACTAGTAGCAGCCCACAGAGTGGTCGTGCAGCCTTGAGTAGTGGATTTAAATAAAGCCGCAGCCATCTCAGACAAATTGCCCTGGGCATCGGTCCATCCCAATGCCTGCATCTCCTCATTTTCTAAATGCCGCTGCAATGGCGTCATAATGCCCCCAGGATGGACTGACAAAGCTTTTAAGCCTTGATCGCTATATTTGATATCCAATCCGCGGGCAAATAATGCATTGGCAGTTTTCGCTTGGGCGTAGGCTGTCCATTTTTCGTATGCCGTGTTGTTAAAATGGATGTCATCCCACAGAATATCACTGCGCTTATGGCCAACAGATGACAGGCAAACCACTCGCGCACTTTCGGCTTCGAGCAATCTAGGCAACAATTCAGTGGACAGCACGAAGTGCCCGAGATGATTTACGCCAAACTGTGCTTCCCAATTATTACCAACCCGAGTCTCTGGACAAGCCATTATGCCGGCATTGTTTATGAGTAAATCGATTTTGTTTTCATTATCAAGAACTGTTTGAGCATAAGACTTTACGCTCGCTAGATCCCCTAAATCCATTGCACCGACTATAACGCCTCTTATGCCTTTAAGGGCGTCACTGGCTTTTCCCTGCGACCGGACAGGGACATAGACTTTCGCGCCTGCGCTTACCAAAGCGCGGGTGGTTTCTAAACCAATACCAGAATAGCCACCTGTGACAACCGCTACTTTTCCAGTTAAGTCTTTATCTGCAAGAATCTGCGCTGGTTCGGACTTAGCGGCAAAGCCAGAGTTCAGTTTCTGTTGAAGTCGATTCGACATATTTTCCTCTCCTAATTAGTTTATCTAGCACGATCGAAAAAGATTGCATCCGTTCTCACTGGTCACGAATCCAGTGCGTCCCAATTGTTCCGCTTCTAGAAACTCATAGAATGACTTCTTGTCAGCAGGCGTGTTTGCCAAGAATCGGCAGCCATCTGACAATCTACCTATAACGATACCTTTAGTAGGGCCCAATTTATCAAAGCATACTGTGTAAGTTTCTACCTGACAGGATCCGCTAGGGGTTTCTGTAAATGGCGGACTCGGCCGGAGATCGATCTCTTGTTGGTATGCTTGCGGCTTCTCTCGCTGCCACCTGCCAGCAACCGGATTACAGGAGTAAATTCCAGTGGCGTGTTTCGTAAGCCTACCACCGTTTGCAGAAATTAATCCTGTGGTGCCAGGAGTTTTTCTCAGTTTCTCCACTAAAGTGGCTATAGCATGCATAGAGTAGTTATTCCCAGGGCCGCCAAAAAATGGCAACCCGCCGGTAAGCGTGAGTCCTCGCGGGTCATTCGGTTTCAGCCCTAGCGCCTCACAGGCAACTTCAACTGCAGAGGGGAAGCATGAATAGAGGTCGATGTAGTCAATATCCGCAAGGCTCATCTTTGCCATCGCAAAGGCTTTAGCCGAATTGAGTTTCATTGCCGGTGAGGAGTAGTAGTTCTCTCGCTGGGTTACCATAATCTTGTCGTTGGCCTCGCCACAGCCATGAAGAAAAACCCATTTGCGAGGATCTATGCCCAACTTCTTGGCCCTTCCAACAGAGGTCATTAACACCGCCGCGCCTTGATTCACGCTGTCCATCGCATTCATCCACTTTGGGTAAGGAAAACCTATGTATCTGTTTTCCGGACTCACCGTGGCCAACTGCCGCGCACTACGGACAGTGCCATAGAAAGCAAACGGGTTACCTGCAGCGACTCGAGTAAATGGCTCGAACAATTCGCCCATCGCTATCAAATGCTGGTCAATGGTATGTTTTAAGCGGCCTCTGATGGCATTTTCAAACAGCGGATAAACATACGCTGGCGAGGACAAGCCGTGTTTCGCCTCATGTTCGGTGACCATGGGATCGCCTAACCCCCTATCCTCTAAAGAACCTGCGTCTATTTCATGCCAATCTAACTGGATCCCTTGACGAGTCGCAGTCTGGGCTGTGTGAATCGCTTCTGAGCCGGTCAGTAGCACAACCTCAACATCACCCTCACTAATGCGCTGTGCCATCTCATTAACCGCTGTCTGCGGTGTATTTCCGCCAATGCAATTGTAAATAGCGTGAGTGGGGTTGGCAGCAATGCGCCGTGCAACGGCTCTAGGCGGATTTTCTGCTCGTCCGAAGGTGGAACTCACTCGAGCGTTATCAAAACAGTCGGGAAATATTCGCGTGACCACTATTGTATCAATCACCGATGCTAGGCCTGATTTAAGACCCGTGTCCTCAATGGCCGCCTCGGCGGCTTTTGCAGCAAGACCCATGGGCGGAAGTGCAAGCTTTGGATCAATTTCTTTTTCCACATACTGTCCGGCACCCACTATAATCGGCGTTGAGTCTTCCAACATATTTACTATTACCATCGCTTGTTTATCTCAATAAGACTACACCGCTGACCGATATTGCAAGCTCGCCATCAGCTTTCATGTGCTAAGGGGCCGTGACCCCGAGGCACATAATTCGCAAGATATGTTTGACAGGTTTAATCCTTAATGGGATTTTAACGAAGTAAGGAGTGGTTTTTTAGAAAGTCTTGACTAGTCAATCTAACGGTCATTTTCAGCAAAAAGTGAGAGAGCAACCCTATGAATCGAACAAACGTTACACTCGCCTTTAGCCTTTTTTGTTTCAGCTCCGTAGCATTTGCTAACTGTGATTTTGAGAAAGGAAGTGGCGAAATTATTCGCGGCAATGTTTATGAAGATAGAAACAACAACGACCGACATGATCGAGTAGAGCCTGGTATTGGGGGAGTGAGCGTCAGTAATGGCTGCGAAGTTGTAGTCACCGATGGGGGTGGGCGCTATCAAATAGAAATCCACCCTACACAAATTTTATTTGCGTCAAAACCTGCAAACTATCTAGTCAAGGTCGACCAGCATAATGTGCCACAATTTTTCTACAGGCACTATCCGAGCGGCACGCCCTCAGAAATAGCTGGCACAGCGGTAGAGTGGGCCTGGCCTGTTATACCTCCCAGCGGGCCATTGCCAAGTTTTATTAATTTCGGTTTTCTCCCTGATCCTAACGCTTCTGCAGATTTTTTAGCCCATGGTTTTGCTGACACACAGGCACGCTTTGATTTGGGACAAGACATGCTGCGAGAAGATTTAATCAATCCCCTTGTGGGCAACCCCTATGGCGTTGAATTTGGTTTAACCGTTGGGGATGTAGTTTTCGACAACTTAGCGCTTTACGAAAGACACAAGCGAATGATGGCATTGATGGAAATACCCCAGTGGTATTTACCCGGCAATCACGATATCAATTTTAAATCTCCCGATAGCGTTTTTGCCAACGAAACGTACAAGAGTCACTTTGGCCCAACCTATTACTCATTCAATCATGGCAACGTGCATTTTGTTGCGCTAAATAATGTTGAGTACGCAGGTGACGATAAGCAATTCGGCAATTCAAGTTATCGCGGGTTTATTCCTGAGCACCAACTAGATTGGTTAAAACAAGACTTAGCCAACGTCAGCCCTGACAAACTCATTGTGATCGCGACCCATATCCCTTTGATAAGCGAGGCCAACGATGGCGTTAACCCCCCTATCAGCGGGCCCGCAACCGAAAACTTTGCCAGCTTGCTAGACATTTTGTCACCCTTCTCCAACATCTATGGCCTTGCTGGTCATGACACCAGCAGCAGTTGGAAAGTGAAGGTGAGTCATGAACATGGCTGGCATGGGCAACCTTGGATAGCACACACACTGGCGGAGGTCAGGGGCAGCGGTTGGACCAAAGGTAAGCGCGATGAGCGAGGCGTCAAAGATGCAATAATGGATGATGGCAATCCCAATGGGTTTTATGTACTGCATTTTTCAGACACCACCCTTACTCCACAGTTTACACCGTTTCCCTTCGGCGCAGATGGAGGGAAAGGACTACGTATAACACTTGACCCTCCCCTTTCTTCGCCGCCCGGTGGAAGTATTAATCGCGGCAACTTGAACGCAAGTACCCACATCGTGGTTAATCTTTTCGATGGTGGCAGTCGGGATCAGGTTTTTGTCAGCGTGGATGGGGGCGAAAAGCAGGCAATGCGCTACACTGTGCGCACTGACCCTTATTTGGAGCGTCTGCATCAAGAATATCCAGAAGGTGATGAATCTTATAACTCACCTACTTCTTCTGCTCACATTTGGCAATTACCGCTGCCGATGGATCTCGACACAGGACTCCACGTCATTAAAGTTGAATCAGTCGATGAATTTGGTCAAACACAATCCGGCGCCCTCAGTTTTGAGATACTGCCCTAACCGAACCATGGTTCTAAAGTCACTAGACGCAGGAGAAATCATGACATGACTGGCAAACTACTGTTTCACTTTGCACCAAAGACAGTTTCCATGGCCACACATATAGTCTTGGAGGAAACTGGGGCCATTTATGAAACTAAACAAATAAACTTTGCCGAAGTTGAACAGCGCTCTGCAGCCTATTTAGCGCTTAATCCTAAAGGCAGGGTTCCTGTGTTAGAAGTAAAGCAAGGCTCAATCAGCGAAACCCCGGCGATTCTTATGTACCTTGCCCAGCAGTATCCACAGGCAAATCTTGCCCCGCTGAATGACGCCTATGAGTTTGCAAAGTGCCAAGAGTTTAATCTTTATCTCTGTTCAACTGTGCACGTTGCCCATGCCCATCGAGTTAGAGGTGAGAGATGGGCTGATGATAGCGCCGCAATTACCGCGATGCAGGCAAAAGTACAGGCTAATATGACCGACTGCTTCCAACTGATCGAAGATAAAATGTTTAAAGGGCCGTGGGTTCTGGGAGCTGACTACTCTATTTGCGATGCGTATTTATTTACGATTGCACAATGGCTCAAGGGAGACGGAGTCGATATAAACCAGTTTCAAAAAATCAATGACTTTGATAAGCGTATGCGCGCGCGTCAATCTGTAAAGGCGCTCGCTGACATCTATTCATTAACGCCCCGTTGATTGGTTTAAGCAACTACTTAGTCAGTTGGATTCTTTTTCTGCCAGCATTTGCCTTAGCATTGTAAGGTCAGTATTGAGCGCTCTAAAATAATCGTTTTCCGCAAGCACCGCGTTTAGCATTTTTGTCAATTCAGCAAATTCAGCCTCAAGGTTTTTGCGGATGTCAGCCGGTGATAACTGCACTCCGATACCTAACTGAAAGTTAGTCGCATTTTCGTTGCGAGCGTCCACCACGAAATTCGGTTCGCACGCCCTGACACTAATATTGGAGTTAGTGGGCGTATAACGAGTGCAATGAATCTCAAAGCGGTCATCGGTCACATTGGCATTAAATACGCGATAAAACTCATTTTCGTATTTTTCGATCTCTTCTCTCAGCTGTGCCCTAGTCATATCTTCTAGCACTACCGCATTTTCGTCGGCGGCAGATGTAATACCACTGCCTGCTAAAAGACCGCAAAACACACAATACACGAATGATTTTTTCAACATAACGTAACCCTACCGCCCTTTGGACTATTGCTAAACTATAGCGCTTTTACTGGCACTTACCAACGGCCTCAATGGCACTTAAACGACAAAATCAACCCCCTGAGCCCTAAAACCGACTCAGTAATGAGTGGATTTTGACCAATCAACCTATCCTTAGGAAAAAGGATTGCATTGCAAAGTGGGAATTGGCAACCTTATCCAATACTTTACAGATCAATGACGCCTCTAGCTAAGGACTATTCAAATGCCTAACTCTCTAGATTCACTGGAAAAAGTTGCCGCTAACGGCCTTATCAGCAGACGCCATCTACTCAAACTAAGTGCGGCAAGCGCGGGTTCTTTGCTTGGGGCTTCAGCGCTTGCTGCAGAAGCTGGATTGCCTATCGAAATACCGACTTGGTCAAAACAGCCCGGCCCCGGCCCAAGCAGCTATGGCAGCCGATCTCGTTTTACAGACTATATGCAGCGCAGCGGTGGCAACCCAGACCCACTCTATCCTGGTGGCGGCGCGTCCCGCAGCCCACTGCAACACCTGCACGGCACCATCACGCCCAATAGCCTGCATTTCGAAAGGCATCATGCAGGCATCCCAGACATTGACCCCAGCCAACACAAGCTGATCATCAATGGTTTAGTCAAGCAGCCGTTGATTTTTAACTACGAAGATCTGCTCAAATACCCTATGGTAAGTAAGGTGTATTTTCTTGAGTGCTCCGGCAATAGCGGTAGTCTCTATGGCCCTAATCCAGTTGACGGCAATGCTCAAAGTATTCATGGTTTAGTTTCTTGTGCTGAATGGACGGGCATTCCATTATCGACGCTTCTAGATGAGGCTGGGATAGACCCTAGCGCCAAATGGGTAGCGGCTGTCGGTGCCGATGGAGCTAGCATGGGTCGCTCTGTCCCTCTGAGCAAAGCACTCGATGATGTATTAGTTGCCTTGTTCCAAAACGGCGAGCCGGTGCGCCCTGAGCAAGGCTACCCTATACGACTGTTTGTTCCCGGCTGGGAAGGCAATATTAGTGTAAAGTGGCTTACTCAGCTTAAACTCACCAGTGAGCCATCCCAGTTTCGAGACGAAACAAGTAAGTACACCGACACTTTTCCCAATAGGAAAAGTCTGCAATTTACTTTCCCAATGGGCGTCAAGTCCTTAATCACTTCCCCTTCGGGGCAAATGACACTGCCTAGACAGGGGCTATATCAGGTAAACGGCATTGCCTGGTCTGGCGCAGGAAAAATTGCCAGAGTCGAAGTCAGCGCCGATGGTGGCCGATCATGGGCAGACGCAAGTATAGACTCCAATCAGGATGACAAAGCGCTCGTTCGTTTCTCTATACCGTGGCATTGGGCGGGTGCTTCAGCTGTGCTGCAAAGCCGCGCTACCGATAGCCAGGGTAATGTTCAACCAACCAGAGAAGCGCTTGTCTCTCAGCGGGGTCAAATTAGTTTTTATCATTATCATGGCTTGCAAAGCTGGGGAGTCAACTCATCTGGGGAGATAAAAAATGTATTTGCCTAAGTTGAATAGTTTGATTCTTATCGCTGGCTTACTTGCGGCGCCTCTTCTCTACTCACAGAACCTTGGCCAACCCATCACAGAATCTCAACTTACTGACTTCGACCTGATTGCAGGCCCAGATGGTGCTGGATTTCCAGACGGTAGTGGCTCCGTCCAACAGGGCAAGATTGTATACGAATCAAAGTGTGCAGCCTGCCATGGACTATCCGGCCAAGGGCTTTCGGCAAGCACTCGCTTGGTGGGCGGCGATATGCAATCGGAGGCAAACCCCATTAAGACTGTTGGTAGTTTTTGGCCTGAGGCTAGCACTTTGTTTGATTTCATAAGACGTGCTATGCCTGCGAATGCACCAAAGTCGCTGACCGATGCAGAGGTATACCAGACTACGGCCTACGTGCTATTTCTCAATGGGCTAATCAATGAAAACGAGATTCTAGACTCAGCTGTCTTACAAAATATCGTTATGCCCAATGCTGCAGGCTTTATCGACCAAAGTCACTTGCATTAGACAGCGCCAAGATGGCTGAGAAGACAAGAAAGTACCTTAAGCGAGTAGGTCTTTGCCGCTATTGCTCTAAGCTAGGGAATCCATGGTGGCGGGTCACTAACCATAATCGAAAACCCATCAAACGCGTACTCTCTATCACCGTCGCCTAACACATAAGGCGCGTTTGGCGCCTGTATCGCAACAAATGCGTCCCGCATTGCCTTTAAATAATATCCCGGAACGAGTGGCTCATTGTGTGCAGGAAGCAAATAGTCAACGTCTGATATAAAGCCAGATAACTTTTCAGCAGATGCTAAGTAGTCAAAGAAATTGGCATCTCCCATGTGAGCATAAAGTGTTGCGGGATAAAAAGTATCTCCCATAAACATCAATCGATTTTGGCGATCCAACAGAACTAATGCGTCTGGCGTATGACCTGGCACTAAAATCACTTCAAGCTGCCTATCACCTAAATCTATTAAGCTGCCGTCTTCGACATAGTCACTTACAGTAAAAGGCTGACTGACATAGTTTGCAGCAGTTGTCCCATTGGGCAGCGGTCTCCAAACCCAACCTTCACCGATAAATTCTGCAATCTCAGCATTACTTCTTCCCTCAGCGTGCATCTCGGTGTACGGAGTTTCGGTGCCGTATATGGTTTGGTAAAAATGATTACCGCCCACATGGTCATAGTGGGTGTGTGAATTTAGGACAGCAACAGGCAACTCTGTCAGCTGTGCTACAACGCCTGATATATCGCCAACCCCTATTCCGGTGTCAAACAACAGCGCGGATTCTTGCCCAACAATTAAATACGAGATGACCTCCTCAAACTGGCCATCCTCATAGAGCGCAAACACGTTCTCCCTAATCTTGAACACTTGAAACCAATCTTCACTCTGCTGAACCTCAATTCTTGGAAAAGGTGCCCATGCTGCCCGTGGTAACGCATCCCACCAATTGTCTTTACCTTCCCCTCTGCCTTGCACTAGATCATTGTCTGTCACCACGATGTTATTGTTTTCAGCACTACAAAATGACAAACCCAACAACATTGCTCCGACACATACTACCTTCTCAATCCCCATTAGCACCTCTGCTCAAATTACCAAAATCAACCAACTTTTATCTGACGTCAAGTCTGTTACATGAATACAGTCTATGAAGATATTCTGACGAAACTGACCTATAATTCTAACAAAAAATGGGCTTTTACGTGTCAATAAGAAATCACTTAATGCACCTCCATAATGGAGGCCTTGATCCTGCGACCTCAGATCCGCGAGAACTTCGCCGCCGACGATCATTTGCGGTTTTTGTAGCAAGCCTTGCTCCCGTTGCAGCCATGTTAATGGTTTCAAATAGCTACTTGGGAGCCAGTGCCGACAACCCCTTAATCGCTATTGGCATGCTTTCTATCATTTCAACTCTCTATGTCCAGGCCTACCTAAACAGACGGGCCTTGGCGACAAACATAGTGATTCTAACCTATTGGTTAGTCGTTTTTTTTCTGTTTTTCGACTACGGACTAATAGGTACACCAATATTTTGGTTGTTCCCAATTCCTCCTATGGCAATACTACTCAATGGAACCAAATCAGGTATATTTTGGTGCATGGTCTCAATTTTAACTCTGATTCTTTTCTGGTATCTGGAAGCTACTTCTATTATCAATCCAACTAACAGCTTAAGAGAAGTCATTAATCGATACTTGGAAACAGACAGTGCACTGGTTTTCGCAGGAGATGGATCGATAATACTGATAGTTCTTACCATTACCACTTCTGTATTTAACAGATCACAATTGACTGCAGAGGCGAAACTGAATGAGTCTGTAAAGGCATTAAAAAACGAAGTTGAAGTTCGACGGCAGGCCGAGACTAAAGCAATCAATTTAGAGAAGGCTAAGTCTGCCTTTTTTGCAGCAATGGGTCATGAATTGAGAACTCCGCTAAATGGAGTCATTGGTGCGACTCAGTTACTGCAAAGTGCCAAAAATGAAGCTGAGCATGCCAAGTATACGGATGTAATCATTCAAAGTGGGAAGACCTTGCTTGAGCTTATTAATGATGTTTTACATCTATCTTCTCTTGAGTCCGGTAAAGTAGAGTTGGAAGTAAGGGAAATAGTGCTTGATAACTTTATGCATCAAACGTTAGCTCCCTTCGTCCTGCAAGCTGAAATTAAATCGATTAGGTTCACAATGCGTTTTGGTGATGAAACACCACAAATTATTTATGGCGACCCCACTCGTTTAAGACAAGTAATTATAAACCTAGTTGGCAATGCATTAAAATTCACCAGCCATGGAGAAGTAACGATCACTGTAGAGGTAGAAAATGGCTCATTAAGGATCTCTGTAGCAGACACTGGGATCGGAATTCCTAAGAACGTATTGCCTAAACTATTCGAGCCTTATGTACAGGCCGACCCTGATACCATGCGAAAGTATGGCGGGTCCGGCCTAGGGCTTGCCATTGTTAGTAAAATCATCAGCGCAATGCAAGGTTCGATCTCTGTCGAATCAACAGAAGGTAAAGGCTCAGTGTTTACTTTTTTGAGCCCTCTCAACAATCACATAGAACCCAGAATTAAAAATAAGAATGACCCTCCATCACAATTAGAACCATTAAAAATAATGGTCGTGGATGACAATGCTGTAAATCGAATGGTGCTCGCCAGAATGCTAGAGAACGCCAATCATGAAGTGGTCTCATTAAACGACGGTCAGGAAGCCTTGGAATACGCTAAAAAGATCACAATGGACCTGATATTAATGGACATTCAAATGCCGTTAATGGATGGACTGTCTGCTTGCAAGTTTATACGAAAGCTAAATGGCCCAAATGCTAATATTCCAATCATTGCTATTTCCGCGAATTTTTCTAACGAGGACAAAAATCTAGCCTTGAGTGCCGGTATGAATGACTATATAGCCAAGCCTTTTCGCTTTGAGGAGATTAACGAAAAAATTTCCCAATGCCTCCTCTCACACTCTGCATAAACTCCGACTCTCGTTTGCACATAGAATAGGCAGGTAACAAACGAGTCTGATCTATGATTTAAACCCATAATCAATAGCAATCGATAGCCGGTTTAGGCAAAATAGCCCGATGAATCCACTGATAAATCAGGCCAAAAACGCCATTCAATTCAGCTATGCGCCCTATAGTGGGTTTAAAGTCGCCGCCGCGGTCTTGACGAACTGCAATCGCATCTATACCGGAGTCAATGTCGAAAACGCGTCCTATGGCCTGTCACAGTGTGCCGAACGCACGGCCATATGCACAGCAATAGCAAATGGTGCAAACGCCATAACAGAACTTGTTATTTACACACCTACTACACACCCCACTGCGCCCTGTGGCGCCTGCCGTCAAGTTATCCAAGAGTTTGGGCAGGCTGTTACTGTGCTCGCTATCTGCGATTCAAACTTACAACTCCATTGGACTCAAGAAAGTTTACTTCCCCAGTCATTCAATAAGGAACAACTACTACACCCATGACTCAAACAGCCATAAAGAACCTGAGTCTAGAAGACTTAAAAGCTAACCGCGCACGCTTTACTGACGAATTATTCGACGGTTTGAAAACCTATGGCTTTGTAGTGCTGAGAGATCATGGCATTTCTGCTGCAGAGATTCGCGAAGCCTACCAACTGGTAGAACAGCTATTCCAACTACCCGTTGCAACCAAACTAAAGTACGACAGCGGTAGCGGCGGAGCTAGGGGCTACACCGCATTTGGCCGGGAAAATGCAGCGGGCAACCCTTATGCGGACTTAAAGGAATTTTGGCATGTTGGTCAAACCCTCTCAGTTGATAGTCAATATCACGGAGTTTATCCAACAAACGTATGGCCTGAGGAAATTCCTGAGTTTGAACCAGTTCTGGGCGGCATGTATCGCAAACTAGAGAATCTAGGCAAAGTTTTACTGGAAGTTGTGGGGGATGCCTTAGGGCTTGAACGCAGTTTCTTTAACGAAATGGTAACTGACGGCAATTCTATCTATCGGCTATTACACTATCCAGCAGTAAAAGGTTTCGATACTGGACATCGCATGAGAGCCGCACCCCATGCCGATATCAATTTACTAACCCTATTGCTAGGTGCAACCGATTCAGGATTAGAACTCCTAGATCATGAAGGGAATTGGTTACCTGTGGAAAGTGGCCCTAATGAAATTGTGCTGGACACGGGGGATATGATGTCTCGCTTAACAAATGACGTCTTACCTTCTACTGTGCATCGAGTTGTTAATCCTTTTTCGCAAGATAAGTCCCGATTTTCAATGCCATTTTTTTTGCACCCTCATAGCAACGCCGATCTAAGCTGCCTTCCTCAATGCCAAGGAGAAACTGGGGCAAAATACGCACCTATTACAGCGGGTGAGTTTTTGCAGCAGCGACTTGAAGAAATTGGATTGGTAAAAACCTAGCAACCAGCATTCGTTAAATTAGCGACAAGAAAAAACCAGCAATTGCTGCGCTCATTAAGTTTGCCAAAAATGCCCCGTACACTGCTCGCAGGCCAAGTTCTGCGATATCGCTTCTGCGATTAGGAGCCATAACGCCCAGCCCCCCAAGCATAATTCCAATGGATGAAAAATTCGCAAATCCACAGAGAGCAAAAGTAACTACGGCCTGTGTATGATCACTCAATAGCTCCATTTGGTCGGTGAAAGCAACGAAGGCAACAAACTCATTAAAAACCAATTTCTGACCGATCAGGCTACCCGCAAGATTAGTTTCCTCCCAAGGAATACCAAGCAGAAAAGCCATGGGTTGGAAGCAGTATCCCAGTATCAGTTGAAGCGAAAGCTGCTCCAAACCAACCATCGATCCTAACCAAGCAAGCAAGGTATTGACAAAGGCAATTAAGCCAACAAAAGCGAGAATCATAGCGCCTACGTTTAGCGCGAGAGTCATACCGTTACTTGCACCTGATGCTGCCGCATCAATGATGTTTACATGTTCTTCAAACTCTAGTTTAAAATTTTCGCCTTCGTCTTGGAATTCTTCCGTCTCGGGCTGCATCAGTTTCGCCATCAAAAAACCACCGGGTGCTGCCATGAAACTAGCCGCCAATAGATAGCGAATTTCAACACCCAGCAGCACATAGCCCGCCAATACTGAGCCTGCCACCGTCGCCATGCCGCCGACCATGACAGCAAACAACTCCGACCGTGTCATTGTGGCTATATAAGGCCGCACGACCAGTGGCGCTTCTGTCTGTCCGACAAATATATTTGCTGTTGCCGACATTGACTCAGCTTTAGAGGTAAGCAATAGGCGTTGCAAACCTCCTCCTATGATTCGTATCAGCCACCCCATTATCCCAAGGTAGTACAATACGGCGACGAGAGAAGAAAAGAAAACAATCACCGGCAAAACGTGGAACGCAAAGATAAAACCTAACTCGAATGAGCCTATTTGTCCGAACACAAACTCGATTCCATCTTGAGCATTATCCACCACACTTGAAACCGTCGCCGACACTATTTGCAGCGCCGAAACACCCCAAGGAAGGTAAAGCGCAATCCCACCAAGGGAGAACTGCAGCAACAACGCGAACCCTGCCGTCCTCCAATTTATCTTAGATCGATTGGCAGAGCTCAAGAAGGCAGCGCCAATCAGCACAGCTATGCCAACTAAGCTTATAAATCCACTCATAGCGCGGCCTCGTTTTTCCTGTAGGTTTCTGCCATTGCCATAAACTGCTGCTGTGTTTTTGCTAGCATGAGGTTTACGTCTAATTCGCCACTTAGCACAAGTTCTGCGTATTTTTTGTTAGGTGCTATAAATTTAAAAAACATAGGCTTAACCGTATTCTCGAACTGGTTTTGGACGGACTCCACAGTTCGACCGCGGTGGGCAACATCTCTGGCAAGCCGGCGATTAAAACAGACCTCCAAAGGCGTATCAACAAAAAGAGTGATGTCGAATAGTTCTCTGAGTTTGGGGTTGCTTAGCAACAAAATACCTTCAACAATGATCAGCTGATTGGGCTCTATTTGAGTGATCTTTGTTGCTCGGTTGTGCACCTCATAGTCATAATTTGGCACTCCAATACTTTTACCTTGCTTCAATTGCTGCAAGTGCTCAACCAACAGCTCGTGCTCCAAGCTTTCAGGGTGGTCATAATTTATTGCATGTCTTTGCGCCAGCGGAATGTGGGATTGGTCTCGATAATAAGAATCCTCGCGAATCACTGCAACCTTTGCCCAGTCACTCAGACTTGCGTAAAGTTTATCCGTAAAGTGGGATTTGCCTGAACCCGAGGCTCCAGTGATCGCAATTATGTGTGCAGACAAGATGGTGTGACACTCGTTAGAAATAATGTAATCAACGGATTTCCCTTCTGAACTCAAGCATCTGAGCTATTAGCACTCAGCAGCGCAGCTATCTCGCCGGGATCGGGGAAGCGATGGACGGTAAATTTAGAAAATAGCAGGATTCCATCACAGATCACATCAAAAACACCGCCATCGCCTGCCTTTAGATCTATTTGCGCAGCATTGACAGTCAGAATTTCAGCAGACACACGGTCGGCTTCTGGTTTATAGTTTCACGAATTGCAGTAGGTAATTGTCACTCGCATTAAAGCTAATCCTTAGTGTAGTTAGGTTTCTCTTCGCCTCAATAACCGGGTGTGACCATATCATGTGCTGCTTTCATTTTCCTGTAAACTTACAAGAATAAACTAATGCTAGTTTCCGTTGAGAAAACAAGATGAGATTACACACCCAAAACCTGATAGCCCTTATTATATTCTCCGTTGCAGGAGCCTGTACAACAGCTCCAAGCGTGGCGCAAGAATCACCAGAAAATTGGTACAGCCAAGGACAGGCAGCAGTCGCGCGCAACAAAGCCATGCGCAATAGGACGCCAAGTGACGCAGTTGCGAAGAACGTTATTTTGTTTATCGGTGATGGAATGGGCATTTCGACCATTACCGCCGCTCGCATTTTGGAAGGGCAACTACGTGGTGAGAGCGGTGAGGAAAACA
Organism: uncultured Pseudohongiella sp.; assembly: GCA_964352355.1. Lineage (GTDB taxonomy): Bacteria > Pseudomonadota > Gammaproteobacteria > Pseudomonadales > Pseudohongiellaceae > UBA9145. Next base: position 47,362 of record CAYGRT010000010.1, on the reverse strand, counting down.
GCCTCTATTTCGAATCTTTTCCAAACCTAGCCCTATCAAAAACCTACAACACCAATGGTCAAGTACCTGATTCCGCAGGAACAATGTCGGCCATGGCGACGGGAATTAAAACCGACGTAGGCTTGATCAGCGTGAATGAACACGTGATTCGCGGCGATTGCAGTTCTCAATCTGGCAACTCTGTGCAAACGTTTCTGGAGCGAGCTGAGGCACGCGGCCTATCCACAGGAGTCGTCAGCACAGCTCGGCTTACCCACGCAACTCCTGCCGCAAACTATGCTCATGCGATGGACAGAGACTTTGAGGATGATCGAGATGCTGAAAATTTAGCAAACCCAGGTGATTGTCCCGACATTGCGCGCCAATTAATTGAATTTACCACCAACAATCCAGGAACAAATGGCCTAGAGGTGGCGCTTGGCGGAGGTCGTCGCAGCTTTTTACCACGAACAAACGGTATCGACCCTGAAACTAATGGGCCAGGTGAGAGGCTAGATGGCCGCGATCTAACCCGCGAATGGCTATCCATTTATCCTAGCAGCAGCTACGTATGGAACCGAGAGCAATTTCTTGCCGTGGACCCTAGTTCCACCGAGCATCTATTGGGGCTGTTTGAACCCTCTCACATGCAGTATGACCTGGACAGGGAAGCTGATACGGCTGGCGAGCCCAGCCTCAGTGAAATGACGGCCAAGTCCATTGAAATACTCAGCAAAAATGATAAGGGATATTATCTCACCGTTGAAGCCGGACGAATTGATCACGCCCACCATGCGGTAAACCCAAAACGAGCACTATTAGATACTATCGAACTCGCACAGGCTGTAGAAACGGCAGTTAACATGGTTAATTTGGATGAAACACTAATCATAGTGACAGCCGACCATAGCCATGTTTTTACTATCGCGGGTTATCCCGCGAGAGGCAATCCGATTCTTGGTAAAGTCGTGGGGCTGGATGACAGTGGTGAAACCCAAACCACTGCAAGTTTAGCGGAAGATGGGATGCCCTACACAACACTGGGTTATTCCAATGGGGCCGGTTTCCACCTGATTGAAGAAAGTAGCTCGGCAGATGACGTTTACGAATTGCCAGTTCATAGCGACGGCAGAGTCGACCTTACTAACATAGACACTGAGGCGGCAGGCTTCCATTCAGAAACCACAGTTCCACTCTCTAGTGAAACACATGGGGGCGAAGATGTGGCCATTTACGCAATAGGCGCAGGCGCTGACCTAGTGCGAGGAGTTATGGAACAGAACGTTATTTTTCACATAATGATGGAAGCGAGTCAGCTGGAATCCCGCTAGCGCTGAAACTCGTAAACATTGCCAAGCTTGAGGATTTTAGTTAACTCATCTAAGGCAGAGCGAATCTCTTGCAAGAGATTTGGGTCTGCCAAATCCTTCGGCCAGAGAGTTTCACGGTAATGGGTATTTATCCATGCTTCGAGTTCTGCTTCTAAGGCATCATCTAGAATGACTCTGGCGCCTAAACCCCCTAATTGCTGCTCACTAAGCACCACACGCAAACGCAAACAGGCAGGTCCACCACCATTGCTCATGCTTTGCCGCAGATCAAAATAGACTATCTCATCGATAGAATTCTGCCCCTCTTGCAGCCCATCTAGATAGGTTTTCACGCGTTCATTCTCAGCGCATTCAAGGGGCACGATTAAAGTGGTTCCTTTTGCCGAGGGTCTGGAAAGTAGTTGTGAATTAAAAAGATACGAACTCACCGCATCTTCGAGGGTTACAGCCGATAAAGGCACTTCAATATATTCGAGATTATACTCGCCCATTGCCGCATCTAAATCGTGTTTGAGCTGACTTGAATTTAGAAATGCTTGCTCATGGAAAAATAATAAGCGCTGGTTTCCCACCGCTATTACATCATTGTGAAACACACCCGCATCAATCGCTGCAGGATTCTGCTGCGCAAAAACAGCTTTATCTGGCGCCAACCCATGGCTGCGAGCAATAGCTTCAAACCCCTCGAGGGTTTGTCTTGCGGGGAATTTTGTAGGCGCCACCAAAGGAGACGCCACTGACACACCATAGACAAATAACTCAACCCCCTGCTCTGCATAGTCTGCACAAAGTCGCGTGTGATTTGCTGCACCCTCATCAGAAAAACTTGCGCTAGCGGGTAAAGGATCATGATGAACATAATCATCCCCTCTGAAAATACTTTTGAGTATCGCCCCTGTAATTGGTGGCTCTATAGAGCGATGGAACATGCTCATTAGGTTTGCTGGCGTAAAATGAGTCTTTCCATCAGCACAGTCAGCATAAGGTGAAACTGTGGCAGCATTTGCCACCCACATGCACGATGCGGAGGAGGAAGCACTCAATAAATGAGGCGCTGTTGTTGCCGCGGCTTGAAGCACTTCGCTGTCACTACCTAAAAAGCCCAACTTTTTAAGTGTGGGGATATGGGGCCTTTCTTGAGGTGGTAATACGCCCTGAATCAAACCCATCTTGCGAATGGCTTTCATTTTATTAAGCCCTTGCAAAGCAGCCTCGCGGGGCGACGACTTTTGTCCACCATGAGCGTGACTGGCCACATTACCGAAGGACAAGCCAGAAAAATTGTGAGTTGGCCCCACCAGGCCATCAAAGTTTACTTCATAAGCTTTGCGCGACGCTTTCAGAGTCAAAGTATTACTCCTGGCGCTAGCGTGGCAGGTAAATCAGTTTGGTTACTTAACATACTGGCGATTGGGTACGCACAGTAGTCAGCAGCATAATAAGCGCCGGGCCTGAAATTACCACTAGCACCAATCCCGCCAAATGGTGCGGAACCGCTTGCACCCGTTAACGGCCGATTAAAATTGACTATGCCTGCATTAATCCTTGGATAAAAATGATCCCAAGCAGATTTATCGTCACTCAACAAACCTGCCGACAAGCCATACCGGGTTTGATTCGATCGAGCAATACCTTCATCGATATCATTTACCCATTCCACTTGCAGCAGCGGGCCAAAACATTCTTCATCGGGTATCCCTTCCACACCTGTCGTGTCAACAATACCTGGGCTCAGCAGCGGCCGGTCTTGATTCGGCCGACTAAGAGGGACTAGAGATTTAGCGCCTAAACCCAATAGATCTTGCTCAAATTTAAGCGCGCCTGCTGCTGCGGCATTGGAAATTAAGGGGCCCATAAAGCAGTCGCCATCCGAGCCCACTTTTAGTTTTTTCGTTGCCGAGACAACCCCGTTCAGTAGCGCTCTATTTTCTGCGGTATCGATCAGAATGAGCCTTCGAGCACAGGTACAGCGCTGACCGGCTGAAAGAAAGGCTGATTGAATAATCGTATAAACGGCGCCGTTTTGGTCAGATACTTTATCCACCAAAAGAGGATTATGGCGGGGGCTGGGGGGGGGGGGGCGGGGGGGCGTGGGGGGGCGTGGGGGGGGGGGCGGGGGGGGGGGGGGGGGGGGG
>CAYGRT010000010.1:0-43907 GCA_964352355.1 uncultured Pseudohongiella sp. | reverse complement strand
GACCAAATGCTCATTATTGGCTCCTAGCTCCTGCGCCAACATTTTATCTGGCTGCCCCCCTAATGCCTTATGAATCGCATGGCCAGTTTTGGAGCTACCGGTAAAAAGAACGCCATTAATGTTCTTGGCACCAACAAGAGCCTCACCGGTTTCGCGGCCGCCCTGAACTAAATTAACAACACCATTCGGCAGCCCCGCTTGTTCCCAACAGGCGATCATCAGTTCGGCAAATCTGGGGGTAAGTTCACTCGGCTTGAACACAATAGTATTACCTGCGAGCAGAGCTGGAACGATATGACCATTGGGCAAATGACCTGGAAAGTTGTAGGGCCCAAGAACGGCGAAAACTCCTATTGGTCGATGAGCCAACTGAGCGACTATGCCCCCGCTCTCTGAGACTGAAGAGCCCGTTCTTGCATCATATGCGGTGATCGAAAGACCTATCTTACCGATCATCGCCGCGACCTCTGTTTTGCTTTCCCACAGCGGCTTACCGGTTTCCTCAAAGATCGCCAAGCTCAACTCTTCTTGTCGAGCTAACAACACGTCTTTAAAACCCATTACAATGGCTTGGCGCTCGGCAAAAGTAAGCAAACGCCATGAAGTGAAAGCCTCAGCAGCGGATGCTACTGCAGCCTCAACCGTTGCAGCGGTAGCTGCCTTTGCACTCCAAAGCACTTCTCCCGTCGCAGGATTCTCCGAGCTTAGTAAGGGCCCATTCGACTCAACCCAAACTCCGTTGATGAAATGACACTGCTTTAAATCGCTCATAGTAAATCCTGTGAGAGTAAGTCAAACTAATTTGTGTGCTTCGATGGAAGCTATCCACCGTCTTAACGAGATCAAGCTTGCTTTATTGGCAAGACACGAAACTAACGAATTCGCAGTGCCGATACCTTGGCGCCAACGTCGACCCCTAGGGCTGCCCCATCAGCGGCGGAGATTATTAAATCACCGTTCTCAGTAAATTTAACCGAGCCTAAGATTAACCGATAATCAGCTAAGCGACTGTTGCTTAGAATACAAATCGGCGCTTCTTCTGATTCCATCGAGGCAGTGCTGAGTTCGGCAACAACCAAGCTCTTGGTGCTGCGTATCGAGGCTATGTTTTCTCTATGACACTGCAGTACCGGCCCCGCATCAAAAATATCGATTGTCTTCTCATATCTAAACCCTTCACGCTCCAACAATTTCAATGCTGGCACTGAATCATCGTGAGGCTTTCCGATTACACTTACCGCTTCTTCTGGTAGCAGTTCCAAATAGATTGGAAATCGAGGCATTAGATCGGAAATAAACTGAGAGCCATTTACCGCGCTTATAAAGTCTGCTTTAGCAAACGGCAGATTAAAAAACTTTGAGCCCAAGTGCTTCCAAAATGGCGAGCGTTCAGACTCATCTAACCAACCGCGGATTTCTGCAAACACCATATCACTGAAGCGCTCAGGGAAATCGCTCATAAACACATAGCGGCAACGAGATAAAAACTGCCCAGCATACTGCACCCGATTTTCTGGCATCAAATACAAAGAAATTAATTCCGTTTCACCTGTAAAGTCATTGATCAGATTGAGAAGATTACTTACCACTCTAATATCCAGCTCTTCTGAATGCCTAACGTCTTTAGATAGCTTGTAATTATAGAATGGGTTTGTAAGCCCAACACCCGAGACAATGCCAGCTGTACCCACAATCTCGCCAGAATCAGTATCTTCCATCACTAGAAGATAGACAGATTCTTGATCGGTGCGCACAACCGACTGAGTGCTTTGCTGGACTAGTTCCAGTTTCTTTTCCCAGGTGGATTTATCAAAGGGCATGGAAGTCATGCCTGGAGGCAATAAGGCTGACAGTTTCATCAAGGATTTTAAATCATCAGGGCGAGCTAAGCGGATGAGCATTATTGTGCACTCTCTTTAATTCGAAGTAGATCATCAGCACAGTTAGAAATTTTATTAAGAAGCAAGTAACTTAACCTCGCCCTCTCAGTGAAACTATCAACAACCATGTATTCTTTGTCGGTATGAATAAAATCACCCAGCACACCTAATGTATCGATATTAGGTAAACCTGCAGCCGCGAGGTTATTGCCATCACAGCAACCCCCAGTGGCCTTAAACGTTAAGTCTAAATTTAGCGCTTGGCCGCATTCCCGAGTCCAATCCATTAGCAAACTATTCGCCGGAGAAATAACCTTTGGTGGACGAGAAAATGAACCACTTAGAGTTAGACTAAAACCTTCCCTGCCGTTGAAGGTAGCTTCAATTTCCTTCAATTTTTTGCTTAAAGAGACTTGATCTTCCGTAGTTTCACAGCGGATGTTAAATTGACACACGGCTTGATCAGGTACTGCGTTAAATACAGTTCCCCCACTAATGCGAGCTATGTTTACCGTAACACCTCTGTCTAAATCTGTTAGTCCAGCCAAGGTCTGCGCCACTTCTGTCATTAACAAAATGGCATTGCGACCCTTGCTGAACTCTCGCCCAGCGTGGGCGCTTTTCCCCGTGGCCACAAAGGTAAAGTTACCCGAGCCTTTTCTTGCTCCAGCCAGGGTCCCATCTGGAAGTGCCGGTTCATAAATCAGACCCACATCAGCGTCTTTGGCCGCGCTTGCAAGCAAGCCAGCCGAACCATGAGAGCCGGTTTCCTCATCTGAATTTAGTATGACCCGCCAGCCCAATTGGTTATTGCTTTGATTCGATTCAAATGCCTGCAGCGCCGTCAGCATCGTCAATATGCCGCCTTTCATATCCGCAGTGCCGGGGCCGCTAATCACGCCGTTCTCGAGAGCGGGGGATTGAAAATGATGGGTCTTTGGAAACACTGTATCCATGTGTCCCACCAACAAAACTTGTATTGGCGCGTCAACACGCTTTGTGAAACTCAAAATATCACCGTAGTGCTCGATCAAAGTTTCACCAAGGAAGTTAACTCTTTCCGTTTGCGCTGATTGGATGACTTGCTGCTCATCGCTTATTGGCGCAAACAAGGTCTTAAACTCATCCCGCACCAAGGCCAAACCGTCTAGGTTAGTAGTCCCTGAGTTTATTGCTGAAAGCGCGAGTACTTGCTCCAACAAGCGCGGCTGCTGCCCAGCTATCCAATTGTATGACTCGGATTTCATGCCAGTTTCCTAAAACTCCGACAATGTCGTTCGGAGAATTGAAACGCCCTTGAGAATATGTTCATCAGAAATATTTATCGGTGGAAGTAATCGAATCATATTGCTGCCAGATTTGCCGACTATCATGTGATGCTCACGAAGCTTGTTAAGCAAATCCGTATTGGGAATCACGCACTTCAATCCCACCATCAGGCCTAAACCATGCACCGACTCCACAAGATTAGGAAATTCCGTCGTCAACTTACGAAGTTCTGACTGCAGTAGCTCGCCTTTGCGAGTCACATCATTCATTAACCCCGGTTCTAGCAATAAATCCATCACCGCATTGCCAACGGCCATGGCCATTGGTCCACCGCCAAATGTGCTGCCATGGCTGCCGACAACCATCGCGTTACCAATTTTAGCCGTGGTTAAGCAAGCACCAACTGGAAAGCCGCCGCCGAGACCCTTTGCAAGTGCCATGACGTCCGGGTTTACTCCGAAATGCTCATGAGCAAACAATTTGCCGGTTCTGCCTACGCCGCATTGAACCTCATCGAACATCAACACCAACCCGTGCTCATCACAAAGCGCGCGGATTTGCTGCAGCAGCTCCTTGGTCGCAGGTCTAATGCCACCCTCACCCTGCACTGTTTCCAGCACGATACCTGCGGTGTGTTCGGTGATCGCAGCCTTAAGAGCAGCAATATCACCCCAGGACACATGATCGAAACCATAGTCACTAGGAATAAAACCGCGCATATGACTGGAATTACCTGCCACTGCCAGGGCCCCGAGAGTTCGACCGTGAAAACTTTCTGTAAATCCGATCACACGGGTCCGTTTAGCCTCGCCGATACTCGCTTGGTATCCCCGTATGGCCTTTATACCCGCCTCAACCGCTTCGGTACCCGAGTTAGCAAAAAACACATTGTCTGCAAAACTGTGTGCTACCAAACGAGTTGCCAACCTTTCTCCTTCGGGCACTCTAAATACATTTGATAAATGCCACAATTTTCGGCTTTGCTCTTCGAGTGCCGCAACCAAATGGGGATGGGCATGACCAAAGCTTGTTACCGCGATACCTGACAGAAAATCTAGATAAGGCTGGTTATTCTCATCGAACAGCTCACTGCCGATACCGTGAGTGAAAATCAGATCCTTGGGTGGGCTATAGTTGGGCCACAACGCGCCACGGGGATCCACTTCGAGGTTGCTTTCGATCACTGTTTGTTCAGCATGTAAAGACACAGATATCTCCAACGAATAATATTTAGTACCATAGCTTATCAGGAATCCCGCAGCAGGATTAATTTATCTTTTTGTAACTAAAAAACAACATGTTAACAAAAAACCTATTTTCCGAATAAAATTCGGAAAATGCTAAAAAGCAGGATTCACCCTAAAACACTCAAAAGAAATTCGCTGCCATGAGTCAAGTCAAACTAGACAAAATCGATCTAAAGATACTGGATACGCTACAAACAAAAGGTCGCCTGACCAATCAGGATTTGGCGGAGCGAGTTAGCCTGTCGCCGAGTTCCTGCTTACAACGGGTACGTCGACTTGAAAACGAAGGGGTTATCAAATCCTACCATGCCAAAGTCAATCTAGCCTCGGTAGCAAGACACATAATGTGCATTGCCACTGTGTCTTTGAAAAACTACACTCAGGAGGAATTTAAAGCGTTTGAGAACCGAATCGCCGCTGTGCCGGAAGTGGTTGAGTTTTTTACGGTAAGCGGTGAGTCAGATTTTATCATTCGCATCATTTGCGCGGACATGAATCGTTACTTAGAAATAACCGACGAGTTGGTGAGCACCAGCAGCAATCAAATCAATATCAATTCCTACGTCATCATGAAAGAAAACAAGTCATTTGAAAGAGTGGCATTGGACACCCTCAGAAGCGCTGACTCTCAGGGAACAAACTAACGCAGCAGGCACGCAAAAAAAAGCCCGCGCAGAAGGACCACGCGGGCATCAATACCCATATACAGTTAAATCCGGTTAGTAACACAGGCCTCAAAGAAAGAGGGAGAGGTTCGATCTACTAGCCTGCGTTAGATTCAATGTACGTCACTTAAGATAAAGCACAAGCCGTGCCAACTCCTTTAGAGCAGGTATGACGGGCAAATAGTGTTATTGTTCTACTAAAAACGCGTAAGAATAAAGCAAGATTAACTGTCCGCGCACCACCTTGGGGCCACTGCTACTAATCTCAACTAGCCTGTTCCTGGCAAAATCCGCAGGACCGTTATATGGCGCTGCCTAGTGTCTTACACTAGTGAATTGAATCAACCACCTGAGAGCAGCCCCACTGGCCTAACTTGCCTAATAATTCTGACTTGGCGAATGGTTTAGCGAGAAAATCGCTCATACCAACTTCCTTGCAAGCCTGTTTATCCGGCTCTGAATTAGAAGCTGTTAACGCGATGATCGGCGTTTTACAACCTACTTTTCGCAGGGCCGCGGCTGCCTCAATGCCGTTTATTTCAGGCATTTGAATATCCATAAAAATGAGGTCATACCTTTTAGCGCTGGCCTTCTCAATGGCAACTCTGCCATTTATAGCTTGATCGACTAGCACCCCTTCATTACTTAAAATAGTGCAGGCAAGCAACTGATTTACAGTGTTGTCCTCGGCAACTAGAACATTTAATCCTTGGAGATTAAATCCCCTCTCTCGATTACTCTTTATAGCTTCGATTACAGCTTCCTCATAAGGAATTTGTAAGGTAAATGCGCTGCCTTTACCCAATTCGCTTCTTACTGTAATTGTGCCGCCAATAAGCTCCGCAAACTGCTTGGCTATGCTGAGCCCCAGCCCGGTTCCACCAAACATGCGCGAGGTGTGATCCGTCGCTTGTCGGTATGGGTCAAACACCGAGTCGATTGCGTCTTTAGAAATACCTATACCGTTATCACTGACTTTAAATTTCAAACGGCCAAATTCTTGAAATACGGCAACGGTCACATCACCGCCCTTGGCAAACTTAATCGCATTGCTCAACAGATTCATGAGGATTTGACCACAGCGGTTAGGATCGGTCACTACCATTGGCGCGACATCCTCGGCCACATTCACCGACACAGTAACGTTGTTAGAATTCGCAATAGGGCTCAAAGCACTTACGATATTTTTAAGCTTTTCCTTAACAGGCATGGCTTCAAACTCAACCGAAATCGCCCCGGACTCTAACTTAGAAAAGTCTAGAACTTCGTTCACTACATTAAGCAGCAATGTCGATGAGCGATTAATCTGGGCTACATAATCCGCCACTGGCTGGGCCATAGACTCATTCGCACATAGCTCACTAAAACCGATGACACCGTTCAAAGGTGTTCTAATTTCATGACTCATGGTCGCGAGAAATTGGGCTCGACTTTTTACTACTTGCGCCTCTATTTCCTGCCTTTGTATTTTTAGACCAAGCCGGCTCATCACTGCAATGATTATGCATAGCAGCGAGGCAGTAGCAGTGACAGAGAGATAGTTTTGAAACTCGGGCACAGTAGGAACAAGACAAACTGGAACCGCGACAAAAGATGCGGCAAGTATCAAATATTGTGAACCTCTGTCGCCCCCAAGTGCGCCCACAGTGGCTGCACTAATCACAAAAATACTCACAGCAATCAGATGCACCCTGACAAACTCATCCGCATAGTTTGTAAAGATGACAACCGCGAGCACAATCCAACTGAACCAGAACAGCACCTCAATGGCTTTGAGAAATAGACTGCCTTTCGCCACATCTTTCAAAAAATGCCATGAGAACCAAGACGAACTAATCGCGGCAATCGAAAGACTAAGGGGCATTAAATTCAAAAATAATTGGGGGTTGTTTGGCCAAAGCAGTAAATTGCCGTAACCAGATACTGTGACCATTGCAAATAGCCAGCTCAACAAAGTAGCTGAGAGCCTGGCTGCATGGCTATCGCGATTAATCACTGCCACGCAAACAGCAAAAATAATCATGAGAGTCGCAGCGCCGTAATACATGCCATCGCCTAAAAATCGCATTGCGGTTAGCCGACTGACTTGATTGGTGGTTAGAAAATCGAGAGGAATGGCATAGCCTGGGCGCGCCTCAATCCGAAGCAGCAGTTCATCGCCCCAACTGGAACTTAACGGTAGTAAATACTCGGGGTGAAATATCACACGAGAGTCTTTGTTAGCAAAAAGCCCACCTTGATAAAATTCTTTTCCGCTCACTGGGGAAATTAGTTTGTAGTCAGTTAAATAAGGGTTGCCAAGATAAAGAATTCGAAAAGTAGACTTGGTGAGATCGAGATAAACCCAAGTCACTGGTTGATCCATGGGAATGCTCTTATCCAGAACCTGCCACTGCTCGTCCTGAACGGCATCGACAGCGGATTGCCAATCTACTGCCCCGGGCAAAAGATACCCATTCTCAGTGGCGCTAGCGACTGAAATTTTTATTAGCGACAATGCTACTAAGTTAAGGACTAGGGTGCGGAAACTCAAAATTTAGTGACCAAGGGTTCAAACTGCCCTTCTAAGCGTGTCTACTAAGTGTAGGCTAGCAATTCAGGTTTTGCCTGACCGCAGCGTGATCTCATTAAGGGTTCTAAACTGGCGTCGGCTGCGATACTCAGAAAGGCCAGAATTTGATCCATGTAGTGATTTTTTGCACCAAAATCGTGTAATCTCTGCTCCCGAATGCATCAATCTAGTTAGCGAAAACTTAGTCTGGGGCTGGTAACAATCTGTTACTTTCCCAAGTTATTGATTTTGCTACACTGATTACCCCAGTGGCACAACTAATGCTTAACCATTCGGGGCATGATTTAAACTCGACAAGTTAGCAGGTGAATAATGAAAAAGTTTGTATCTAGACGCGAACTCCTCAGCTTAATTGCAAAGACAGGAGCTAGTGCAGCAGTTCTAAAGGCAAGCTCGGCGATGGGTCTTGTGCCAGACACCCAAGTCAATCTACTTGATATCCCTAGTGTTAATCCTGTTAACAGACCCTCTGTGGTAATTTTAGGCGCTGGCATTTCAGGCCTCACAGTCGCCTATGAATTAGACAAAGCCGGCTACGACTGCGTAATCCTAGAAGCCGCACCTAAAGCCGGAGGCCGCTGCATGACAGTGCGTTCAGGCGACTTGATAGACGAAGTGGGAAATCCGCAAATCTGCGAGTTCGATGATGAACCCCACATGTACTTTAACGCCGGCCCCGCTCGAATCCCCAGTGCCCACCGCAATCTCATGCGTTACTGCCGAGAATTAGGCGTCGAGTTGGAAGTATTCATCAATGAAAACAAAGAAGCCTACATACACGATCCGGCCATGTTGGGCGGCAAACCTATTAAGAATGGTATTTTTACCACCAATGCGCGGGGCTTTATGGCTGAGATTATGGCCAAGAGTTTTACCGGCCACGAACTTGATCAACCCCTAAATCAATATGAAGCTGAGAGCCTGTTAGGCGCCATTCGTTCATTCGGCGATTTACGGGAAGGTGACCTTTATAAAGGCAGCACACGAGGTGGTTATGCCCACGGTGGCTTCATCGAACACGGCGTGCAAAAGGACGTGGTTCAATTTGCAGAACTATTGAAGACTGATTTTATGCGCTCTATCTTAAGCGCGAATGAAGGTGAAACTGGTCCTGTGTTGTTCCAGCCCGTTGGTGGAATGGACAAAATAGTCGAGGGCTTTACTAAAAAATTACCGAACAAAATTTATTATGATGTGATGGTTTCAAGCGTCAACTTAAACAACGGCGACGGCGTTGTGGTTGACTACGAACATCGGGGCATGAAATATAAAATAGAGGCGGATTACGTCTTCAACTGTATTCCATCTCACTTGATGACGGGTATCGAAAATAATTTCGATCCTAAGTACATTCAGGCTATGCGCTATGTTCGCCGCGGCGAAGCTTACAAATCTGCCTTCCAAACTAAATCGCGGTTCTGGGAAAAAGACGACATCTATGGCGGAATTACATGGACCAAACAGCCGATTCAGCAGATTTGGTATCCACCTCATGGCGTATTCAAAGAAAAAGGCGTGATACTTGCCGCCTATGACTTTGGTGGTGGCATGCATTTCACTAAGCTTTCACAAGAAGAAAGACTTGAAACAGCAATCAAACAAGGGGAAAAAGTTCACCCCGAATACCGTGAGCAAGTGGAAAAAGGTATTACTATCGCATGGCATCGCATGAATCACATGCTTGGCTGTGCAGCACGATGGCAGCGAGATCGCAGCGGTATGACTGCCGAGGAAGAAAATTTGTATCACACCCTTCAACAACCAGCGGGTGGCCGACACTACATGATTGGTGATCAGGTATCGGTGCATTCAGCATGGCAAGAAAGCGCCATTCTTTCTGCCCACTGGGCCATAAAAGATATGGTTAAGCGTCAGTCTGCGGTGAAGACGATGCCAGGCCAGAAGGTTTCTTGAATTAGCTATTAATTAACACGGATTACCATGAGAAATTTATTAAGTAGGTTTTCGTTCGCCCTCTTGTTTATGCTGCCACTGGTCACGCCAACTGTGCTTGCGCAACAATACGAGAAATTAGATCTAACAGCTCAACCTTTGAGCAACAAAGTCTGTGCTACATGTCATGGCGCTTACGGTGTTGGCAACCCAATCGTGGGCGGCCCTAGTTTGGCAGGCTTAGAACCTTGGTATTTGAAGCGTCAGCTTGAAGGTTTCCGCGCCAAGTATCGAGGCAAAGAAGGCGACTATATTCCAGGCCGAGAAATGCAAGCCTCGGTGGCACGATTGAGCGATGCCGAGATCGACGACTTAGTGGCCTATATTGAAACTTGGCCAGCCATTACACCTGAGCAGACTATTGTGGGCGATGCTAACAAAGGCTCTGTGCTCTATGCGAGCTGCGCCGCATGCCACGGTATTAACGCAGAAGGTAACGAATTATTGGGAGCCCCTGCCTTAGTTGGCAGAGACGATTGGTATATGTTCAGGCAGTTAAATCTATTTAAGTCTGGCTATCGCGGTGGACACCCTGAAGACATGTACGGCAAGCAAATGCGTGCAGGTGTTCAAGCGCTACAAAGCAATGAAGACATCAACGATGTGCTGGCTTATATCAATACGTTGAACTAAATAACGCCCTATCGACAATAAAATTACTAATCTGCTCGGCGACAATATGGCGCCGAAATTGCACTACAACTGAGGACCTCTTGCATGGCTAAAAATAATGAAACAAACCAAACAGAAGCAACTGTAGACGCAGAGGAAGTAGTTGCTGATGCGGGCAATTCAACGCCTGCCATTAGTAGCTTCAACATGATACTTATTACCTGCTTCGGCATGGCGATTGTAATCATTATTGTGATGCTTGCCAGCGGCAACGGCTCTCAGCCACAAGTTGCAGCCACCACTGCTCCGGTTGTTATGGTTGAAACAAGCTCAGCACCTGCCGCAGCTCCGCCTACGAGTAGTTCAGCGCCCGTCTCGTCGGGTGACGTAAATGTTGGTGGAATCGAACGCAAAGGTGAGGGTCGCCATTTTTACACCACCATCAAAATTCCTGCTAATGCAGAAACTCTTTACTTGAGCGGCTCTGGTGCATCTCGCAACGAAGATGGCACATGGGGGGATATGGAGGCTCAAACTATCGATACCTTTAACAGCTTTAAAGAAACTCTAGAAGCTGAAGGATGGTCAATGGCCGATGTGGTTCAAGTTCGCGCATTTGCGGTTGCGGGAGAATACGGCGTTCTCGACTTCGATGGCTTTAATCGAGGCTATCGCGAGTTTTTTGGCACCGAAGAAAACCCAATGAAACCAGTCCGCTCTTTCGTTCAAATTGCTGGCTTGGTTGTCCCTGGCTGGCTGGTCGAAATTGAAATCAGAGCAGCAAGAGCCCCGCAGCAATAAAATATCCCTCGCTTTATACAGAGGCGGCCCAGTGGCCGCCTTTTTTGTGCGCCTGCATATTTATCAATTAGAGAAGCATTAAAATAGCGCACAAATTTGTGACCAAATAGATTTATGCACTATTTTTGCCCATATCTTGACCAGAATTCTTTATCAAATCACAGCAGACGCCAAGGGAGTTTCACTACCTTGCACCGATTCAGCCGCACTAGCGGCTATAATTTGATGCTTCTTGCCAACCGAATCGCTGAATACTGTGGTTTTTTGCCACTCTCCTTAGGCAGACAAATGGACAGTGGCTCAGTTAAAGCCACGCACTAATCGCAATAAGTTCAAAATATAAGGTGAATTGCAAAATTATATTCGATTATAATCTCAAATTCTGAACTTTATTCAGAAATCACATTACACAGCAACGCCGACTCGCACTATTGAAATTCCAAGCTCCAAAACGGACAAATTAAGGCCCAGAGACATTTGCCACCCAAGTAACTAATTGGTGCTGGCGCTCTATCAATGTGCTCCATTATGCCCTCAATTGGTATTGTTATTGCACTAGTACAGTTAGCACCTATAATGCGACCCATAATCGCGCATTTATAGCGATTCCAAAATAGTTCTAATATCAAGGGGACCCACATGAAGACTAAATCCTTACGCCACCATATTAATGGTAGCGCTGTTTTACTGTTAGCTGCGAGTACGCTCCCGCTATCAGGCTTCGTTGTCGCTCAAAGCGATGATTTAATCGAAGAAGTTGTAGTAACCGGTTCGCGAATCTCCCGAGACGCGAACCTGACTGGCGTATCACCTGTGCAATCCGTCAGCGCTGAAGACATCCGCTCGTCTGGCGAGTTCTCACTGACCGATGTGGTCAATGACATCCCTTCTTTACTGCAATCGGTGACATCTGAGCAGTCAATCGATGCGGACGCTCAATTTTCTGATGGCGCAAACGTGCTAAACCTGAGAGGCCTCGGGGCGGAGCGCACCTTGGTTCTGGTTGACGGGCGTCGCCATGTTGGCGGTGTTCAGGGTACTGGTGCTGTAGATATCGGCTCTATACCGCAGGGTCTGGTGGAGCGCGTTGAAGTGTTAACCGGGGGCGCATCTGCGGTCTACGGAGCTGATGCGGTTACCGGTGTGGTTAACTTTATTCTCAAAGACGACTTTGAAGGCTTAGAAATTGGCGGCAATTTTGGCATGTCTGAATACGCCGATGCTGAGCAAAGCTCGCTGTCTGTCCTATTCGGTCGCAATTTTGCTGATGGCCGTGGTAACTTTACCGCAGCTCTTGATGTTCGAAACGATGAAGGACTTAAGGTTGCGGACCGCGCAGACGGCACTCGCATTGGCTCGGGTGGCAACTGGGTAAACCCAGCGTTACGCTTTCAAACCGGTGAAATCGGCGCCAACACGCCAAACTTTGCCCGTTATTATGATTTCGCGGCTACCGGTTTAATACCTGTCGGTCAACGAATACCAACAGCGGAAACGTTTGCTGCAGACTATACCGCTCAATTTGGCATGGCTCCGGGTCTTACTGCAGAGGAAACTGCACTAATCAACAGAGCAGCCACAGCACCGCAACGAGCCGTGCTGCCATTTAGAACTTTCCCATTTACTTCCGGCTACGGTCAAATCATCCCAGCAAATCCGTTCACGTTTGTGGACCAAGGCCGCGATGTGGCCATCGACCTTGATGGTAATGGCAATCCAGACTGTCTGGACTCCTTTACAGGCTATAACTCGATCTCCGGTATTGTTGGCGGATGTTGGACCATTGGCGAAAACGGCAGTTACGCGCCAGTACGAGAAGGCTTGATCGCTTCTGGCTTCCAAGGATTTGGCGGCGATGCGTTTACTCAGAACACAAACAACAAGTCTGACATTTTACTGCCTGACCAAAGAATCACTGCGAACTTTTTAGGCCATTACGACCTGACTGATCAAGTAACCGCGTTTGGTGAACTTAAATACGTAACCCAAGGCACTAGCACCGAGTCCCGTCCTAGCTCGTTCTGGGACCTATTATTCGGCGCGCCAGACAACCCGTTTCTACCTGCGTTTATCCAAGACGTAGCCAATGCCACAGGGGGCGTCGCAACCACCATTGACCCCATTCTGTTTGATGCAACTCGTAAAACCGAGCGTGATACTTACAGAGTCGTCGCTGGCATAGAAGGCGAGCTAGACAACGGTTGGACTTATGAATTTAGCTTCAACTACGGCAACTTCCAACAAGACATTAACAGAACTGGCTCTGTCATCAATGACCGCTTCTTAGCTGCAATTGATGTCACCACTGATGCGTCAGGCCAGCCAGCTTGCCGTTCGACAGTTGACCCAACCACCCCAATTGTTGATACCCCATTTGATATACCGGCTAATGATGAAGGTTATTACTCTTTCACTCCGGGCGATGGACAGTGTGTACCGCTGAACATTTGGGCAGGTCAACCTGGCGTTACTCAAGCTGCGGCTGATTTCGTGACGACCAATACTTGGGACAAGCTGGAAATTGAACAAACAGTTTTCTTAGCTACACTATCTGGCGACACGACTGATTTCTTTGAGCTACCTGGTGGTCCCGTTGCATTTGCCACAGGCATTGAGTACCGAGAAGAAGAGTCAACAGCAACCTTTGACCCATTCCAATTGGGCATCATTCCTGCCGGCGCTCCATTCCCAGCAGGCACGAATATCCGAGACGTTTCAAGCAACTCAAACCTCGTGTTTAGACCGCAGCTTGGCAACAACAATGAATCCGGTCGATACGACACTACCGATGTGTTTTTAGAAGCATCTCTGCCACTACTTAATGAGGTTACTGGGTTTGAAGAACTCACCTTGAATGTAGCTGGTCGCGGATCTGACTACTCAACTATTGGCGAAGCGGTTGCCTGGGAAACTCGATTGATTTGGGCGCCTATTGAAGACTTAACAATCCGTGGTGGCATTTCTGAAGCGGTGCGTGCACCAAACATTACAGAGTTATTTGGCCCGCAGGTAGGCACTACTTTTAGACCAAATGATCCTTGTGATGCTGCGCAGATCACTGCCATCGCTGCCGATAATCCAAGCCTGGCTGCAAGCACCCAGAGCAATTGTGTCGCAACATTCCAAGCATTTGGATTGGACCCGTTTGATGCCAACGGTGTTTACAGCTTTACAGACCCACTCTCAGCATCATTTGGCGGATTACAAGGCGGCAACCCTAACCTAACCGAAGAAACCGCAACAACGGTTACCTATGGCTTTGTATTGCAGCCACGTTTCTTGGAAGGTTTCAGCCTGACAGCTGACTATTGGGATATTGAGATCGATGATGCGATTGAATCTGTTACCGGACAAAACATTGTAGATGGCTGCTACCAAGCAACCTCGCTGAACCCCGCATTCTGCGGATCGATTGGACGCGAGACGAATCCAACCTCACCTCAGTTTGGTGGATTCAATTTCCTCCGTTCGTCCGACATTAACTTCGCTCAGCTACAAACTGACGGTTACGATATTTCTGCGGCCTACACATTTGATATTGGCTCGCATAATTTCGAAATCAATGTGACGGGTACCAAAGTGAACGACATTAACTTTTTCACTAACCCAACCGATCTAAACGACGTTAACCCAGAGCTGACTGAAATCAACCGCCCAGAAATCGCTGGTAATGTTTTCCTAGGCTGGAATTGGGGCAATCTTAGTGTTGGTTGGCAGTCACAGTACCTTGGCGAGATGTTAGAAGACGTTCTTGAAGTAGAAACCGCCAACGCACTGTATGGCCCATCTGTCCTTATCAAAGAAACATGGCTGCATGATTTGAATGCAACCTATCTTTGGAATGAACAGCTCACGATATTTGGTGGCATCAACAACGTGACTCAAGAAACTCCATTCATCACCACGAACGCCTTCCCGGCAAGTCCTCGTGGTCGAATGATGTTCCTCGGCGGTACTTACAGACTGTAAGTTAAGCAGACTAAAAAAGCCCACTTCGGTGGGCTTTTTTGTGCCCGTCAATCTGCCCTACGCTTAATTCCTAAACACAATACGCCTTTAGCCTAGCTGTCCCACCTCTAGACATTAAAGGTTTGAAACCTGTAAAAGCAGCTTTGCTATAGATTGAGTTGAAGATAGTCTTGTATTACAAAGTCTGCAGCGCCACACTCTTTTGCAGTTAGTCGTTTTAGGGGTTTATGTGGGTCTTAAAAAATTCGTCACTTACTTAGGCTTGGCCTTGTTGTTGCTAGTAGTCACTGCGCTAGTTGTGGTGAATGTTCGACCGGCTGCGACCCTTAACTTCGCCGCCGAGCAGTTTTTCAATAGTGAAGATTTAAAAATCACGAACATCAAAGGCGCGACTATTGGCCTTGATCGACTATCAATCACAGCTGCGACTGTGACAACTACTGCGTATAAAGCATCATTTGAAAACATTCAGGTAGATTATGAGTTAAGCGGCTTACTTGCTGCTAAGCTGAGCGGCGTCAGTGCTAAGAAAATCATAATCGAAGAGCTCGTGCCACCAATAACCCTACCGGTCAAGACTACTGACGTTTCAGAGCTCACGTCTTTTGATGAATGGCTTAACCTTGCCTTGAACCCTCCTGTAGAGAATTTAGACTTTCCGGATATCACTGCTGCAATAAGCAGTGAAGTAGTATCTGGAAGGTTTCGTTATTCCCAATTTCCGCCGCTGCTAGAGGGCCGTTTTTCCGCTGCTAGCCTACCCTCACTTAATGTGACACTTGAAAGCTCCCTGAGGCCTGATGAACCGTTGGAAGTTTCTATTACTGTTAGCGAAAATGCCCGGCCCTTATTTTTAGGCCAAGCGTCAATAAAAAGCGAAGAGCAACTGATCAACATTACTGCCGATGCAGACATACAGCTTCAAGCACTGATTGGCTTAGGGCAAAAATTTGGCTTGCCTACAACGCTGTCTAGCAACACAGAGCGCCTGACTCTACAAACAACCCTGCAATTGAATTTGCTAGAATCACCGTCAGCACTTACGCAGTTAGAACTGTTAATAACTAGCAGCAACAATCTGCTCAGCACCACTTATCAGAGCAACCAAGACTTTGCCGTACTCAATACAACTCTGCCGATTTCAGCAACAGTTAAAGGCGCAAATTCTCAAGGTGGAATCACTGGTGCCTTGAGCAAAATAGAAATGTCAATTCAAGGGCAGATGGAGCAACTGTCTTTCAGCTCTACAGTAGAGATCGAACCTCCTGTTCTGACTTGTGAGGCAATTTTTCAGTGCGAATCCTTGTTAGCGCTTAAGCTGCAGATGCAGGATATTAATTCACCTGAATGGTCCGCACCAAGCCTCAGATTTCGAGGTGATATTGCTACTCGCATTGATCCCTCTTTTATTCGCATCGCGGGCGAAGATAGCGAAGTTCAACTCCAGGGTGGGGTTTATGGCGAAGTTAGCTCAGACCTTAACGCACAGCTAGCTCAATGGGAGGCTATTCTCAGTGACGATCAACCGTTGGCAGCAAAGGCTCAATTTCTACTAAACCCTTGGCAACTCAGCTACGGCGCAATTGGATTAAATCAACCACAACTTAGTGGCCAGCTAAGTGTTGATGGCAACACCCTCACTGGGACCATAACAGGAAGCGTGCAAACGGATCTAAACGCCACTGCACAATTTACCACAAGCCTAGACGCTAGCTATGGCAACATTTCTCTGCAAATGGATAAGCTTGCCATAAGTCAGAGCAAGCCTCTGACTTCCTATTTGATCGGAACCGAATCTGAATTCGAGCTTGTAGCAGGGACTCTAACAGGGGAAGCGCAGCTTGTATGGCGTTTGAATCAGGGCAGCCTTGAGCTAAGCGGCCCGCTCAAAATTTCGGCTGATAAAGTCGCGGGCAATTATCAAGATTCTCTCTTTGTGGGCCTCACAACACACTTAACTGCAAACTTCACGTCACCAATGGGATTAGAATCTTCAGGCTATCAATCGGTTACAATTGATCTCCTAGAGTTAGGATTACCCATTCGCGATATCAACTGGAACTATGAATTTGACAGCAATGACGGAGCATTGGCTGTCTACCAATTGGGTGGCAATTTGCTTGGCGGCAACATCTCGATCCCCGAGGCCAAGTTTACGGAACTCAGTAGTGACACCGCTTTGACGGTTGTCATCAGTGACATAGATCTTAATCAAGTCACAGCCCTTGCCGATTATCCAGAACTGCAAGTTCAGGGATTTGTCAGCGGCTATCTGCCCATTGCCGTGAGAAACGGCACAGTCATTATGGAGCAAGGGTTAGTAAGCGCGCTCAATCCCGGCGGCAGCATACGCTATTCGCCACTGTCACCCTCAACAAACCCCAGTATAAAGTTGGTGAACGACGCTTTGTCGAATTATCAGTTTCGATCTCTTGATTCAGAATTATTTTACGATGAGGTGGGTGACCTCAACATGAATGTTCAACTGCGAGGCGGCAACCCAGACATGCAAGGTGGCCAAGCAATCAATCTAAACTTGAACATTGTAAATAACATTCCCGACATGCTGGAAAGCCTTCGCGCCAGTCGCTCGATTACTGACGTGCTAGAACGAAATATGCCCCGACGCCGATGAGGAGGTCAGTCTTTGCAAGAGCCAAATCAATAAGCAATTCAACAGCCCGCCGCAGTAACTAAGCGGGTAGTAATGCTCGAAGATAAATAGCGCGAAACTCGGAAAACAATATTCAGCGAGGGTTAATCTGGATACACTAATCTTGCTTGTAACCCCACTAGGAGCAGTCACTTGAAACGAACAACTATACTTCTTTGCCTCGCCAGCATTGCCATCACAGCCTGTACACCGACAGTGCAGGTTGCCGTTCCTAACGAGCCCATTACGATAAACTTAAACGTGCGAATTGAGCATGAAATAAGAGTCAAAGTGGAACAGCAGTTAGATGATATTTTTGCCGCCGACAGCGGTTTATTTTAGAGGCCTTACCCGATGAAAAGACGAACGTTTTTTATTGCTTCACTGCTGGGCTCGCTTTTCCTGCTGCAGCCAGTGTTTGCACAAACTCTGCAAGACGCGAAAGAACAAGGACTAATAGGCGAACAGCGCGATGGATATCTAGGTCTGGTGACATCCGCAGTGTCTGCGGAAATTCGGGCGCTGGTTGCCAATATTAATGCCCAGCGGCGAGAGCGCTATCAACAGATTGCCCAGCAAAATGGCATCGAGGTGCGTCAAGTTGCGGCTCTCGCTTATGAGAAAGCTGTAGAGGCAACGCAGCCAGGGCACTTCATTCAAGATTCCGCCGGCAATTGGATTCGCAAGTAATCCATTTAATCGCTAACAAGTGAGAACTGCTGAATTAACAATTAGGCCAGCTTATGCTGGCCTAATTGTTATCCCTGCTTAGACCGTGTCGTTAAGACTGCTCTTATAGGTTTCCGTCAACATCACCACAGAAAGCAACGATAAGAATGATGCGATTGCTATATAGACCGACACCCAAACAATATCGTATTCCTTCCAAAGCAGCGTGGCGATAGTTGGCGCAAATGCACCACCGAGAATAGCACCTATCTGGTAGCCCAATGACGCGCCAGAATAGCGAACCTCAGTGCTAAACAGCTCAGTAAAGAAAGCCGCTTGGGGGCCATACATCATACCAAGGAAGATTAAACCACCGCCGATACCCAGCACGATAAGGAAGAAATTACCCGTATCAATTAAGGGAAACAACGCAAAGGCCCATATGCCTGTTAACACAGCGCCAATCATAAAAATGCCCTTGCGCCCGTTTCGATCAGAGTATGACGCGGCCCAGAATTGTGTGGGTACTTGAATCGCTGAGGCTATCAGTACTGCAAATAACATGCTGTCTCGAGACATAGCTGCGCCACTCGGATCACCGCCATAGGCCAGGACAAAACCTATTAAGATATAGAACGTCACTTGAATAGATAGGAACGCCCCCGCAGCCAAGGCAATTCTCTTAGGGTATTTAACTAGCGCCTCCAACACCGGAGAGCGCTGCACAGGCTTCGTTACCGCCTCGGCTTGCCGCTGATTCTTAAGCGCTTCTAATTCTTTAAACGCAGCAGTGTCTTCCATATGTAACTGGACGTACATGCTAATGCCAATCAGAGCAATACTGGCAATGAATGGGATTCTCCAGCCCCACTCCATAAAAAACTCATCCGACACGCTAGAGGAGATAATAATAAATGCGAGATTCGCAAGAATTACTCCGACTGGCGCGCCTGCTTGTGCAAATGCTCCGTAGTAACCGCGCTGATCATGAGGGGCACTTTCTGTGACCAAAAGCATCGCTCCACCCCATTGTCCACCGATTGCGAGTCCTTGCGCGAAACGCAACACGCTCAGCAAAATTGGAGCGGCAATTCCGATAGTGCCGTATGTGGGTAACAAACCAATCAAAGTCGAAGCTACGCCCATCATGACCAGAGCAATCACCAGTGTTTTTTTTCGCCCTACCCTGTCACCCCAGTGACCAAAAATGATGCCTCCTAAGGGGCGCGCTATAAAACCGAAAGCAAACGTTCCGAAGGATAGAATCAGTCCTATGGTAGGCGTGCTTTCGGGAAAAAATGCAGCAGGAAACACCAATGCCGCTGCCGTGGCATACAAGAAAAAGTCATACCATTCGATGCTGGTTCCAGCTAACGCGGTCATCGCCACCTTGCGCATACTGGCTTTCAAGTGGCCTTCGTCGACTGGCTCAATTGCATTAGTTGTCATAGCGGCTCCGTGTCCACATTGGGATCTTAGTTTATTTTTTAGTCTTTTGTTTTTACTAAGGTTTTATTGCCTTTAGCGAGCGAGCATAACAGGAAACTAACGAGCCTCGCAGTAAATTACGCTCAATGGACCTTTTTGCAGTACCATTAGCTATGGCTTATATAATTATTAGACTTCTTCACCTTGGCGCAGTGTTAGGATTAGCAGGCGCCGTGGTGGTGGAAAACATTGCGCTCAAACCCACACTCAGCACCGAAGATGCTCACAACCTCGCGACTATAGATAGAGTCGCAGGCCTTGCTGCCTTGCTGACTTTAGTGTTAGGACTAGGCTTGTGGTTCGGGGTTGGTAAGCCCGCCGATTTTTATTCAGCAAACCCATTATTCCACGCCAAAATTGGTCTCTTTGTCCTACTTGTGGCCATTGCTCTCTATCCGGCTTGGTTTTTCCACAAACATCGAGCTACAGATTTGATAGAGATTCCCGTACCTCGGGGTGTTGCAGTCTTATTGAAGTTGGAGCTGGCACTATTGCTCATTCTGCCGCTTCTGGCATTTCTCATGGCTCGTGGAGTTGGCTTGCCAGCATGAGTAAACAACGTCAGCACAGCGCACACTCGGCGGCTTACTCTAAAGGGTCGGCTAAGGCAAAAGCCAGCAAGTCTATTTATACCTGGATCAGCCTAAGCGCATGCTTGACTGTATCAGCCATAGCGCCTGCTCAGGGTTTCGACAAGGAAGCCATTAGGCGCGCCATTTCAGGCCCCGATCGAGAAGTTACGGACTATGTGCGCGATGAGGCACGAAAGCCCATTGAAGTGTTGGAATTTTTGGGTCTATCAACGGGTATGACTGTATTAGACTTGTATGCTGCTGGCGGTTACTACACGTTCGTTCTTTCCAAAGCAGTTGGTCCAGACGGAACTGTGTTTGCGCAAAATACCGAACGGGGTCGCCGCTTTATTGAAGACCGGCAAGCAATCACTCAAGGTGAAGCGCTTGACCAAAAGATAGCCAAAGGCAAGCTTACTAATGTGCGTCAGATAATAGCGCCTCTAGATGAGATAGATATCGCTAGAGAATCGCTTGACCTGATTATAGTCGCGCAAACACTTCATGATTACTACAACCCCAACCCTCAGCGGGCGTTAGAAATGTTAGAAACTCTTTATGCGCTTTTAAAACCAGGTGGGGTCATTGGAATTACTGATCATGTGGGCATGTCGCAGTTCAACAACCACGACTTACATCGCCTCGAGATTGATTTAGCAATCACTGTGGCAGAACAGGCAGGCTTTCGGGTGGAGCAGAGCCAGTTATTGCGCGTTAGCTCGGACGATCACAGCAGAAGCATTTTTGATCCGCGTTTGAACCGCACTACTGATAGATTTTTGTTGAAACTAATTAAACCTTTGTAACGTATTGAGCGACAGACACCACTCAGATTTGGATATATTTCGGTAGATTTGCTAATCTCAAAAAACTATCCAAATGCTATCATTCTCGCCCAACACAAAGTCAATTATAAAGTCAAAAATCACAGGAACATGCTATGAAAGAAAAGTCACGGCCTAGCCTCAGTAGCCTGTATGCAAAAGACCCTGTGGCCGCAGATAAGATTTTGTGGGGCCGACAAGCAGGTCTTTCACGGCGTGGGTTTCTGACTAAAAGCGCCCTCTACACAATGGGTTCCGCCATTGGCATGAGTATTCCCTTTGCGAAGAATATGCCCGCTGGATTAATCCCAGCAGCGTTTGCTGCAGCCAATGCACCATCAACCATCCAGGGAAAAGACGGCCTAATTGTGCTTAATGATAGACCGCTTAATGCTGAGACGCCGGCACACTTGCTTGATGATGAAGTGACGCCAAATCACAGGATGTTTATCCGCAACAATGGCCTACCACCAACCACTGTAGATGTTAATAACTGGACATTAGAAATAGGCGGCGAGTCCTGTATCAACAGTGTGAGTTTTTCCATCGACGAACTTAAACAACGATTTGAGACGGTCACCGCTCAGTTGCAAATCGAATGTGGCGGAAACGGCCGTAGCGAATTCTCACCCGCTGCTAGTGGTAATCAGTGGACCACCGGAGCTGTAGGCTGCCCTAGCTTCACCGGAGTTAGGCTCCGCGATGTTCTCAATTACTGCGGTGTAAACAGCGACGCCCAGTACATCGGCTACTACGGTGCAGATAGTCACTTAAGCGGTGATCCTAATCTGATTCCAATTTCTCGAGGTGTTCCTATTGCAAAAGCCATGGAACGAGAATCAATGATCGCTTGGCAAATGAATGGCGAGGACATACCACTCCAAAACGGCTATCCACTCAGGCTTGTTTGCGCCGGATGGCCCGGTTCAGTTTCTGGTAAGTGGCTAAAACGAATAGTTGTTCGTGATCAAATTCATGACGGCGAAAAAATGCTAGCACCTTCCTACACAGTACCGAAGATGCCTGTAGCGCCAGGTTCAGTGGTCGCAGATCAGGATATGGAAATCATAGAATCTATGCCGGTCAAGTCATTGATCACATTTCCAGAGTCCGGCATCACACTAGATTCCCGCGAGCGACTCACCATCCGCGGCCACGCTTGGGCTGGGGACAATCAAATCAGTGGAGTATTCATCTCTATCGATTTTGGTGCCACGTGGTTGCCTACGGCGGTACAGCCTGCGGTTAACAGACTCGCCTGGCAAAACTTTCAATCTTGGGTTCAATTTCCTGAACCCGGATACTATGAAATATGGGCGCGAGCCATGGATGATCGTGGCCGCTCTCAACCAATGGTGGTCCCCGGCTGGAACCCCAGAGGTTATCTGAATAATGCTTGCCATAGAGTGGCGGTGCAGGCTGTTTAGGAGCTTAAGGTTATGGCGAATCACTTAGTTGCAGGTTTCATGTTTACTGTCGTCCTAAATGCCCTGATGGCGAACGGGCTTTACGCGCAAACTGCTTTGCCCGTAGACAGCACTACTGGCCTAATAATTAGTGAGGGCTGGCTTGAAGTAAAAGCAAGGTGTACCGAATGTCACAGTGCGCAAATGATTGTGCAGAATTCCGGCAATCGGGCCGTTTGGAAAAGCCGAATAGTTTGGATGCAGGAATCACAAGGTCTAGGTGAATTGTCAGAAGAACAAGAAGACTCAATTCTCAGCTACTTGGCAAGCAATTATGGTCAAAAAGACGCAACCCGCAGAGCACCACTTCCTGCACATTTGATGCCTGCAAATCCCTTAGGGAGTGCTGAATAAAATGACAACAGAACAATTTTCAATGTTCGGCGAACCGACATCGTCAGCTTCGAGCAATGAGAAACCAGCCTCGTTTACTATAACCAAAACCATCAACGGGAGTACGCAAAAAGTATTCGATCAATGGCTTATTCCTGTTTTTATCGGCACTTGGATGTTCAACAAAGAAATCGCCGGCGAGAGCATCATTAGTCTCGATAACACGGTAAGAAAAGGGGGCAGCTTCGTCTTTCGAGTGCAAAAGAAGGATAGGCAAATAGAATACTCCGGGGAGTATCTTGAACTGCGAATTCCAGATCAGCTCACCTTCAGCTGGAAAAAAGATGGACGCGCGGACCGTCTCAGCGAGATAAAGCTACGCTTCGAAAGCGAAGGCAAAAAAACCAAGATGAAATTTACGATGACCTTAAACCCTGCGCTGAACCCGGAAAAAGAGGCAATTAAATCAATCTGGTCAGCGCGTTGTGCTGCCCTTGCCAATCGCTTCAAATAAAATAATGCTCACGGTTTTATTCTTTAGAAACCATTCAATAGCCGTTTTGCGCCGCCTTAATAGTCTCTTGCGCAGCCTCAGGTAAAATAAATCCATCCGCCAGATTTTGTTCAGCCACGCGCTTTACCTTTTCTGCATAGTCGCCTACCGATGGGTAGAGGCTTTTGAGCAACTCCTCATCAAACGGCTGATGGGAGCCATATAAGAAACAAAAGCGATTAGCTCCGGTGTTCATTCCGGTATTTGTGGCAGTTGGAACTGCATGGGCAGCGAGCTGAATTCCACCCAAGACATTGCCATACTGGTCTCGTGCAAACTCTAACTCTGGCATCATGCGTTTTACCGTTAGCGGTTGCGCAATTGGCGGAGCAGTTCCATCGCGCACCCAAGCCACTAAATGTTCAAACGCTGCATTCATAACATCCCGAAAAGGCACACGGCTATAGGCCGGTAACTCACAGCCTGAGTCACGGGGAGACACACCCTCAATAGGTAAACCCGCCGCGAGATTGCGAACTTTGGCGTATTCGATTTCGAAAGGCACATCAACGTGTGAAGACCCAGCTACTTCCCACTGCCTAAACGCCTCTGTATTGGGTTGAGGCTCAGCCGCTCGGCGCGGCATGTCTGTCTCAGCCATAATCTTAAAAATCTTGACTTCGCCATCGTCTCTAATCCGGCCGCCACCCCCATGTACCATGACACCATCGTATATGGGTTCTAATGGATGAATATTATTAAGATAGGTTGCAAGTCGCGAAGCCGACTGAGAGTGCCCTGTGGCTAGAATAATTTCAGCCTTTAATCCTCCTAAGATATCTGGCTCGCTGATGGCTTGCGGTTCCGATACACGATTAATAGCTTTACCGACAGCTGAAAAAATATCATAAGACGACTCGTCTCGCTCTAACATGCCGTCGTGGGTAATATCCAAACTTTCATACCGATCTGGACTCGCTTGCTTCATTGTGTCGATACCCATTTGCTGGGCTGAGACAAAAACATAAGCGTAACCGTTTCTTATAAAGTGTCCACCAGACTGCCACCAATCAATATCTTTATCGGGGCCACCTGTTACATTTATCCATTCCACTACTACAACCCCGTTGAAATCTGCTGGGTTGGTTGGACGTCGAACCACCAATCGAGTGCGGTATCTGTGCCCGGAATCTACTACTTGAGCGTTTTCCATCTCCACAGTCGAGTAACGATTTGCCGTCCCTGTTATAAAATACTCTTCTTCCGTGTAACCGCGGGACCTTAACTCTATCGCTGAAGCGCTGTAGATGAAATTCTTGGAAGAGTGACCAGGGGCTTCGGCGGCAATAGGACCGACCAGCGTAAATTCTGGTACCGCAGCAAAAGCAGCAATGCCGATCAAACAACTGGCACCAAGGATCACCATTCTTGCAATAAGCGAAGACCTATGCTGCTTTTCCATCTTCAAACTCCTTATCTACCGAAACATGACGATAGGATTGCTATACCCTGAGCCTATTGCCAGCTCCGCACTAACTCGTCGTAGTCAACCGTTATTGGTCTAGGCTTTTCATTCGCTAATGGCTCTTTCGGCGCGCCTGGTTGCGCAAACCAATACTCGCGCGTTTGCGGTTCATTCAGTTTTGGACCACATTCCCCCAACACACCTGCTCGCTCTAAACGTTGCATCAGGCGCTCTTGTGCGACTGCAAGAGACGTCATTGCCTCTTGAGGAGTCTTAGCACCCGAAGCTGCGTCTCCAATATTTTGCCACCAAAGCTGAGCCAGCCTTGGGTAATCTGGCACATTGGTGCCAGTTGGCGTCCATTGCACCCGCGCTGGAGATCGATAAAACTCCACCAAGCCTCCAAGTTCACTGGCCCGCTCTGTAAAACTTTCATGACGAATATCTGAGTCACGAATAATCGTTAAGCCAACATGACTTTTTTTCAGTGATACCGTTTTTGACGTGACGAACTGAGCATATAGCCACGCCGCTTGGGCGCGGTCTGTTGGTGTGGATTTCATTAGAGTCCAAGAACCCGTGTCTTGATAACCAAGTTTTTGTCCTTCCTCCCAATAAGCGCCGTGAGGCGATGGAGCCATACGCCATTTAGGAGTTCCATCCTCATTCATTACAGGCAATCCTGGCTTCACCATATCTGCGGTAAAGGTGGTGTACCAAAAAATTTGCTGGGCGATATTCCCTTGTGCCGGAACTGGCCCTGCTTCACTGAAAACCATACCTGCTGCTTCCGGTGGTGCATAGTTTTGCAACCAGTCGATATATTTAGTCACCGAGTAGACAGCTGCTGGACCATCTGTTGCCCCGCCTCGCTCTACGGTTGAGCCCACAGGACTGCAGCCCTCGACGCGAATACCCCATTCATCTACGGGCAAGCCGTTAGGGATTCCGGCATCACCCGCTCCTGCCATGGACAACCATGCATCGGTAAATCGCCAGCCTAAAGAGGGATCCTTTTTACCGTAATCCATATGTCCGTAGACTTTTTGACCGTTAATCTCACCCACTTCGTTGGTAAAAAAATCGGCAATATCTTCGTAAGCTGACCAATTGACCGGCACCCCAAGCTCGTAGCCATACTTCGCTTGAAACCGCTGCTTTAGTTCTGGGTCTGTGAACCAGTCGTAACGAAACCAGTACAAATTTGCAAACTGCTGACTCGGTAATTGATATACCTTGCCGTCAGGCCCTGTCGTAAATGAAAGCCCAATGAAATCGTCTAGATCTAGCGTAGGAGAGGTAACCGATGCACCTTCCCCTGCCATCCAATCAGTGAGATTACGCACCTGTTGATACCGGAAATGAGTGCCTATTAAATCCGAGTCATTAACATAGGCGTCGTAAATATTTTCACCTGACTGCATCTGAGTCTGAAGTTTCTCAACTACATCCCCTTCTCCAATCAAATCATGAGTAACTTGAATACCCGTTATTTCGCTAAACGCCCTTGCTAAGGTTTGCGCTTCATACTCATGGGTTGTAATGGTTTCAGAGACAACCTTGATAGACATTCCAGCAAAAGGCTTAGCCGCTTCGATAAACCAAGCCAATTCGTCCAGTTGCTCTTGCTCACTGAGTGTTGATGGTTGAAACTCAGACAACCATTGCTGCGCTTGCTCCAAGTTGGCAAAGGCATTGCTTGCGAATGCTATGGCGGCAGCTAACGCAGTTAGTTTCCAACCCTTTCTATTTTTTATCATATACTTCTCCCACATCCACGCATGAATCCCATGCTAGATTAAAATTCTTTTTTTACACCAAGCAAAAAACCAACAGCCCAAATACTAGACTTAAACCCAAGCCCCACCACAAACTTGCAGCGGCTAGCCCTAACCAAGCTAGGCAAATAAACGCGCTGCCAAGCAGTGAGATAAAAAGTCGATCTCCACGGGTTGTTTCGAAGCGAAGAATTCCAACCCGAGGACCTCCCCCCGGACTAAAATACTCCCAAATTGACATAAGCAGAACCAATCCGGCTATGGTGCTGAAAAACAGTGCCGTCGGCTCCGTCCACGCCATCCATGAAAGATCCATAATCCACCTTAGCTCGTAACTTAAACAATTCACGAGCTTAGCAAAATTTTACACGCACCCCAATTGTTTATATGCTGCCATTTCATGACTGACCTACCCAAACCTCTGCAGCGCCCCCCGAGCTTTAACCAAGCTTTGCTGTGCTTTAGCAGCATTATTGTCATTATTGCCGGCGGTTTGTACTGGCTTGAAGCAAGCCTACATAGCCTAATGTTTATCTGTCTAATTTGGGCGACACTGCACGCTACTTGGCTAGGCTACACATTCGCTCAAATTAGAGCCCTAATGACAGCAGCGCTTGAACAAGCCTTACCCGCAATCTACATTTTCATCTTGATTGGTATGGTTATTTCCAGCTTTATGCACAGTGGCACTATCGCCGCGTTAATTAGTTTTGGGCTAGACTGGCTTAGCCCTAGCCTGTTTCTCTGCGTTGGCATGGTACTTTGCGCCTTCATGTCTCTCGCCACCGGCACCTCATGGGGAACGGTTGGAACCTTAGGTGTGGTGTTCATGGGTATCGGCTCCGCCATGGAAATACCAAGCCCACTAGTTGCGGGGATGATTGTCTGCGGAGCAACGTTTGGCGACAAAATGTCACCAATATCAGACACCACTAATCTCGCCGCAATGAGCGCAGAAACCTCTTTGTATCGCCATATTTACGCCATGGTGTTCACCACAGCCCCTAGCTTCACCCTTACTTTTTTTATCTTTTTGCTTTTAGGCCTTACGTATTCAGACCAAGACATTGCTAATGCCACAATTAATAACATTCAAACCGCGTTATCTGACACTTATGGGCTGAATCCTGTATTCACCCTTCTGCCGCTATTAGTGTTGAGCGTTCTTAGCATTAGAAGAGCGGCGCCGGAAGTAGCTATGGTGGCGAGCATAACGACAGCTTTGGTAGTTGCGTGGGCCTACCAAGGGGACTCGGTTGCCCATCTTCTGAACGCGCTATGGCTAAACACTCCAGGACAAACCGGTATTGCAAGTATTGACAGTCTATTGGGAAGGGGCGGAATTAGCTCAATGAGTTGGACGCTGATTTTGGCACTCATGGCTATTGCGCTCGGTGGCATTCTCCATGGCTCAGGCATACTAATTCAATTGCTGGCAGGGATCATTGCGCGGGTATCGAGCATTCCTGCTCTGATAGCTACAACAATAGGCACAAGTTTTTTGGGTAATCTAGCTATGGGAGAAGCGTACATCTCCATCATATTGAATTGCCAATTGTTCAAAGCCAAGTACGTTGAGAAACGGCTTGATAAAGCGGTGCTATCACGCTCAGTGGAAGAAGGCGCCACCATGACCACGGCTTTAATTCCCTGGACAACGGCAGGCGCATTCTATTCAGCAACTCTTGGAGTTGCCGTAGTGGACTACGCGCCCTATGCCTTTTTTAATTACTTGAATATAGTGATCTCAATAATACTGGCAGCAGTAGGCTTTGGACTGCTAAAAAGCAGCAATAATTAGGGCTGCATAAATTTCCGATACACTTCTCGGGCTTGCTCAAACTGACCAAACACATGAGCCTGTTCTGATTCGGAGCGCCAGCCAGGCCATGCCTCAGCTAGCTCTTGCAATTTATCAATCCAACGTATGCCATAACTCGCTGCCTCGGCACTGCGAACTGGCTGCCCCCCCACTTCTATCCAAATAGGGTTAGTAAATGCTTGGACGTAGGCCATATCCATCGGATAACGAAACTCGGGCTCACCCTCGGTACGCAAATGACACCAGCCACTGCGATTTATGGGGAACGACGCTTTAATGTCCAAATTACCCGTGTTTCGCCTAAGTGGAAATCGTTCTATCTCTTGACCATTACACACTAAGGCAACGTCTTTTAAAGGCGTTACTGATCTTAGCCGGCCAACTAAATCTACAGTGCCACCTGAGGCTGGTAATTGTATTGTATCGCCTGGCAGCTGGCCGTTGATCTCCATTTCCAGAAGCGGGCCGGAGCTGACGAACGCCCTACCATTTTTCAAATTTTCAAACCAAGCCTCCATGTTTAGACCCTGATTGCCTGTATAGACATAGGTTCTGAATGAGCCAACCAACTTACTGCTATGCAGCGAGCTAATCGAATCTTCGCCTCCAGTGGCGGTAATTTTTAACCCATTGTTCCATACAGAATAAAGCGGATAGAAACCTGCGGTGCTTGCATCGGACCACTCTAGCGCATCGGTTGTTTCTAATGCGGCATCTACCATAAAACCTTTACCACCACCCAAATTGCCCAACAGCGGATCTAGCTCCCCGCCAAAGGGGTGAACATAACCGACAACAGCGCCTTGAGCTTTAGCTTTCAAAAACATATCAGTGTTACTAGGATAAAGGCTCTCTATCGCTGTTCCTTCATAACCGGTAACGAAAGGAGATATTAAATGCTCCTTCAACCCAAACATAAAAACGTGACCATAAAATGGCGGCCGATATTCTTGGCCCACTACTACAATCTGATCGGGTTCCGAGATAGGATGAGCGCCGCCACCGGGCACAAAAAATTGATAATCCAAAATACGATTATCCTTATTTGCAACTTGCTCCAACACCAAATCCTGATCTTCGGCGCGGGACATCATCATCAGGTTTTCTAAAGTATTGTGGAGATTTCCCCCGTAGTTGGCATGCACATGGGTTGACGCGCTATACCAACCTTTCGCGCCCATATCCGCAAGACGCTCTAACTCAACAGTGAGAAAAGTCACTTCACCTTCAGTAATTTCAACATCCACGGTTTGCGGAAAAAACTCGAAACCCTTAACAACGGTTAAACGAGTTTCACCCAAAGGCAGCTTAAGCTCAAACTCCCCTCGGTTATGAAAAATCAAATCGTTCTGCCCGGATGAGCGAGCATAGGCGTCATTAGGCACATAAAACTTTTGATCGCTCGCAGTTAGATGAACACGATTCGGTGTAATAGCACCATAGCCTTGCTCAACCACCTTCACCTTCAATGTGCCCATCGGGCGCTTGTAACGCTGCTGCTTAATAACAACTTCGGTTAATTTACCTCCATAAGTTTCAAGTAGCATCAACTGGGAAAGACCCTGCTCATTTGAGATAAAAGCGATGTGCTCTCCGTCAGGAGACCAGCGTGGATGAAACGCATCATGCTCAAAAAATGTGAGCTTATAGGGTTCACCACCAACCGTTGGCTGAACATACAAATTATTGAATTGATCCGCTGCCCCGCTGGTTGATGTGTATACAAAGCGCCGACCATCGATAGAGACATCCGGTCGAGTCCGGTAAAGTGTTTGCTCATTGAGAACGGCAACTGCTTGAGAAATACCGTCTTCGATCGCAGGGACTCGCAGCACATTGCCTGAGCCCAACGGCACATCTCGATTGGAGACCAAGAGCAATTCATCGCCGTTAGGAAACCAGCTCGGAGTGATGTGCATGTCCCAGTTGCCAAAATAGAGTCTGCTGCGGCCAAAATCGTTGTCACGGCTAACGGGGATAGGCTCACCAGCCCATTGCCCATTTTCGATGGATCTGACATACAGGTTAAAGTAGCCAGACGGGTTAGTCGAAACGTAAGCAATTTTGGACCCATCTGGTGAAAACACTGGGTCTGTATAGATTGCTTGATCGCTTGTTAACTCGTTTACCTCACCGGTTTCAGTATTAAGAATTTCTAGTTGGATTCGCTGCTGCTGATGATCGGCGGTATATATGATCCATTTGCCATCTGGCGACCAGTCTGGCGAGGAGTGGTAGGCCCTGGAATAGGTCAACTCAATCGCCACACCGGTGGCCGGTGACACTTTCCAAATGGATCCTTGCATTGCAACTGCAAGCCACTGACTATCGGGCGACCAGGCAGGGGCCCAAGGAGTAGAGCTAGGGGCGGGAGGAAAATAAAAATTATGCATGTAGTTACCGCCGCTGCGTGCGGCGGGATAGACACTTGTTTGCGCGCTTGCATTGGTGCCGACGAGTAACGTCAGTGCTATGTAGATTGCGGAATCACGGAGTAAGCGTAAATAGAGCATAATCGT
This sequence comes from uncultured Pseudohongiella sp., assembly GCA_964352355.1. Classification (GTDB taxonomy): domain Bacteria; phylum Pseudomonadota; class Gammaproteobacteria; order Pseudomonadales; family Pseudohongiellaceae; genus UBA9145. The sequence continues at coordinate 12,857 of CAYGRT010000010.1, read as the reverse complement.
TCCCGAGTTTTGTGACTGGCATACAACGTATGCACCGATGGACTAAAACTCAGAAGATAGCCTATTTGGGGCGAAGGCAGAAGCCATTTAGACTCTGCCGAGAGCGAATCCCTTGGCGATATGATGGCGAACAAAATAGATTACCAGCGCTCCAGGGATGATAGTCAGTATTCCCGCTGCCGCAAGAACCCCCCAGTCCAACCCTGATGCTGAGACCGTGCGGGTCATCACCGCACTAATAGGTTTTGCGTCGGTGACGGTTAGGGTTCTTGCGATTAGAAGTTCTACCCACGAAAACATGAAACAGAAAAATGCCGCCACACCAATTCCAGACGCAATCATGGGTGAAAATATTTTGACAAAGAAGCGAGGAAACGAGTAGCCATCAATATAGGCCGTCTCATCTATCTCCTTGGGAATAGACGACATAAAACCTTCCAAAATCCACACGGCTAAGGGCACATTAAACAAACAATGGGCCAAGGCTACTGCTATATGTGTATCGATTAACCCAAAAGCCGAGTAAAGCTGAAAAAACGGCAGTACGAAAACCGCAGGAGGCGCCATTCTGTTCGTTAGCAGCCAAAAGAATAAGTGTTTATCACCTAAAAACCGATAACGCGAAAACGCATAAGCTGCGGGCAAGGCAACCGCCAAAGCGATAACGGTATTCATCAGCACATAGGTCATGGAATTAAAGTAGCCGGAATACCAACTTGGGTCTGTGAAAATAGTTATATAGTTTTCAAAGGTGAAGTTTTGTGGCCACAAACTAAAGGTCGACAAAATTTCTTGATTGGTTTTAAAGCTCATATTGAGCAACCAATAAATTGGCAGTAGCAGAAATGTGATGTAGGTAATGAGGGTTATTTTCTTGCCTCTGCTGAGCTTAGCCTGCATTAGAACCCCCTGATTTAGTCTTTAGCTCTTTCTCATCAAAGCTAGTCATGACCGTATAAAAAACCCAGCACAACAACAAGATAATTAGGAAATAGACCAATGACATGGCCGCAGCTGGACCCAAATCAAACTGCCCCACTGCCATTTGTACTAGGTCAATTGACAAAAAGGTTGTTGCGTTGCCTGGACCACCACCTGTGACAACAAATGGCTCTGTGTAAATCATGAACGAATCCATGAACCTCAACAGCACCGCTATCAGCAAAACCCGTTTAATTTTTGGCAACTGAATGTAACGAAAGATAGACCACTTAGAAGCACCATCAATACGTGCCGCTTGATAATAAACCTCCGGGATTGACACTAAGCCTGAATAACACAAAAGCACAACGAGGCTTGTCCAATGCCAAACATCCATTACAATAAGCGTCACCCAAGCGTCCACAACGTTTTGCGTGTAATTGTAGTCGACACCTAACTTGGCTAAACCTACACCCAGCAGACCAATATCAACCCGCCCAAACACTTGCCAGATAGTACCTACTACGTTCCATGGGATTAGAAGAGGCAGGGCCATCAGCACCAAACAGAAAGAAACAGCGATGCCACGTTTGGGCATCGTTAAAGCGATTGCGATACCGAGGGGGATTTCAATAGCGAGAATAAGGGCGGAAAACAGCAGCGTTCGCTGTAGGGCATTGGCGAATCGCTCTGAACTGAGTACTTCTTCAAACCATTCAGTGCCCACCCAAAAAAATTCATTATTTCCAAACGAATCTTGCACCGAGTAATTGACTACAGTCATCAATGGAATTATTGCACTAATCGCAACCAGCACTAGTACCGGCAGTACAAGCAACCATGCTTTGTTATTTTGAGTCTTCATGTATTGGCTGCCACCAGAAGCGAATCTTGATACAAATTTATTTTGCTCTGATCGAAGATCAGTTTAACAGTTTCAGGCACTGGGCTTTTTTCTGGGACGATGACATTAATATTTTCTCCCAAGTAATCACAGCGAACGATCTGATGCTTACCAACATCTTCTATTTTTAAGACGTTGACATCAATGCCCTCTGTTGCTGACAGTGAGATATATTCAGGCCGTATGCCAATTTTCACATCCCCACTCAGACCTGCAGTTTCAAGGGATAGAGGCCACTTTCTACCGCCCACACTAATAGTCGTCCCATCAATTCTAGCAGCGATAAAATTCATGCCAGGGGATCCGATAAATTGACCCACAAACTCATGGGCAGGCTTTTCGAAAAGTTCTTGTGGCGTGCCAATTTGAACTACTGCGCCCTCAAACATCACGATAACTTTGTCTGCAAAAGTCAGGGCTTCGGTTTGATCATGAGTCACGTAGATCATGGTATGCTGGAATTCTTGATGGATTTTCTTGAGCTCTGTGCGCAATTGCCACTTCAAATGAGGATCGATAACCGTAAGCGGCTCATCAAACAGAATGGCCCTAACATCTGTGCGCACTAAACCTCTGCCTAACGAGATTTTTTGCTTATCGTCAGCGCTCAGACTGTGGGCTTTCTCATGGCCCCTATCATTAAGCCCTAATAAGGAAAGAACTTGCGCTACTCTGGACGCGATTTGCTCTCGAGGTAACTTCCGGTTGCGCAGTGGGAACGCCAAGTTCTCAGCAACAGTAAGCGTGTCGTAGACCACAGGAAACTGAAACACCTGAGCAATATTACGCTGCTCCGGGCTCAAATCTGTAACATCAACGCCGTCAAATAAAACTCGCCCTTCACTGGGCTGCAGCAAGCCTGAAATGATATTCAACAGTGTTGTTTTTCCGCAGCCAGATGGCCCAAGCAACGCATAGGCACCCCCATCCGCCCAAACCTCGTTCAAGGGGTTCAAGGCGTAGGCAGCGGTCTTTTTTCCATTTACCGTATATTGATGAGCGATGCTCCTGAGCTCTATGCTAGCCATTTTGTAATTCGTCCCTCGTTGCTACCAGTGCGCCTTGCTCATCAAACCAAAAGCAATTCTGCCGGCTTACAAAAAAACGTACCTCATCTCCCGCTTTATGCTCGGATATGCCATGGAGCAGGGCAACCCAAGGTTCACCGCTACAGGAAAAATGGATAAAGCTTTCTGAACCTGATAGCTCAGTAACACTTACAAGGCCAGCAAACTCGATATCGTCATCACTACGTTTAGTTTCAGATAGCTGATAGGGCCGAACCCCCAGTGTATAGCTGCCCTCGTTAAGCACTGTATCGGCGCAAATCAATTTGCTAGTGTCTTGTGCGAGCACCAACTGCTGCCCCAGCTTTGTTAGGCCTAGGCAATTTAACGGCGGGTCAGAAAATGTACGGGCAGCTTGCAGGGTATTAGGTTTGCGAAACAAGGATAAGGTGGGGCCGAATTGCTGCACTTTACCCTCGTGCATGCAGGCAGTTTTACCCCCTAAAATCAGCGCCTCAGCGGGTTCGGTGGTGGCATAAACTAGTACAGCTCCAAGTTCGGCGAAAAGAGCTGGTAGTTCGCTACGAAGTTCTTCACGAAGCTTGTAATCAAGATTCGCCAACGGCTCGTCCAATAGCACCAACCCTGCCCGCTTTACAATCGCTCGAGCCAGCGCGACTCGCTGCTGCTGACCGCCAGACAGCTCGGCTGGAGATCGCTGCAGGTATTCACTCAATTTCATTAAATCTGCGACTTCTCCTACCCGAGACTTAATTTCCTTAGGGGACACCTTAGCGACCACCAAAGGCGATGCAATATTTTCGAATACTGATAAATTTGGGTAATTTATGAATTGCTGATACACCATTGCAACATTACGCTTTTGCACGGGCACGTTGAGAGTCGATTGACCATCGAAAAGAATCTCACCCGCATCGGGCGTATCTAATCCGGCCATTAAGCGCATCAAAGAGGTTTTGCCAGCGAGGGTGGGGCCTAAGAGTATATTAATCGAATCTCGAGTTAGGGTGAGGTTTATGTCTTCAACATAGGCAACCCCATTTACTTTTCGTGACACATTGATTAACTCTAACATTCCAATGACGAGCCCTATCTAGACTTAACTGATTGTTTTATATAGTTTTCCAATGACTGAGTTTGCTTCTCAGTAAACACAAGTCCGAGTTTAGTCCGTCGCCACAAGATATCCTCAGCTGACTGCGCCCACTCTTCACGACACAAATAGTCCACTTCGGCTTGATACAAATTTTGTCCAAAACATACGCCCATCTCGCGTATGCTGCTCGCCTTTCCGGCGATTTTAAACGCCAGAGTGCCGTAGCTTTTGCGCCAACGATCAATAAGGTCTGGGCCGAGCCAAGCGTATTTAGAGGCAAGTTCAGCAAACAGGTTTTCACCCATATCGAAATCGCCACCAGGCAATATCGCGCTCCGAGTCCATGGACGCCCCATATTCAAAAAATAGGGCCGTAGTTTATTGACAGCTTCTTCGGCTAATACTCGATAAGTAGTTACCTTGCCTCCATACACCGATATTAGTGGGTATGGTGTTGCCTGCAGGTCCAGAAAGTAATCTCTTGAGACTTTGCTCGCAGCCTTGCCTTCCTCCTCCATGAGGGGCCGCACGCCGGCATAGCTCGAGACAACATCATCTCGTGAAATTTTGTTTTTGAAATAAAGGTTTGTTATGGAAATCAGGTAGTCTGTTTCTGCAGGGCTAATTTCAGGCTTGTCGAGGTCGCCTGTAAACTCTTCTTCCGTGGTACCGATTAAGGTGTATTTGCCTAAATACGGAAGCACAAAAATTACCCTGCCATCATGATGCTGCAGCATATAGGCATTACCTTTAGGATCTAGCTTCGGCACAATGATATGACTGCCTTTGACCAAACGTAATTCTGATGCTTCCGCTTCAGGCTGCAGGTTTTTCAATAAATCGCTTACCCATGGGCCTGATGCATTGATTATGGATTTAGCGATCAGTTTAAACGTTGATTTAGTAGTATTGTTTTGCAGGGTTACTAACCACCCCTCAGGGTTTTTCTTGATACCCACACACTCAGTGTGCGTCAGAATTTCAGCTGATTTAGCTTTGGCTTGTAGCGCATTTAGAATAACCAACCGACTATCATCCACTTGCGCATCCCAATACTCAAAGCCCTTTTTAATGGACGAATTTAATAGCCCTGAATCGTCGAAACGCACTGAACGGGAAGATTTGAAATGTTTACGCCGCGCCAAATTATCATAAAGGAATAACCCCGCACGGATTAACAGTGGGTTTCTGCTGTGGGATAACTGGGGAATCAAAATGGGTATGGGGTGAATAATGTGTTTTGCCGCGCTGGTTAGAACATCACGCTCCTGCAGGGCTTTGCGAACCAGACCGAACTCATAAAACTCCAAGTAGCGCAGACCGCCGTGAATGAGTTTTGAACTCCAGGACGAAGTGGCACTAGCAAGATCTGCTTTTTCACACAGTACAACACTTAAACCACGGCCTGCAGCATCTGCCGCAATGCCTGTGCCATTAATGCCGCCGCCGATTACTAAGACATCGTGAATAGAATGAGTTTGAGACACCGAGTAAAATCAACCTTCAGATAACAACATAGGCTAGCCCATTAGTGTAACATGGCAAACTAAGGTAAGCCTTTTTTGTTTTCACCAAATTAGTTAGGCTAGTTGTCTTATTTTTACGCGCATTACGGACATTCATGCTGCAATGAACACCACTATTTTAGCAATCGATCAGGGCACGACCAGCAGCCGAGCCTTGATATTCAGCGCGGGCAAACCCATTGGTATTGGCCAATCAGAGTTTAAACAGCATTTTCCAAAGAGCGGCTGGGTTGAGCATGACCCTATGGAGATCTGGGAAACTACACTAAGTAGCTGCCGGAGCGCTATTAGCAGTTCTGGCGTTAGTGCCTCCGACATACTTTGCATTGGCATAACTAACCAGAGAGAAACCACCATAGTGTGGGATAAGACCACCGGCAAACCGATATACAATGCCATAGTCTGGCAAGACCGTCGCACCAGCGCCTATTGTGATCAGCTCAAGCACCAAGGCCACGGCAACTCGATACAGACAAAGACCGGCCTGATTATCGATTCCTATTTTTCTGCCACAAAACTGCAGTGGATTTTGGACAATGTTGAAAACGCAAGGCATAAAGCAGAGCGTGGCGACCTTGCCTTTGGCACGGTAGATAGTTTCTTACTTTGGCAGCTCACGGGTGGCAAAAGTCACTTTACAGATGCAACGAATGCATCTCGGACCATGTTGTTTAATATCCACGAACAGGTGTGGGATAAGGACTTACTAGAGCTGTTTAACATCCCAGCAAACATCTTGCCCGAAGTTAAGGACTGCGCCGCTGATTTCGGTTCAAGTATGAAAGAGCTATTAGGTGTCGAAATTCCCATAACGGGAATGATCGGAGACCAACAGTCTGCAGCTTTCGGACAGGGCTGTTTTGCAGCCGGTATGGCAAAAAGCACCTATGGCACAGGATGTTTCGTTCTCGCCAACACCGGCGAAAAAGCCGTACAGTCTAATCACCAGTTATTAACAACTGTCGCCTATCGACTCAACGGCCAAACCAGCTATGCAATTGAAGGCAGCATTTTCATGGCTGGCGCCACTTTGCAGTGGATAAGAGATGGACTGGGGCTAATAAACAATGCGGCCGAATCCGAAAAGCTAGCTCAGGAAAGTGATTTGGAATCTCAAGTGGTTTTGGTGCCTGCCTTTACTGGTCTTGGCGCCCCCTACTGGGATGCTGATGCTAGGGGTGCCATTTATGGTTTGACCCGTGGCACTGGAATTGCCGAGATTGTATCAGCCGCGTTGATGTCTGTGTGCTTTCAAACCAAAGATTTGCTGATGGCCATGGAGAAAGATGGCGCCAAATTAGAACAGCTTCGTGTTGATGGCGGCATGATAGCTAACAATTACTTTGCACAAAAACTTTCCGACACACTCAATTGTACGGTTCTAAGGCCAACAATTATCGAAACAACAGCTTTGGGGGCGGCCTATGCCGCCGGCTTAAGCGCAGGCCTGTATGAATCGACTCAAGCCATTGCGCAGCAATGGCAGCTAGATACTGAATTCAACCCTTCAAGCAACAGCCAATGGCGAGAAAGACAATATGCACTGTGGCTTGATGCTGTAGAGCGCACTCGATCAAACTTATTCGAAAACCGCTAATTACCACCTAACTCTAGGCAGCCCCGTATGGAACTTCATTTAATTCGACATGGACAAACCAACTGGAACCATGAGCGTCGAGCTCAAGGACAAAGTGATTCTATCCTGACCGATCTAGGTATTGAGCAAGCCATAAAGCTGGGAGAGCGAATTCGGCAAAACCAATACGATGCTATTTATTGCAGCAGCTCAGTTCGCACGCGACAAACCGCAGAGTACGCCTTCAAGGAAAACCCCGATGCTCTCGCGAGAATCGTTTATATGGATACATTGCGGGAGATATTCCTCGGCCCGTGGGAGGGTGTTCTTTATGATGAAATAGAGGAGTCAGAGCCCGATTCCTACCGACATTTTTGGCACGAACCGCATTTATTCAATGTGACCGGCGCTGAATCTTTTACCGACCTACAAAATCGAGCTATTTCTCAGATACATGACATCGCTCATAATAGCCACGGAAAAAAAATTGTCATTGTGAGTCATGGCGCCTTGATTAAATCAGTAATATGCCACGCGATGGGCAGGCCCATCGCCGAGCTGTGGTCACCTCCAAATATGCATAACTGCGCCCATAGCATCATTCACTATGATTTGGATCTAAAACCGACAATTACTTTGCTTGCCGATCAGCCTCATAGCTAAAAGCTAGGACCTACTGAGAATGCACCCGTCATCGCTTCACCTTATTTTGAAAACACCCACTCGCAGGACCAACTAGTGAATGCCAAAACTCGACATTTAGGTTTATTTTTCGCCATTGCAGTATCAGCGCTTACTGCATCTCAACTAATTGGCATGTGGATAAATAACAACATTGCCATTGGCTCTACTTTAGAGGTTTCTGAACTAATTCATTTTACTCATGTAAGAAACTTTGGTGGTGTGTTTGGAATGTTTCAGGGTTCTGGATGGATTTTCGCTTGCGTCAGCATTGGCCTGTTAGGAGCGGTTATAGCCTACCTGTGGTTAAGTAATTCCATTCAACGCTATGAGTATGTTTGTTTCGGATTTATCGTTGGTGGCGGCGCTAGTAATATTTTGGACCGACTGATCTATGGAAGCGTGATAGACTTTTTGGACATCCAACACATTCCAATGTGGAACTACGTGTTTAATACTGCCGATGCCTTTGTCCACATCGGCATATGGCCTATGCTTGCTCTAAGCTTTCTTGTAAAACCTAAAAAAATTGCTTAAGGCCGTTTTTTAAGCCAAAAAAAAGCCCGGTAGATTAGACCGGGCTTTCGAGTTTCTGCTTACTTACATGCGGTAGCACACTGAGTAAATATTGTCTTCATTGTAAGCCGCTGCCAAAGCCACGTTAGTTGGTGGAGTATGCGCACCAGCCACACCTAAAGTTGCACGTAAACGACCGGTGGCGCCATTGCCATCATCCATCTGGTTGTCCATCGCGATAGCGGCAGAACCTGGCACTTCACTCATACACACTTTAATACCTGCAAGGCCATTGCCCATGGCTTGGTTAAGAACACCCATGCGGCCGCCCCAAGAGTTTGTTGGCAGCGCAAGCACACCCGCATCAGCTGGATTACCCGATAGGAAACCAGCGGCTTTTAATTGGCGCCAAAAGTTGTCATTTTCGTTGTTGCCATTAAAAGTATCTGCCAAGTTAGCCGTCAACACGCCGTTATTGTTACCAGCAGTACCGTTCCAACTGGCGCCTCTGCCATTTATTGTGCCAGCAGGGCCTTCATCGCCTGGCATCGCGCCATAACGATCTTGATAGCCAAACATGGCCGCCGCGGTGCCATTGAAATCTTTAACAGCTTGCTTCACCCGAGAGTTTTCAATCAGCGCCTGGCCTTGGAGCACCCCACCCACTAACAAGCCGATAATAACCAACACGATGGCAATTTCGATCAGCGTAAAACCTTGTTGCTTCTGCATGCCTCTAATAGAGCCTTTCATTGCTATTCCCCTTAAGAAAACTTTGTTTATGGACATCACTTGTCCGAGCGTACGAATACATCTGACGGTCACTATAAGTATTCGACTTAGGCAGCGCAATATGTAGGTTTTTTTTACAAACTATCGAGGCAACAGGAGTTTAAATTCTAACGGTCCATCGCTGGGAGTTATCGCAGTTAAACTGCCCCCGGCCTCTGAGAGCTGTTGCCGCGCGTGATACAGCCCAATGCCTAGCCCGTCACCTTTTTCACTCCAAAACGGCTCAAACAGGCGCTCAGGCCATAAACAGGGTTTTCCAAACTTGTCCATAATACGCAAAATGAGATGTTGGTCACACTCCTCGATACTGATCTGTATTTCAACGGGTTGCTCCGGATTACGCCTACTCTGATCAACATAGTTGCCAAAAATATTGTCGACAATACTATCCAACGCTCTTTGACTGATTTGAGGCCTGCCATGCCCTGTTACAGCAATGGTGAGCTCATGTATCTCAGCGGTTCTGCGCAGCGCATCGTTAATATCTACGTTGTCAGTCGCGCTGCTCGCATTTTGACTAGATAGGCTACTTAGAAAACGTTCCGAGCGGTCCCGAAGGGTTGGCATTACAGTTTTAAGACCTGCTATTATTTTAGTCTCAGATCCCTCTGGCGCTGACTCTAGCTGTTCTGTCATTAGGCTGACAAGCTGCACAATATTCTTCATGTCATGTTGCAGGAAAACGCTCATCTTTGCTGTTTGTGCAAAAGCACCCTGTACCGTGCCCAACTTCACCCACATATCGGTATACAGCAGCAAGAAAAAGCTTTCCGAGATAACCGAGCTGAAATAGCGCTGTTCGAATCTCCGCTTACCATCGAATAGTCTAATACGTATCCGAATATCTTGAACTTCTAAAATACGCTCGATAACGAATTCACTTTCGCTGCCCTCGGACATTTCAAGCGTCGAACCAAACCAGTCAAGCTGCCAGTTTATTCCCTTGAACCCAGCTTTTTTAATTGGCTGCCAGCAATGACGCAGAAAGTTTGGCAGATCGAAGTTTACAGACTGATTTAATTGAACGAGTTCGTTGGTAATTTCAACGCGGGATCTAGCCTGAATAAGCAACAAGCTGGTGGCCAAAATGATACTTAAGCCAATCAGAATAAAATAAGGATATAGACTAGCCATCGTCACGTTTGATGCCGAATTTTTTCAGAAAGTAGTATACGCTTTCACGCTTCAAGCCCAACTTGGCCGCGCTTTGATATACATTGAATTCGGTGTCCTTTAATACCTGGCGCACTAATTTTTCTTCCGCTTCTTCGCGCACGGCTTTAAGACCGTCGGCGACTTTGGCATTTATTTGCAGCCGCGTAAGCCCCTCTTCCTTGGCTAAGTAGCGCTCTTTCTGAAAAAACAAAACGGCCCGCTTCACTGCACTAAGAATGTCTTCAGACTTCGATGGCTTAGAAAGAAAATCAAACGCACCCGCTTTTATCGCCGCTAAAGCGGAGCTTTCCTCATCTTGCCCGGTAAGCACTACAATTTTAGCCGCGATCATCTTTTCACCGACAAGTTTTATAGTCGCTAAACCTTCAGTTGTCGTATGTGGCGAGGGTGGCAAACCTAGATCTAAAACAATGACTGCAATATCATCGTTGGCAAGCAAGGCAGTCTCAGCACTGGCTTTACTATCAGCTTCGTTTACGACAAAGCCATGTATCTCCAATACGCTGCGTAGCATATGGCGAAGCGCTGGATCATCCTCCACTAAGAGCACGGTCGCATTTTTAGTCGCCTCTGCTTCTTGGACGGCCTTTATTGACTGATCGCTATCTGTCTGCAAGACAACCTCGAATAATACAAGCTAGGCATAGGCTGCCTCACGGTGTTCACTAGAGTTAGGGTAATTGACCGGCTGCTATCAGTTTACTGATAAGTAAGCTCGGTGAAACCCAATTGAGCAAATCATCAAACGTATCTTCTATATAGCCTGTGGTTACAAAGTTAATATCGTTAGGCATCCTAAAACCACCGACTGTAGCTTCCCCTGAATTTTCTATTTCATCTGCGCCATTGGCAGCGCCGGCTGCCCAATCAGCACCCATGGATAAAACAACAGCAGGTAAATTATCCGCAACTACTGTAGTACATGCGGCTGAATCACACACTCGTAAGTCGGCTCCTGTAGCTAGAGTCGCAATCGAAGCATTGCCCATATTTGCTGAAGTAAACGCGTTTGCTGATGCACGAGACACAACATAGCGAAATGGGTTTCCCCAAGCATCACTTAATAGGTTATTAGCATTTAGCGGACCACTGAGGCCAAGAGTTCCTGACGGCACGAATCCCGCAGCGACGGAGCCCCCACCAGGGCAAACACCGGCAACTGGAGTAGTTTCAAATCCGTTACTGGTGGCCGATGCAGGGCAAGGAAGCCGATCATTTGCCTGTGCAAATCCATACAAGGCATCAACAATATCCTGCAAGGTATTTTCCACTTCACTTCTGTTGCTCATTTCTCGCGTAGTACCGATGGACACAAGCAAACCGCCGAGCAGTGCGGAGATGATCAACAGTACGATAGCCATTTCAACTAGACTAAACCCCAGTGAACCTCTCCACTTTTTATTCCCATGCTTTAACACTGATTCGCTGACCTCGAAACACCCGCCACATTGACATCAAGAGTATAAGTAATTGAACAGCCATTAAAAAGCACAGTGGCTGAATCTGCGTTCAAGCGCACATAATTGGCTTGTGATAACGCAAGCCAATTATTGGCTGCGAACCAGCCAGGTGCCGCTGCCATTACGGTAGGATAATCCTGCAGCATAGGATCATCGAATGATGTGTCATCGGGATAGCTACCACTAGACCCATGATAATTATCTAACTGCGTTTTTATAGTCTCCGCCACTCTTGCGGTTACTGGAGTAATAACCTCGTTAAAGCGTATGCCTAAAACACGGTCTGTAAAAGTCCCGGGCGAAACTGAGTCTGAGTTTACAAACGTTGGACTGGCGGAGTTTCCATTTTCCAGATAATTAGAAGCTGTATTGCTCGGCCGAGACTGAGAACTGTTAGCTTCTCCTGGTGCTATCAAGACTGCAACAAAGCCTGTTACTCCGTCTAGGGTAATGCTTGGCGAGATTGAAGAGTTGAAGACAGAAGCAGGGCTACTGCGCATGGAATCATCCAGTGCAAACCAAAAACGCTGATCATTTCTAATTCCATAATCAGTTATCTGAGTGTTGCCTAACAACGTTGTCACAGACTGCGGCAATCTGCCTAAAGAGTTTGCGCCACAAGGGCTGTTGGGCGAACCATTGCCGTTTGTGTCCGGGCAAAACAAATGACCCGGTCCAGCGCCGGTCGCTCCAAAATGCTCAGCTCCTAATATGGCAAAGGCAATAAGTTGCTCTTTGGCTGCATTCAATGCCTTCGCGGTATTAGAACTCTGCCCCTGGGCGACTTGGTTGTTATTTAATGCGGTGAGAAAAACGGTGGAGCTAACTATGAACAAACCGATAAATACGAGTATAAGCACCACTCCCTTCTGATAGGGTAGATTTTGGTGTCTGTTTGCTAAATTGAACCCACTGGTTTGAGTGATTTTCATAAATGTCAGCTAGGGGGTGGACTCAGAAATAGTTTCTGCAGCAGCCCTGTTAGCATCATTACGCAGCGCTTCTAATCGCTGCAATTCTAATTGTTGCTGCCACTGATAGGCTTCATAAACTGCACCTGTTGTTGCGTTTAACACTTGGCCGGGTTTGATCACGTACTCCTGTCCGTTAGCACTAACGCTGAGTTTTCCCATGGCTGCGGGCTGTTGAATACTAATACCCTCGGGCAAATTAGCTTCGTC
>CAYGRT010000009.1:83265-96679 GCA_964352355.1 uncultured Pseudohongiella sp. | reverse complement strand
GTGACTCTTCCTTGCTAAATTCGAGCTTGAAGCTCATTCGACTGTTCGAGTTAATGTATCGGGTCGGAGCAGCGCCCACGCTTGTTAACGGTCTTTGCGGACCTTCAATTCATCGGGCTGCTGCTTCGGTAACTAGCTGGTAACTGGTTACGGGCTTCACTTTAACTAATGAGTCAAGAACAGGGAAATGAGACCATACAATCAGTTCAATTAAGGTCGCAGCCAGGGCTGCGGCCATTAACCAGGGCGTTATACGCTTAAATTCACCTGATATGTCAGTAAGGACGTAATGGCAAAAATAAATCAAATACAAAATGCATTGAAGGAACTAGATGGTGGCGCATTTCAAAAGCTAGCTGATTCTTATCTATTAAGAAAAGGTTATCCACAAATCAATCCTATCGGTTCTGTTGATGGAAGTAATAAAGTAAGAAAAGGAACGCCAGATACCCTAATACCAACAGGTGATGGAAAGTATGTATTTGGTGAATATACAACGATATCTAAAGATCAAGTTTATAGTAAATACTCTGACGATATAGCAAAGTGTCTTGACGAAAATAAAACAGGCATAGCGATTTCTAAAATAAAAGAAATTGTGTTGTGTTATACATCGGACTTATCAGCGGAAAACATTGACAGATTACGAGAGCAATGTGAAAAAGAAAAAGTGAATCTAAATCTATTTGGCTTGGGGGCTATTTCATATGATTTATTAGAAAAGTACCCTAGCATTTCTAAAGATTATCTTGGTATTGATGTAGATACCGGGCAAATTGTGCCTCTCGATGTGTTTATCTCTCTATACGAAAGGAACAAATTAGCCACAACGCTACAAATAGAATTTCATTTTAGGGTGGATGAAAAAAATGACTTACTTTCATTAATCCAAGATAACAGCCTGGTAATTATTTCAGGCCAGGCAGGAGTAGGAAAATCAAGAATTGCTGTTGAATGTTATAGGCAATTTATAAAAGCGAATAATATGTACAAGGCCTATTGTATATTCAATCAAGGAATTGATTTATTTGAAGATATTAAGTCATATTTTTCCGATACTGGCGATTTTCTTATTTTCGTAGACGATGCTAATCGCATAAGTGGTTTTCAGTATATCGTTCAGCTATTACAAACAAAACGTAATGACCAGAATTTCAAAATTATCGTAACCGTTAGAGATTACGCTTTAGATAAAATTAGAGAAATCTGTCAACCTATAAGTGGTGTTTCAGAGATAACTATAAAGCCATTTACCGATGAAGAAATAAAAATACTCCTCAAAGATGAGTTTGAAATAATCAACCATCTATATCTGGATAGGATAGTTGATATCGCTCAAGGAAATCCCCGTATAGCAGTAATGGCAGCACAAGTTGCCAAAGATAGTAATACGCTTGAAAGTATAAGAGATGTTTCAGAATTATATGACAAATATTACTCGTCAATAAAATCTGATCTTGATGCCTTAGCAGATAGAGATATTTTAAAAGTTGCCGGAATCGTTGCTTTCTTTAGAAACGTTGATAGGACAAATGATAATCTCATGTCAGATATAAAGGGGATATTCGGTATCTCCTCTGATGATTTTTGGGAGGCATCAAAGAAACTTCATGATATCGAAGTTTTGGATATGTTTGAAAATGAGGTAGTCAAGATATCAGATCAAGTTCTTTCTACATATCTTTTCTATCTTGTGTTTTTCAAGGAAAAACTGATTGATTTCTCAATACTGATAAATAATTTATTTCCGCAGTATAAGCAGCGACTCATCGACGCCATAAATCCAATACTTAACACCTTCGATTTTGATGAAATTAAGAAAATCATTGGGTCTACAGTTAATAATGTATGGGGGGTGATCCAGGAGACGAATGAGGGTGATTTCCTGCAATTGATTGATGTATTTTGGTTCTTAAAACCAACGGATACGCTAATCTATATTCAGAATAAGATTGAGGGCATTAACAGCCAAGACATTATTATTTATGACATCAAATTTGAAGCAAATTCAAATACATCTTTACCAAAATTCCTGTCTACTCTCTCACTGTTTAGGTATCTTGATGAAGATAAGGTCAAGTTATCTTTAGATCTCTTTCTGCAATATGCCAAAAAACAACCACAAGTTACACCAAGAATTCTGCATTACCTTACTGATAGATATGGTTTTGAACCAGACTCATACCGTTATGATTACTGCGTCCAGCATGCTGTTGTTGACAAATTAATAGAACATAGTGGATCAGGTAGTAATGAGTATTTCACTAGATTACTTATTGCTTTAGCGGAGAATTATCTACACACCCATTTTTCTAGTACAAAGTCTGGCAGAGCTCATACAATAACTTTCACGCAATTCGATTTAGTTGTCTCTAAAAATCTTCTCAAGCTCCGCGAGAAGATTTTAAAAAAGTTATTCAGCCTATATGAAAATAAGAAGTACCAACAATATATACTTAAGTTGCTATTGTCTCATACACAATCTGGTTTAAATATTTCTGTTAGTGAAATTATTGAGAATGACTCAATACTTATATCATCTTTTTTCAATTGCGCACTTGATTCAAAAAATCTCTATCATTGTATTGTAGTTCAACAATATTTGAGATTGTTGAAGCGCTTCAATATCCAAGTAGAAGAAGTATTGAAGGCGCGATTCCAGTCACCCGACTATGAGCTTTACGATCTCCTGACAGATAAACTAGAAAGGGTTGAATTAAAACTTAGTCATGATGCGTATAGGGAATACAAGAAGAATAAAATAGCGAACCTCACTTCATGTTATTCCAAAGCAGATTATGATAAGTTGCTTCATCAGCTTTCTGATATTGTAGAAACTCTTGAAGGGCATTCTAAATGGCAAATAGATCAAGGGGTTCTCTCCATATTGGAAGAGTTATCAAGACGAAATCCAGATCTATTGTGTGATGTTGTCAGGCACTATCTGGAGCAAGGTGAATACCTAGAAATAAATCCTTGGATTGTTGTATCTAATCTATTGCTATCATGTAGTGCAACAAGAGTTTTTGATATTATAAATACAACTGAATACCCATCAAAAAACCGATGGTTATTTAGTTACTATCAACATATTTCTAGTGATGACATTAAACAAGAACATATAAAAGAACTATGTGAATTGTACAAAAAATCTGAATACAGATACTTCATCAATGATATTGACTATCTTTTGAAGTTTGACGCCATACAAAAAGGACTCGTAGCTGATATCGTTCAAATTGTTATCGAAAGGGCGAGTACCGCTCCAGAGTTCGCCCATTCGCTTTCTCTAATGCTTAATCCGCACACAGAAATAAACAAAAATCTAAATTCAGTGTTTTCTGGTAATTTCACGTTGATTGAAGAAGCATATATAGTAATTGATAAAGTTGAGCAGCATGCGGACTACGGCGGAACTACATTTACGGCACTTCTTGATAACGACCAAGCATTCATAGATAGATATCTGGAAGATAAGTTCTCCATAAAAGATTACCTAAACCGCCACGATGATAGTCGGGACTACTCATTTATATGGCTGCGAGACGATTGCATCAATATTATGCAGCGAATCACATCTATTGTTTTTGAGCGTGAGTGCAAAGGCCATTGCTTTGGTTATTACGAATCGTTTTTCAACAAAAGCGTGAATCCTCAAACCGACAATTCAATTTTAGAGAAACAAGATGAATATCTTCTTAAAGAAATTGAAACAGAATTCGATAAAAATGAGTATATGCGATTTTTATTTTCTGTAATTGTAGGGTTTCCACTGAAACGAAAGATGATCTTTTTTAGAGCATTCTTAGATAAGAACAAAAAATACGATGATTTCAAAAACCTACCCTATCAGCCAACTATTTCAAGCTGGTCTGGTAGCGCTGTGCCGATGTTGCAGGAAAAAATCGATTTTTTCGAGAAAATTATACAGCTATGTAATTCAGTTGAATTACTAAAGCATAGACAATTCATAGAGCAAAGGATCCAAGAAATACGTAATCAAATTCAGCATGAGAAAAAAAGAGATTTTACCGAGGCGTAATAATGCGCGTATAACAAGGCGCTCGTTCGGACGTTCACTACGCTACGCTTCGTTCACGCCGCACAGCTTAATCGTTAAGTGTCAAAGGAACTAGGCATGTTTAATCTTTTTAGTAAAAAGAAGATCATTCTTAGAGAGGAACAAAAATCTGGAGATTATAGATTCCTCGGCGCAGAAATTAAGGAAAATGGTAATCTCGTTTTTGAAGGTCAAGATTTAGGTCAGGGTGTAGAAGATGCCTTTGGCTGTTCCGAATATGAGTGGTATTGGACAGTTGAAAAACAAGATATACCAAAGTTTAAAGAAGCAATTGGTGGTAAGGGAGATATCCTTAAACTCCTTGGAAAAAACTTCTGCAATGAAAACGCGGCTAACTTATATGAGTTTATGAAAAACAACAATATACCATTTGAGTCATGGAGCCGCATTGGCGATTAAAGCACTTAACGAACTGTTCCAGCAGATACAAAGTAATAAATAGCCAAACCTCCCCCTTACTCCTGTCAAATGTCACTGCTATTTTTAGCCCACGCTCTTTCTTCTGCACTCCCTATTACATCTAGCCAATCGTCGTCCGCCCAATTAACCTGTTTACGTAGACAGGGTTAATTCTACGGTTTATCGTGTTGCGTAATACTTAGGATAAGCCATTTGCTGCTAGGCATATTGGGTTATCCACAGGTGGGCTAAAGCGATGAAACTTGGAGAGTTCCAAATGAAAATAATAATAAACAGAACGATTACTTCAATGATCCTAACGGCTGGCATTATTCTGTGTGCGCCTGCCCTGTTGGCTCAGTTTGGCACAAGTGTAAGTGCGGGGGATTGGCCTGATTATCACGGTGACAAATTTTCTCAGCGCTACTCACCTCTTGACCAGATTAATGCGGACAACGTTTCCCAGTTAGAAATAGCCTGGCGCCTGAGCACTGTGAATTTCGGTCCATCGGTAGACTTCAACAATCCATCAACACCCATCGAAATTGACGGCATCTTGTATGCCAACATTGCCAGCACCCGCAACGTAGTGGCTCTGGATGCCACCACCGGGCAGGTGTTGTGGCTGTGGCGTCCACAAGAAGGGGCGCGTTTTGATGAAGCACCGCGTAAGGGTGCGGGCCGAGGTGTGTCATTCTGGACCGATGGTGATGAAGCCAGAGTAATTGACGTCACCCCTGGTTATCAAATGGTGTCACTGGACGCGAAGACGGGCATTCCAGACCCAAATTTTGGCAACAATGGCATCGTTGATTTATATCTCGGCCTTAGAAATGCCGATGATCCCAGATATCCCTACCCCGACATTGGCCTCTCGGCGCCGCCGTTTGTGATGAACGATGTCATTGTTGTGGGTGCGGCCCACAGAACCGGAGGCAGGCCGCGATCGAAAATAAACGTCAAAGGAGATATTCGCGGTTTTGATGTCCGCACAGGGGAACTGCTTTGGACATTTCATACTATTCCAGAGCGAGGCGAAATAGGCTACGAAAGCTGGCTGGATGAAGGCGTTGAGTTTACCGGCAACTCCGGTGTATGGGCACCAATATCAGGTGACCCTGATCTTGGCATTGTTTATCTTCCCGTCGAAGACCCAACCGGTGATTACTATGGCGCCGACCGCCCTGGTGCCAATTTGTTTTCAAGCAGTATAGTCGCTTTGGATGTCAAAACCGGTGAGCGCTTATGGCATTATCAACTTATTCACCATGACATTTGGGACTGGGACGTACCCGCTGCGCCCGTGCTTGCCGATTTACCCAATGGCCGCAAGGTAGTTATGTCGGTAACTAAACAATCGTTCATCTATACCTTTGATCGGCTGACTGGCGAGCCAATCTGGCCAATAGTAGAAAGACCAGTGCCGGCGGGTGATGTTCCTGGCGAATGGTATTCACCAACGCAGCCCTTCCCAACGCGCCCAGCACCTTTCGATCGGCAAGGCTTTACCGAAGACGACCTAATCGATTTCACGCCAGAAATTCGTGCCATGGCACTGGAGGCGATTCAAGGATTTCGCCTTAGCCCCAACTTGTTTACCCCGCCGTCTTTAGCCGAAGCCGCCGATGGGACTCGCGGCCTTTTATCACTTCCCTCCTCCACTGGCGGTGCAAACTGGGAGGGTTCTGCGCTTGATCCGGAGACCGGTATTATTTACGTGCCGTCAAGAACGCAGCTTCAAGTGTTGTCATTGGCAAAAAATCCTGAGTCTGACATCGACCTTAGTCAGAGCTTTGGGGTTCGTGTGCCTCGAGTTAGCGGGCTCGAAGTGGTGAAGCCTCCTTATGGCCGGATTACCGCCATCGATATGAACTCCGGCGAGCACTTGTGGATGATTGCCAATACTGACACGCCTGAACGCATCGCCAATAATCCACTTCTGCAGGGTCTCGATATCCCCCCCACGGGAATACCAACTCGTTCCGGAACTTTGGTGACCAAGACGCTGCTGTTTGTTACCGAAGGCACCGGTGGCGTAGGAGCCAGCCCAGTTTTTCGCGCGGTTAATAAACAAACTGGCGAAATCATAGCCAAAATTGATTTGCCAGACCTGCAAACGGGCTTGCCGTTTACCTATGAGCATAATGGCAAACAATATTTGGCCATGTTTGTTGGTGGTGTTGGTACACCTGCAGAGTTGGTGGCCTTCGCTCTACCCTAAAGCCATGTAAATGGCGCAGGCTGTCGGCAGCCCTAAGCACTTTGCAGCTTCTAATTGCATAACGTGACCGAGGCAACTAACCGCCTCACGAACGTTGATGGGCGGCAATTTGCTCGACGCAAACATCGACTGAACTATTTTTACGATTATTGTTGACTTATTGAATGTAAGTGCTACTTTTGTAGCATGATGCTAAAAAAGCAGCACCAAAGGAGCCCATCGTGCCACTGGCAATGCACTTAAGCCGCCGCGAACGCCAAATCATGGATATAGTCTATGAACTCGGCCAGGCCTCCGTGAAGGAGGTCGAGGCGAAGCTGCCCAACGCGCCTAGCTATTCGGCAATTAGGGCGATGATTGCCAAACTGGAGAAAAAGGGGTTTCTTGAACATAAAGAAAAAGACCTAAAGTACATTTACTACCCCACGGTCGATCATCAAGCAGCGAGGACCAATGCCATCAACAGACTGCTTAAAACTTTTTTCGATGGTTCCGCATCTCAAGCCATGACTGCAATGCTGGACATCTCTATGCAAGATGTTTCAAGCGACGACCTTGAAAAGCTGCAGTCTATGATCGAAGTAGCAAAGAATAAGAAGGCCTTATCTAACAACAGAAAATAGAAATTAGGGGCAAGCATGATGAACCTTGACGCTCTACTCTCCACCCTCGATGTGATAGCCCTGCAGCAACCCATGTTGGCTACATTTGCGGATGTGGGGCTTAAGTCTGTCATTATTCTTACGGTTGGCTATCTCACCGTCGCGTTTTTTTATAAGGGGTCAGCCTCTACCACAAGCCTAATTTGGCGTATGGCATTTTTTGCATTACTGCTACTGCCAATCCTTTCTTCTTTCTTACCCAAACTCCCTATACTCGTTCATGGGTATCAGCCCAACAGTAATTTGCTTACAGTCTATGGGAATCAAGAAGCCGCCAGCTATGTTATTCAGTTTTTAATCACAGCCTACTGGATTGTCACTGCAGGACTAGTCGCCTATTTAGGGCTCGGTTTGTACAAGACTGGTTTGATTAGTAAAAAAGCTCGGCCTTTGAATTCGAAGCGCATTCAAAATCTATTAAACGCTGCACAAAAACAAAACGGCAGCTCTCATAAAATCGAACTCTTAGTCAGCCACTCTGTCACCTCGCCGGTGGTATGGGGAATGCAAAAACACCGACTAATTTTTCCTGCATCTGTTTTTAAATGGGATGACAAGCTAATCGCACAGGTTATAGGCCATGAGCTAGGGCACATTCAGCGAGGCGATTGGACGCAGCAGATTCTTGCAAGGCTTACTCTGTGTATTTACTGGCCTAATCCTCTAGTCATTATTGCTGCACGTAGAATGGCTATTGAAACTGAAAAAGCCTGTGACGACTTTGCAATTGACGATACCGGTTGCCGAGTCAGCTATGCGGAGAACTTGGTTTGGCTTTCCCAACAGTTTTCAATGCCATCAAGCCACAGCCCTCTGGTCAACTTGGTCGGCGAACAAAATGCTCTAGTTGAGCGAATTCACTATATCTTGTCAGAAGACAAACAGCAGCACTGGATAAACAGAGACAGCTGCATACCTAACCTGCTAATGGCATTGATTTTGGCCACCCCTATTTCCGCAACCAGTTTTACACTTGAAGAACGCGTATTCAGCTCAAACCAGAAACCTTTTCCTGTTAAATATTTCGCTTATGACTCTAAAGAGTCTCAATTATTTCGAACGGAACTTGAGAGGTATCTTGCTAAGCAGTAATAAATTCAATTGTCGAAAGGAGCTTTATTATGAAAGAGTTCGCCCACAACTTTGCAAAATTCAATACCATTGTAATTCTTGCTGCACTCCTTACGTTTCTCCTCTTTTACTTCATGCAGTATCTAATCGCAACCAACGACAATTTGTCCCCTAGAATCACTGTGACAAAATTAGTCGACGCTACCGTGCCAAAATTTACACCAACGCTAATACTCGACATTCAGGCACCAGAGCTAATCCCGGAAAAACAGCCAACACCACCAAAGCTCGACAGAGCACTTAACACTGCAATTAATCTCAATCTGCAAACTCCAGTGATTACCGAACCTTCATCTTTGGGCGGAGACGGTTTAAGCATACCCATGGCTGATAATGTCATGATTCCTTTAATACGCACTCAAGCGAATTACCCCCAACGGGCGTTGGCCCGAGGTATAGAAGGCTTTGTTGAACTATCGTTTACCGTTAATGCTCTAGGAGAGGTAGAAGACCCAGTTGTAACTTACTCAGAACCCCCTGGAATTTTTGATCGTTCTGCATTGCAGGCGATTAGTCGCTGGAAATACAGCGCCGCCGTGCGAAATGGTGAAGCAGTTCCCACCTATGATGTTCGACAGCGCATTGTTTATGAAATGAACGGTGCAAATTAAACCAGTCAGTTTCAGTATTTACAATCATTAGCAATGGGCCTACCATCTACCACGAAATTCGTTAATTTGAGGGTTTACCTATGCTCAATAGACTATTTGCTTTCTTACTAACATCTTTCACCATAAATATTGTGGTTGCAGATACAGAGTTTACAGACAGCGTCCCCCTTGACCTAGTTCAAGCACTTCTTGGTAATACCCCTTATGGCGAGCCAATTATATACTCAGATCTGAGCAGTTCGTTTCCAGATATACCCATCCCTAATAGTTTCCAATTATTGGGCAGCATCGATAGAGGCTACGGTAATTCTGCTGTTTATCGTACCGAGCTGACGCCAGACCAAATAGATTCGACACTTGCTGAGATCTTGCTACAAGCCGACTATATCGATTTTGAATTGCCCGGAATGAGACCTGCCGAACAAGGTTTTGTGCAAGCAGCCGCCAACGCTCCAAGAAAATTTAATCGATATTGCCACAATTCCTATGGTTTCCTATCACACAGTTATGTTGAAAAGAAATCGAGCGGGATTGTTACGCTGTCTACTAGCACTCTCAATGACAATCGAAGCTGCGAAGAGCAGCTTGAAGAGCAGCAGCTCACTATGGGACCAATGGGTAGACAGGGAAGTGGACTTGAAGAGCATCTCCCAAGAATGGAGTTACCGGAAACCGAGCCGGTGCGTGGGGCTTACTCACCATTTTTTCGAGTGGGCGGTTATTCGGGCTCTCGCAATGGGATCGAATCTAAAGCAGATTTAACCATCGACTGGAGTATTGAAGAGGTGTTTACCCATTTTTCTGAGCAGATCGACAATCAAGGTTGGGTGGTGGACACTAGTAATATTGGGTCAACAAGTGCAACAGGAATTTGGACAAAATCACACCCAACGGAGGGCGACCTGGTTGGCACACTGTCCGTATTGAAGGTAAGTGACGAATCATTCGAATTAAAATTTTTGCTATCAATCGTAGGCGGGCGGCGTAATTCTAACTTCGGCGTTTTCCGCTCCTACTAATCACTTAAAATTTGATGGGATTGTTAAGGGCTGCCAAGATTTTTTAGCAACCCAATATGGCAACAAAAGTTTAAACGCATAACCTAATGCGGTTACTTTCATGTTAGATCTGTGGCGATTGAGTAAAATCAATACTCCAAGAATACTGCACTTTTCATTCTAGCGACCTCACTTCTAGAAACTCTCAATAAAGGGAGTATATTAACAACTGGCAAACCGTTAACTAGGAGCCCGCTATGGATTGTCCTAAATGCTCAGGCGAACTGAAATCAGATTTTTACAAACAGATTGAATTCGAGCGCTGCGATAACTGCGGTGGGCTCTGGTTCGACATGCTAGAAAAAGAGGATCTTCTCAAAATTGAGGGCTCGGAAACTATTGATATTGGCAATGAGCAAGTTGGCCTGCAGTATCGCGACATTCAGAACATTGACTGCCCCGTGTGCAACCAGAGGATGCTGGCCATGGTAGACAAAGATCAATTTCACATTAAATACGAATCCTGTATGAATTGCTTTGGCACTTTTTTCGATGCCGGGGAGTTTAAAGATTTAAAGGAAATCTCGGTACTAAACCGATTTTCAGCCATGCTTGCAGCGCTGAGGTCTCACTTGTAGCCAGTCGATTAGTCGACTCAACCTTGATAGCCGTTAAAAAAACCATCTGCGACAGTCTTGTTTCTTGCTAGAATAACCCCTCATTGCGCCCCATAGTCCGCCCTATTTTTCCCAAGAGAATGTAGTAATTGGAAACGGAAGACAAAGAACCCAAAAATCCAAACCTACCTTGGCTCGTACGCAACGGTATCGGTATCCAAATTATGGAAACCCTATCGGTGGGCACGTTCTTGGTGGCCTATGCGGTATCTCTTGGAGCAAGCAACCTTGTTATTGGGTTTTTAGCGGCCATTCCACACCTTTCACAGTTAGCGCAAATTCCAGCGCTTTATGTCATAGAGCACGTGCGCTCACGCCGCCGCATCTATTCCGTTAGCGGCATGGTGGCCAGACCTATGCTGTTAGTAATTGGCTTGGCTGCTTTTGCGACCAACCCGCAAATCGCGCTTTATATTGTCGTGGCCGCCTTCGGTATACGACATTTATCCGGCGCATTTCTCGCCTGTAGCTGGAACTCCTGGATGAGAGATCTGATTCCAGACAACCAAATGGGGACAGTATTTGGTGGAAGGCAGCGCGTGATGATGGGGGTTGGCATCTTGTTAAGTCTCTTAGCTGCGGGTTTTATCGACCTTTGGCACGATCTTAACTGGCTACCGGAAAAATACGCCTTTACTGTGATCTATGGGTTTGCGTTCTGCGGTGGTATTTATTCGGTTTGGGCGGGTTCCCATATTGAGGAGCCGCCTATGGCCCCCGCGAATGAACAGTTAGATTTATGGAAACGGCTATTAAAGCCTCTTAAAGACCAGAATTTCCGTCGCCTGCTCGGCTTCCTGATGTCTTGGAATTTCGCTATCAATCTTGCGACGCCTTTTTTTACCGTGCATATGCTTAAGCGAATGGAGTTACCGCTCACCTGGATTATTCTACTTACCACACTCAGTCAGCTAGCAAGCTTTTTGGTGGTAACCAGTTGGGGTAGGATCGCTGACAGAATGGCAAATAAATCAGTGCTGTCGGTCTGCAGCCCGCTCTTCATAATCTGTATCTTTGCGTGGACATTCACTATGTTTCCCGAAAGGCACAGTTTTACGATTCCTCTATTGATTGCGATTCATATACTGACAGGTATAGCCTCTGCGGGGGTAACCCTCGCCGGTGGGAATATCACCATGAAGCTGGCACCAAAAGGCAATGCCACCAGCTTTATGGCAGCTAGTGCCATCGGCAATTCGATTGCAGCTGGGTCGGCCTCTATTATCGGCGGCCTAACGGCTGACTTCTTCCTTGAGCGAAAACTGTCTCTAATTGCCCGCTGGGAAAACCCCATTGCCGAGCAAGACATCACCACTCTAAACATAGAGCAGTGGGATTTCTTTTTCTTGATTGCCTTTTTTATCGGCTTGTACTCGCTGCACAGGCTTTCGTTTGTGAAAGAGAAAGGGGAAGTTGGAGAACGTCTGGTTATCGAAAGCTTGATTAATGGCGCGCTCCATAGTGTAAGAAGCCTTTCTTCCATTGCCGGGCTTAGAAGCTTGACCGACTTCCCAATGGATGTAATGAGAAAAACCAAACAGAAAACACGAAAGCTCTTCATTACTCCTACAGCGTCCGATACCCAGAAGCCTAGCTCAGAAGCCAGCGAAGACTAAGAGCAACAAAACTTCTGTTTCATCCCTTCGCGCAAGCGCGTTCTCACCAAATCGATCTAAAAAACCCCAAGAAAATCTAAAACACCCTATGATTCGTCTAAAAATACGGTAGAATCCGCGTTCTTTAAATTTCAGGTAGCTTAACCACACTTTCATGGACTTTTATATTTGGCTCGGCATCGCTTTTTGTGTCACGCAGTCTGCGATGTTTTCAGGATTAAACCTTGCTTTCTTTGGCCTTTCTAGACTCCAACTGGAAGTAGAAGCGGAGAATAATGAGAAGGCCCGTCGCGTACTTAAAATGCGCGAGGATTCGAACTTCTTATTAACAACTATTCTATGGGGCAACGTTGGTATCAACGTGCTGCTAACTCTGCTGTCCAACTCTGTGTTAATAGGTGCTGCTGCGTTTTTCTTTTCTACTGTTGTCATCACCATGCTTGGCGAAATAATCCCTCAAGCCTATTTCTCGCGGAATGCGTTAAAAATGGCATCGCTGTTAAGTCCTGTTTTACGCTTCTACCAATTTTTGCTTTACCCCGTTGCTAAACCTGCTGCAAGAATGCTTGATGCTTGGCTTGGAAAAGAGTCGCCTGAATTTTTTCGAGAGCGTGTTATTAGAGATATTCTCTTGCGGCACATCGAGCATCACTCCAGCGACGTTGACGACATCGAAGGAATTGGCGCACTAAATTTTTTGGAAATCGATGACCTATTTGCATCTGAAGAAGGCGCAGACGTGGACCCTAAAAGCATCATCCAAGTTAAGTGTGACATTGATCTGCCAAGGTTCCCCGAATTTACCTGCTCAAAAGATGATCCCTTCTTACAGCAAGTTCATGCATCAGGGAAAAAATGGGTTGTGGTGTGTGACGAGGCCAAGCAGCCTCAGTTGCTATTGGACGCTGACGAATTTTTGCGAGCGGCGTTACTCGATGAACGCAACTCAGAGCAGCCCATTAGTCCATACAACTATTGCCATAGACCCATCATTGTCACCGATCTAAAAACCGATCTA
>CAYGRT010000009.1:55540-83165 GCA_964352355.1 uncultured Pseudohongiella sp. | reverse complement strand
ACCGATCTAAAAACCGATCTAGGGTCTGTTATCAGATCAATGCGTCGCAGCAAAAAGAAGCGACAAGGGGTGATCGAAAATGATGTCGTTTTGGTATGGACAGATGTCCCGAGAATTATCACCGGTGCCGATTTGTTTGACCGATTACTACAGGGTATGCGTTAACGACGGTCCCGCTGGGTTGAGCCGCTACACGTGGTATGGTTGAAGTATAAGCGGCCTTTTTAGATTTTTTGCAGTCAAGTTAAAACTAGTAATCTTAACCTCAAGGCTGCTATATTTATTACTCAAATTCGCCTTCGTTGAAAAAACTGTCATTTACAACAATTAGCGGCGCACAGTATAAAAGTGGGCTAATCTAAGTCACAGAAAGCCGGCGAAAAATTTTTCTTAACCTCGGCATGACCGGCGACACACTGCTTAGTCTACAAATTGGAATACCCTATGAAAATCGCGATTCTCTCTCGAAATGCAAAACTCTACTCTACTCGCAGATTAATAGAAGCTGCTAAAGAGCGCGGGCACGATGTACATGTATTGGATGCGCTGCGTTGTTACATGAACATTACATCACACCGACCATCCATACACTACAAAGGTGAAGAGCTAAGTGGCTTCGATGCGATCATTCCACGCATTGGCGCATCTGTTACTTTTTATGGGACAGCTGTGTTACGCCAGTTCGAAATGATGGGCGTCTATCCACTCAATGAGTCAGTTGCCGTCTCAAGATCTCGCGATAAACTGCGAGCCGCGCAGTTATTATCTCGCAAAGGTATAGGCCTTCCCATTACCGGTTTTGCTAACAAGCCGGATGACATCGGCGACTTAATCAAAATGGTTGGTGGCGCCCCACTAGTTATCAAGCTGTTACAAGGCACTCAGGGTATTGGTGTTGTTTTAGCAGAGAGTAATAAAACCGCTGAAACTGTGATCGAGTCCTTTCTCGGCCTAAACATCAGCGTACTGGTACAAGAATTTATTGGCGAAGCCGGCGGGTCTGATATTCGCTGCTTTGTCATCGGCGACAAAGTAGTTGCGGCAATGAAACGCCAAGGTGCTGAAGGTGAATTTCGATCAAACATTCATCGGGGTGGCTCTGCCAATCTTGTAAGAATAACACCCGAAGAGCGATCAACGGCGGTCCGTGCAGCTAAAACCATGGGGCTGAATGTGTGTGGCGTCGATATACTACGCTCCAACCATGGCCCTGTTGTTATGGAAGTCAATTCATCTCCTGGCTTGGAAGGCATAGAAGCCGCAACCGGAAAAGATGTAGCTACGCAAATCATCGCATTTTTAGAAAAAAACAAGGGCAGCAAATCGACTAAAACCAGAGGCGCAGGCTAGTCCATGCGCCCATCGTTCGAACTTGGCGGAACTGTCGTCAAACCTGGTACTCAGGCAGAAATTCAGCTGCGCGTGCCTGACCTTTACACTAACAACAGCATGTATTGCGATGTGTATGTCATCCACGGTAAAAAGCCGGGGCCAGTGCTGTTTGTATCCGCGACTATTCACGGCGATGAAATAAATGGCATCGAGATAATTAGGCGAGTCTTAAACACGAAAGCAGTTAATCGAATTAGCGGTACACTTATTGCTGTTCCGGTTGTGAATATTTTCGGATTTATCAGCAAATCACGGTATTTGCCTGATCGAAGAGATCTCAATCGCTCTTTTCCTGGCTCGGAAAAAGGCTCGCTGGCAGCAAGACTTGCCCATGTGTTCTTAACAGAAATAGTCGCCAAATCAACCCACGGCATCGACCTGCACACCGCGGCAGTACATCGAGATAACTTTCCACAAATTCGCGCCGTTATTGACGACCCTGAAATGAACCGCATGGCCAACGCCTTCAACGCGCCGGTTATCATAAACACATCGGTGCTGGAAGGCACACTTAGACACGCTGCCTACGAGCTTGGGGTTCCCGTTATCGTTTACGAGGCCGGAGAAGCCCTTCGTTTCGATGAGCTATCTATCCGCGGTGGTGTGAAAGGTGTTATCGGCGTCATGCGCGAGATTGGCATGTTGAACAAGTCCACCAAAAAGCGCGGTGCAAAGTCTGCCTTTCTTGCGCGAACCAGCGTCTGGGTGCGGGCTTCACGAAGTGGCATACTACGGGTTAATAGATCGCTCGGGGAAAAAGTCGAAAAAGGCGATGTGCTTGGTATAGTTTCAGATCCGCTGGGCAACGTTGAAGAATCAATTCCATCTCCCACCGAGGGAATAATTATCGGACGAACGACCATTCCATTAGTCAACGAAGGCGAGGCGCTATTTCATATCGCCAAATTCAAAGACGCTGAAACAGTCGTGGGATCGGTCGAAGAGTTTCAAAATGAAATGGACCCAGCTACAGACGCCTCTCCTTCATCTGAATTACCCATCGTTTAACCCAACCAAGGCGTGAAATTTCAAAGCGCCTTTAGCCAGTTCGGCGAACCATTGGCTTTACTTCTTCACCGAGCATTCTGATTTCACGCTGCGGGAACGGAATAGTAAAGCCGTTGTCGCGCATGGTTTCGAATATTATTAAAAGTAGGTCGCCGCCTACGCGATTCTTGCCGTCATCGATGGCTTCGATCCAAAATTCCACAAACATATTGACGCCTGAATCGCCAAAGCTATCTATTTCGCAATCTGGCCTTTCCTCGATTGGGTATTTTTCGCCGCTTAGAACCTGCGGGTGCGCTGCTACCGCCTCTTTTATAATCTCTACTAACTTTCTAATATCTGTGTCATAGGCCACTGAAAAATCAACCCGATAGCGCTGCTTGTGATTCTTGTGGGTCCAGTTTACAAAGGTCGAGGAAATAAACATTTCATTTGGCACCATGATGTCTTTGCCATCAAAGGTTTCCAACGTAGTGGAGCGCATATTAAGTGCTCGCACAAACCCTGACCTGCCATCTTCCAACTCGACAAAATCGCCCACAGAAAGGGAACGATCAAGAAGTATAATAAGACCGGAGATAAAATTAGAGGCAATGGTTTGTAAACCAAAGCCCAAACCCACGCCAACGGCACCACCAAACACTGCAAGTGCTGTTAGGTTGATTCCCATCACTTGCAGTAAGAGTAAAAATACTCCGACGAAAATACCGATCTCTAACAGTTTGGCGGCGACTTCCCGAGTACGAAAATCTACTTTCTCTTGGCTTCTAATTATCTCTTGGCCGGCATTGTTGGATGCCCGACCCAGCCAGAAAATAAAAAAACCAAACACTAAAACACGAAGAACGCCGGCAAGGGATATCTTAATATTGCCCACTTGAATCCCAATGGACTCAAACACAGAATTTACATAGGGCAGCACGCCTACTGACTGCATAATAAGCAGTGGTATTCCAACCAATAACATGGCCCGACCTACTAATGGGCTGCTCACAAATTCTCGTACGAAGGCCATGTAAACAATAACCAAGGCCACAGTGATGGCAGCGGTTATAAGCCAATTGGCCTCGTTAAAGGCAGGAATCAGTTCTGAAGAAAGCTTTAGTAGCAGCAAACCTAGGAGGGGAAATGTCAGCTGCCCAAGCCGATAAATAATTGATTGGAAGCGATTTGCAGTAGCCGGATCCGGTTGCTTTTTGAGAATAGTAAAAACGTTAGCAAGGTAGCTGGATAACAACTGGGCCACGAAAAACGAAAAAACCACAACCCCAAGTTGGATATAGGTTTGCTGGCTGTACAGGGCCTCCGTTACAGTCGTGATTATCTCATTCATTATCTTCCCCGGTGCCTTCAAGAAAGCTAGAGCTTAACACGAACTCCAGCCAACAAGGCTCATAGAGATTCAGTTTTGCACACTTTTCGCGAAAGGCTAAGCTTGGGGAACAGGGCGATCTATTGACGAATCTGAGCCTCTCGCCCACGGAGGTAGAAGTCCCTCAGTATGGCATAGCGATCAGCTTCTGCAGGTGGCTGCGGTATATTAAGTACAGCCGCCCTGAGGGTAACAATCTGCAAGGCAAAGAGGCTGTTTCGTGTGGGCACATGGTCGATTGTCAGAGGGATCGACCACACAGTATCAGCATATCCACCGGCAAGATCTCTGATGGTTACAGGGCCTCGAAACGGGAATACAAAGTAAGGGCCAGCCGGTACTCCCCAGACTCCTAAGGTTTGACCAAAATCCTCAGCATGCCTGGACAGCCCCATGTGTTCGGCGACATCGAAGAAGCCAAACAAGCCAATGCTGCTGTTGATGAAGAATCTGCCAGTGTCATTCAAGGCAAGCTTTGGTCGACCTTGCAGCAGCTGATTTACGGCTGTATTGGGCTCTGCTAAGTTTCTGAAAAAACGCTGTACAGCTTGCTCTGCCACATCAGGCATTATCGTGGTGTAGCCTACCGCTAATGGTTTGATTAAGACCCTATCGGCGCCATTGTTGAATGCCTGAAGTTGGCGGTTGACTGGTTCTAAGGGGTCAGGACCAATGCTTGCACAGCCTGTCAGCATGATGGTGGCGGCAACTAAAAAGGGTTTCACTAGAGGTGTAATTGAGTTGAACACGTGAGTTTTAATCCTTATTGTTTTCGAGTAAGGGGATACGAAGCGGTTATACTGCGTATATAGTCTAGTTTGAAGATTTTGGATCAACATTGCCTTTCGAAAAAACCGATTAGAAAAACAGGCACGGCCTCTACTTCATCCAGTATTCACCACTTAAAGAGACAAACTTATACGTCTTGTGCTGCGCTGCTGCATTTCTTATGCCGGAATACTGTAGACTAGCCATTGACCTAAACCGCCGTTGCCGCGAAGGCAAGCGACTTTTATGAAAAATGTAATTCTTCAACTAACCAACATCGTGCAGCATGCTTCTCTTATTGAGAATCGAGAAGAACAAGTGCGCTATATTGTTGATTCAATATGCCAAGTAATAAACGTTGATGTCTGCAGCGTTTACGTTGTTGGACCAGATAATGCAATGGAGCTCATCGCCAGTCATGGCTTGATCAATATTCACAAGATTAAAATTCCTGACTTAAAAGGCATAGTAGGCGAAGTAGTCAAGACTCGCCATGCTATCAATATTGCAAATGCTCGAAAGCACCCCAGCTACTACCATATAGACGGCATTGAAGAAGATCGCTATAGCAGTTTTTGTGGCGTTCCTGTGGTTCGCTACGGTCGCGTGATTGGTGTCTTAACAGTGCAGCGGGCCGCTGCAGAAAAACTCAGCGAAGAAGGCGAGGCTTTTGTCTCCACACTAGCTTCTCAACTCAGTCATCTTATCTCTGGCCTTGCGCCTCAGTCACGGCAAAACGTTAACGTGCGCATGATCGGCCTTCGAGGTGCATCTGGTATTGGTATCGGTTCTGTTTTGCTATGTGAAAATAGCGATTTATTCTCGGCACCGGACACCGTCTGCACTGACCAAGATGGGGCCATCAAACAGTGGCATGCATTACTTGAGAAAGTTCGGAGCGATTTAAAAGAAGAACAGCGGACTCTAAGTGGCAGAATCTCGGAGTCTATCTCCGCCATTTTTGACGCCTACCTTTTATTGCTTGCTGACAACGCGTTAATCCGACGAGTGGAAAGCGAAATCCAAGCAGGTCATGGATTGCCTACGGCAATCCGCTTGAGCATTCGCTATTTTTCGGAGCTTTTTAAGGCCATGGAGGACCCCTACCTGCAAGCTCGTCACGAGGATATTAGATACTTAGGCAACAAACTTTATGATGAGTTAAAAGGTAGTGCGGAACTTACAAAAACGCTACCGAACGGATCCGCCGTAGTTCTGGTTGGAGATCACATTAGCGCTTCTGATATAGCCGCCATCGAACAGGGCAAACTTGCCGGCATTGTATCAACAGAAGGCTCGTCGCTTTCCCATGTCGCTGTACTTGCCAACGCGCTTGGCATCCCGGCAGTGATGGGGCTTGATGAGATCAACAGTTTCGAAGCGGGCGAGATCGTAATCGTCGACGGATACGAGGGTCAAGTCGTGCTATGCCCTCAACCCGAACTCCTTGCCGAGTACGATTCCTTAATCACTAAAAACGCAAGTCTCAGCAACCGGCTTAGCGAACTGCGAAATCAACCGGCAATTACAACTGACAAAACTTGGATCACTCTCTTTACTAACACGGGCTTACTCGCTGACATTTCGCCGGGATTGGCGAACGGTGCCCAAGGGATTGGTTTATACAGAACCGAAATACCTTTCATGATTCGAGACAGCTTGCCTACCGAAGATGAGCAGTATCGAGTTTATAAAAAGGTCTTTGATGCCTATGAGGGTAAACCAGTCTATATGCGCACTTTAGACATTGGGGGCGACAAACAACTGCCCTATATGCCTATAGTCGATGAAGAAAACCCAGCCTTAGGATGGCGCGGTATTCGTTTTTCGCTCGACAATGTGCAGCTGCAAATGGCTCAAGTCAGAGCGATGATTAGAGCCTGCGGGTCTGGTTCTAACTTAAGTATTTTGCTGCCCATGGTGAGCTCCTCCGACGAGCTTGATATATTTACTGCGCTTCTAGATGACGCTTGCCAGCAACTAACCGAAGAAGGATTAACAATCAACAGGCCTCGATTGGGCATCATGGTTGAGGTCCCAGCGGCAATTACTCAACTGCATTTTTGGGCCGATAAGATTGATTTTATCTCCATCGGATCGAACGACTTAAGTCAGTACCTATTGGCACTAGATAGGAACAACAAGCGAGTCGCCGCACGCTATGATCATATTCATCCGGCAGTACTCAGCGAGATTAATCGAATCTTGGGCATCGCAAAAACCCACAAGCTTCCTTTGAGCTTGTGCGGTGAAATGGCTTCAGACCCTGAAACGGTCCTAATTCTGCTAGGGTTAGGGATTAGAACTTTGAGCATGAGCGCCAGCAAATTACCCCGCATAAAATGGCTTATTCGCTCGATCTCTATGAAACAGGCCCAGAGCATAGCGACTCAGGCATTGGCATTGGACAAGGCTAGTGACATAAGGTCTCT
Organism: uncultured Pseudohongiella sp.; assembly: GCA_964352355.1. Classification (GTDB taxonomy): domain Bacteria; phylum Pseudomonadota; class Gammaproteobacteria; order Pseudomonadales; family Pseudohongiellaceae; genus UBA9145. The sequence goes on along the minus strand of CAYGRT010000009.1, from coordinate 76,193 downwards.
AACCCGTGCTAAACTTACCGAATTAGGACTAGCTGAGTTATTGCATTAGTGCCCCGTTGTCACATTCTCCAGCATCACTTCCTGCCAAACACCACCTTTAAGGAGTCTCTTTGTTAGCCGCGATATTTTTACTGCTAGGCATAGGACTGCTTCTCGCCGGTGGCACGATGCTAGTGAGCGGAGCATCTCAATTAGCAGAAAAGTACGGGGTCCCACCCCTTGTCGTAGGGCTTACCGTTGTTGCTTTCGGCACGAGCGCACCAGAGCTTGTTGTCAATGTCTTGGGGGCTCTTAAGGGCGAGTCTGCTATCGCATTCGGCAATGTGGCTGGATCTAATCTTGCTAACTTGGGACTTGTACTAGGTACCGCCGCGCTGTTTACGCCAATTGTAATCCAAGGTCAGTTAATACGCCGCGAGTTGCCCTTGTTGCTGCTGGCCACTAGCATACTGCTCGTCATGATTATGGACGGTGTTTTAAGAGGCTTGCCGGCGTTTTTAGATCGCGCTGAAAGTTTAGTGTTACTGATGCTTTTTGGTGTGTTTATTTACATTACTGTTCTAGATTTTTTTAAGCCCCAATCAGACCCGCTAATAAATTCTCTTGCCGCTATAAAACATAAGCAATATGAAAAAACCTTTATAAGTTGGGCTTATGTGGTTGGCGGCCTGGTTGGTCTGGTCGCAGGCGGAGACTTAACCATCGATAATGGTATAAAAATCGCTGAAGCTTTGAATGTACCAACAGTGATTGTTGGAATGATTGTTGTTGCGGTGGGCACAAGCCTGCCTGAGTTAGTTACGTCAACCATAGCGGCTGTAAGAGGCGAGGCAGACCTTTGCGTTGGCAATGTCATTGGTTCGAATATTTTTAATGCGCTGTTGGTGCTGCCAGTGAGCGGACTAATATTACCACTGGCAATTCCTCAGGGAGGTATCGGCGACGTGCTTGCGTCACTGCTATTTGCCGCCGTGCTTATTCCTATTTTCTTCTTACGAAATAGCGTGATGAGCAGACGAATGGGTGCTCTATTTGTCTTGGGCTATATTGCTTATATGAGCTATCGCGTTGTCAGTAGCTGATAGCCCACGTTAGAACGCAGGCTATATAGCAGTTATGGCATTTTAGCGTTTACCCTTTAAGATGCCTTTTCAGGCTCTAGGCCGCGTAAGAAGTTTTCGCTCCCACCACTGTTTTAACAATTTGAATGTCTTTAATGGTTTCAGGATCCACTGTGTGCGGATCTTCGGCAAGCATTACGTAGTCCGCCAATTTACCACGGGTAATTGACCCTTTGATGTGCTCCTCTTTGGAAGCCCAAGCGCCATTGTAAGTGCTCACCGCAATAGCTTCGGCAACGGAAATTCGCTGATTGGCTCCCCAAGTTTTGCCGTCCCAGCCTTTGCGCGTCACCATGCCCTGAATGCCCATTAGCGGCGCGAAGGGGCCGGGGCTAAAATCCGAACCCGCTGCCGCCATGATCCCTGCATCCAGCATGCTGCGATAGGCCATAGAACGTTTCATCAACTCCTCACCGTAATAGATGAACTTGTCAGGATTGTAATAGGCATACGTGGTAAACATTGCCGGTACGCAGCCAAGGGCTTTCATGCGTCTGATCAAATCGTCATTAACTAGGGTGCAGTGAGTAATCTTCGGCCGGGCATCGGCAATAGGATAGCGGGATTGAGCTCGCTCGATTGCAGTTAAAAAGCTGTCGATGGCGACGTCACCATTGGCATGCACATTAACCTGTATCCCCGCGCGATGAACTCTTTCCACCCATTCATTAAGCACTTCCTGTGACTCGGTGACATTGCCCCGATAAGGTGGAGTGACATTGGGGTAATCAACACTCATGGCCATTGTTCGTTCTGAGAATGAACCGTCAACCGTATGCTCTGAAGTCGCGCCAAGCTTAATCCACTCATCGCCAAACCCAGTTCTGATACCCGATTGAATCATTGACTCCAGCACGCCGCCGGTGGCTTCATAACTAACCCTGTGAACCAATTCACCGCGGGCCCTTACATCTTGAATCGCCGCTAAATCGCCACCTTCATGATGTACACTGGTCAGTCCATAACGGGCAAACTGTTTGGAGATATGGGCAATCCCATCTCGAGATCTTATTGCTTGCTGCTCTGCGCTGAAAGTTGGTCTTAGGCCAACCGTTCGCATTGGATCGCGCGCCCGATCTGTGACACGGCCATTAAGCTGCCCTTCCCTGTCTTTATCGAAAGTCCCGCCCATAGGGTTTGGCGTATCTCGATTCACCCCGGCCATCTCAAACGCTTTGCTGTTGTAATAGGAGGTATGACCACCACGGTGTTGAACCAATACTGGGTGCTGATCGGAAACCTGATCGAGATCTCGTCGTGTTAGTTCGCGGCCATCGGTAAGCTTGGTGTCATCGAAAAAATAGCCTTCAACCCATGTGCCAGGGGGCAATGTTTGCGCTTTGGCGCGAAGTTTATCAATGATGCTCTCAATTGATACAAACTCCACTTCAAAGGGATTTCCCACCAGCACGTCATACAGCAAAGTCTCGCCGCGGGCGTGCACATGACAATCGATGAACCCCGGCAACACCGTCATGCCATCAGCATCTATAATCTCGGTATTCGGTCCAGCCAGCGCTCGAATATCCGACGTGCTGCCAACAGCACTAAATTTGTCTCCAGAAATCGCAAAGGCTTCTGCCTGAGGCTGGGCCGGATCTACTGTGTATACTTTGGCGTTAATAACTAGTTGATCTGGGTATAGAGAGTTACCTGCCGATGATTGAGCATTTTGGGCTGCAGCCCGTGGTCCAATAAGGGGCGCTGCTAACATTCCCCCAACTCCGGCACCCGTTAAACTTATAAAATTTCGTCGACTGCGATTGGGGCTTTTCATAGCTCTCACCTTTATTTTTATGTGTATGCCTACCGATAGGGTCCGCGCTTAGACTAGTACGATAGACTTCAAGCTGCGACTCCACATCATCTTACGAAGGACTTGCAGGGGATTCAAGCCAGATTTTGGAATGTTTAGGCCGAATGTAGCAAAAGGTTTTGCAGAGGCAGAAAAAGCAAATTCGCCTTACACATGCTTTACTGAGATAAAAGCGCTCATTCCGCGTTGAGACACCGAATGAGCGCTTTACTAGTGACTAGCTAGCTTAAAGAGGTATAAAAGCTAAGGCAAAATTTCCATTCAGCGGAATGACTAATTGATTCTGAATTGAGTCATAGCACATTGATGCCGCGCTGGGGATACCAGAAGCAATGACTTCTGCTTCTTTTCCAGGTTCAATTTTAGAGACACTACCAAATCGGACACTGCTCACATATTTAGTACCATCTTCGAGAACCACCACGCCGTCATTGCCTCCTTCAACAGCGTATTCAGTCTTGATCACCTCTCCTGCTAAGTTATAGGTAATCACCGCATTGTCTCCCACATTCACCACCACAACATTACCTTCTTGATCGATGGCTACACCATTAGGTGCTGCCAAAGGGGCGCCATCTGCAAATACAGAAACGTCTCCGCTCGCAGTAATTTTGTAGATACTCTCAGGAGATCGCGTATTGGACGCATAAACGGTGCCGTCGTCGGCAACAGCAATGCCGTTTAAAATAGTCGAACCGGGCACAGGTACGGACTGCAATGGGCGCCCGCTTGCCAAGTCGAATGACCGCACGTGCCCCGTATCAACGGTGTACAACACACCATTGGCAGTAGCACTGCCAAGCGGTTGGTGCAATTCCAAGCCGTCTTTTGTAACACCAATCCATTTTGGCGTATGCACACTACCGTCCGGATTGATTAAAGAGACAAATCCATCGTTTTCTGTACCGTCACCGCGCTCACCATTGTTCATGGCTAGGATTAAATTACGTGCCGGATCGAAGGTGCAACTCTCTGAAAAATGAAAACTGCCATACACTTTCACATTGCTAGACATTGGTACACGGACACCAGCTTCATTCACCGAGCCAATTGGCTCGCCTGCCACGAAATCCTGTGCAAGCAAGGTGCTAGTCCACAGACCAAAACCTAATGAAAGAAAAGTTGTCGCGGTTAGTTTATTCATTTACTACTACTCCTAAGGATTAATTGAAACTACGATCACGCTAAATGGAATTACTCGACAATTTGCTCGGTCCGCTAACGGGCAAACCAAGCCACTATATTATCAACCTTCGCAATCAAGTTTGAAGGCCTGCTTACACTGCCGTGAGACGACTCAGGCACTCATGCCAACGCCGCATCTATGCCGCGAAGTTTTAAAAGCCTGAAAGTACTACCCTGGCATGAGCCTACGTGCAACCAACTCACCAGCTAATAATAATGTTCGGATTTCGACATTCCTCTCCAATGAACGGGGAGAGCGCTGCCAAGCGTTTTGATAACCTTCCATCAAGACAATAGCACATAGCCTAGGACCTACGTAGCGCCAAGCACACCAGATTGCCTGTGTCCTTTTCGGGGCAAGCCTGTAAGCGAGCGCTTACATACTTAGCTAAATTGCACGTTATTGGTGCAATTTTGAGAAAAATGCCCTAATAACAGTAGTTTTGCGCACACAAATCACACAATAAATAGCGCTTTGTCAGCCTGTCCTATTATTTACTTTATATTTTTCAATGTCTTAGGGTGAATATCTAATTACCCTCTTCGAAGCATCATTTCGGCGACGGTCTTGGCGCATTTATTGTAATGTCCAATAGCGATGAACCAATTAACCCCACCTCATATTTCACTCCTCATATTTACTGATTTAGACGGCAGCCTAATGGAGCATGAAACCTATTCAATTAGGCCGGCCTTAGCTGCTTTAGCCGAACTAGACAAACGCCAGATTCCACTGATTATAAATTCAAGCAAAACCGCCGCTGAAATCCGCACTATCAGATCAAATCACAATCTCCATGGTGCTTATGTCTGTGAGAATGGGGCCGCGCTATACGGCGATGACGATTCTCTTATAGCCAATTTTGGGACTCCAAGAGCGGAATGGTTAGCAGCCATTCACCGGCTCCGAACCACACGATCTTTCAACTTTGTTGGCTTCTCCGATTGGAGCCCCAAGCAAATAGCTGACTTGACCAGTCTCAGTCTCGAACAGGCAAGGGAGGCGGCGCAAAGGCAATTCAGTGAGCCTATCCTTTGGCGAGATTCTGAAACAGCCAAAGGCGAATTTATTGACACCCTCAAGCCATTGGGTTTGCAGCTTTTAGAAGGCGGACGATTTTTGAGTATTCAGAGTCAATTTGACAAAAGCGACGCGATGAGTTGGTTCCGTGATGAGCCGTCGGCAATCACGGCAAACAGACTCTTTATTGCTCTAGGGGACAGTCCTAACGATGCAGCAATGCTGGATCACGCTGACATTGCGGTAATCATAAAATCCGCTAAGTCGAACCAAATCAGCTGCACAAATGCGCTACAAATAATTCGTACCAAAAAACCTGGCCCTTCAGGTTGGCAAGAAGCAGTACTGCAACTATTAGCAATGCTTGACAGCAATCAGTTATCACAACTAAAGCAAAGGTAGAACTATGGGTGATTTTCATCAGAACGGTATGATTACCACGCTGCACAATCTTGGCCAGCGACCGCTTCAGTCTATAGAACAAGAATTAAATTCGTTTAAGGCTGATAGACCCATGGGTTTAGTGTTGCCCTCACTTTTCTCCGAGTTAGAAGGCCCAGCCTTATCGGGGATAGTGGACGAGTTAGCTCAGGTACCCTATCTCGATGAAATTGTCATTGGTCTGGATCGCGCCCACGAGGAGCAATACAAGTATGCCCTCAACTACTTCAAAAGACTGCCACAGCACCACCGAGTTTTATGGAATGATGGACCCAGAATGCTAGCAATTGACAAGCAACTAAAAGACATTGGTCTGGCCCCAACTCATTTGGGCAAAGGACGAAACGTTTGGTACTGCTATGGTTACATTCTCGCGTCTGGGCGCTCGACCGCCGTGGCATTACATGACTGCGACATACTTACCTATGATCGCAGTTTACTGGCTCGCTTGATCTACCCGGTTGCCAACCCGAATTTTAGCTATGTTTTTTGTAAAGGCTATTATTCCCGAGTGGCTGCCAACAAGATTGGTGGACGAGTGACTCGCCTCTTCGTAACTCCTCTAATTCGCACACTAAAAAAAGTAAGCGACCAATCAGAATTTTTAGACTATCTTGACAGCTTTCGCTATCCCTTAGCGGGGGAATTTTCGATTAGGGCCGACGTCATTAATGACCTGCGGATACCAAGCGATTGGGGCTTGGAAATAGGTGTACTATCAGAAATGAAGCGAAACTACGCCACGAATCGCTTGTGTCAGGCAGATATCGCAGACATTTATGATCATAAACATCAAGACCTATCTGAACATGATGCGGCCAAAGGCCTGTCTAAAATGACTGTAGATATTGCCAAAGCATTGTTTCGTAAGCTGGCAACCAATGGCGATGTTTTCTCAACCGAAAAATTCAGAACCATCAAAGCAACCTACTATCGCATCGCACTAGATTTTATCGACACCTACCATAATGATGCCCTCATTAACGGCTTAAAGTACGACCGCCATCAAGAAGAACAGGCTGTTGAACTTTTCGCAAGGAACATTATGTCTGCTGGCGAGCACTTTCTGGAGAACCCCATGGACAAACCCTTTATTCCAAGTTGGAACCGAGTCATCAGTGCCATTCCTGACATACTGGAGCAATTAAAGTCTGCGGTAGAGGAAGACAACGCAGAATTTCAAAAGACCATTTAGAAGATGGATGAATATTCAACACAGCTAGATGAGTTAACGCGAAGAGTTGGTGAGCATCTGGATATTATTTATCCTGATCTGAACAATGAAGCTCTCACGGCTACACTTATTGCAGAAATTAGCCTTGGTAGAAATTTGCAGACCCCGCTGCCTCATCAAAATAACTGGGACGAAAAAGATAGCATTTTGATTACTTACGGCAACAGCATCATGAATGACGATGAGCTGCCCCTCCATACCCTGCGGCGATTTCTAAAAAACTACTTATCCGACAGCATAAATGGCGTGCACATACTGCCTTTTTTCCCATTTAGCTCTGACGATGGATTCTCTGTGATGGACTATTTAGAAGTGAATCCATCGCTCGGCGAATGGCAAGACATAGAAGCCATTGGCAAAGACTATAAACTTATGGCGGATCTGGTACTTAATCACATGTCTAGCCGCAGTCTATGGTTCGACAACTTTAAGAAAAGAATCGATCCTGGCAAAGACTACTTTGCCGAAGCGAATCCTGAGGATGATTATAGCAGTGTTGTCAGACCAAGAAATTCACCGCTTCTCAGTCCTGTTGAAACAGCAGATGGACAACGCTATGTTTGGTGCACATTTAGCGCCGATCAAGTTGATTTAAATTTTAGAAACCCCGCGGTGATTGTGGAGTTTATACGCATTATTCGTTCCTATCTAAATCATGGTGTCTCGATTTTTAGAATGGATGCCGTTCCGTTTTTATGGAAGGAACCTGGCACGTCTTGTGTACACTTAAAACAGACCCACGAAATCATTAAACTGTTGCGAACGCTAATCGAGCACTATTTTCCACAAGTGATCCTGATTTGCGAGTGTAATGTTCCCAATCGTGAAAATCTTACCTATTTCGGCAATGCCAATGAAGCACACATAATCTACAACTTCTCATTGCCACCCTTATTGTTGCACACTTTGCTCAGCGGTGATTGCCGACATCTGAAAACTTGGATGATGAGTATGCCACCTGCTCAAGCTGGCACTGCCTATCTAAATTTTATCGCCTCTCATGACGGCATTGGGCTGAGGCCATTGGACGGCTTGTTGAGTGACACAGAGCGGGAGGAGCTAGTAGAAACCGTGAAAGGCTTTGGAGGCAAAGTAACAATGCGCCGAGCGCGAGAGGGTTTTGACAAACCCTATGAACTAAATGTTGCCTTATTCGACGCGCTAAAGGGCACCATACAAGACGGAGAAGATACGTGGGGACTCGACCGATTTATTTGTGCCCACAGCATCATGTTAGCACTCGAAGGAATCCCAGCCATTTACCTGCAAAGTTTTTTCGGCTCTCGCAATGACTATCGGCGGCTAGAGCATACGGGAAGAAATCGATCCATTAATCGACACATCTGGCAAGAGCGGGAACTAGAGTCAATCCTGTCAGATGACAATTCTACCCACAGCAAGATTTTTTGCGAGATGAAACGATTGCTTACTCTGCGCAAAAACCAGCCTGCGTTTCACCCCAACGCCACTCAATTTACTTTACACTTAGGTCAGAAAGTATTTGCATTTTGGCGACAAAGCGCCAATCGCGCTCAGAGCATTTTTTGTCTAAGCAATGTAACAACAGAGCCTCAAACGATTAACCTGTCTGACATCAACTTTATCAGCACAGATGAGTGGCGGGATTTAATTAGCGGTACCGTCATAACTGATCTAGGTAGCCAGCTCACGCTAGCCCCCTATCAGACGATGTGGATAACGAACAGCTAGCGCCTACCTAGCTGCCTCAGTTTCTTAAGGCTGTCTGCGGACGCTCAAAATCTTGACCGGTTCCAGCAGTATCTGCCCTGCCGTGTAGCCATCTCCTGTGACACCACTGCTACCCGTTTGATTAATCTGCCGCACCACGTCCATGCCCCTCGTCACTTTTCCAAATGCTGCAAAACCTTGGCCATCGGCGTTGCGGGGCTGACCAAAGTCTAAGCCCGGTTGATCGCCAATGCAGATGAAAAACTCAGATGAAGCCGTGCCCACTTCTCCCCTCGCCATGGATAACACACCATCCGTGTGTGAGATTCCTGTTTGTTCGGTTGACTCATGAGCAATCGGCTCGAACGGAGATGGTCGGTCATTCAATCCGCCTTGAATGACTTCTATTTTGGGATTGCCGTTGTCGTTTGCAAACGTGACCACACGATAAAACTCACCATCATCGTAATGAGCACCATCAACATGGCGTAAAAAATTAGCCACCGTAATGGGAGCCTGTTCTGGATAGAGCTCAATTTCGATTTGACCGAGACTAGTTTCCACTAACACCTCTACAGTGGACTGAGCAACTCCGTGAGTGTGTTGCAAAAAGAAGCTCAATACGATCAGCCCTAGTGCCTTATTTACACTAATTTTTAAGGTCTTCACCTTTGCCTCCTTTGGATTGACCACATTTAAAGACTTGACGTTTTCTAAGGGCCTAATAAAACCAAACTCGATACTGCCCGCTAGAATCTTACTATGATTCGGTTTTAAGCAATGGACTTATAGAAACATACAGTCTAGTCTCATCAGTCTCAAAATCACATGGTTTTCAACGAAGGACAATTCATGCCTAAAATAGTCGGTCTACTTGTACTACTTATTCTTTCCGCAGCTACCGCAACCGCCCAAACTAGCACCAGCGGTGCGCTGCCACTGCCTGATGTCACTATTTACCATTTGGAGGGGAGACGCTCAGAGCGAATAGTCTGGCTGATGGAAGAGCTAAACTTTCCCTATGAACTGGTATACACACGAGGCGACTTAGGTGCGTCGATGGCTGCTATTCGCGCATTGGGGCATGGGATGCCAGTTGCACCTACGGTGGTGTATGGCGATCAAGTTATAGTTGAATCAGGCGCCATCATTGAAATGATTCTTGATAGACACGCACCTGATAAGTTGAAGCCAGCATTGGAAAGCCCGGAGTATTCTACCTATTTGATGTGGATGCATTACGCCGAGGGGTCCCTCGCCGCTCGACTATTTAGCGATTACCGAGCATGGAATATTCAACCTCCAGAGAGACGCTCACCACTGGTGGATAGCGAAAACGTCGTGCAATTTGCCGATGATTTTCTCGCAGAAAATAACTGGTTTGGGGGCGAAGAATTTTCAGCAGCAGACATTATGATGATGTTTCCGCTGAATGTGGCGACTAGCTTAGGGCTGGTAGATGAAGAACTATTCCCCAATGTTGCTGCATGGAAGCTAAAAACTGAGGCAAGGCCTGCGTACCAGCGCATGCTGGCCAAGGCACGCCCCGATGGCATTCCTGGCAATCTTCCTGCCGTGCGCCAACGGCCACCTTCTGGCCCTCGATAAGCAGCGAACAGGGTGACGCTTAATATTTAACTTTAATCCGAAATTTGAATATTGAGCGTTTCTTTCACCTCTTCCATGACCACGTAGCTCGTAGACTCTAGCACCCCAGGCAGTTTTAACAGCGTCTCTCCCAATAAGAGGCGATACGCCTCCATATTTTCTACCCTTGCCTTGATCAAATAATCAAAATTCCCCGATACCAGATAGCATTCTTGAACATCTTGTAGCGCCATGGCTGACTTTTTAAACTTGGCAAAGATATCTTGCGATGTCCTGGTTAGCCTTATTTGAACAAACACCACCAGAGCCGCCTTCAGGGTCGAGGGATTTAAAAGAGTGGTGTACCCCAGTATCACGCCTTCCCGCTCCATACGTTTCACCCGCTCTAGGCAAGGCGTGGTCGTAAGACCGACTCGGCGCGCCAACTCTGCATAACTAATGCGGCCATCACGCTGTAGTTCGCGGAGGATTTTTTTATCTAATTTTGACAGTGGCTTAGCTTCGACATTCATCATAATTTGGTTGTTTCATCCAAAATTTATAACCAATTTAGATTAAAACACTTATTTATATCTAAAATAAAGAAAATATTCTGGCAACTACTCTATATACTCCCGCGTTTTAAATAGCCCAAAAAGGCGTTCTAGGAGAAGTGCAATGCTTATAGGGGTTCCGAAAGAAATAAAGAATCACGAATACCGAGTAGGGTTAATCCCTGCGGTGGTTCGCGAGCTAACTAGCAAAGGTCATAGCGTGATCGTTGAAAAAGACTGTGGCGCTGGGATTGGTTTAGATGATGCGACCTACTTGGATGCTGGCGCTGAGATCGTTGCCACCGCTGCAGAGGTTTTCGCTCGCGCTGACATGATTGTCAAAGTCAAAGAGCCACAACCGGCAGAGTGCAAGATGTTAAAAGAGGGACAAATTCTTTTCACGTACCTACACTTAGCACCAGATCCCGTGCAAACCAAGCTGTTGGTTGAATCAGGTGCAACTTGCATTGCTTACGAAACGGTTACAGATAGCGCTAACGGGCTTCCACTGCTCGCGCCGATGAGTGAAGTGGCAGGCCGCATGTCGATACAAGAGGCTGCTATTTGTCTTGAAAAGTCTAAAGGCGGAAGCGGTGTTCTGCTTGGCGGCGTTCCCGGCGTTGAACCCGCTAATGTCGTTATCATTGGTGGTGGCGTAGTAGGGCTAAATGCAGCGCGAATGGCTATTGGACTTGGTGCCAATGTCACAATTTTGGATCGATCAATCAGCCGCTTGAAACAAATCGATGAACTTTATGACGGACGCATAAAGACTTTATTTTCAACTACCGACACTATTGAGGCTCAACTCAAAACCGCTGACGCAGTTATTGGCGCCGTCTTAGTACCAGGCGCAGCCGCTCCTAAACTGGTCACTCGCGCCATGTTAGGCTTGATGAAAAAGGGTTCCGTGCTGGTCGATGTGGCGATAGACCAAGGCGGCTGTTTTGAAACAAGCAAGGCGACCACCCATCAAGATCCGACCTATATAGTTGATGACATTATTCACTATTGCGTGGCCAACATGCCCGGCGGAGTCGCAAGGACATCTACGTTTGCACTTAACAACGCGACCATGCCTTTTGTCATCGCTCTTGCAGACAAAGGCTATACCAAAGCACTTATGGACAACGTTCATTTGCGCAATGGACTCAACGTTCATAACGGCATGGTAACCGTTGCAGCAGTGGCAGAAGTACTTGGCTACAACTATGTAGATCCCGTCTCGGCCTTGCATCAAGGCGATTTAAAAGCAAGCGCGTAAAGGTGAGTTAAGTTAAAAAACTCACAGGCGAATCAAGCTTTTCGATACGGCCACACTGCTTGTTAGCAGGGATGGCCGTATCCATCAGCTTGGGATTAAGAAGCTTCAGCTCTTTTAAGAGTTGATCTAACTCTTGCCAAGTAGCAGTTTGTAGTCGTGGATTCCAGCGCCTTTCTTCTCCTATAGTGGATTCAGTCCAGCCCTTATAATCATGGCCCGGATACACAACCGTAGCCTCATCGAGCACCAGCAGTTTGTTGTGAAGACTGTTAAACAAAGCCTCTGAAGACCCGTTCTGAAAGTCAGTTCGACCACTGCCGCGTATTAGTAAGGTATCGCCGGAAAAAAGCATTGGACGTGGGCCGAGCAGCAAAAAACAATAAGAGTCATCCGTATGCCCAGGCGTGTAGATGGCTTGTAGTGTCAAACCGCCAAGGGCAAGAGTTTCTCCATCGGCAAAGACTTGGCTCACGCAGGCCATCTCTGAAGTTTCTCCTGCCAGCGTAGTACAGCCCAGCTGCTCTCTTAAGGTACCCAATGCGGTAATATGGTCTGCATGACAATGGGTATCTGCGGCATATATCAGTGTCAGCCCAAGCTCTCTCAGTAACTGCAGATAAGCATCCACATGCTCTAATACCGGGTCGATTAGCAGCGCCTTGCCCGACGCTTTATCAGCAAGCAGGTAGGTGTATGTGGAGCTTTCTTTGTCAAACAATTGGCGAAGCAACAAATCACTCATGGTTAACTGGCCATCTCCATAGATTGGGTGCTATCGATCTCTTGTGGCAATACAAACCAACGCAGAGCGTCTGCCTCGGCGGGCAGATCAAGTTTGTATATTGTCCCGTTATGACAGGACTTCTTTAACTCTTTTTCAGCCTGACATAATACCGCATCAAGCTCTACAGTCTCTGCCTTGCAGGCTTTCGGCTGCTCAAGCATGGCTGCGACAGAAAGGGATTCTAGCTGCATTTTTCGCCCCTGATAGCGCCAAGTGCCGCTCATTAAGTCAAATTCATAATAAGGTAACAGTTTCCATCCATGGGTGGCTACCAAATCAATGGCTGCAAGCAAATACTCAAAAGTCTCATCACCTATAAAATAGTTGAAATTGAGACGAACCCAGCCAGGCCTCAGCACCATGTGGCCTTGCAGTATTTGCTTCTCAAGCTTTCGACTGTAGGCCATATCCATACCTAACAGTTCATGACCATAAGGGCCGGCACAGGAACATCCACCCCTCGCTTGAATTCCAAATAAATCATTCAATAATGCAACGACAAACCCATAATGCAGATCTTTATTTTTGTATTTAAAGCGCAGCGAGAAGATCGACAAACTGTCTTCTTCACAGTTACCTAGTATTTGAATATTTTTATTTTTCTGCCAGCGTTCAATTGCACGGCATTTATATTGAGCTTCCAGTTGCTCAATCTGTTCAACCCCAACTTCTTGCTGCAGACTAAACACTAAGCCTGCACGAATGGATTCAACAATCGCCGGAGTTCCGCCCTCTTCCCTACGCTGATGGTCAGCAATAAACTGATGATCTTCGGGCGTCACATAAACCACCGTGCCGCCGCCCGGAACAGCCGGCACTGAATTTTTTAATAGTTGCTTTTTTACAACCAATACGCCGGGTGTGCCTGGCCCACCGACAAATTTATGGGGACTAATAAACACAGCGTCTTTCGCGCACTCTGCCCGCAATGGGTTCATGTTAATAGCAACATAAGGCGCTGCCGCAGCATAATCCCAGAAAGAAATGGCACCATGCTCATGAAGTAGTGCAGACACGCGATCAACATCGGTTTTTATACCAGTGACGTTTGAGGCCGCCGAGAAACTGCCTATTTTTAACGCCCGATCCGCAAACAGTGCTAATTTCTTTTCCAACACGGACACATCCAACTGTCCGTTTTTTGCCAGAGGCACAACAACAACGTCCGCGATTGATTCCCGCCATGGAATCTCATTGCTGTGATGCTCATAGGGACCAATAAACACCACCGGCCTGTCTGCTTCGGGTAATTGTGCAAGCAGGTTGTGGCGGGCACTCAAGTCAGCGGGCAGCCTTAAATTCAAAATATCGATGAGTTTATTAATGGCCGAGGTTGCACCGGATCCGGTAAAAATTACCTGATCATCACTATTGGCATTAACCGCTTGGCGAATAGCGAGGCGTGCATCCTCCCGAAACTTTGTAGTTTGCGCGCCTGAAAATGAGGTTTCTGTGTGAGTGTTAGCATAAAAAGGCAGCACTTTTTGCGAAATGAAGTCCTCGATAAACGTCAGCGCTCGACCAGACGCCGTGTAGTCGGCATACACTAACGGCTTTTTGCCGAAACAAGTTTCGATGCATTGCCTATCACCAATGACGGATTCTCTAATTTTTGAAATTAGCGCGCTATTCATTACACCACTCCTAAACAGTAAGCTAATAATAGTGCAAGCATGAGGAAACATTGTCTCTCATTGTGCTAATTTTTGCTTATATTTGATGTATTTGTTTCTATTTTTCTAATAATATGGCACATTGTTTCGATATAGTGAATTATATAGGCATGACATGAATAAGCTCGACATCTCCATTCTGGAACTGATTCAAAAAGACGCGTCCCTTTCAACTGGCGAGCTTGCTGAACGAGTGGGCATGTCCAAATCAGCTTGCTGGCGCCGTCTGCAAAAGCTTACTCAAGATGGCGTGATACAAAAACAAGTGGCTCTTCTAAATCAAGAAAAGCTAAGCCTACCGCTCACTGTTTATATTTCGGTAAGAACCAACGAGCACAATGACAAATGGGCGGCGCAGTTTCATAAAGTCATCCATAGCATCCCCGGCGTATTAGAGGTTTATCGAATGAGTGGCGATCTGGATTACCTGATTAAAGCCGTGGTGGAGGACATGAAGGGATATGACAAACTCTATAAGCAGCTGATCAAAGCCAACTTGTCTGATGTGAGTTCAAGTTTTGTGATGGAGACAATGAAGCAAACCACCGAATTGCCTCTACCAACTGGGGGCATGTAAACGAAACTAGCGGTCTAACTGGATCCTTAAACACCCAGTAAAAAAAATCAGGCACCAGCCGCACTTATTGCGCGGCGGCATTCATCCTTTCTTCCGCCTGTTCTGCGCGAAGATTGCAGGCTGTAATTTCGGGGAGCTTAGCAAGGTAGCGCAGCGTCATGGCACCACGAATATCGGTTTTCTCTAAAGCAGGCGTGTCGTCATTGACGTAGAAAAGTCTACTGGTAATCTCCACAAGCTCCTCTTCCATTTTCTCAGCGCAGCGATGGATTCCCTGTTCCTCAGGTTTACGAGTGAGCCCTCGGTCTGTGTACATAAAGACTTCATTAGAATCTTCGAAGTAAACAAAATCCACTACTCCGTCCCGATTCGGGTCTGAGGCGCACATATTGTAAATAAGAAAGCGGTCGCAGTAGAGGTTGTTAGTCAAGCCTCTGCCTTCCAGGGAATACTGGCAGCCCGCAAGCACGATAAGCAGGACAAGAACACTAGTTGATTTGATAAGGGAAGAAATCATAATACGGGATTTTGAATAAATATCTGTTTGTTTCAAGACTCTGTCTTTTAAGTGTAGGCATTATCAGACTATATGTCTGAAATATTAAAATATTTGAATCATAGTTGCTTAATGTGACTAGTATCTGACAGACAGCCGATAACTTGAACAATTAATGGGCGCGGCTATTCTAGACTTTGAGGGCAGCTATCCCTCTATTTTGATTAACTACTGGGAAAAGAGTATTTAACCCCTTCTCTTGCACTGCCACTGGGCCAACGTTGGGTAATTGTTTTACGCCTAGTATAGAAACGCACGGCGTCGGGGCCATAAACGTACAGATCCCCAAACAAAGAGCGTTTCCAGCCACCAAAGCTCTGGCTGGCCACTGGAACAGGCAAGGCGACATTCACGCCTACCATTCCCACCCGAATATTGTCAGTAAAGTATCTTGCGGTTTCACCACTGGCGGTAAAAATACATGTTCCGTTACCAAACTCATGGCGATTAATGAGGTGCATTGCTTCTTCGAGTGATTTAACACGAACCACACATAACACAGGACCAAATATTTCATCCTGATAAATTGTCATGGGCTCTGTTACTCGGTCAAACAAACACCCACCAATAAAAAACCCTTTTTCATGGCCCTTAACCACCAAATCTCGCCCGTCTACAACTAATTCGGCCCCTTGCTCAATGCCCTGCTCAATATAGTTGAGAATACGATGGCGAGCAGCCTCAGTGATGACAGGGCCCATATCATTAGACCTGTCACTACCAGGGCCTATCTTTAATTGTTCAACCTTAGACTTCAACAGCGCGACAAGACTATCCGCTAACTCATCGCCTACACAGACTGCAACCGAAATGGCCATGCAGCGCTCTCCACAGGATCCATAGGCAGCACCCATTAAGGCATCAGCGGCACCGCTTAGCTGGGCGTCTGGCATAATTACCGCATGATTCTTGGCGCCCCCCAGTGCCTGTACTCGCTTACCGTTGCGAGTGCCTTTTTGGTAGATAGACTCGGCAATTGGCGTAGAACCTACAAAACTTATGGCCTGCACTCGCTCATCGCTAAGCAGCAGATCAACTGCCAATTTGTCTCCATTGATAACGTTAAATACTCCATTGGGAAGACCGGCCTCGCTCAAGAGCTCAGCAAGCTTCAACGATGTACTCGGGTCACGCTCTGAGGGCTTTAATACGAAGGTATTTCCACACGCGATTGCCATAGGAAACATCCACATGGGAACCATAGCGGGAAAATTAAACGGTGTTATCCCAGCCACCACACCCAGCGCTTGAAATTCGGACCAGCTATCTACATTCGGCCCGGCATTTTTCGAATGCTCGCCCTTTAATAACTCAGAGATTCCACAGGCATACTCAACCACTTCGATGCCACGACCCAATTCACCTCGGGCATCATCGATCACCTTGCCATGCTCGGCGGTAATTAGCGCACAAATTTCGTCCCCATTAGCCTCCAAAAGCTGTTTGTAACGAAATAAAATTTGCGCTCGTTTTTGTGGCGGCGTCCCACTCCAGTCTAAAAAAGCTGCCTGAGCGGAGGCAAGCGCCTTTTCAACTGTCGCTGCATCGGCCAAGCTCACTTGCTTGACAGCAACGCCTAACGCGGGGTTATAAACCGGTTGGTAGGGCTCGTTGCCAAGCACTGGTTGACCATCAATGTAGTGGCCTATCACCGGCAGGGCTGAATCAACTGAACTCATGAAGCGTTTCACCTAAAGCATTAATTAGACTATCGATTTCGTCGTGGGTGGCTGCAAACTGTGGCGCAAGCTGAATGGTGTCGCCGCCCCATCGCACATAAAATCCCTTCTCTAAACACTTAAGGCCAACCTCGAAAGGCCTGCGCAGGGGCTCGCCAGGATAAGGCTCAAGTGTAAGCCCAGCGGCAAAGCCATAGTTGCGAATATCAGTGACGAAAGGGCTGCCCTTTAGTTCATGCACTGCGCGTTCAAAATAGGGTGCATTGTCTTTGACTTGCTGTACGAGGTTTTCGTTGACAAGAATATCTAAAGCGGCGATTCCTGCTGCACAGGCGACTGGGTGCGCAGAGTAGGTATACCCATGGGGAAATTCCACCATGTACTCAGGCCCGCCTTTTTCCATAAAAGTGTCGTAAATCTTACTTGCAGTCATCACCGCACCAAGTGGCACAGTGCCGTTAGTAATTTGCTTTGCTAATGTCATAATATCCGGAGTAACACCGAATTCCTCGGCACCGGTCAGCGCACCAACCCTGCCTAAACCAGTTATTACCTCGTCAAAAATTAGCAGCAAATCATGTTTGGTACAGATTTCTCTTAATTTTTTCAAATAGCCTTTGGGTGGCGGCAAGACTCCGGCTGTCCCGGACATTGGTTCAACTATTACTGCAGCAATGTTTGATGCATCGTGCAGCAATACTAGTTCTTCCAACTCATTCGCTAAGTGCTCGCCGGATTCAGGCATGCCACGGCTAAATTTATTCTCGTTTAGCAGCGTATGGGGAATATGGTCCGCATCCACGCTTTGTCCAAACAGCTTACGATTAAAACCAATACCACCAACCCCTACGCCGCCGTAATTTACGCCATGATAGCCTTTCATGCGCCCAATAAACTTCGTCTTACCGGGCATTCCCAAGCTGCGCCAATAACCCCGCGCCATTTTTAGTGCGGTATCAATAGATTCCGAACCCGAATCGGTGAAAAAAACATGATCCAATCCATCGGGGGTTAGCTCGACTAATCTGTTCGCTAACTCAAACGAGAGGGGATGCCCGTATTGAAAGCCAGGAGAATAGTCTAGAGTGCTAACTTGCTTACCCACAGCACTAGCAATCTCTTCCCGTCCGTGACCCGCGCCACAGGTCCAAAGTCCAGACAGACCATCATAAACCTGCTTGCCATTAGAATCTGTGTAATATCGACCCTTAGCCGACACCAACATCCGTGGATTCTTCTTAAACTGGCGATTACCAGTGAACGGCATCCAATGTGCCGCTAAGTGCGCTTCACTGAACTTCACAATTATCCCCTACCTCGTGTTATTACTTTCGCTGCACAGCAAAAAAATGATCTTAGCTCTTAGCCAATGCGGCTTCAGCCCCATTAGACTCTACTTCTTTGCCTCCCGGCAAGGTTGCAAGCTCGGCCATATAGGTGTTTGCTAATTCTTTGTCTGGCCAAATTATTGCCACCAGATAGCCAACGATTAGTGCTGAGAAAAACGAGGGTGGCATCGTTTCCAGAGCGACAAAGTAGGCACCAATAGCTTCCATTTCTTGGAGAACGAATTTGCTAATCATAGTCATGGCAAACCCAGTAATCATGGACGCAATAGCCGCTCGCTCTGTAAAACCTGACCAGAATAGCGACAGTACCATCATCGGGCAAAACGTCGCAGCGATACCGGACCAGCCAAAAATCGCAAACCAGAAAATGGTTCTATCTGGTGACAATATGGAAATTGTGATTGCCATGGCCAGGGCTAAAATCGCCATGCTAATAGTTACTATTCGGCACAGCATCGCAGCCCGTTGATTAGATAAATTTGGGTTAATTATTTTTTCGTAAAAATCATGAGTAATGGATCCTGCCGCCATTACCAACAAAGAAGACACCGTCGACATAATTGCCGACAGTACAGCGGCTACGTACAGCCCTACGATCCATGGCGGAAATGTGTATTCAACCAACTCGGGTAACACATTTTGCGCCCCATTTCCAAGAATGGTATCCGGCTCGACACCTTGGGCCGTAAAAATAAATCGCCCCAATACCCCAATGGACACCGCTGAAAAATCAACCAACACCGTGAATAAAACAGCAACCCATCTGCCTCGCGAAATTTGCCGCTCGTCTCGCACGGCAATGAGGCGGGCAAAAACCTGTGGAGATCCGAGAAAACCCAAGCCGATCAGCCCCATTCCTATAACCACAGACAGATTGAGCAATGTAAATCCACCTGACCCCCACATATTTACCAAGCCAGGCTCAATCGCAACCAATCCGGAATAGATAGAATCTGCGTTAGCAAGTGACAAATAGGCTACCGTCGGCAGCATCACAAGGCAAAGCAGCATCATTGCGCCTTGAAACATATCAGTCCAGGCAGCTGCTAAAAACCCCCCAGCTACACAATAAACCACCACAATCACAAACCCGACTATTGCACCAGTTTGATAGTTCCAATCGAGAAACCGCTCGAATGCAGAGCCTGTCGCATCGATTTGAGCAGATATGTAGATCAAGACAAAAACGGAGAGGGAAATTGCCGAGAGAATACGAAGAAAATGCGACTTAGATTTAAACCGATTGACCAAGTAGTCAATCACAGTAATTGAATCATATTTGTCGGTTAAGCGTTTGAATCGCTTTGCCATGAGAAACCATGCAAACCAAACCCCTAAGACCTCGCCAACTACAACCCAATAGGCGCTAAAGCCAACCATCGCTCCCATTCCGGTCAAACCCAATAACAGCCAAGCCGACTCACCTGTTGCTTGGGCCGAAAATGCGGCCACCCAAAAACTGAGCCGCTTCCCTCCAATCACGAAATCACTCATGCTGTGAACACGTTTGGACGCGATATAGCCTAAGACTATCAGTATTCCAAAATACATCACGATCATTGAGTACTTTTCAAACATGCCTTGGAGCTCTCCTAAGTTTGAGTAGTCGTGATAATAACGCTGGCAGCGCTAAGTTACACTACTGCGTTGCCAATTAGACCCTTAGATTTATGCGCTAGCTCCAACGCAGGAAGATCAATTTCTATTGAATGCAAGCCCTCGCCTAGTTTCTAAGATAGAATCTCCGCCATGATCGACAATCCTTTTAGAGCGCAGCTTAGCCGGCATGTAACACCTTTGGTGAGGCTACTCACGGTGCTCAAACTAACACCCAATCAGGTCAGTGTCAGTGGACTACTAATTGCACTTACAGCTGCCCTCTTGGTCGCAACCGGCCATTTCCTTTTTGCTATTTTTGTTTGGTGGCTGTCTAGGCTCCTCGATGGCCTTGATGGGATCTATGCTAGGGCAAGCAATCAAAGCTCGGATTTTGGTGCCTTTTTGGATATCCAGCTGGACATGCTTGCCTACAGCGCCATGATTGTCGGCTTTTATTTACAGTTTCCAGACCTGGCACTGCAGTGGATTTTAATTATGCTTGCTTATGTATTGTGTATTAGCGG
>CAYGRT010000009.1:23342-55440 GCA_964352355.1 uncultured Pseudohongiella sp. | reverse complement strand
CTGTAACCAATGCAGACAACACGTTTATCATTGCGTTTCAAGTCCTGCCTCTTATTCTTGTCGTCACCGTGCTGTCTGCCATGCTTTTCCATTTTGGTATTTTGAGCTTTTTGGTGGAGTCCATGGGCAAGCTACTTAAAAAGGCCTTTGGCTTGTCGGGTGCACTTGGCTTAGGTGCGGCAGCAACCGTTTTTTTTGGCACAATCGAAGCGCCACTGGTAATAAAACCCTACTTAAATCGCTTATCCCGCGGTGAGTTATTAGCCCTCATTGTCTGTTCCATGTCGACTATCGCCGGCAGTGTAATCATTTTATATGCTAGCGTTCTAGAACAGACTTTACCGGGCTCACTGCAACATCTTTTAACCGCATCTTTGATAAGCGTGCCAGCCGCACTCACTCTCGCACACATCGCCGCTCCAACTATCGCGAGTGACCTAGACATTGGTGGCATCGAAAAAAGTGACAAAACCTGGATAGAAGTGCTTCTTGATGCCATTGATGATGCGGTCAAGATGATCATCTCTATCGTGGCAGTAATTATTGTACTGTTTGCCTTCATCTACTTGTTTGATGATTTACTCAAATTCATTCACCAAGATCTTTCTCTGGGCGCAATTTTTAGTCAGGTACTTCGGCCAGTAATGTGGCTTGTAGGCTTTGATTGGGATAAAGCCGCCGTAGCAGGCGAACTCATGGGCACCAAGGTAGTGTTAAACGAATTCGTCAGCTATCTCGCTCTGGCCCAGATCGAATCGTTTACAGAAAAAGAGACCATAGTTATTGCTTATAGCTTATGTGGTTTTGCCAACATCGCGAGCTGCGGAATTATTATCGCAGGACTGGTTGCGATTCTTCCGGAGCGGCGACGAGAAGTGGTTGAGGTGACTTTCTCTGCACTCATTCTAGGGAATATTGCCACTTTAATGACTGGCTGTGTCGTCAGTCTAGTTATATAAATTCGATGCCAATAGCAATCCATTAAGCATCGTGTTCCCGGCGCCTAATTAGACAACAGGCCGAAGCACTGGCTGCCGTTCCCTCTCGTCTAACCAAAGTCGGCCAACAGGAACTGTCTCTCGTCTTTTTTTACCCTGAATTAAATCAAACACATCACCATTGCGACCGACTAATTGAATTGGCACACCAGACGCTTTAGCGATTTTTGCGTTACAACGCATATGACGTTCCTCACCGTGGACTGGAATAGCAATGCGCGGCTTCACCCATTGATACATTTGTTCCAACTCATCCGCACAGGGATGCCCTGTGGCGTGAATTGGCCGCACAGAGGCATGGGCCTGAGTCACTTTAATTGATCGTTCTTCAAAGGCATGCACTAACCTGGCCACATCTTCTTCGTTGCCGGGAATGGTTTTCGCACTAAGTATCACATGATCCCCAGCGGACAAGTTAAAATCTGGATGAGTATCCATGGCCAATCGCTGCAGTGCCGCGCGGGGCTCGCCTTGACTTCCTGTGGCTATTAATAGTGTCTCTTGTGGGAGCAGGTATCCCATATTAAAGCTATCAATCACATCAAAATTTTCACTTAAATAGCCAGCCATCTTGGCGCTTTGCACCATAGACTCCATCGACCTGCCCAGTAATCCTATGTATCGCCCAGCTACACGCGCAACGTTCCCGAGAGTTTGCATCCGTGCCACGTTACTGGAAAAACAGCCTACAACTACCCGGCCCTCTGATTGTTGCACCGTATCCAACAGTCCATTGAACAGTTCCGATTCAGAGAAAGAAGAACCACTTTGGGTTGCATTGGTTGAATCGCAGACAATAGCATCGACTCCAGATGCACCAATCTGTTTATAAGTCTCAGGATCTATTGCGGCGCCTACAATGGGCGCACTGTCAATTTTCCAATCTGCCGTATGCAGCACCACACCAATGGCGGTTCTGATGAGTAATGCATTTGTCTCTGGGGTGGAATGAGTAATAGGAACCCAGGTCACATTAAAGGGTGTCAGGTCGATGCTCTCGCCTTCATTTACAGTAATAATCGGCGCGGCGATGCCTCTTTGACGAAGCTTGCGCAGGAGCACGTTGCGAGTGAATTCCGTAGTATAAATAGGGCATTGAAATTGCTCCCACAAATGGGCGATTGCGCCAATGTGATCCTCGTGGGCGTGCGTTGCGATAATTCCCACTAACGCCTCACTGCGATTACTTATAAAACTGGGGTCAGCCATCTCAACTCGATTGCCAGTACCCGTCACACTGCTGTCTTTCTCGAAAGTAACACCACAGTCAACCATGAGCCATTTTCCGGCATGACCAAACAGGTTCAAATTCATGCCGATTTCACCACAACCACCTAACGGAACAAAAACGAAGTCTTTCTGACTGGGTATCATAGGTTTGCTTTTTCGATGATGAAATTACAGATAACGCTTGGTTAGCTCAATCCAGATTGGCAGCATAAAAAATGCCGCTAAGGTTTGTGCGGTGATTATGTTCGCCATTAATCCCTCGTTGCCCCCTAGCTGCCGTGCCAGAATATACGCAGAAGGCGGGGCTGGCAGTGCCGCAAGCAGCACTAACACCGTTGCCAGTAGTGAATTCAAGTCCATTGCAATACAAACGAGCAAGACTATGCCGGGCAGCAAGAGCAACTTGTTAACAATGGCCACAAATAACTGCCAACTCTGCTCACCCAAACTAATAAACTTGATACCCGCACCCACGGCTAGAAGGCCTAATGGCAATGCCGGTTGACTGAGAATTTGCAGTAGCGACCTTGCCAAGTCAGGTATTGAAAAATTGCTATAACTCAGCGCGATGCCCGTGCCACAGGCAAGCACCAAAGGATTACTAAGCACAGAGCCGACAATGATGTACATTCGCTTAGCACCTGACTCGCCGCGCAGGCTCAGTGCAATCACGCTTAATATATTGACCAATGGCACATAAACTGCCAAGCCTAAAGCAGCGGCACTAAGGCCGCGATCACCAAAAAGGCTATCAATAACAGCCAAACCAATGTAGGTATTGAACCGGATACTGCCCTGGTAGATTGAGCTCATACTAGCCAGATCATCGGCGATAAATTCCCTCACTCCCACAATTAGAACCGTCAAAATAGCCAACGCGGCAAAGGCGACAGCGGCAATACTACCAAGCATTTCCCAGTCGAATGAGGAATCGGCCAGTCTCAACACAAGCAGCGAGGGGAAAAAAAGGTAGTAGGTAAAGCGCTCGATTTCCGCCCAACCAGACGGCGACGACACCGGCAGCCGGCTTAAGACAAAGCCAATAACAATAATACTAAAAATAGGTAACAACGCAGGTAGAATCATGGCGGCAGTCTACCCGCAGGACATGGCTAAAGCCAGCAGACAGCATGAGCCTCGGCAGGCCCGAGCGTATAGAATGTGGCAATAGTTTTCACGATATGGAATTAGCCCCCTCAATTATGCTAGCTTGAAACACTTGGTCTAACCCAATTTTGGAGAGTGCATTTTGAACCGGTGCCTTACGCTTTTTTTGTTCAGCCTGACTTGCCTTATTACTGAATCAAGCATTGCGCAAACCGAGACTACTGCAGCAGGAATTCCACTAGATAAACCGTGGAAACGCCAAGTTTATGAATTTGCTGCAACAAATCTTCAACACACGGCTTGGGGACTGCAGCACTATGAGCGTAACTATCTCATGAGTGAGGAACTCGCCCACAAAGAAGCGTTGAAAATAGATCGGGATGTTTTGTTCGCCGCTGCATTTCTCCATGATATGGGGGTTTTCGAACCCTATGTGGTTGCAGGGGCTGAACACTCACAAACGGCGGCAGACAATGTGGAAAGCATTCTAATCGAAAGTGGCTTCCCCATGTCTAAACTGGAAGCGGTCAAAACTGTTATTTTGGCGCACATGTATTACGCGGAAGTACCGGACGATCCTACTGCACAGGTACATCATGACGCCGACACACTGGATTTTTTGGGAACCATTGGCGTCACCCGCATCCTATCTCTTACAACACGACACTCTTGGGCCAAAGATCTTCAAGGTGCCATTTCAACGCTGCAAAATTTTGCCGAACAGTTGCCGCCCACCTTGATAACAGACGCTGCCAAAGAAATGAGTGCCACTCGGGTGATGGAAATGAAGGCATTTACAACAACAATTCTAGCCGAAAGCAAAGATGGCAAAGCGTTGTAAAGCACGTACTTAATCTTGAACCAACAAATTCTTCACTAATTGGCAAACGGAGTTTCTTATGGGTCGCCACTTCGCTTTTCTCGCGTTATTAGCACCCGCGATCAGCTTTGGACAGCTTTCGGAGCAAGAGCAGAATCTTGCGCGCTACATCGATGATCATCACCAAGAGGCCATCGCGCTGCTAGAGCAGGTGGTAAACATCAATAGCGGCACACAAAATTTTAGCGGCGTGAAAGCAGTCGGAGACGTGTTTGCAAGTCACTTCAGCAGCCTAGGATTGGAAACCCAGTGGATTGACGGAGCTGATTGGAATCGTGCTGGCCATTTAGTCGCTACCTCAATCAACTCAGCCAGTGCGTCGCCTCACCTTTTATTAATCGGCCATCTAGATACGGTTTTTCAGAGCGATAGCCCTTTTCAAACATACCAATACTTGGGTGATAACATAGCCAGTGGGCCTGGAATCGCTGACATGAAAGGAGGCAATGTAATCATCCTCCAAGCCTTGGCCGCATTGAAGTCCGAAGGACTATTGGATGATCTTAACATTACCGTTTATCTGACAGGCGATGAAGAATCCAGCGGCAATCAAACCTTAGCGCGAGCTCATATGCGGTCTGTCGCCAGAACAGCAGACATCGCGCTAGGTTTCGAAAATGGCGACGGCAACCCAGCAACTGCCATTCCTGCACGCAGAGGTTTTGCCAGTTGGGAGCTTCGGGTTAACGGCAACGCCGCTCACTCTTCACAAATTTTCCAACCCGAAGTTGGCGCGGGAGCAATTTTTGAAATAAGCCGAATACTCAATCAGTTCTATCAAGAGCTGAGTGGCGAACAATACCTGACTTTCAACCCTGGCATTATTATGGGTGGGACAGAGTTAAGTTTTGATAGCGACGAAGGCCGCGGAGATACATTTGGTTTGTCTAATGTAGTGTCTCAGCAAGCCATCGCACAAGGCGACCTCCGCATGATTTCGACTGCCCAGACTGAGCGCGCGAGAGTTATCATGGAGCGTATAGTAAGTGAAAATCACCCACTAACGAGCGCTGAGTTTTACCTTGACCCTGGTATGCCGCCGTTTCCTGATTCGGAGGGTAATCGTCAATTGCTAGCATTCTTTAGTCAAGCAAGTCAGGACCTAGGGTTTGGCGAAGTCACCGCTGTTGATCCGAGCCGTGCCGGCGCTGCTGATATTTCTTATGTGGGCGAATTTGTCGAGATGGCCATCGACGGCATGGGGATGGGCGGAGCAAATGATCACACAATCAACGAGACAGGCGACTTGGAATCGCTTCGCATTCAAGCAAAGCGCGCTGCCGTGTTGATCAATCGATTATCCAATAATCGCCATTAAACAGTCATTAATTAACACGAATCATTATGACCGCCTACATCTCTTTCTAAGCTAAGGAGTCTTTTATGGAATATCTAGTTACGGCGTTTGATGACACAGATGACCAAGCACTGCAGCGTCGACTTAATGCTAGGGCAGCTCACTTAGAAGGCGCAGAAATATTAAAGGCTGCCGGGAGAATAATTGCCGGCGGAGCAATCCTTAATGACGATAATAAAATGATAGGCTCTACTGTCTACGTGGATTTCGAGTCTAAAGAAGAACTGAATAAATGGCTTGCAAATGATCCCTATGTCACTCAGGGAGTTTGGAAAGATGTTACGGTTTTGCCGATAAAACTCGCAATAAAACCCTAGTGATCGATCAAGGAGGTGAGGCAAGGATCAGCCTACAAATCACCTCCCAAATCCTGCGGGACTCATTCCTAGTTGCGCAAAAATACAAAAGCGCGGGCTACTGTCCTTGAGGTAAATACTCGAGCTTCAGCCCAACGGCTGTGCCCGATTGAAATCCCGGCCAATAATCGTGATCCTCATTAGGTTGACCATTACTAATGGAATAATTAGCTTCCGCCCCATCTGGCACAACATCTAAAAATGCCTTTTTAGATTCATCACCTTTCAGGTGGTAGTCAAAATAGGCGGTAACGAAGTGATTCATGATATTGTTCATTCGCACTGTATCCCAAACCGGATCAGTATAGTGTGAGGCACCGGCCGTGTTGTCGCTGTTTAAAATTTCATGAGGTAGGGGGTAAGGTGCTGCCGCATTGTGCCCTGCATTTTTGTAAGTCAACATATAGCGATCACTGCCTTTGGCAAATTCATAGATCGCTCTGGGCCCGTTTTCATAGCCGGCTACTGTGTCAGCATCTCCTGCTATATACAGGGCCGGCACTGATATTTGCTCCAAGTCGCTCGCTGTCCAAAAGTTAGCGTTCATACCCCAAGGCGCAACTGCAACGCCGGCTTTTATGCGACCGTCCAAATTAGCTCGATACTCTGGATTGCTAGTGCCGTGCTCCTGCAACAAATTATTGGGTGGAGCCATGAACGAAGAAATAATGCTATCTGTATACCCGCCACCTAGATTATTCACTAATCCATAACCACCCATTGAGTAACCGATTATTCCAGTGGTGTCAGCATCCACGATCCCATATAGGAAATGGCTTGCATCCGCCCCAAACTCTGCCATGGAGTTCAACACAAAACGCTGGTCCAGTGGTCTATTGTAAAGAGTGCTAGGAAATGCCTGTTGGTCATCATAGGTGCTATCTGTGTGATCTATTGATGCGACTACGTAGCCTTTACTTGCTAGGTTTTCGCCAACATGACTTAGTAGATATCGATTACCAGGATAGCCATGAGAAATAATAACTAGAGGAAACTGACCCTCATCAATCTTTGGCGCTGCATCGCGTACCGCTCTGCCAACGAGGGTAGCGACGATTTCTGGGTTTCGCGTGATTGCTTGATATTCTCCACCAGGCGTCTGACCGCTAGTAAGGGCAGCAGGATACCAAATCTCCAGTGTCAGCGAGCGATCATAAAAAGCAGATTCCGCCCCTCTTGCTGTGTTTAAGATGTCTATCCGACCACTGTCTGTCACTGTGGTTGTGCGAACACCAATATCATACCCGCCATAGGCAGCCAGCTCTGGCGCATCAGGGCGCACGATATCGATTCGATTAACTTGTCCAGTGACAGCAAAAGACAATAAGAGAGAGATAAAACCACAAGCAACGCGGAGCATTTTTAATTCCTCTTGACAGAAAAAGCATGCCCATCTGGGCATGCAATATGTTTAGAATTAAAGACTAAGGCTTTTACCGTGAGTATGCCAGTGCTCTCTCTTCGGCTGTGTCGGTGTGGCCCACAAAATCAGCTAGGATAAGGTACAAGGCCGGAACCAAGAACATCGTAATGATGGTGGCGAACAACACGCCAAACGAAAGCGATATCGCCATCGGCACAATGAAAAAAGTTGCTGGGTTCGCAGTCACCATCAGCGGCACAAGGCCAATAAAGGTGGTGACTGAGGTAAGGAAAATCGGCCTGAATCGCATCATTCCCGCACGGGAGACGGCATCCACCATTCCAACCCCTTCTTCGCGAAGTCGATTAATGGTTATGACCAGCACCAAACTTGCGTTTACGACAACACCAGATAACGCAATCATGCCCAGTATAGAAAAGAAGACCAAATCGGCACCCATAATAAAATGCCCGAATATTGCACCGATGGCGCCAAACGGTATCACGCTCATAATAATGAGTGGCTGAGCATAGGATTTAAGCGGAATAGCCAACAACGCAAAAATTACCAGCATGGCTATTGGGAATGTCTGTAAAAGCTCGCCGAACGACTCTGCTTGGCGCTCACCTTCACCTCCCACTACCAACTCTACATCCAACTCGCTTGCCCACTGAGCGCGGTACTTACGAGTAATCTCACGACGAATTTCTTCTGGCGTTATTACGGCTCGGTCTACATCACCAACTACGGTAATTATCCTTCGCCCATCTTGCCTTCGTATTGATGAGTAGCTATTACCTAAGGTATAGCTGGCGATGCTTAGGAATGGCACCTCAGCACCCGTTGGAGTACGAATCAGTAGATCTTCCAAATTTCCCAAAGACTGTCTTTCACTCTCTGGATAGCGCACCATCACCCGAATATCGTCAGAGCCTCGCTGAATGCGCTGAGCTTCTGCACCAAAAAATGCCTGCCTAACTTGAGTGGCAATGTCGTTAAGAGTCAGGCCAAGGGTTTTTCCCTGATCCAATATTTGGATCTGAACCTCTTGTTTACCCGCTCTGAACGAATCCGAAACATCAAACACGCCAGGATATTGCATCAGTTCTTCCCGTAGCTGTGTCGAGGCAATCTTTAAATTTTCCTCATCCCGGCCTTCTAAACGGAAATTAATTGCTTCACCAGCAGAAAATGCGTCTGACACAAAGGTTAATTCCAAAGCATCGGCAATCGTGCCTACCTTCTCTCGCCAGCGATCTCGAATGGAAGCAGAACTAATTTCGCCTCGCTCGTAAAATGGTTCTAGGTACATTACTACTTCAGCAATTTCACTGCTTCCCGAGTTTTGCCCGCCTCCGCCAGGCCCTCCTCGAGGAGCCTGACCTCCCACAATAGTGAGAATGCTTTTAACGATGCTTGGCGTTGATTCCGGCGCTAGGCCAGATGCTTTTAGTTCCGGCAATTCGGCGTCCAGCTCAGCACGCAGTTCAATGGCCTTAGCCTCAATCAAACCAATCGCATCTTCAGTAATATAGCCGGGCACACCCACTGGCATTTTCACCGTTGCAAAAACCGTATCACCTTCTATCGACGGGAAAAACTGCAGCGAGACTCGACCACTGATCAGCAACGCCATAACGATAATCACCACGCCTGAAGACGCAGCCCAAGCGGCATAGCGATACTTCAGTACCTTTCGCAGCGCCCGACGATAACCGCGCTCGGCGAACGCTTCCATGCCGTCAGATATTTTGCTTTGAAAATTTTGCCATAGAGTGACTAGATAGCTTCCCTCCAGCATATAGCCCTCGGTTTTACGATGAGCAATATGGCCTGGTAAAATTAGCTGAGATTCCACTAGGCTAGCCAGCAAGCAGAACACGACGACGCCGCCGATCACATTTGAAAATGCGCCGAACTGACCGGTCTGTAGCAGCAGCGGCAAAAACGCCGCGATGGTAGTCAACACGCCGAAGATTACCGGCACGGACACTTCCACCGTACCTTCTATTGCCGCTTGTTCTTTACTAAAGCCTTGCCGCTCGAAATAATAGATTCGCTCCCCAACAACAATGGCATCGTCAACGACGATTCCTAGGACTAGAATGAATCCCATTACAGTTAGAGAACTAATGGTTAAATCTTGCGACGGGAACACAGCAAGGGCCCCAGCAATTGCAATGGGGATACCTGCAGCTACCCAGATGGCCAAGCGAAACTTGAGGAATAGTGCCAATATGATTAGCACTAATATCAATCCGGTGTAGGCATTGTTGGCAACAGTTGCGATTCGCGTTCTCGTGCTCACCGATGAATCTGTAACGATATCTAAACGCATACCTTCGGGCAGGTCGAATTCCGAAGACTCCATAAAATCGCGAACTTGCCGGGCGGAGCGCACAATATCTTCATCTCCAACGCGAAGCACATCGATAATTGCGGCGTTGACACCATTCAGTCTCGCATCCAAATATCCTTCTTCGAACCCATCCTTTACTGTCGCGATCTCGCCAAGGCGCAGCTGTGTGCCATCAGGGTAAGAGACGATAACAACATCGGCATACTCCGAACCCGCATACACCTGTCCTTTGGTGCGCACTAAAATCTCACCGGAGTCTGTGCGAATTGTACCGCCAGGCAGGTCTAAGGAGGCTCTATCTATGGCCCGTGCAATTTGATCCAAGGTTAGTCCGTATTGACGCAGTGAATATTCAGACACTTCGATGGATATTTCGAATGGGCGGATATATTCCACCGTAACTGTTGATACCTCATCGAGATCCAACAAATCGTTACGAATTTCTTCAGCGATAACTTTTAAATTACTGTCATCCGTGTTGGAAGAAAGCGCCATGGTCATCACATTACCTGAGGCACTGAACGACCTTACGATTGGGCGCTCAACCTCCACTGGAAATGTTTGAATCGCATCGACCTTGCCTTTTACATCATTCAGGACTCGATTAAGATCGGCACCAGTCGCTAGCGTTAGCGTCGCATCACAGCCCCCTTCCCGCGCCGTGCTAGTAAAAACGTCAATATCCTCAGTACCTTCGAGGGCTTCTTCAAGGCGCAAACACACGGCTGATTCAGCCTCTTCCGGTGTGGCTCCAAGATATTGAACGCTGACTTGAATAAGACCAAACTCAATATCGGGAAACTCTTCCTGGTTGATCGAGTTATAAGAAACAAACCCAGACACCAAAAATATAAACATTAACAGATTGGTTGCTACTGGGTTTTGGACAAACCATGTAATGGGAGTTCGCACGAATTACCTCGGCAATATGTGATCAATTATGACGCTGGGCTCAGACTAAATAACTTCCCGCACAGGCTGCACGGACATTCCTTCAACAACCGCTTGAATGGGAGAAATACAGATAAGCTCTCCTGGAAGCAGTCCCGCGCTAATTAGTACTCTCGATTCTTCTAATCGATAAATTTCCACATCGCGGTAATGCATTTTATTCTCTGCATCGACCACTAAAACTTGGTTGTTATTGCGAATAACAGCCCTTGGCAATATGACCAAGTCATCGACGGTGCGACCCTGTATTTTAGCTTGCACGAATAAACCAATTGGAAGCGGAATGCTTGATTTCTTTGTAAGCTCTGCTCCTGCAAGAGCCGTTGGTTGAACCACTTTGATAATGGCTTGCACGGTGTTGCTGTCGGCATCGATCACCGCCTCTGTGCGTACTAGGTCACCTTTCCAGCTATATTCGCGGCCAGCATAGAACCCCGTTAATGTTACATCTGGTGCCAACTCGGGACTCAACAACCCTCTTGAACCGGGTGGTATATCCAAATAACCCACCTGCCGAATCGCAAGCGGTGTTCTAACTTCGACCTCATCGGCGCCATGCACAACGGCGACGGACTGCGCCCTGTTCACATATTGACCAAGCTCCACATCTCGGGACTGAATGATTGCGTTGAACGGCGCTTTTATCTCAGTGCGTTCTAGATCTAATAGCGCCTGATCGTAACTTGCCTTGGCGTTAGCGAGTTGAGACTGAGCCACGTCAGCTTGACGCTTGGTTGATTGTAATTGCGAGGCGCTTGCTAGGCTCTTTGCTGCCAGTTCAGTAAAGCGCTTAAGCTCACTATTCGCAAAATCTGCTTCTGCCTGGGCCTGCTCCATACTGGCTTTGCTGCGCTGCAGAGCTGTTTCAAAATCAGTTGGGTCCAAACGCAGCAGAGTCGAGCCCGCTGCAACATAACCCCCTGCCACCATGTCTGGGGAAATCCAAGAGACTGGGCCGGCCACCGCAGCAGATACAGACGCTGTCTGGGCGGGCTGCACTTTGCCTTGAGATTCGACCACTAACTGGACTGAATTCAATTCGGCTTCAATGACGCGAACGGCAACCGGGATAATTTCAGTTGAAGCCTCTTCAACCTGCTTTGGCGAACGCACAATTATGACCGCAATCACGATACAGCTCACCAATATGCCAATCGGCAATAAAACCCGTTTCATTCAAATGCTCCTATCAATTCCCTGAGGTTAATATAGCCGCCCAACTAGCTGAGCCACTTAAGTCGAGCTCACACGTAGCTCGTTGTTATTAATTGGTTAAATTGCGCCGCTCTTACAATTCAAGTTTAGGTATACGCCCTCAAACCAATTTACAATCTTCAAAATCTCGAAAATACGACAAAAACCGCAAATCTTCTGGCGAATGGAGTGAATCACCCCGCTTTACGATTCAAAACCGCTAACTTATTCTGGATAGCATCCGCCGCTGCTGCCCTGATTTCGTCAAAATGCAACTGAATGGCTGCCGCCGCCATTTCGCCATTGCGGGCGCTTAAACTTTCTCCGAGCGCGTTCAAGGTTTTTTCCGCAGTACGCTTTTTAATGTCTGGCTTAATGCCAAGGTTCATCATGTGCTCTAAAAATTGAGAACGCAGGTCGTTGCTAATTAATCGCACCACTAAGTTGTCAGAAATTTCAGCAAGACGAAGCAAAAACTGCCGCCAAAGTGGCTGCATTGATTCAAAATCACTCGATTCGGCAGCCAATTGAGCCACTAGTTCCTGCAATTGCTGCAGTTGCTCTGAAGAGGCTTTTATTACTGCAGACTTAGCCGTTAGCGCCGCGAGCGCACCCATAGTTTGCAGGAACTGATCCACCAATTGGGGATCCGGCACTGGTCCAAGTTCTAGCATCGGCCGCAAAATTGCTAAGCTCGCATCCTCCACCGCCTGTACCCTTGCACCGCCAGGCAGAATATTAATCAAGCCAAGCTGCTCAAGTTGAGATAAGCCTTCCCTAACCGCTCCCCGACTCGCACTGAACCGGCTAGCCAGATCTCGCTCAGACGGAATCCGATCGCCACTTAAATAGCGTCCAGTCAGAATATCCGTGCGCAGTGCGGCAGCAATATCATGGCTTATCGATTGAGAAAGTGACATAGGGAGTTTTTAGACTTGTGGTTTGGATAAAGCTGCTATATTGGTCAGACCAAATTGGTAGGACCAATTATAGGGGCTAAAGAATCGATTTAAAGGCAAGGGCGCTCAAAGGCCACAAATACTAGACAAAGCGAGGGTTAGAAGCCGCTGAACAGCTCTAACCCCAGCAATTCCTCATATCTGGCATCTACTAACTCCTGACTTTGAATCTCATCTGCGAATAGTGCGGCAATATCTGCTGACACCTGAGATACGGCCTCTCGATGCAAGTCTGAGGTGAGGGCAATTTGTAAAATAGATGCCCACATGGACAGTAAGCGATTGTCGATTTTACGAATAGGGTTCTCTTTTGCCCATTCAGCGCCAATTGTCATGCCTAAATTGGCGAGTTCGGCAGAGAACTCAGGATCAATATGCTCTCCTGTCTGACTCAAAATAATGTCTTCCACATCGCTCCAGCCAGTAGGATAGGCAACATTCCCCTGATAGAAGGCTGTTACCCAGTAAAGATAAACACTTAGATCCTGATATTGTTGATTTATCGGGTCGGCTTCATAGGCGGCAACAAAATACTCCACATTCGGCAATTCTTCAGGCCAGTCTTCTAAACTGCTCAATGAGCAACCAGTCAGCAGCAGGGCTATTAAGCCGAAACCAGTGCTGCGAAATGGACTAATCTTGCAATTCATCCGTTAAACCCTCGAAACAATCTACTCAATGTAACCACAAATCAGCCGCTACTCGCCTTACAAAATTAGCACACCGACCACAAAACCTTCAGTGTAACATCGGCACCCACCAATTTGGCCGCCACCTGCGGTTTGCATCAATTCTCTAGCGCCCGCGGCGCCCTTGTGGTTAAGTACAGGCAATGCCACTATTTAGTTGTTTGGCCAGAACAAATTTGCTTAAATTCTACCCGACTTTTCCCACCACGGGTCACAACTGTCCCGGAAATAAAGGCCAAGAATTCGCGAACCTTGTTATACTGCATGGACTAAAATTAAAACAAACTTAGCACAACCCTCTTCACGGAAACCGAATCTCCTATGGATAATATAAAACAGTACCTCATCGATAATTTCGAAGGTGTCTTCATACTTGTCATCCTGCTGGTGGTGAGCGCCATCGTTTGGGTTGTGGACTCTAAACTCTCGTTTCTGAATTTCTTCTATCTACCGGTGCTGTTGAGCTCCTACTACCTTGGCATCCGATCTGGCGTGCTTGGGGCATTTTTTACGTTTCTGGTGATTGTTATTTTTGCCAGTATCTACCCGGAACGATTTGTTGGCCCCACGGATGTCTTTGGGCTGTGGGCGTCTGTTTTAACTTGGGCAGGCTTCCTCATTCTTACCGCTGTGATCGTTGGCTTCACCCACCGGGAATTACAAGACAAAATGACCGAAGCCCTAAGGGCCCGCGCCGAGGCAACCGGTAACGCTGAACTGCTTGAGCAGACCATGAGCACCATTCGAGAATTTGAATCCGAACTGGACTTCAAAGTTGAAGAACGAACCCGCGTCTTGGAAGAAAAAACCAAATCAATGCGGGCTCATAAGGAAAAGGTTGAGGAAGCCCTCTATTCAACTATGGACCCTGCTGTCGTTAAACTCATGATCGAGAACCGAATTCGCACTGAAAATCGGCGCATCAGCGTCATGTTTTCCGATCTCAAGGGGTTTACCAATTACTCGGAAGAGCATTCAGCGGAAGTCGTCATTACCGAGTTGAACAAATACCTCGCTGACATGGAAACAATCCTTCTCAACTACAACGCCCACATCGACAAGTATATGGGCGATGGCATTATGTCTGAATTTGGCGCTCCTATCCGCTATGAGAAACACTCGCTCTTGGCTGTCGCTGCTGCCTGCAAGATGCAAGAGAGAATGCGCAAGTCCAACTACCCATTCAAACTCCGCATCGGCATTTCCACCGGGGTGGCAACTACGGGCATTATTGGTGCTAAGCGGCAGTCATTCACGGCATTCGGTGACACCGTTAACTTGGCGTCTCGTATCGAAGGCATGTGCGAACCCGGTAAAGTCACCGTGGATGAAGCCACTTACAAAGACTGCAAAGACTTTTTTGAATTCCGCGCTGTATCGGGCCTCGCCTCTTACACTCAATTTGACAACGCAAACATCGTCGATGAAATCAATAGACTCTTGGCGGAAATCGAAGCGGATCCAAAAGCGGTGGATATCCGTGTTGCGGTGGCCAAACTGCTGCTGCAAGCAAAAGATCCCGAGCAAGCCAGTGTCCACTTGAAAGTGGCCATGAGTCTTGACCCCAACAATGATTCAGTAAAAGTTGCTTACGCCGAGAATGCGTTGGTTTTGGACAGTCAGCGGGACCTCACTGTTCGAGGGCGTCGCAGCACCGTGCACTTGTTTGAGTTAATCGGTTTCAAAAATCCTATCGCCAATTGCAAACAGCTGCCTGCGCACCTGTTGGTCGACATTGAAGCCAAGCTCGACAAACTCGTCACCTATCCTGAAGACATGATTGCGCCGGTGGAGTGTATTGATGGCTCTGTAGGTTTCGCCAGACTTACCGGAGTTACCGCCTATCTAATGGCGAGCCGCATGGGCTTAGTGGACCAAGAAAAGCACGACATTCTAGAGGCGGGTTACCTCGCTGAAATTGGTAAAACCATCGTGCCGGAAAATATTCTTAATCGAAATGGCGGGCTTACTGAAGACGACTTTACCCACATTCATATGCACCCGCGCGAAGGCGTGCGCAAGCTACGTAATGCAGGTTATGAAAATGAGAAGATGCTCGAACTCATCGAATGTCACCATGAAAACTTCGACGGTTCAGGCTATCCGGCTGGCATTAAGGGAGAGAATATCCCTGTTGGCGCGCGGATCTTGGCCGTTGCTGAAGCCTATATAAGCCTGACGTCAAAGCGCTCTTATCGAGACCCATGGGATGGCAGTGCGGCATTCAATGAAATTGGCAAATACGTCCGCTCTGGAAAATTCGACCCTGAGATTGTCGATATCCTTGGCCAGGTTATTCACGACACGCCGTAAGTAACGTGCCTGTATTAGTGGCTGCTTAAGCAGCCACTAATGAGGCCAAGACCTTCCGCTCACCTTGAAATGGTCGGCGCCCATGCATCACCAAATAGTTATCCACCAGCGCCACATCACCCGACTGCCACGGTATGTCAAAACTCAACTCATCCGCCAGTTCGATTGCCACTGCCATAGAACTTTCCGGTATTTCAGAGCCATCACCAAACAGAATGGTTTTGTTGTTGGCATTGTGTCGATCTTTCCAGCCTCGAAAAGCAGCAATGAGCTGATTGAAGAAGACCTTGCGGCCATCCGCAAGCTGCTTAACTGCTGGCAAGGCGGGTGAAGTAACCGTTAGGCTTTGGTCTTCTAGCCACAGCCATTGATAGTTCAATTGTGACAGTCTCGCCTCGGCGTCCTCCCTACTCTCAGCGCTAAGGGTGCTACGCCAACTGCGACCTTGGCCTGAAGCCGCATCGTCCGAACTTGGCATGGTATTGGTATAACGAACGCCTTTTCTCTCGCACTGGGCCACAAATTCGGGATCCCGTTCAAGGAGGCGTTCGAGCAACACATCCGATCGACAAAGGGGCGTGGCACCACCACTAGCGGCAGCCAGCTCGCAGAAGAAAAACAATTTGCTGGGGAAAATTGGTGTCTGCGCCATTTCGTGATGCAAGAATATCGAAACGTCCGCAGGGGCTTCATTCGCTGTAAACACTCTTTCCGTTCGATTTCGCCTCACCGCATTTGACAATGACTCTGAGTAAGTAAAATTGGGCAGCTCAAACGCGCGAATAAACTCATCAAAATCCATATCTGACTTTAATGGCAAACCACGAAACAAAATCGCCCCGTGGGTTTGCAACCGATCCTGCAATGATTGCGACATTGCTTTTATTTGCTTCAAAACATCAGCGAGTTCTAAAGCTTGCTCAATTGTTAAAATGAGTGGAAAAGCACCCGACTGATAGTTTTTCTGGCCACTAAGGTGTAGTTCTCTAAGCTGCATAATTGCATCCGATTAGTCGTATATTGGATAAAAAGTATTGAAGGCAGTATCACAAAAAACAGCAGGATCATTGAAACGGCGATCCAAATTAAGAGCTGAGATAGCGTTCATCTCCGCAGCCGTTAGCTCAAAATCAAACAGAGCAATATTCTCTTTTAGCC
This sequence comes from uncultured Pseudohongiella sp., assembly GCA_964352355.1. Classification (GTDB taxonomy): domain Bacteria; phylum Pseudomonadota; class Gammaproteobacteria; order Pseudomonadales; family Pseudohongiellaceae; genus UBA9145. Next base: position 38,526 of record CAYGRT010000009.1, on the reverse strand, counting down.
GCTCAACTTTACTGGTCTTCGGAATAATCGCTGTCCCTCTTTGTATCCCCCACCTGAGGACGATTTGCGCAGGCGTTTTACCTAATCGTTTCGCCGCATTCATAACCGCGCTCTGTAAAAGCACGGATTCAGATTCTGCCGCCATATCCAGTGACAAATAGGATAGTGCACCTAAGGGTGAAAACGCTGTCACAGGCAACTCATAGTTCTTCGCCAGTCTTAGCAAACGCTCTTGGGTCAAATAAGGATGACTCTCAATTTGGAGCATCGCCGGTTTGATTTTCCCGTAAGCCATCAAATCATGCAGCAATCCAGAATTGTAGTTGCACACACCAATATTCTTGACGAGCCCCGCAGTAACTAAGGCCTCCATCGCCGCCCATGTTTCATGCAAAGGTACCGGGTCTATTTCCATTCGTGGGCTTTCAGCATCGGGATCGTGAAACCATTCTGGAGGGTAACGAACATCAAAATCGACATATTTAAGCGAGATAGGGAAATGAATCAGGTAAAGGTCTAAATAATCAACCTGAAGATCTTTCAAAGATCGCTTACAAGCAGCTTTGACGTGCTCGGGCCTGTGATAGGTATTCCACAGCTTAGAGGTAATCCATAGATCATCCCTTGAACATAATCCGGACTGCAGCACCCGGCTTATCCCTACTCCGGCCTCCGCCTCGTTGCCATAATCGGCCGCGCTATCTAAGTGCCGGTAGCCCGCATCAACTGCTTGATACACTGCCTCACTGGTTTCCTCCGGGTTTATTTTCCAAAGACCCAGCCCTACCGATGGCATCTCCCCAGCACCCACTTTAATCACCGCTTTAGTCACTCTATAAATTCCCCTAATCCACGTGTAGTTAAAAATTCGTCGATTGCCACCACCGCCCCAGTTGCCATAGATTCTTGCGCCGCCGCAGCGACAATCACTGACCAAAAACCTTGCACGGTAGTAGCACTGTCAGTGTGCCTTCCCTCTATTTTGTCGATAAACGCAATATGCTCAAAAAACGTAGCGCCATGATGACCACTGCGTTCAATCTGCGGGGCGTAGGTAACATCTTGTGTAAGCGGGCCAGTTTTAGAATCGTTTTCTACCACTACCGTGGCTTTTGATACAGTATTCGGTTCAAAGCTCGAGTTTTCGTAGGCGAGCACCCTACCTTTCGGCCCAGTGATAACTAGCTCTTCATAGAGCTCCGGGCAAAACATATTTAAAGTAAAATTTGCTTTCACCCCATTGCTGTAGTCGATAATCGCAAAGGCATGATCCGCAATATCAGATTTTTTACCATCTAATTCAAAGTCTAAAAAATTAACCCCTTGCCCACCACTCGCATATACCTTCACAGGTTTAGCAGCAGCCATCATATTAATGAGATCAAAATAGTGGCAGCACTTTTCCACCAAAGTGCCTCCGGTATTTACATTGAATTTATTCCACTGTTTAACTTTATCTAAAAATGGCGGTCGAAACTCCGACATAGAAATAGTCTTGACCTCTCCTATTACGCGCTGGGCCTTCACTAAATTAAAAGCCTCACTGTACTGGGATTTGTATCGATACTGCATACCAAGTTGAATGAAGCTCGAGTATGCCGCCGACAGGCGAACGACTTCAGCCGCATCGTTTACACTGGTCGCCATAGGCTTCTCTAAGAAGATTGGCTTACCCGATTTCATAGCCACTTTAAGGACGTCAAAATGGGTGTAATTCGGTGTACATATCAGCAGCGCATCTACATCGGCGCTGCAGGCTTGTTCAAGCGTATCGTAGATGGTCAATGGCTCTTGTGAGTAACTGCTGTGAAAAGAGTTGGCCGCTTCGATGCTGCCTTTGTCGGTATCGAAAATACCATTAATCTGAGCCTTTCCTAGCAGAGAAACGACTCCCATGTGTTCACGGCCAATCATACCGGAGCCAATAAGATTGAATTTGTAGACTTTGGTCGTAGCCAGCGGTGCTTTATGAGCCGCTGCCAATTCCCGTTGGGATTTGGGGTCTGCAAAAAACCTAGGGGCGGGGTGCGTGACTTTGTTCATACTTCTTGGGATTCTCCAATCTCTAATTTACTAAGCGCGGACTGTTTTGTTGAGCGTTTGCCACCACGCCATAAAGTTCAAACCGATTAGGATAGCCACAAGTGGCCAAAACCAATCACTAAGCCCTCCCACAAGTCCGACTTCAGAAAACAATAAGTACAATCCAACCACACAGGACATGAGAGTAATACTGCATGGCACCGCGAACCGCCAGGGCGACATATCGACAACGCTAGAGGATGAATAGGACCAATCTTTTGCCATCGGTCTTAGCGCACCAACCGCCAGCATAATAGTTACTTCCACTAAAAATAGCACTGCATAAAGGTGGAGAAAATGCAGTGATAGCCAATCGTTTAAAACAAACTGAAACAAGCCGTAAGCCAGGATATGAAACACGATAGCAATCTTTGCGCCTAAGGCTGGAACTCGCTTGGTAAATAGTCCAACAATAACTATGGCAATGATTGGGATGTTATAAAAGCCAGTAAATATTCGAATAATCTGCCAAAGCCCCTCCGGCGCGAACTGCAGCAAAGGCGCGACACCGAATGAGAACAAGGCAATAACAATGCTTGCCATTTTTGCGACGCGCACAAGCTGCGCATCCGATGGTTCCTTTTTAAACATCGGCGCATAGACATCCAGGCAAAACAAGGTAGCCGCGCTGTTCAGTAACGAATTAAACGAGGAGAAAACAGCACCTAGCAGTACCGCCAGGAAAAACCCTGCCGCATAAACCGGCAGGACATCTTTGATCAACTGCGGATAGGCAAGATCGATAGTTGCCAGACCCGGCCCATAGAGATGGTAGGCAATAATACCCGGCAGCATCATCATAAAGGGCACCAAGGTTTTAAAGAAGCCCGAAAAAAGCACCCCCTTTTGACCTTCGGCCAAATTCCGGGCTCCCAGTGTTCGCTGAATGACATACTGATTTGTGCACCAATAAAACAGGTTAGCAAATATCATCCCGGTGAAAACCGTCCCGAAAGGAATAGGATCGGCCGCCCCGCCAATCGCATTTAGCTTCTCCGTATGCTCTGTAGTTATGATGGTAAGACCGGCGCTAATACTGCCTTCGCCCAACGCAGACAATCCCAGCAGCGGTACCGAAACACCGATGATAAGAAGGCCCACGGCATTTAATGTGTCAGACACAGCGACGGCTTTGAGGCCGCCAAAAATAGCGTAAAGCGATCCAATACAGCCGATAGTGACAATCGTCAAAGTTAAGGCGGCCCCATAACTAAGATTGAATAGCGCGGGCACATCAAATAATTGCATCACGGCAATGGACCCCGAATACAACACGGACGGGATTGTGACGAGACCATAGCCCACCATGAACAATATGACAGACATTCGCCGCACGTCGTTGTCAAAACGGTCCGCTAGGAATTGAGGCAGTGTCGCGAAGGCGCCCGCTAAATAACGTGGTAAAAAAACAAAGGCCATGCAGACGGTGGCAAATGCCGCAGTCACTTCCCATGCCATACTGGACAAATTAAAACCGTAGGCAGAACCATTGAGCCCAATGAGCTGCTCGGCAGAAAGGTTTGTCAGCAGCATGGATCCTGCAATGAAGACGCCGGTTAGCCCCCGCCCGGCAAGAAAATAGCCGTCTTTTGAATCCACCTCGCCTCGGGTTTTGCGGTACGAGACCCAAGCCACCAGCGCCATAAAAAATACGCAGCTCAGCAAGGTAAGAGTGATTTGATTTGAATCCAAGCGATTTACCGTCAAAGGAACAAGCCGAGAAACTAGCACTTTTCGCAGCAGCGGTACACAGGGGATAGAGCAAGCGCCACTATAGCTTAAGCACGTTGATCCTTTGGTGAATCCATGACCACAAAAGTTTCTATTGAGTTCACTTGAGGTAATTGCCCAAGCGTGTCCCTGTGAAAAAGTTTGTAAGCTGCAAGATCTTTCGTTTCAATACGCAGCAAGTATTCCACTGAGCCAGTAATATTATGGCATTCCCTGACCTGAGAAGACTTGGCAATCGCCTTTTCAAAAGCGAGCTGAGACTTTGACGTGTGATCTGAAAGGCCCACGGCAACATAGGCAGTGAAACCAACTCCTAAAGCGCCTTGATCCAAAACCGCCCTATAACTTTTTATCACACCAACTCGTTCTAGCTCTTGAACTCGCCGCAAACAAGCGGAAGCCGACAGGCCAACTTTGTCTGCAAGGTCGGCATTGCTGATTCGACCATTGATTTGGAGTTCTTGCAATATTCTCGCGTTTATTCTATCGATATTAGTCATAGATTGTGAATAAACCACAATTAGCGCCGAATAAGCAATTCAATTCTATTGGAAATCGATTATAGTTGCATGACTCAAAAAGCGACAAATTATGACCCCAGACCTATTCATTGCTCTTACACTATTTGCCCTCGTGTCATCGATAACACCCGGCCCAAATAACCTAATGCTGATGACCTCAGGAGTTAACTTCGGGTTTAGACGGACCATTCCTCATATGCTAGGGGTCGCACTGGGTTTCACTTTGATGGTGGCTCTAGTGGGAATTGGTTTGGCTCAGGTATTTGATTTTTATCCAGTGAGCTATGACGTTCTCAAAGTTTGCTCTGTGGTTTACTTGCTGTTTCTTGCTTATAAAATTGCCAATGCGGCTGCACCTCAGCAAAGCGGTCAAGTAAAAAGCAAACCATTTACCTTTATTCAAGCCGCGCTGTTTCAGTGGGTAAATCCTAAAGCATGGACCATGGCACTAACAGCATCTGCGGTTTATGCGCCATCACATACAGCGGCAGCAAGCGGGCTGGTCGCACTGGTATTTGGTTTGGTCAATTTGCCCTCTATCAGCATTTGGACTTTGCTAGGTACACAGCTTAGAGCGTTGCTCAAGAGCGACCGACGTCTCAGGGTTTTTAATTTCACCATGGCCGCTGCACTCGTGATGTCGCTATATCCAGTTGTGTTTAATTGAATGCTATCTAACTGTTGTCAAACCGATAGCGAATGCGAACATCTCGAACCCGCCTAGTCTTTTTGCCATCAAACACCGGCCGAAACTGCATTCGTCTTACAGCTTCCAGCGCCTTACGCCTTACATAGCCATCATTCGGCTCAGCACTAATGACCTTCACTGAAGAGGCATTGCCACGGCTATTGACGGTGAGTTTGAGGTCAACTAGCGCATCGGGCTTAGCAAAGTCATAGCGCCGAACTGCCTGGGACATTCTCACAATGGCGGCCGACTCATCTAGGGCAACAAACTCACCGACAAAAACTTCATCTGCATCAAGCTCAATGAGGTTAGATGTATCCGAATTTTTCTGCGAGATAGCTGCATCGAGTGTCAAAGGTAAATTTTCCATAGGAATGATTTGTGGCGATGCAAAAAACGCAGCGACTGCATCAGCATTTACCGAGGCTTCAAACAGCAGTTCTTGTGCACGCTCATAGCTTTTTGCACCGGAACCCCTGCCTAATAGAATCTGGAAATCGCCATAAGCCACATTGGCCATTGCTAGCGCTTCTAGATTATTTTCAGCTTCAAATATATCCCGCACATCGTCGATTTTGGAGAGCGCCTCTCGAAGGTAGGATTCTCCAACCAGAGCATCTCCATCAACAATCGGGATGTTATAGCCAATACCAAGTAATCCATTGAATGAACCCTGGCCTCTGCCGCCAGCGAGCTGCAACCTGGCAATTCCATCGGCTAGAATAAGTCTGTCAATGGCTTCGCTTGACAGCGAATCTTCTGCATTGAGAAAAGCAACCAACTCAAACAGGATTGACGCTTGGTGATATAAAATTGGCACAGATTCGACCGAGCCTTCTCCATAGTGGTTCTCCACCAAATCTAAGGCGTCCTCGAAAAGATCTCGCGCGTCGAGTAAATGGCGAGATCGCAGCCTCGCTTCATCAAGATAGATTCGCGCCTTCAGCCAGTTCGCTTGTTCATTAATAGCTGCGATGAGCCCATCAGGAGAGGCATCGCGATTCACACTTTGCAAGTAGCGGATGTGCTCCAAGTTGTCCGAGACATCAGACCAATTACCCTGCTTTATCTGGTTTTCTACTATGCGGCGAACAATAGCAATGTTATCGGGATGGTCGAGCCCCTTGTCTGCGCGCATTAATTGAAGCTGCCGGCTATACACGGCGTCTAACTGAGAATACTGTTCAGCGCTTAAATAAAGCTCGGCGAGACTTTCTAATGGCTCTAACAGCCGCGCGTCGAATGGCCCGTAATCAGATTCTAACTCGGCAATGAGGCTTTCTATGCGGGACTTCTCTTCCAGCATGGCTTGGCTTTGTGATAGCGGAGAAACAGCTCCGTCTTGAGCGATACAGACAGAGCAAACGAAATAAAGCGCGCTGGATATTTTTTGAAATCGTTTCATAGGGTACATACCTAGAGAGGATTAGAGGCGCACAACGAGCAATTGATAAGCGCAGATAACACCGCTGCGCTATAACTGATAAAGCCAACGCAAGAAAAGCCATCATACCCACAGCATAGGAGTGAATAGCTCAACCTGCTTTAGTCAGAAAGTTAGCACATCGCACTGCCTTTGTGGTGATAGGCTTTATCAATTAGTTCGCCTAATACTTCCATACTAATATCTTCAAGTTTATTAATATATAAACAGCCGCCGCCACTAATTTTGTGCTTGCCGAGCTGTTTAAGTAGTTCTACGCGCCCTTCGAAATTCGCCAAATAAAAAACCAGAGACTGTGCACGTGGTGAAAATCCGATCTTGCAAATTTCAGCATCCTTACCGTTCGCGTATTTATATCTGTGTACACCAAATCCGACAATACTCGCTCCCCACATGGAGGGAGGTTCCTCAGATTTTGACTCCATCAGTCGAGCGACTATAGCCGCGTCTTGACGTCTTTTACTATTGCTAATCCCAGCGATAAAGTCTTTGACGCTGGCCTTGGTCTGCTGCGTTTTTCGCTCAGCCATTTTTCACACCTACGCCTAGCTTTGATAACTCAATCAACCTTGTCTGCTTAATTTAAAAGGGTTTTACTAGGACCGGAACTCGACGCAGAACAAGACTTACAACAAGGCCTAACTCCAAACATTCGATCATTCAGTTTAACGGTTTAAATCAGCTAAGCAAGTGCGCGACAGGGCTAGGTCTAACTGCTCTTTAGCGCAAGCTTTGAAAATCTGAGGTTATCCCTCAAGTTTGATCAAAGCCAGTCTACGTCCAGAACACGAGCAATAGCTGCTTATCGAGAAATATAGAAGTTCAGTTCTAAGGCCAACCATGGTGCTAATTTCTACTAGCATTTAGAAGTGATACCGGTAGAGTGAGTTGAGTTCACATTCAATGAAGAGGCGCAAAATGCTTGTAATCACAAGTCTGCACATTGAATCTCGCTCCATTGCCCTGTCATAATCAGAATCGGCCACTCAGTTACACCAACTAGGTTTACACACGAATGATTCAAGCTTTCTTTATTAACAGCCTGCTAATTGCGGCAGCCGTGGTAATACACTACGAAATCTTACGCTTGTTATCCATCGTTATCCCTAAACTCAAAATTAAGCATCGGCTGCGAGTCTTGGTCGGCGTGTTTGGAACTATTTGCGCCCACGTCGCTGAAATTTGGCTATTCGGCATCGCGTTTTATTTGATGATCGATATGGGGGCGTTTGGCAGTCTGGAAGGAAGCTTCAATGGTAGCCTGTTGGACTGCGTCTATTTCTCGTTTACTAACTACACAACGGTGGGCTATGGAGATATAGCGCCATTGGGTTTGCTGCGCTTTACCGCCGGACTTGAGGCAATAACAGGGCTTTGCCTGATAACTTGGTCGGCCTCGTTTATGTTTATGGAAATGACTATTTTCTGGCAGGAAAAGTAGGCAGGAATGCCATCGCTATTGGATGACTTCTCTGCCTGCACTTTTAGTTGCACTCGCAATTGGAACTAAAATCTACTCGCTACCATCCCTTTCTAAGCGTCGCGCTCCCCCTAGAATTCCAGGCAATCCATAGTTACCTTCATGACAGGCATACTCATAGGGTTTGGTTTCGGTTGCGTTAAACGTCATTTCACCGCGCCAATCAGTGGTGTAATACACAGGGTCTTGAACTTCAAATTCAATCAGTATTTGCTCGTCCGACACTCGACTAAAGCGCTCAATAATCTTTCCTTGCTTTGAGAGAGGTGCAGCGTTTCTCGGGGCTTGCTGGGGGTGCAAGTTTATTGTTTCTACCACTAAGGTATCACCTTCCCAATGGCCAATAGAATCTCCAAGCCAAGGCTCTAGCGCGCTAGGACGATGTTCCTTATCAATCGGAATAATGCGTGCATCGTGAACCATTTCAACCAATATCATAAGATAGTCATCAGTCTGGACTATTTGGTATAAATTATTATAAAGAACGTTATTCATCGGTGGGCCACCGGTACTACCAAAGCCAATTATGCAACGCTCACCCAATGCCCGCCCCTCTGGTCCGTCATTGCCCGAAAACTTTGCATAGTTCTCCTGACGCAGGCGGTTACCCTCCTCAGAGAAAGGAATGCGACCTGTTTCAGGAAAAGTGATCCACGAGGTTCTAGCTTCACCGCGCACCCTGCCAAAACGTGAGCCGGGATCCACCCAAAACGCGTTGTAACCCCGCCCTTCTCCCAAATCTTGGCCATCTGGTAGCTGACCCTGGACTTGATTATCGTCTGTGGCTTGACGCACGTTTTGATGATTATTTGCGGTCAGCTCTTCTATTTGCGATGGAGGAATCACTAAACCGATATCTGCGTAAGTTGACGAGCGTTGCAGCGTGGTTAGAGATGCGTTAGTCCAATTGCCTTGCAAGTCCGGTTTACCCGAGGCAGTGCGAGGTGGCTCATAGGACTGTGCCAGCACTTGGGCACTTGCAAGGGCAAAAACCATTGAGCCTAAAATTTGGATTTTTCTGCGCATATGCAGCATCTCCTGAGCCTTTAATACCAAGGCCTACTTATTTTAATTGTGACCCTTGAAAGTAAACCACTCAATCACTTAGATCAAGTGAATTACGGCAATATCAAAGGCCTGCACCTTAGAAAAAGCCCTATCTTGAACAGGGTGTAAGTGTAATTATAGAAATAGGAGAACGAGATCCATTATCCAACCCAATTTAAACTGACAAAACATGAAAAAGGAGACAGCATGAGTAAAATCGACGATAACATCAGAAGCGAGCTCAGCAACGAAGACAAACAATCAATGCAGGCAATAGATAATGAGGGTGGTCTTTTTGACTTAATCCGCCTAGGATTTTCTGGGCCAAGCGCTTGGATAAACTACTATATGTATATAATAGGGTTTGTCGCCTTCTTTGCGGCGGTTTATCTCACTGTCAATTTCAACACTGCATTGGACTTAAAAACCAGCCTCGCCTATGTCTTAGGAATCAACATATGCTGCTTGATTTTGGTCACAATTAAAATTTTGGGGTGGCAGAATATGCAGCGCCTAGAGATTCTGCGAGAGATCAAGCGAGTTGAAATGCGCCTAATGTTGTTTGCGGATAAAAACCAGTGAACCTATCGCAACAAGTTCACCGGTGACGGCCCAAAAGACAACCAAGTGCCTTGATGATAATAGCCATTATCAACAGTGCGGCGCCAGTCACAAACGCCAGCTGGAAACACAGCAGCAAGTTCAAGCCATTCCTCTGCGGTAAATTCAACGGCGTAGTCTGTCGAGCTTATTGGCTTGAGTTGGCAACTCACTATCTGATTAGCCAATGGCGCGCCTGCAACCTGTCGGGGCGTTGGGAACGCGGGGTACAATTCAGCACAGGTATCGCTGCCGTCAAAGCGAAGGGGCTGCTTTAACAAGACGCGCTCTTCTCCCGTATTATCCCAGCAGGAATCTACCAATTCAGGGGGTTTTGCACGCAGCACTTTTTCAGCTTTGGGACTATCAGAGGTATCCTGTTGCAAAGCAGTAAGCCAGGAATCCATTGCCCGAAATAGATTGCCGAGATCCGGAGCATCTTGGGTATAGCCCCACTGACCACCCACCTGCATAACTTGGTTTAACGCATGACCATTGGCTTTTTGCAGCCTAGCGCGGGTAGAAAACTGATGTACCAGCATATGAATATCACCTTCCTCTCGATCATCTAAATAACTTCGATAATCAATAATAGGTGTCGCTGCCAAACCAGCGCCGCCGAACAATATTCGGCCAGACTCCACCGCTTTTTTAGTCGCCATAGGATCGGCCCGGTGGCGCTCTTTGACGTGATTCATATCCCGATCGAAACCGCCGATGTCACGATTGAGATCGAGAAACTGGCGAATTGAAATTGTGCCGGTATTCAATGCGGCCAATCCATATTGAATGCCTTCGTTATCCAAAGGACGTAGCGCGATATTACTGCCTTCCAATTTTCCGTAAACATTAACAGTATGATCGTAAACCGTGGCGCGAATTCCATTTGGATTGTCAGCGCTGTAAAGCTGCGACCTCAGCGTGTCACTGCTTACCTCGCCACCCTGCTCCTCAGGGGCAACTCCCTCCTCTAGCAACGGGTCTAAGCGCGCGGCACCACGGCTTAGATTGGCAATACTGCCATGCTCTCTAAACCCCGCGACCGCAAGTTGTTGGTCAACGTTAAAACCCTCCGGATTCACTTGAGTAAAGTAGTTATGCAGTAGTCTCGCATCGGCAAGGGTAAAAATAGTGGCTGATGTAACATCGGGAAAGCTTAGGCCAACGATAATGCCATCAAACACGCCGGGGTAATTATCCGCTGTTTGATGAGATTGGTAGGAACCGCCGGACGCGCCTGTCGCTAAAGTGTAGGTAGGCACGCCATAGGTTTCAATAAACAGCTCTTTGAGCATGATGTGAGTTTCGGACGCCAACAAGTCATTGCAGTTTTGGCCGAATACATTCAGTGTGGAAGAGGCTAGCGCGTAGCCCTGCTCTAATAACCCTTGATTGAGAACTCCTCCTGTGACCCTGCCTTGCTGGTACCAACCACTGCGACAACCACCACCGTGGGTGTAGACAAGTTTATCGTTCCATAATCGACTTTTACGCCATGGACTCAGACTTGTGGAGCTGGGGTCTATCAGCATCGCAATTTCGTAGATAGATCGGTTAACAGAACCTGTTTCCACTCGCACAACAAATGGAGTTGTCTTTGTGTCACCGTCTAGAAACGCTATATCTTCTGGCAATTCAGGCGCATCCACATCAAAAGGTTTAAAACCCTCCTCCCCAGTGGCTAAATAAACATACTCAACTATGGAAGTTATCTGACAGTTACCATTTAGTGCCGGCCCTAAGTTTGAACCGCCAACAGTTTCAAATTCCTCTGTCTGGCAGACGTAGGGTGTCTGATGAGGCCCCGAAATTATGGGCCCTGAGCGAGGATAATTAGTGACCGCCAACTGCTCTGACAGCTCGGCGCTGGCGGAACTCGCACCGATAACACTATCCCCAAGGGGCAAATTTTTAAGCAGCGCTTGTCTTTTGGTAGATGACACGTTGACGAACTCTGAAGATACGTCCTCACCATTGAGAGTCACTGAAATTGGCATGCTCGCTATACTTGGATCGAGGGACACTTCTACCAACACGTTATTATTTGTCACCAACCACGGCTTAGTAGATAGAGTACTAATGGCAATGCGGGGCTTCGCTTTCTCTGGAATCAGAGTGCCTGACGAGCTAACCGGCTCTTCGGTGGAGCATGAAGATACGGCTAAGACAAAAAGAAAACTTAAGATTTTTGCTTTAACGGAAACCATGCGGTGCCTCTTGAATTATTGTCTAAGGTTAGGGTCTGCGCAAAATCTGATCATCAATAAGAGTAAGCAGCGACAGTCTAACAATTTATTTTAACCATTCTGCGGTTGCATCTATCGCTTGTAAAGAAAAGACAATAAATTCGTGCTAATCCTAAGTTGATGTGGCATTCAATACCGCAGAAAGACATAATGAAGTTATCGTAATACAGATTTGAGATCGAGGAACTGCATGAACGCTAAAGACTCAATTAAGATTCAGGATATAAGCCAAGCCGGCACGATTGCCATCGATAAAAAATGCTCTAAGTGCAAGAAGTCGATCTGCTGCAACTCAATTAATCAAAAGATTCCGACTCCAAAAACCAAAGAAGATTTCGATCATTTAATTTGGCAAGTCGCGCACGAAAATATCAATGTGTTCAAAGATGCTGACGGCTGGTTTCTCCATATTCAAACTCGCTGCATGCATCTTGGTGATAACGGCGCCTGCGGCATTTACGACACCCGTCCTTGGGTATGCCGCGAATATGACAATGACTTTTGCGAATTTGATGAAAGCATCGAGCAAGCTAGTGAGCTATTTTTCGCAACGCCCAAAAAACTCGAAAAATACTGCCGCAAACGATTTAAGAAATGGGAGAAACGCTTCGAACTTTATGAATAAGCTAAGCCGTTTGCTAGCAACTAGGTTCTCTATTGCCTTGTTTATCGTGGCACTAAGTCCCAATTGCTTCGCGCAATCCAGCGCCGATTTGACTGATCATCTCGAGCTTGCCGCACAGGCATTGAGCGAACTTGACGAGAAGGCGATGAACTGCATGAGTAGCTTTAGCCTCAACCTAGGTGAAGCGGCTGCGCTGCTTTGCGACGAGTTTATGCGAGCCGTCGATGGTGAGCTTCTTGCCAGCTACATTTCAAGCTGCGCCGTCCTTAACTCTTGGCTGCAGAGCATTAACAACTCTCAATCGAGCGGGCTTGAAGCGAACGTGAGTAATGAGTTAACGAACAGCATACAAACGCGCTGTGGCGACAATGCGTTGGCCACCCAAACCAACTACGTAGTAGACACATTCAATACCCTTTCCCAGCGTAGCTTGCTAAATCAAACTACTACACAGTCTATGGAGAACAGACTGGCTGAATTTGAGCAACAAAGTCAAATAGACAGTCAGCGGCGGGCACTTCAGCAATCCATAGAGAATCAGCGCCTGCAGCGAGAACAAGCAACCCAGTCTCAATTTCGCGCTCTGGAAAACGAGTTAATTCGACAGCAAATAAACAATCGGCAATAAGCAGCCCTTTAAGTGCCAAGGTCTTCAGTGCAGCACCAAGAAACTGCCATCGGGCAAGGCCGCCGCTGCTGGGAAGCTAAAATCCCGCAAATCGACTTGATCGTTATAAGGCTGATCTAGCTCTATACCATCGGCATTAAACAGACGCATATTCAACCGACCACCTTTGGTGTGGCTAATCGCTTCAGCCCACACAATCAATCGCTCGCCTTTACGGTTAATGGCCAGTGCGGGATTTTTCTGTCGTGTCTCGGAAAAAGGCTCACCAACAGCACTCGGCAGCCCATCTGCCGTTAACCTCTGCTGCACGATACGACTCTGGGTTTCGAATACTAACCAAGTTTGGCCCTGCATATCAGAGCTCATGTCGTTAGTACTTAGAGGACAGTAAGAAGCTTCCCACTGATGCAGTGGCTCTAATTCCTGATAGAACGCCCCGCTAACACCCTCGCTTAAGCGCTCGACTGTCAGTAATTGCATATGGCGACCTACGCCACCTAGAGCAGATCGATAGGCAACCATCAGATTATCTGCATCGACAAAATCAGTGGCCAATGAACAACATCCGCAAGCTCCTAAATCAGGGTTTCCCAGCTGCATCTCAGGCCCGAACGATTCCCCACCATCTTGAGAAACCCGAGCAAATACCGTCCGTTCGAACTCACGGGTTAAATCACCAGCTCCCCACACAATGGCTATTTTGTCATCGACAGCTGCAATATCAGCGCCAGCATCAAGCCCGAGAGAAAACTCTTGGACGACTTCCATCTGCGGTGTAAACGCGCTTCGCTCAGGATCAGAGTGGGAATAGTAATATTGATTGTCTTTAGGCCTGTACCAAACCACATGCACTCGTCCGGAGCTATCTAGTGCCATGGCGGCTCTGGATATGGAGACGGTTTGCAGGGGAAATGCTTCACTAGAGACTTTAAGTGGAAGCCCGAATGCGCCTAGTGTTTCATCCCACTGCCGGTAATAAAGATTACCTTCTCTGGCATCGGGTCGATCAAGCCGCTTTTTAAAGTAAAGCAAATGCACCGAGCCATCAGTTTGTGAAATCAATCGTGGCTGCAGCCCGCTGTCGGGCGCTTGCTGCACCAACACCGATTGTGCAAAAGTAGTGCTAAGCGGGTTACAAAGGCACAGCAGTGCGATGAGGAAAAAACCTCGCCAAGGCCTACTAATGTGCCGAAGCAGCAACGGCAAGTTAGACCTGTGTAATCCAATAGACTCGTTCATTACGCTCACTCAATTCGCTTAACGCACGTGCGCTATGGATTAAAAAGCCCTTTTAAGGCAAACTTAACGCTTGAAATCCTAGCAGTTAGACATCACTAGAGTAGTAGCTAACAGAATCGAAAGTCAAACCCAGTCAAGCACCAGCGTAAGACTCACTACCACGGGGCAATACTATGCAAATTCTCAAAACCGCGACTATCTGCGCCTTGCTTAGCACAATAATTGCTTGCTCTGCCCCAGAAGAAGAAAGCTCAGCTACCGCTCAAACTAACGAGTACAACACAACCCTAACTATGACGGAGATTATGGCCTTGGTGCTAGAACCCGCCGCCGACACGCTGTGGAGCTCAGGTGGCTGGGTGCTTGATGCCGCGGGTTATGAAGAGCTCTATCCCACTACCGATGAAGGCTGGGCTTTCGTTCGAGCGCAAGCCGCAGTTATCGTCGAAACCGGTAATATTCTAGCCTTGCCAGGTCGCGCCGAGGATAACGATGCTTGGATGATCTACAGTCAAGGCCTGAGCGAAGCTGGCCTTAAAGCGATGAAGGCAGCGGCGGAACAAAACGAAGAAGATTTTTTCCAAGCCGGTGCCCAACTTTACAGCGTCTGCACTGCCTGCCATCAGGCTTACAACCCCGATATCCTTAACAAGTTCGCCGAGTAATTCTCGGCAATGATTCAGTTCAGTTACCAATGGCTTGCTCGCTTTGGATGCCTATTGTTGGCAGTAGTTATGCCAGCCCTGGCATTCGCCCACACCATTGAAGGCAGCGATGCGAGTTTCGTTGAGTCCATTGACGGGCCTGCCATATTCCCATTTATCTATTTGGGCGCCAAACACATGGTCACAGG
>CAYGRT010000009.1:19381-23242 GCA_964352355.1 uncultured Pseudohongiella sp. | reverse complement strand
TCTTTGGCCTATTTCACGGCTTGGGCCTCGCCACTAAACTGCAAGAATTTGACCTATCGGAAAACGGCTTGGTCGCCAATATCATCAGCTTCAATATAGGTGTAGAAATCGGTCAGGTTTTGGCTCTGTCACTGATATTGATTGGCTTAAGTCTTTGGCGCACTTCTCAGAGCTATTTGCGCCATGCCTTTATAACGAACACCGCCTTGATGTCTGGTGGTTTTATGCTTGCAGGTTTTCAACTAACCGCCCTGCTTGCACAACCTTAATTAGCTCAAAAGTATAGGAGAGACCCGTGGGCCCAGATAATTCGACTCCGCCAAATCCCAAGACCATTTTATTGGCAACTTTGGGAGCGTTGGTGGTGGCAATCATCGTATTGGTTTCCGCCATTTTGCCCGCAGAGTTTGGCATCGACCCGCTTCGCATCGGCCAGATTACCGGGCTTAATGTGCTGGCTAACGGCGAAAACCCGTTCGAAGAAAAGCTCGAAGTTCATCGTCAGGATTATGTAGAGTTTGTGCTCGAGGCATTCCAATCCGTTGAGTATAAATACTTAATGGATATAGACGCGCCAATGATTTTCAGCTGGACTGCTGATGGCGAAGTTTACTACGACATGCATGCAGAACCGGCGGGCCTCGGCGAGGAATATGCTGAAAGCTATGAGCAAGGCAATACCGACCGCAGAATGGGCTCGTTTCACGCCCCGTTTACGGGTATTCATGGCTGGTTTTGGGAAAATAGAAGCCTTAACACCGTCGTTGTAAGACTCTATAGCGCAGGTTTTTACGTAAACTCCACCGTATTCGCCGATGGCGGCAGCTATGAAAAGATAATCGATCCGGTCATGTAAGGCACAACCAACTAATCTGCAATAACGGGATACCTATTTCTCGCACTCAAAACCGGCAGCAGCATTCACCGGCCAAAAAAAAGCCCGCTTCAGCGGGCTTTTTCTCTTAGCTAGCAGACTACTGCTCTGTTTCGTCCGAACCGTCACGTGGTGCACCCGTTCCAGAGGAGCCCATAAACAATTTACGGCCA
Source organism: uncultured Pseudohongiella sp. (assembly GCA_964352355.1). Classification (GTDB taxonomy): domain Bacteria; phylum Pseudomonadota; class Gammaproteobacteria; order Pseudomonadales; family Pseudohongiellaceae; genus UBA9145. The sequence goes on along the minus strand of CAYGRT010000009.1, from coordinate 22,195 downwards.
TCTGGGAATGTAATGTCACGGCCATTGGCGCGACATGTTGGCGCACAGAGGCGGTCTTTACTCTGGTAGCCAGTAACCACGATATCAGTGCCTAGCACCAATGTGTTTCGGTTGATACCTCGGCGTAATAGCGTGTTTGGCGTGCCACCTTCGACCATCCACGGACCCGGGTCACGGGTTGCTTCTGGGTCATTGTTATCTAGGTGGATCCAAGTGTGTGGGTTAATCCACTCGACGCGAGTGATCGGACCACCCAAGCGTACTGGCAAGTTCGCATCAAACTCAGCCGAGAATGCATGGTGAGCGGTTGTTGGCTGATTGATAGCGATAACGCCTACAGCTGTAACGGCTGCCAATGCGAGTAATTTGATCTTCATAAGGTTCACCCTTTATATCAATTGGAGGCAGTTGGGAAAGTCCTAATGCCCGCAATTCGGTTAAGCGGATAGTCAGTTAACATTTTATACGCCGGCCCGCTTCAATTCAAAGTCTAATACGCTGAAACGAGCCTTTTTTCTTGCTCTAAATAGGTTTACTGACGTTAAAAACCTAATTCAGATTCTCTTCCTTTACGATATTTGCCGTACATTAACTCTTCTACGAACTCAACACACTTGAATTGAGGAAGCTCATAACCCGCCTCGAGCCTACGGTAGATAGGCATTTTGATCGTCCAAGGTCGCTCAAAAATTTCCGGATCTTCCATTGTTGCTTCGTATTCTATAACGTTTTCGCTTACGAGAGTGTAGCGCTCGGTCACTTTTAGCTGATAGGTGTGATAGTTGCCCGCTCGGTCGAACCAAGTTCGATCATCCAAGCCCACTACTTCAACCACCCAGGTATCACCATCCCAATAGCCGTAAGACTGTCCCATCCACGAGTCCAAAGGCGCGGGGCCCGGATCTTCTAGGAACACGTTACGCACTGCACCGGCAAACGAATAGGCGATGAAAAAGGCACTTTCGCTTTGGAAGATTTGGAAAGGGTGTGGAATGTAAGTGGCGCGAGGCACGCCAGGCATATAGCATTTGATTTCCGGGTCACTGGTTAACCAGTTTTCACGATTTTCATCACGCTTCGCCAACGCCTCTGGTTTATAGGGAATCGTCCCGCCTTCTACTACGCCAAAACTTGCAGGCACCGCGCCTATAGCACCCATGGCAACGATTTCTGGGGCCGGCACGGGCACGAAGTCACCGGGCACCAACTGATATGCCGCCTTTGGAGGAGCAGGCTCTAAATTATCATTGGCGTTCATCATTACTTGCCAAATGCCGTTAAAATCGGGCTTGCCATTGGGACCTCGCGGAATATCGCTTCCGGCTGCTTCTGCAGCTTGGGCGACTTGCATAGGTTGTGTAGCAGTAGTTGTGTCGGTTGGCGAACAACTAAATACGAACGCTGGAATTGCCAAGAGAAGCCATTGAGTCTTCATAGTTCACCCTTTTTGCTTTAATTAGTATATCTCCCCACAGGAGCGATGATGAAACCATCTGGGTATGGGTGTGTCAAGCCAAACGCGCCGAGTCATGGAGCCTGTAAGCCAATTCAAAGAAAACCAAGCTCAACGCCTTAAAGTGCCAAAAAGTAATTTTGCGCCCGTTGCTGCCATTAAAATCAAAAGCATCAATCCAAGCAGCCCAACAATATCATCTAGCCATTCAATTCCTGTCCAGCGCAAGTAGTGTATGTCATAAATCCTATCGATCCAGCGCGTGTCATTTCCCACTTGGCGAAGACTTAACCTAGGCCATGAAACCTCGATTCTGACCCCCGTGGACGTTGTAAAACTGCCATTACTTATTTTTGTCACTTCACCGAACCGTTCAGGATTTATAGTGACCGCATCATTGACCAAAGCCGCGAGAGCGTCGCCGTCAGGCTCAATAAACTCAACACCAGTCACTGCGTTTAAATGGGACCAGCCAGCGGGTGTTCGGAGTAATAGGTGCCGACCTAGCACCGTTTCAAAATATCGGTATTCAAGCCACTGCTCACCGATTTCTATTTCAAGAGGCGCGCTGAGTGGATAAGTTTTCACCTCCAATGCTCCGTACGCTTCATTGAAAGCTGGCCGAAACAAAAAAAACACGCCTGTAATAGCCCAAGCAAAAACCGGTAACAACAGCAGCAGCCCCACCCATTTGTGCAGCTTACGATTCATCATCTGCCGTTATGCCCTCACACGACCTAACTCGGTGAGGCCGTATTTCTTTACCACAGGCACAAAGATGGCGAGACAAATGAGAGAGAGCAATGCGGCTGCAAAAAAGGAAATGCCAGGAAAGTAAAAAGGGGCATTTGGCCCTGTAAAAATAGCAAAAAGCTGTGTCATAAGCAGAGGCCCCATAATAGCTGTCAGACTGTTCAGGCTACTTAAAGCGCCTTGCAATTCGCCTTGAGCATTAGCCGGAATCTGGCTAGTCATAATGCTTTGGAAAGCAGGACTCACAAATCCTGACAGTGCTGCAAGCGCAAGCCAGGGGTAAAGCTGCCAACTTTGCACTGCGAATGCATAGCCGCAAAACCCTATGATTATAGCGACCATACCCAAAATACCCGCGTAGAATGCCCCGATAGCGGGAATAACCCAGCGAATCAACAAGGCTTGCACAAGAATCATAAACACACCGGCAAATCCCAAGGACAGGCCAATTTGTCTTTCGGACCAAGCAAATTTTTCTATGGTGTAATAAGTCCATGTACTGGGCAAAGACAAATGGCCCAGCATATAAAGAAAATACGCAAACGCTAAGCCCAAGATTATTGGGTATTGCCTGAGCTGCAACACTGCGCCAACTGGATTGGCTCTAA
>CAYGRT010000009.1:10759-19281 GCA_964352355.1 uncultured Pseudohongiella sp. | reverse complement strand
GCTAGACCCATCACCAAATAATCTATGCCTAATGCTGCAAGCGAAAAAAGCAAAATGGGTCGGCGACCATAGGTATCGCCCAAGTTCCCCAAGATTGGTGCCGAAAAGAATTGAATTAACGCGTAGGTGAACATTAGATAACCACCTACTCTCGATGCTTCGGCCAACCCCACATTGGACAAACTCATGATCAGTGCTGGCATCACCGGAAGAATAATTCCAAAGCTAATAGCGTCTAGCAACACCACAACAATTATAAAACCCAAAGCCTTACTGTGGCTTGTAACATCTATTAGCATAAAAAGATCTCTAGGATTAATGTGAGTGGGGGCGAGAGACCAGCTAGTCCGAGCAGTGCCGACATGATAAGTGCCACGCTCTAAAAACCCTAGGGTATTTGCAGAGAACTGGTGCCAAACTGTGAATCGTCTTTAAACTGACCTAATTAACTCATGTGGTTTCACTGCCTATACTCAGACAGTTATCGCTTGCCAATTATTTACAAGATGCTCTGCGCTCCGCCAAGCTAAAGCCTGCACAGTCAGCGTCGGGTTGCGGGACCCGCTTGTTCCCATCACAGAAGCGCCAAGTACACCTAAATTTGGCACCTCATGGGAAAACCCCCATTGGTCCACTACATTGGTATTACTGTTATGACCCATTCTGGTGCCACCATAGGCATGGGTCGACGCGGTCATAGTATGTCCGGGGCCTGATTTGATAATCTCTATAGCGCCGGCTTCTCTATACCACTGTTCCATCTTAGCTTGAGAATACTGCACTATGCGCTTCTCATTATCGCGATAGTGAGCGGTGATTCTGGTCACGGGTAGCCCAAGAGGATCTTTCACCACAGGATCAAGGTCCAAGTAATTGGTTTCATAAGGCAGGGTGGTTTTTTGAATATAGGAAGAGTTTGTTCTGTCCGCGTTTTTCATGACAAACGCTTTCCATTCAGAGCCCCAACTGGGAGTCTTGCCAAACGTTGGCATTTTAGCGGCACTCACTGGCTTTCTATCGGTATGCACCCAGAGGTTGGCGCCGCCGATAAAGTCTAGATCGCTATGATCAAAGTTATCGTCCGCCCATTCATCGATAGCAACACCCTGTGCTGGCAAGCCATACCAATTATGCAAATCTCGATCAAACAACGCGGTAACTGGCGAGCCTTGATGATGGCTCATGTAATGTCGGCCTACTTGCCCCTTATTGTTGCTCAAGCCGTTTGGGAAGGCTCTAGATTTAGAAAGCAGCAATAGTCTCACATTTTCATAGGCATAACTTCCAAGCAGCACCACCTCTGCGGGCTGATGAAACAGCTCATTTCCCTTTACGTAATCAACGCCCACTACTCGGCCAGCGTTATCAGTCACTATTTGAGTAACTCTAGCAAAGGTAACAACTTCCAAATTACCAGTATCCACTGCTTTCGGGATTGTCGTTACCGCTGTTGAACTTTTTGCCTGCACATGGCAACCACCTTTATTGCAGAAACCATGATATTGGCAAGGCGCGCGCCCATCATAGACCTCTGTGGTGATGGCCGCTGGCCCTTGAAAAGGGTTCCAGCCAAGCCGCTGCGCCGCACTGCCCATGAGTTCAGTAAAAGGCGATCCGCGCAGGGCCGGCATAGGATACTCTGACTCTCTTGGTCCTTCGAAAATGTTGCCCGCCTTGTTAATTTTTCCCTTAACGTTTCCGGCCTGACCAGAAACCCCAATAACAGTTTCGATTTTTTCGTAGAAAGGTTCCAATTCAGCGTAATCAAATGGCCAATCTTCTACAGTTGAATCGGCTGGAATTCTGCCACTGCCATAGCGGGCTTTGGTTGCACTGACTACATTAAAATCCCAAGGGTTTAGGCGCCAGCTTTGTGCCCAATAGTGCATAGTAGTGCCGCCCACTGCATTCATCATTGGGTGCCCACCCTGCACTGCAGTCGAGTTTTCATCGGCCCTGACAGTCATTGCTTCACTCGCGGCCTTTTGCACTGTTTGTGGCCAATTACGAGAGGTATTTCGAAGCTCATCAGGAGCAAAATCTCGTGGGCTCAACCAACCGCCCGCTTCGATACCGATCACTTTCAATCCGGCATTGGTCAGTGGCAAGACTGCGGCCCCGCCTGCTGCGCCCATTCCCACAATCACAACATCTGTTTTTGCTAGTCGCTTAGGCATGATCATCTCCTAGGCGCGAATTCATTAAGGCAGCGTGAGCGCGGCGACTACTTTCCATTTTTGTGTAAGTAGCATGGTCATAAGCTGACTGGTGAGTAGGAGCAAGACTGCCACCTTGGGCAACATCAGATTCACTCGCACTCAGCCGAATGCCGGGATAGCGAATCATATCCCAGCCAACAAACTGTTGATTTCCGCCGTAATACGGATCACAGAACACTCCGTCGATTACATGAGCTCTCACCATGCCAAAAAAAGCAGCGGAGCTCGGCGCGAAACCTGTCAATTTGTTTTCTTCCATTGCTTTCAATATAGAATTTTGTACATCACGAATTAAGTCATAAAACGCTTTTCCTCGTGTTTGCCTGCTGTAGTCACCCAGCGCTGTTAAACCAATCAAATAGTCCTCCCGGCTGTCACGATTGTGACTCGCCAATGAACGATCAATGTAGTGCACTGCTCTTGCTTCTTTTGCACCTGGCCCGTTTTTATCAGAAGGAATTATGCAGTCACAGATTGCCTCAAGGGTTGCGGCCTCCTCAGCAGTTAACACCTCTAGCGCTTCTCGCAGTGGGATAGTTTGGACGGCATCACTAGGAGGAACTGCGGCGACGCTGCTAACAGAGCCGGTCGCACTAAAAACACCGGCACCGAACACCCCCGCTCCCTTCAACAAATTACGCCGACTTACTGAACTTAAATCAGTTTCAGTTGCGGTTTTCAGCTTTGGGTTTTTATCTTTCATCTATCCCACCATTAACTAAGTATTTCGCAAATCAGCACTACAGAGTAACTCATAAAGAGGTGCCAAACGCCCACTACCGATGGTACACCTTCTATGAATTCGATCAATAAATCCCGAAAACTGAAAAAAGCGAAGGGTTTTGCAGCAATCCCCGTAGAAGTAATTGAACAACACTTAAACAAGGAATCACTCGTTATGAACAAATTGATGGCAACACTAGTAATTACTGGTCTGTCGCAAGCTGCGGCAGCACAAGACCACAAAAATCCAATGGAACTAATGGACACTGACAACAATGGTACTATTAGTTTCGCGGAATTTCAGGAGAACAGCTCTGATTTGCTGACTAGAGTCGATGCGGACGGAGACGGCCAACTTTCCCTAGATGAATTCTTGTCTCAACGGTCAAAGCGAGGGCAGCGTCCAGACGGGCAAGGGCGAAAAGCAAACGATGGAGATGAATCTCAAAAGCCGACAAAGGAAGAGCGTGTCGAGAGAATGACGATGCAGTTTCAAGAAATGGATCTAAATGGCGATGAGGTAATATCATTGCTTGAATTTCAAGAGGCCAGCTTTTTAAGAATGGACCGCGACAACAATGGCGCTCTTGACGCAAGTGAATTAAGGCCACCAAGAGGTGCCCGTCAACAGGGTAAGCGTGGCGAAAAGCCGAATCGGACCGCTTGAGCATAACACGGTAGTGAAAGAGCCTAATGACTGATGAGGAACTCATGGATGCAATTGTAGCTGGTGATCAAATAGCTTATCAGGCTGTGGTCAAGCGCTTCCTTACCTCAATCAGTCATTATGCTTACCGAATGCTGGGCAATCGAAAAGATACTGAAGACATTGCACAGGAGACCTTTTTACGAGTCTGGCTCAATGCGCGAACTTGGCAGTCAGATCAGGCTAAGCTTTCAACCTGGATACATCGCATTGCTCACAATTTGTGTGTTGACTATTTGCGCAAACATAGCCGTATGACGATTCAAAATGACTTTGAAGACACCGAGAGTGTTATAAACAACCCAGACTTCGAGTCAATTGATAGTGATAAAAAAGCACTGCTAGTAAGCGCTATCAATAAATTGCCGGAGAATCAGCGCAGCGCCCTAGCGCTGTGCCACTACCAAAATTTCTCCAATAAGGAGGCTGCTGCTATCATGGGGTTATCAGTAAAAGCATTAGAGTCACTGATTTCGCGAGCGAAACGTAGCCTAAAAAACTCCGTTACAATGACTGAAACGAATAGGCTTTGAAATGAATCTAGAACAATTTGCAAGCGTGGTCGAAACACACGGCAGCAAGCCCTCCAACTGGCCGGAGAACTTGCGATCCGCCTGCTTGAAGCTTGTTGATGCGAATGATTCAGCTCAGCATTTACTTGAACAGCATCGACAACTGGAGGCACTGTTAGATGAGATTTCGCCCCCTAGTTTTGCAGGGTTAGAAGCCAGAATATTACAGCAAGCTCTGCCCCCGCAGCCTCAGTCCGTTTTAGACTCGCTATTAGACTGGTTGATTCCAGACAGCCTTGGGGTTCAATTGTGGCGCCCAATCACGGCAGCCTGTTTGCCTTTAGTCTTTGGCATTGCCATCGGCAACTTTTTTAGCTTTGGCATAGAGAACAGCGGCACGGTCTTGGAGTCTTGGGACGATGAGCTCACCTTACTTTCTTTTAATGACCTTTCAAGCATCGCTGCTGAGCCTGAACTATGAAGTCTTCAAAAAGCAAAGCACTTCTTTTGATTCTAATCCTGTCTGTGGGGGTAAACCTCTTCCTTGTCGGTGGCATTGTTTATCGCGTGTCGTTTCAACCTCAATTTGGTCCAAGGCCTATGCCCCGCAACGTGAGCTGGCTAATTCGCGATCTCGCTGAAGAACGACAAAGTGAGCTTCAGCCTTTCTTAGAAAACACCAGAGCGGAATCTGACAAACTGCGGCGAGAGATGTTCAGCGCACAGCGCCGTGTTAACGAACTCATGACGAGTAGTGAATTTAACTCAGACGAGTTGGAAACAGCCTTTACTGCACTGCGCAGCTCGAGCGATGCTTATCAAGCGTTCTCCCATCGACAAACCGTAGAGATTTTAAGCCGCCTAACCCCAACCGAGCGACACGCTGCCCTAGAGTTTTTACAGCGCCGAGGACCACGCAGCCAGGGGCGAGACGGTGATAGATACCAGTCTAGGCCACCAGGCCCAGAGGGCGGCCCACCAGATAGAGGCCACCCCAACAATGGATTTAACCAATGACACCGATCGACAAAAGTAAGATTCAATTTGGCCACTACCGACATTTTAAAGGCATGGATTATGAATTAGTGGACATTGTCTACCACAGTGAAACCCAAGAGCCACTCGTGTTGTATCGGGCACTTTATGGTGACCACGAATTATGGGTTAGACCGCTGGACATGTTTTTTGAAAAGATTGAGCGAGACGGCAAACAGATGGAGAGATTTAGCTTTGTAGGAGAGGGCTAGGATGTGGGTTTGCGAGTAACACTCTAACCTGCCCACTCCCTGTCAACTCAATTTCAGCGAATCATATTTTCATTAACCACAAAAAACCCGGCAGCAGCCGGGTTTTTTGTTTCCCCTTGATTAACTGCTAGCGGGTATAGTCGTAACGCAAGTTGTAAGTCACCGCACCCAGACCCTGCAAGGTGGCGTTGAATTTCACATCAAATGTTCTGCGACTATCCGAGTTGTTCACTACTGTAATTTGGATCGAAGAGATACCTGATGCTACCCCAGCCAATGAATTAGTGATCTCAGTATTGATCTCGTTGGTATTGTTTAAATCAGGCGCCGGGATGTTAGACAAGGTGATGCCTGAGAAAGCAATGTTTTGCACGAATGAAGAACTGAACGAACCGGAGATAGTTAAATTCCAGAGTGTTACCGCAGGAGGCTCCACTACAGTACCGCCACCAGTGCTTGGGGTTGGGATGGATTCAAGGCTCGCTAACACTGAACTAATGGGGCCGGCATTGACAATCGCTTGACCAAATACACCACCCAACAAGAACACGTTGCCATCGGCTACAGCAACATAGATTTGAGTTTGCGGGTAAAACCGATAAACGTAATTTTCGAAGGTTAAGGTGATCGCGCCTTTTGGAAAGTACTCGGGCACTTTAAGCTCGGCCAAGTCCAGCAATTGAGTAATGCTTGCTGTGATGGTGGGCGCTGTCGTGCTTCCCCCTGACCCTGCCGTTCCCGTGCAGCTTGTGCTGTCACTTACTTTAGACCCTTTCAATTGGCCATAAAATGAAAAAGAACCGTTGGCAGCTATGCCGAGGACATTAACTTCGTTAAATGTGCCTAAGAAATTAGACATGGCGTAGGCCACGCTGTTGGGCGTGTCTTTCCAGATTGCCTCTGCAGCATTCCCATTTTGAAACACAGGGTTCGTGAGTACAACGCCATTAACGCACATGCTGTTATCGCTACCGACAACCACGGTTGCTTTATCCCCACTCGTAAACGGCCCACCGGAAACGAAACCCGGAGAAAATGTGAGGTCGTATGTTCCGACAAAGGCTGCCGGAACTGTGGCTGGGGCTTCAGTTTGAGCAAACAAGCTTTGACTGACAAATAAGCAAAACAAACTAGCTAACGTGACAAGGCGTTTTGAGGCAAGCATTTTTATCTCCAAGATATTTACACGGCCCACGGGGCGTCTTAATAATTCTAATCTTGAAGTGTATGAATCTAACTGAATGAGACCAAGCCCCCAAACGGGGGGTAGGAAATTAGTGGCTAAGGTTTTAGCTCACAGATTTTATTCAAGCTTGCTAATCAGCGGTAATTAAACCTAGCTTTAGCGCCTTTAGGGTAATTTCAGAGCGGTTGTTGACACCTAGCTTTTGGTAGATGTTTTTGACATAGCCTCTGATGGTATCTGGCGATAATTCCAAAACCCCCGCTGCCTCATCCACGCTATACCCTTTGGCGATTAAGCAGGTAACCTCGGTTTCTCGTGGTGTTAGCTGCGCCTTACTCATTTCAGATTCAAGCTCGGCACCGCGGGTATTAAAATGGTCAATGAGCCTTTTAGATGATGCCGCTGAAATGGCTGGCCTGTCTAACTTAATCCCTTGCAAATACCCCACAATTTTGTCCTTGTCTTGGTCTTTCAAGATATAGCCTTTAGCCCCGCTTTTGAGAGCAGACAATAGGTTTTTATCGTCATCGTAGATCGTGGCTACGACAATGTGGCAAGGCCGCGGGAGCGCGGTGAGAATTTTTATAAAATCGAGCCCATCGCCATCGGGCAGCCGCAAATCAACCAGTGCGATTTCATAATGATGGTGTTCGACCAAACTGGTGGCCTCAGCAAGACAAGACGCAACGTCCACCTCAATAGCTGGAAAAGCATCGTTGACGCAGTTGACCAACCAAGACTGCGTCTCGAGATTGTCTTCAAGCACTAGCGCTCGCTTTAAACTGTCCATTGTCGTGCCGGTGTTAGTGGTTAGGTTAGCAACGTTAGTCAGTAAATGGGGTTTTGTATACCCCCATATTGGGGGAGCAGCCGCCCCTCGGGTATACTAGTATCTGTAAATCAACTTACCTCCACGCCATCACTGCCATGACACGCTACTGCATCTTAAAAATTCTGCTCGCCTGCATGATGGTTTTGCCGATCGTTGATGTGGCCCAGGCTCAAGATTTTGCCGAACGTTTTACTGTTATTGAGCAAATTCACTATGTCCGCTCTAAAGAGCGACTGCCACCGAATGCCACCTCTAATTGGCAAGAAATGACATTGCCCTATGGTTCGCTTAGCACTGAACAAGCAATTGATGACAACGTAATTTGGATGAAGTTCTTGCTAGACAAACCACCCGAGCAAGACCGCTACAGTTTGTATTTCCATCGCCACAACCTTTATGCCGATGTTTTTTTTAACGGCGAACGGATTGGGGGCTACACGCCTAGGCCCAATCGCCACATTTCCTATTGGAATTATCCACTGGTGATAGACATACAAAATGCCAATTGGGAACAAACTGACAATGAGGTAGCCATTCGACTAGTAACCAGCCAATTTGGCGGCAGTTTTTTCCCCGTACTGTTTGGCGCCACCGACGAATTAACTCTGTTGTGGGAAGATATTTATTTTAAGCGAATTCAATTGAATGAAGGATTACAACTGCTTGGGATTATGGTGACCATCCTAGCCTGTTGCCTGTGGCTAGTTCGCCGAGACGATACGACTTACCTTCTGTTAGCAGGCATGGCGGCCACTTGGACCGTATTAACTACACATATGGTGGTTCTCTACAATCTAATTCCCCATCATGTATGGCTACCCTTGGTGCACTTGGCGCTGCATATTTTTGTGCTGCTGTTTTACAGACTGTTGCTACGCCTTGGCGGGCTCGAAGCACCCATGGCTCAAAAAGCACTTTGGGGTTGGTTTGGAATCGCAATTGTTTGGAATCAACTGAGCATGCTAAGCCTGTGGTGGATGGTAACTTATGCACTCCATGGCGTTGGCAATCTATTTGTGCTTTTTCTATTGGCTCGCATTATTCGCAAAGCGATTGTACAAAAAGATAAATTGGCGATCGCCATCAGCCTAACTGTG
>CAYGRT010000009.1:0-10659 GCA_964352355.1 uncultured Pseudohongiella sp. | reverse complement strand
TCGCAAAGCGATTGTACAAAAAGATAAATTGGCGATCGCCATCAGCCTAACTGTGTTGGCTCAAGTAGGTTTTTTTGCCCATGACTTATTGATGATTGTAGCGGGCGGTAGCTACGCTTGGGAAACCGGAATTCACTACAGCCAATTCGCTTTTCCACTTTTGCTATTGGTGTTTGCTGTCATACTGCTTAATCGATTTCTTTCTGCTCTTTCTCTGGCCGAAAACCTCAATAAAATTCTCGAGGCCAAAGTTGAAGAAAGTCGTAAAATTATAGAGCAGTCCTATGCCGAACGACGACAGTTAGAACTGCAACAGGTGGCGGAGCAAGAACGCATAAGCATCTACCGCGATCTGCATGATGACGTTGGGTCCAAACTCTTGTCCATCGTCCATGCTGGACGCGACAACAAACTGGGAGAATTGGCGCGTAACGCGCTAGAAAGCCTTCGCAGCGCCGTCTCCCGAGCAAATAGTGAGGCGCAGCCACTCAATTGCTTTTTACAAGATATGCAGGAAGAATCAAAACTTAGATTGGAAGGGTCTGGGCACCAGTTTATTTGGAGTCAACCGGAACACCTACCTGATTCTATCGTATCAGCAGAACGGGTATTCAATTTGAATCAGATATTTAGGGAATTGGTGAGTAATATTATTCGCCACGCCAACGCCTCGGTGATCAAATTCAACATTGATCTATCAGAACAGAGTTGGTCATTTGAAATTATCGATAACGGCGTTGGACTGTCTAAAAGCAGCGCTCCCGGCAACGGTCTGGGCAATGTTAGTCAGCGAGTTAACGAGATAAATGGCCATTTAAGCTGGCACCAGCTGGACCCATCGGGCACCCGCGTTATTGTTGAAGTGCCAGTCTAACCGTTTTACTGCAAAGGCGATGCAAAAATTTGCTGCGCTTTTAAAATCCCATTTTCTTGGGTCGTCAAAAACTCATCCATTAGTTGGAATTGAGACGGCTCCATGCTGCCGCGCATTCTTTGCCGTGTCGCTTGAATCGCCTGCAATTGGCTGTCAAGGTAATCGACAGTCTGACTTAGGGGAATGCCATCAGGATTGGTTGAGCCGTAAGTTTCAGCGAACAAGGTTTCAAGTAACAGCTGCGCGTTAGTTGGCTCTAGGGTGGGACTCACTAATTCGATCTGCGGCCCATAGGTTTCCATAAACGCTTCTCGAGACGAGTCCTCTAAGTAGGTCTCTAATTGCATCTGTTCGTCTGCGTCAAGCAGCGGTGCCAGAGAATTGAGCACGTAGTCGGGATCATTAAGCGTTGTGCCATTCGCTGCCAGTTCAGCAGCATCGGAGTATGCAGAGACCAATGCTGCACGCACATTACGGCGCCGCTCTTCATCACCCACTAGGCTGCCGATGAATGCATCGAGTTTATCCGTGACTTGCATCTGGATAGCCAATCCCACGCTACTGCTCAGAGATGTTGCAGCAAGCCCATTGGGGCTGGAAACCTGGGCATTATCTAGTTGCGGCGCAGCAGGTCTTGTCGATGGGCGATCTCTCGGCCCATTAATGAACTCGCCGGTAATGCTCTGATCAGAACCACCAGCCGGAGCCAGTGCGGAATCTTCAGAACCCAGGAAAGTTAACACAGCACTGCTTAGCAATATGGACAAGCCCAGCAAGGCAAAACACAGAACAAACACTCTAATCATACAAAATAAACACGACGGCGGAATGAACGCGGACACCATTCTAGCACACACTTTTGGCGCGACTAGACTTTATCCAACTATCTCAAGTAGACTCAAAATCGTCTAATTATAGTGATACTGTGATTTTAGAAAAAATTGCTCTGGGGACTGAAGCTATTACAATTACAAGAAACTCAGAGCTAACCCCGTCTCACTCTCCCGCAGACGAAATGAAGCGCACTGTGCTGGCAACTGGATTGAATGTGTCGGCTATACTAGCGCCAAGTATGGCTGCCTTCTATCTGGCGCAGCGGTTAAATTGGGCAAGTGGCATACTACCCATAGTTCCTTATGCACTCTTTACTCTAATCTTTCCTGTAATTTGGCTATTGCGAAAGCGACTACCATTTGGCCTCACAGCCAATCTTTTTCTCGCCGCGCTGCTTGGATTAGGATTCATGCTACAACTCCGAGGTGGTCTTAATTTTTCCACGGCATCTATACAGTTATGGATTCTGCTGTTTTCTGGCTTAGTCTTTGGAGCACGGGCTGTCTTGTTTACGACTGCCATTAGCCTAATTGGATTCATATTGGCGGGGACTGCCATTTTAAATCAGTGGGTACCCCCGATAGAAACTTCATTTTGGAACCAAAGTGATCCTTACGTTTGGGTTCGCAGCGGGATTCTACTTGCAATGTTTGGCATCACATCAGCAACTGCGGTCGCCAGCACCATAACTCGCCTAGAACGCCAATCACAACAACTTAAAGCTTCATTGGATAGGGAAATACAGCAAAGACGGGAATTGGAAGAAGCGGAAAAAGAGAAGACAAGGGTTCGCGAAGCCCTTGCGGAAGCTCAGCGCGTTGAAGCATTAGGCAGACTTGCCAGTGGTATAGCTCACGATTTTAACAACTCTCTCACTGTGATAACTAACTCAGCAGAAATTGCGCTATTTCAAATCGATAACCCTGAAAAACTTCAACACTCCCTAAATCTTATTAAAAGGACCGCACTTGAAGCCGCTAAAATGACCAACAGTCTTCTTGCTATTGGCAGAAAAGACCCGAGCCAAAAAACCATTGTATCGCTAAAGTCTACTATCGAATCTCTCAGTGAAAATTTATTGCGCCTGCTACCGGCTGATATCCGCTTGAATATTAGTGCGCTACCTGCCGGCAATATCCTTATAGATAGAAGTCAACTAGAGCGCGCTATTTTGAATCTCGTTGTAAACGCTAAGGATGCGATAAAACAAGGCGGCGTCATAGAAATTGGCTGTGATATTGCAAACCCAACTAATTTAGGCGCATCGGACAACAAACAGTATTCCATGGTGTACGTGAAGGACAATGGCTGTGGAATGAGTAGCGAAGTTAAAAATCGCATGTTCGAACCTTTTTTTACCACCAAAAAAAGCGGATCAGGCATCGGCTTGGGCATGGCGTTACTTCAAAGTTTAGTTAATGATTCTCTCGGCCAAATCGATATAAAATCCGAGTTGGGTGTTGGCACGAAAATCTCTATTTATTTTCCTCAAAGTGCAATTGATCAACAGCCAGATAGCATATCTACGCACACCCTAATAGATCATCAAAACCCAAGCTCATGTGTTTTTCTTGTTGAAGACAATCCAGACGTGCTTTCCACCAGTTCAGAAGCATTAACACTAAACAACTACACCGTAATAACAGCAAAAGATGGTCATGAGGCGCTTCAAATAGCGACAGATTTGACTCAAAAATTTGAACTAATGTGCATTGACGGAGTGATTCCTGGAGTCAGTAGCGGAGAAGTCATAAAACAAATAAAAAAGATCCGCCCTGAGGTGAAAATCGTTGTTTGTTCTGGCTATATTGAGGAAGAATTGATTGTACGCGGCATCGATTCAGGCGAGCTTGCATACATACGCAAACCCTATACTGCTGAGACACTGCTTAAAGTAATCCATCAACAAATTTCCAAAACCAATTAAGCAATTTTTCGTTGCAACCACTCAACTATGACTCGGTTAACTTCTTCTGGCTTTTCCTGCTGCGTCCAGTGGCCGCTATCCATCACCGTGTATTTTTCTAAATCTGTAATAAAATCTTCCATACCATCTGCGCTGGACGGTGGAAGAATCACGTCATTTTCTGCGCCAATGTATAAGCAAGGCACCTCGATACGAGATGCTGCCTGGGCCATGATCGGGCCCATCCTACCCACCGCTCTGTACCAATTAAGGCCCCCTGTAAAACCTGTAGCTGTATAGGTTTCAGTAAAGTAATCCATGACCTCATCTGACATAAAAGGTTCGCCAGGTGGATTGTCCCGCTCAAGCATAGAGAGTAAATCCATTTGCCGCTCCGCGCTTGTCTCAGGCAGTTGAGAAAATGCCTCTCTATCCCAGATGCCGCCTCGACTTAGAATAAAATCAAAGGTTTTTCTCACATCCGCTTCCAATATAGCCTCTGCTCGCCCTGGCTCCTGAAATGTCCCTACGTAGTAATTGGGTCCAAGCACTATCAGTGATGGCTCTGGGTTGGCAAGCGGAGGCAGTCCCGCGGGTCGACCCGCGCCTGTATTTAGACCGATTATGCCAGAACAGCGATCGGGGTGAAGTCTTGCCATGGCCCACACCACTGCTCCGCCCCAGTCGTGCCCAATAAAAGTGGCCTTATCGATACCCTTTGCATCGAGCATACCCACGAGGTCATCGCAAAATATTCCCATGTCATACTGCAGAGGGTCTGCCGGCCCGCCTGTTAAGCCGAAGCCTCGTTGATCGGGAGCAATACCATGAAATCCTGCCGCGGCGACCGCATCCAACTGACTGCGCCAGCTAAACGCTAGTTCTGGCCAGCCGTGGCAAAAAACTACAGCTGGCCCCTCTCCCTTTTCATACACCGCCATATTGATGCCGTTAGTTGGCACAAAAGAAGGCGCGGGCATCATTGGTGCAGGATTTACGCCAACGGACTGAGACAGAGCAAACGGGCTCAGCGTGGCAGCGGCCATGGATACAGAACCAAGGGCTATCGATTGACGGATAAATTGTCTGCGATTAATTGACATACTATTTCCTTTTGCGAAAACCCTTGAGTTTATTGATTGGTGTCGGAGTAAATCTTTAGTTTATTGGGAGTGTTTGGCAGTTTATTGGTGTCGGAGTAAATCTTTAGATTTACTCCGACACCATGTTCCCCATGTTCCCCATGTTCCACCGAATCGAAAGATTTACTCCGACACCGTGTTCCATTCCGTGTTCCCGACACCGTGTTCCCCAAAGTCCAAAAAAAAGCGGCGAGATTGCTCACGCCGCTTTTTAGCCTAATCGATTTAGCTTACGGGATTAGACGAGGGATGAATTTAGTCATCCCTTGGATTGGGCCAACCTCGCCCGCATAAACCACACCGTCTTTATCACTGGTCACGCCTTCACCCATTGAGCCAACACCGCCCATACCCGATGAGCGCTCCGGAGACACGTGCTCTGGGATAAAGTAGAGAACTTCGCCGGTGCGTGCATTACCTACACGCAGGCCCTTGCGCCACCCACCTGGGTTGTAGTTTGGATCGGATTCGGAATCGATGGCATACAGCATATCTGTGGCCGGATCGATATGAAGACCACTGATACGGCTGAATTGATACCAAGTATCGATATGATCCCCATCTTGGGTGAAAATCTGAATACGGTTATTGCCGCGGTCAGCAACAAATAGCCGGCCTTGTGAATCCATCGCTAGTGAGTGTGGAGATCTAAATTGACCATCTTCAAAACCCCATTCGCCGACTGTTTTGATCAATGTGCCATCTGGCGCCCAAATCGTTAAACGGCTTTTCGCATTTGGTCCCGGCTCATTTTGAAACTGCGCACCATGAGTTTCGACCACAAAAATGCGACCGTTAGGAGCAACCAACACATCATTTGGCTCGGTAAAGTGAGTGGGTGGATCGCCCATCTCTCCTGGAGTACCGAGAGTCATTAACAACTCACCGGTGGGGCTAAACTTAAGCACCGCGCTACCGCGAGAACTGGCGGCAGGATTGGCCTGCAGTTCGCGCTCATTGGCTAGGCGAGCATCGGCAACCCAAACGTTGCCTTCGGAATCCACATCCATACCGTGTGGCCAAATAATTTGGTTGGCACCGAATGCGGCTACAACTTCACCCATTGGGTTTAGCTTGACTATCGGGTCCACGTCCGAGGTTGCACAAGAGTTTGTGCCGCAGCGATCTCCCGCCCAGACATGCACGCCGTCGACATCAATGTCCACAGCGCTTACAGAGCCCCAAGTGCGCCCGTCTGGCAAGCTGCCAAAATTCCGCTGAGTCTCATAAGGATTTGGTAAATGATTAATAGGTTCTTGAGCTGCGTGGGCTGCCGGCTGCACCGCACCCGGTTGCGCGAGCGCTGATGTTGACATAGCGGTAAGCAGCGCACCGGCCAGCGCCAGTTTAGTTAGAGACTGAGCTCTAGTTGGAGCAAATATTTTCATCGTTTCCTCTCCACATACTTCATGGTAAATACTGTAGTGTGATTGTTATTAACTGCAAGAAAAGGGCAGAGTGCAGAACATGGACTGTCAGCCATAGCTTGTCAAGAGAGCCAAGCCACCCCGGCGCTCAATCGAGCCAGTCAGCGAGATTTAGACGCTGTAACTTTATTAGCGCTAGACTCTAACACCCGCCCTGTTTATGCTCGATCGCTGCATAACTCATTTAGCACCGTTTAGAGGGAGGACAATCATCCATGGGAAATCGACTAATGATGGTGATTTTCTCTATCTGCATCGCCCTCGGCGTATTATTGCTAGAGATGCTGCTTACCGAACCAAGCCCCGGTGCAGCTGGCGCGCCCCATCCGAGCATTGCAGGTATGCAAGTGGGTGGTGATGGGCTTGTTAGACTCGAATCTATCGGCGTCTATGCCTTCTTGTTTCAAACACTATTGCTACTACTTATTTGCTGCCTGTGTGCACTAGGCGTGTCGAAAAGATATCGTAGCCTGGGATTTTACATTTGCCTCAGCGCCGCCTATGGGGTCATGTTGCTAGTTTGGTGGCAAATGGTTTCAGGCCACCAAGCTTTCATGGCCACAGGCGAGACCAGCTACTTTTTGGGCTTTCCCACGGCAACTGCTTGGCAGATGTACGGCACTTGGATCAGCGCCATGCCCTTGGTTTTTATGTACATCTTTGGCTTTGCTAAGTTCATCTACACCAAAGAAGATGAAGCGGCTTTTAAAAGGATAATCGCCGACCAGCAGGCGCGCGAGGGATCGAATTAAGTGGAAGTCTATCGTCAGGAAATAATCTTAACCGCGGTTTTTGTCTACATGGCGTTTTGCGTAGCCACCGGTGTGTGGGCAATGCGGCGCACCAAGGATTCTAGCGACTTTTTTATGGCTGGCCGCGGTCTTGGGCCCATCGTGCTCTCTTTGGCGTTGTTCTCCAGCACACTCAGTGGCTTCGGTTTTGTCGGCGGTCCCGGCCTTGTTTACTCCATTGGTGTGAGTTCGTTTTGGATGGTCGTGATTTCCTCATCTGGCTATGCCATAGGCTTTTTCCTGGTGGCCAAGCGCATCCGAATGATTGCGGAACTTAGAGACTGCATTTCGCTGCCTGACATAGTCGCAGCCCGCTACAACAGCGAGTCCGTCCGCTTCTTAATGGCGGTTACAATTGTGCTGGGAGTCATGGGATATCTGGCAACTCAAATACTGGCCATGGCTGTTGTCATGCAGGCTATCCTTTCTGGTACGGCTTTTTTCGCCGACATTAGCTTGGTGACCTGTGTAATCATAAGCTCTGCGGTATTGATTTTTTACTGTGTCACCGGCGGCATCATCGCCTCGGTGTATACCGATGTTGTGCAAGGCGCAATTATGATCATTGCCGGAGCACTTATTCTAGTAACAGCCACAGCCGTGTTCGATGGCGGCATGCAAGAAGCCACTTCTATTATCCTAGCCGACGACAGCGAAGCCATAATGCCATTTGGCGCCGCCGGGATTATGGCATCACTAGGCTGGTTTTTTGTGTTTGGCCTTGGCCTCGCCGGTCAACCTCACCTCATCACTAAAATGATGATGAACAAAAACATGAACGACAATCGGACGATTCTTCCGATGTCTTTATTTGGCTATGTGATGGCGGCGCTGCTATGGATCTCTATCGGCATTATTATGCGTGCAGCAGTCATTGACGGCCGCATCGAGCCGCTAGGGGTGCCGGACGATGCGGCGTCTGTGTTTCTTTCCGTGTTCACCAATCCCCTACTTGCCGGTATTGTATTTGCTGGATTGTTTGCCGCCATCATGTCGACTTCCGATGCCTTTCTTAACATTGGCACTGCAGCGATCATCCATGACATTCCTAAAGCGATAACAGGACACAGTGTAGACAATGAACTTTTCTGGGCTCGGGTTGTGACGATTATTCTTGCTTTTGTGGCAGCGAGCTTTGCCCTTTATTCCTACTACTTAGATGCCACATTGGTTGCACTTTTAGGTGCATTTGGCTGGGGAACGTTTGCCGCCAGCATCTTCCCCGTAGTGGCCATTGGTCTAAATTGGAAAGGCGCCACTGTTGCCGGCGCGGTGACAGCAATCGTTGCCGCTCTGGTCATCAACTTTGTGGTCCAACTGGCTGGCATCGTTTTGCCCTTTGGAATTAGTGGGGGGCTGGTGTCTTTTGTCGCATCACTAATACTCTTTATTGGCGTCTCCGCGTTAACAAACAAGCCCGCTATTGGCGAAGATTTAGAACGGGTGCTCGATATCTAATACGAGGATCTATGTGCCTTACAGACGACGCGCTCGACTAGTTGTTACCAAATTTCCCATCTGATTTTTCCCTCTTGTTCAAAAAGTGCCATTTGCGTGCATTTTACTAGACTAATTGTTACAGGGTTTTTCAATATAAACCTTGTCAATAAGAAACTAACGAATTATTCTCGTGCGTGGGCCTATGTGTCTGTCTCGCAGCGCGAGGCCTAATAATTAGAATTAAGCTTAAATTCAATTAAATCAAAAAAGCATTAATCTGGAGAGAATCCTATGCAGTTTAAGATCCCACACAGAAAAAACCTGCTGTGCACAGCAGTCTCGTTATCCCTGCTTCCACTGGCAGGCGCTTCATTTGCACAAGACGAAGCGGTAGAAGAAGTACTAGTAACAGGTTCATTCATTCGTCGATCAGAAGGCTTTACATCAGCCTCAGCTGTGACGCAGCTCAATGCTGAAGATCTAGAAGCCCAGGGTACGTTAAACATGGGTGAGGTGATTCAAAATCTTACTTTTGTAAACGGTGCGGCTTCTGCAATCACCAACACTATTCAAGGTACTGACTCTCGCTCACAAAGCATTGACTTGCGAGGCCTCGGAGCAAGCTCCACGCTTACTCTTTTGGACGGCAAACGTCTAGTGAACGAAAACGTTCAAGGCTTGATTCCAACTATTGCCATTCAGCGTCTAGACATCGTTGCTGATGGTGCTGCTGCTCTTTACGGTAGCGAGGCTGTGGCAGGGGTTGTTAACTTTGTGCCATATAAGTCATTCGATGGGCTTCGAGTCGATACTTTTGCGGAAGGCGATTCACGAGGCGATTTTGATGGCCACTCTATCCAAGCGATCTGGGGCACCGACATTGGCGGCATAGACATCGTAGTGGCAGGTCAATATCGTGCCCAAACCCGTTTAGGCTGGGATGAGCGCAGCGATCTTGCAAACTCCGGATTAGTTTTTTCAAACAACGCGCCTGGTAACTATTTTTCGCCAGTACGTGATGAAAACGGCCAGTACACTGGTGAGCGTGTATCATCTGTTGACCCTAACTGCGCACCTGCCTCAGCACGGACAGATTACACTGCAGGGGTTGCTAACAACCCCTTCGGCATGCGACTCGGCAGCAGCTGCTGGTTTGACTTCGGCGATACACGTAGCTATTTCGAGCCCGAGCAAGACAGCAAGCTTTATGCAAATGCCACCTATGAAGTGAATGACGACCTAACTCTATCGGCGCAAGGATTTCTAACTCGCCTATACGAGACTCGTTACGAATCTACGTCGAACCCAGGTAACTCTCGCATCGGTGAGCTTCCTGCAATTCGCGGTGAACTTCCAGGCAACCCATTCCGAGCAGTGACTTCTGCTGGTGTCCCACTATTCGGTGTAGACATGAATGGTGACGGTGTTCCAGATCGTGGAACCCAAGATTTAAATGGCGACGGTACACCAGATGCCATTGTATCGGGCACAGCGAATAATGGCGTGCCACTATTTGAAGATGTGCAAGCACGTACTTTGCGTCCAATTAACAAGACTCATACTTTCCCAACAGGATTTGCGCCTGATGGGGATAACGTGCAAGACGGTATCGACCATATCAGCCGCGTAAGCTTTCAAGCTGATTTTAATGTGCCGATGTTAGATGGTTGGCGCGGTATGGCGGCGTGGACTCACAACTATCGTGAACAAAAATTCATGTCTGGTCAGAACTTTGATATCGAGGCCATGAAACAAGGCTTAAATTGTGACGTCGTTCGTGACCGTGATGCCTGTTACTCACCTTTCTTTATCATCGATCAAGCTGACAACAACAGCCAACAGGTGATGGATGCAATCTCTGCCCGCGACAAGGAAATCGTGGAAGATCAATTGACTACGATTGATATCGTGCTTAACGGTGAAATATCACCCGGCGGATTTGAACTACCAGGCGGCCCGATCGGTGCAGCCATTGGCTATCAGTTCCGTGATGATAAGTACACCAACGTTCCTTCTCATGTGGAGCTTGCAGGTGACACTTGGATTGGTGGCACGGAGCAAGAAGTTGTGACTTCCGGTCAGCGCGAAGTCGACGCCTACTTTGCCGAGTTCGCATTCCCAGTGCTTTCTAACTTAGAAATTACTGCTGCTGTGCGCCGCGAGGAATTCTCAAGCGGCCAGGAATCGACAGATCCTAAGTTTGGTTTCACTTATGCTCCAACGGACTGGTTATCGGTTCGCGGCA
>CAYGRT010000008.1:100294-108123 GCA_964352355.1 uncultured Pseudohongiella sp. | reverse complement strand
TAGAGCGTCCAACCAGAATAATAAACTCAACAATATCAATTAGATAAAGATTGGCACGGTTGGTGCAAATCGTTTTCTTCATCCTATATTGGAAAACTTGTTAACGACAAAGCTGACCGTCATGGTTGGTGCAGTCATGTAGTGAGGGAACTTATGCTTAGTTTACGCAGCGTTACTCGGGAAAAATCGCTTTTTCAGAAAGCGGTACTAGGGGCCATTATCACACTATGTTTAGTGTTAGGCGTCATAGGACTGGTTCTTCCCATAATTCCTGGCCTGCTGTTTCTTGCTCTAGCCGCTGTGCTGGCGGGGAAACTGTCTAGACGAATTGGGGCATGGGTTAACAAATCTACTTTCTTGCGAGGCCTATCTCGGCAGACCACAAGGCTTGGCGGTCTCACCTTTGTACAGCGGGGCAAATTGGTATTTTGGATGTGCGCAAAGCATTCGGTTGAGTTTTTGACCGCACTAGAGCGCAAGTTTAGCAGCGGTGCCAGAGCACGCTAGCTGCTGAGATTTTAACACTGCCCCAAGAATGGGCCGCAGCTTAGTTGCCGGCGAGAAAAAGCTTGAGTTTTGAGCTAACTCTCGCCATTTGCACGAAAACATGGCGCAAAGGTACTCCTATGGGCAAATATTTTTAAAAATCATACCTTAATCAAGCGAATCCTATGAGATTCGCGCCCTTACAAGGTTCAAAAACAATCAATATTGATCAAATTTGCGCTGCAAGTGGGCTCGCTGCGGCTAAAAAACAGTCAATCGGGCAGTTTAGATTTGATTCACCTCAACGAACGCCTAATTTGCACAATAAAAACGCGCTAACGCCCTGTAAATGGGCTTAACCACTAGACTTTTGCCGTGGTGACTCTTATCCTTGGGCGGTGATTGGGCGTGGAATAAGATCCTGGCTTTAGGGGCTAGGCTTGTTGTCCAACCACATTAAGAAAATGAGCTCCCTAAAGGCTCTAAATCTTTGATACTAATAAAGGGGAAGTAAATGTTTAAACAACCAAATTTGGCAAAGCGGGTTCTCCCTTCTGCCATTGCGCTTGGTCTATTGGTACCTGCAGGTTTTGCACCTGTCGCCTTCGGACAACAAGCGAGCGATGTTGAAGAAATTGTAACCATCGGCTCACGTCGCCCACAGCGATCAGCAGGCGATTCATCAGTTCCTGTAGACGTAATTGCTGGTGAAGAATTCGTCAACATGGGCTTTGCCGACCTAGACGAAATGCTCCGTACATCGGTGCCTTCGTACAACGTGCAGCGAAATGCGATCTCTGATGCTGCAACAATCGTGCGGCCTGCGAACCTTCGCGGCCTGCCACCAGATAACATTCTTGTCCTAGTTAATGGCAAGCGTCGTCACCGTTCTGGCGTTATCGCCGAGCTTGGTGGCTCACTTGCAGCAGGTTCACAGGGTGCTGACATCTCTGCCATCCCAGTGCTTGCATTCAAACAAGTTGAAATTCTTCGCGACGGCGCCGCCGCCCAGTACGGTTCTGATGCCATCGCTGGTGTGATGAACTTCGTACTGAAAGATTCTGCTGAAGGCTTCTCAATGGATGCCCGCGTCGGTGAATTCGGCGAAGGTGACGGTGAGCTTCAACAAGTCATGGTTAACTTTGGTCTGCCTCTTGGCCCAGACGGTTTTATTAACGTCACTGGTAGCTACATGGAGCAAGACGCCACTAGCCGTTCTACTCAGCGTACTGACGCATCTGTACTTAAAGCCAGCGGCAATACTGCACAGCGAGCAGCGGTACTAAACCCAGCTCAAGTATGGGGCGCACCAGAAGTTTCCGATAACTGGAACGTGTTCTTCAATTCCGGTATCGAGCTGTCTTCTACGCAAGAAGTGTACGCGTTTGGTAACTATGGTCAGCGTCAAACAGACGGCGGCTTCTTCTACCGTAACCCGAACTCTCGTGGCGGTGTATACACCAATGGCAGCACTCGTGCTGTGGTAGACACTAACATCCCACGTGGCGCCACTGGCATCACATCAAACTGCCCAGCCTTGACCTCTCCTGGTTCTGGCGGCAACGGTCAGCTTCTTGATCCAGCAGCAGTCGCTGCCGATGAAGCGGCATTGAACTCCTTACCAGGCAACTGTTTCGTTCTTAACTCAATCCTTCCTGGTGGTTACACGCCATCGTTTGGTGCAGGCTTGAAGGACGCGAGCATCGTAGCCGGTATCCGCGGTGAGTTCGCTCCTAACTTCCGCTATGATTTCAGCGGTAGCTATGGTCGTAACGCGGTTGCATTCCGCATCTCTAACTCTTGGAACCCATCTAACGGACCAGACGGCATCGTTAATGGCGCACTACAACAAGC
Organism: uncultured Pseudohongiella sp.; assembly: GCA_964352355.1. Taxonomy (GTDB): domain Bacteria; phylum Pseudomonadota; class Gammaproteobacteria; order Pseudomonadales; family Pseudohongiellaceae; genus UBA9145. The sequence goes on along the minus strand of CAYGRT010000008.1, from coordinate 105,783 downwards.
GTTTGAGCTAGGTAGCAACATTCAGTCTGAAACTAACTTCAACGCGGACTTCGTTTACGATCTGCCGGTTGATGGCTTCGCATCAGACTTAAGCATCGGTTTTGGTGCTGAGTGGCGTGATGAGCGTTTCGAAACTATCGTGGGTGAGGTTGCGTCTTGGGAAGCTGGCGACTACGCCTTCCAAAACGTCAACGGATCTAATACTTACAGCGACGGCGTAACTCCACTGCCAAACCTAAGCATTGGTTCTCACGGTTTCGCAGGTTTCAGCCCAGAGCAAGCTGGTCTTTGGGGACGTGAGAACGTTGCGTTTTATGTTGACGGCGAAGCGGACATTACCGATGCATTTACTGCGGGTATAGCCTTGCGCTACGAAGACTTCGACAGCTTCGGTGACGTGACCAACTTTAAAGTGTCTGGTCGTTACCGCATCACTGATTCGTTGACTGTACGTTCATCTTACAACACTGGTTTCCGTGCCCCGACTCCTGGTCAGGAAAACGTAACCAAGCTTTCTACTATTACAGTAGATGGTGAACTTCAGCAACGTGGTCAAATTCCACCAACCAACCCAATCGCACAATTCTTGGGCGCAGAACAGCTTGATGCAGAAGATTCATCAAACTTCTCTGCTGGTTTCGTGTGGGAAGTTACTGACAGCTTGAACATCACTGTAGACTACTTCAACATCGAGCTAGAAAATCGTATTGCACAAACTGGTACGATCAACATCGCTGGACGACCTGTACCTGCTGGCATCGCTTGCCCGGGCGCACGTGCTAATCCAGTGGGTAACCTAGCACTTTGCTTGCAAGAGATCGGTGTACCAGGTGCGTCTGATCTAAGCTCAGTATCGTTCTACACCAATGACTTCGACACCACTACTGAAGGTTTTGAAATTGTAGGTACGTACAATGCTGATTTTGGTGACGCTGGTAACGGTGTCTTGAATGCAGCATGGACGTTCATCGAAACTGAAGTAAACAGCGCTGGTCGCGAAGTTGACCGTAACCGCGTAGTTAACCTTGAAAACTTTAACCCAGAAAATCGTGGCGTTTTCACCTATAACCACTTTATCGGTGACTTCCGTCTGTTAGCACGCGCTAGCTTCTACGACGACTGGATCTCTTCAGGTTTCAGTGGAGACACTACTCCTCGCGGTGTTGATGGCACAGGCTACACGCTTAACTGTGTGATCAACTCTGACGCTTGTTACGATGGCGAATGGATCTTCGATCTAGAAGCCGCGTACACATGGAATGATAACTACACGTTTATTCTAGGTGCTCAAAACGCATTCGATCAGGATGCGCCTCTTGACCAAGACAACCTAGATGGAACAATTGGCTCAGGCAACACGTTTGCCGGCTCAGCTCCTTGGGGCTTTGAAGGCCAGTTCCTATACGGTCGTGTAAATATCAACTTCTAAGTTGAAGTGAAAATGCTGAGAGCTTAAAATCTCTTAGCAACTGAACGAAAAAGGGAGCAATTTATTGCTCCCTTTTTTTTGGCTTTTGTCCCGTCCTGAAATAAGTTGTCACTATGAAGACTTATTTATGGGAAATCCTACACCCACCAGCATCAAACGTTCTCAGAAAGATTACGCACTCGCCTTTAAATTGGCTATGGTCTCGCAAGTTGAAAAGGGTGAATTAACCTGTCCCGTCCTGAAAGAATGAAATGGAGTCAACGTTCTAAGCAGGTTAGAGCTGAACTTAAGATTTCCTATCAAAGTTTGCTGAGGTATTAGGATAACTGGCTTGGGGCCTCGACCGGATTCGGATAGCAGGTAGGGGTGTTGCAGCAGACCGCGCCCCTCCCGGGTCCCTTCTCTCCGCAAAAAGCCCAAAAAGCGGTCTTTTTGCTGCGCTCAGCGCTGGTCTTTGATCGCTGCCCCATCCCTACCTGCCACCCAAATCCTTGATTGATACGAGCAATCGAGAAATCAAATCTCTAGAAGGTCTAGATTAACAATAGTAGAAGTTTCAGTAATGGGCTGTCTCTCTGAATTAAAAGGGTCGGGGGTTGGGGAGCGGTTCGGCTGCATTAAAAGTCCAGCGCCGAGCGATTGAAGGAGACCTTAGGCTCCTGATTGAGCGAGGGGACCCGGGAGGGGCGCGGACTGCAGCAGAACTGTTCACCGGCTCCCGACACTGTTCGAAGCCCTCAAACTGAAACCCAACAAACCCAAAATCGGCGCTTATAAAATACGCCAAACCCAGTGTAGTCTAAAAGCATCAGCAGAAGATTTAAGCGAAGAAGTCTATCTCGTCAGCGTAGAGGGGAAATTGCGCCGAAGTAGTAGACTGCTCTATTCCGGCAAGCTGCCGCATAGCTTGCTGAATATGCTTAGGTTCCAAACGAACGCCTGCCGACGAACCATCAACCTGGAGCGTCGATGGGTTTATCGTCAGGGCATTGTGTCCTTCGTCAGTAACTCCAATCAGGCGATTGCCCCAGCTTGCGCCTTTCTGGATGAACAGAGTGCTCCCTATGGGCCAATGGTCTTTACCACCACCAGCATTGTAATAAGGGGTTCGCCCAAAGTCTGAACCAACCGTCATGATAATCTTGTCTGCAAAGCCCGCTTGTTCAGCCGTATCAAAAATATACTCAATCAAATTAGTTAGTTTGGCTAAAGAGTCGAAATGAGTCCCATCGTGGTTTTGATGAGTATCAAAGCCATTGAAGCCAAGTTGGGCAGACACGCTAAGTCCAGATTGATAGGCAAGCAATGCCAGTTGAGCGGCCCTAAAATCACCATCGGCCTCGAATTGGTCCGGCAACAGCTCAGCAAACAGCTTTAGATCATCACGATTGGTATTCGCCAAGTGCAAACTGTTCATGCCTTCTTTTTGTCGCGGCAATAAATTGGCGCTAGCCATTTGTCGATTCAGTCTTGCGCCATGATACTGAGTGATTAGATTTAACTCAGCAGTCTCAACCAAGCCAAACGTACTGGTTCCCAGTGTAATAGTTGAATCATTAACTAGATTACGAATCACTTCTGGGTTTTGCAGTCGGCTAAATCGGGTAATTCCAGCCGTTTCGTTATAGCCGGAATCGTGTACTAGCCCCAGTGGCAAATCAGTCCCGAGAGCACTAGTGACAAGCGCACCAAAGCTAGGATAACCAGAGGCCAAACGGCCACTCCATGTATGGCGCTGACCATCATCGTGGGAATTAGTTTGGGAGTCTACGCCGTTCACAATCAGCATGTCTTGATAGAAGCGTTCAAAAAATTGCTGATTATTAGCCACCGGTGCATAAGAAAAGTTTCCAATCTGCTGGATACTATCTGTGTCAGCCCAGTTGTTGATTGTCCTCTCACCGGCCACATTCAACTTAGGGTCACAGAAACTGGTGACGTCCCAACCGCCAATGGCTGCCAAGGAAATAAAAAATGGACCGGTGTAGGGTTCGCTTGCCGCCGACATTGCCAGAGGCAGTGGCGCAATCGCGCTAACACCCATGGTGCTAAGTAGTCTCGTAAAATCTCTTCGATTCATGATCTGTTTCCTACTCAAAGATGAAGCGATAATCGCGCATCATATAATTGACAACTGCTGCCCAGCTTCTAAGGGTTTGATTGGGGTCAGAGCTTATAGGGTTATCCACATTTTCCAGAATACAAACTTCTGAACTACTGGATACAGCAGCGCCTTTTCTGGCGGCTAAACGGGCATCCCTTACCGCCACGAAAAGATCAAAGGTGGCGGCTAGCTCCGGTGAATCTATACTGAGCGCCTCTCCCAACAGCTGTTGATGAAGATGTTGAATATTCACCTTTATTGATCCAGCGGAGACTGCGGGCAATGTGGTCAACTCAACCAACGGAAACAACTTGCGCTCCGATTGAGGCTTAGAAAAATCGTTATTCACTATAGAACACGATGTTTCATTGGCCATGGCCGTTACCACCGAACTCATTAGCGCGGTCAGCTGAGTCGCCCTTTCAGTGATGGCTTGAGAGTCTATACCTCCATAAATCAACCCATAGACCTCAGTCAGGGCGGCCGTGTTGCCATATTCCCAAGTAAAACCCGTAGCGTCAGCTAGCTTGCGGCTGAGTTGTTCAGGAGTGAGCAAGCGACCAGCCCCAACCTCTTTTAGCTGCAGTGACTGATCTGCACTCTCTATAACAATGCCACCAGCACGAAACTGATCGCTGAGGACTATGTCCAACAACAAGTCTTTTAGATTAAACGGTCCATTACCAGAGGATCCTGAAGTAAATGCTGCCGCTGCCGTTTTCAGCATCGCTTGCTCGGCAGCGTAGGCTGCCAGTTTGGAATCATAACCAAGATCAGTAGGATCTTCCGGCGCTACATAAGGTTCACGCCCCATCAGTGCTGGATACCAAAAATTAACTGTGCCATAGCCAAAACGGCTGTCGTTTATAAATTGCTGCCCTAGCCACTGAATCGAATTAGCAGGATCTGGTGCTATCATGCCAGCAAACCCTGGCATCAACATGTCCGAATACCAAGTATCTCCTGTTTGATAGCCACCGTCTGGATCTCGCTTATAGGAAAAAGGCAAAGAATCGTTGCCTCCAGGCTGGTTTCGGTAGAAGCCATCATCGCTATAATTTTGAAACGCCCCTGCCACTGGGTCCATTATATCGTGGCATACGATGCAGTTAGGGTTATTGAGCGTCGGGTTGTTCAAGTCCTGCAATGCGGCTTGATCAGTAGTACGCTCGGATATTGCCTCTATATCGACGCCCAAGAAAAAGTAATACGCCCACCTCGCCCTCGCGCGGTTCCTATTGGTTTCGGTGGACGGGAATCGAGACAGGAATGCGGGAGAATTTAACACCCCAGCATGGGGGTAAATCGTCGGAATATCGTAGATGATATCGGGATTGATCTGACTGCACTGAGTGCAGCGGAAATAGTCAGTAATCTCGCCGGGCTTCCACTCATCGTAATTATCTGGGTCCGAAAATTCTAGGGATGAATTGTAGATTTCTGCTGAATACGGGTTCATCATTGTGTAATTAGCGGTCAATATTTCCGTGTACGGCTTCTCTTCGGTTACGACGTACTCGATCAAGCGCAGCGGTTCCTCTGCCAGGGCTTTAGCGATGATTTGTGCTCGCTGTCTTAACTCGATATTTTTGAAGTACTTGGCGGAATTGGGATAATATTTTCTGTTCACTATGTCGAACATCGACCCTGAAAAAGCCTCAGTGAGCAGTCTATCGTTTGCGCTTTCTACTAGGAATTGGCTAAAACCTGGGCCATTCATTAACCCTCGGATTAAGGATCGCAGCTGAGCCTCGTCGGCGTTTTGGCTTAATTCCAGTTCTGCGGCTGTTGGCAAGCGCCCGGCGAATAAAAGCGCGGCTCGGCGGAAAAGCTCGGTGTTAGTCGCTGGAAATACATCTGCAAAAATTGCCGACGCTGTTTCGATAGTACCGCCTGTTTGTGCGGATAGATCGGCTACCGCACTGGCAACAAATTCGGTGAAGCTCGCAAGTTCAT
>CAYGRT010000008.1:34428-100194 GCA_964352355.1 uncultured Pseudohongiella sp. | reverse complement strand
GCGGATAGATCGGCTACCGCACTGGCAACAAATTCGGTGAAGCTCGCAAGTTCATCGCTGTTTGGAAACAGTTGAACTGCGCCACCATGATTATCCATGCCCTGCGGTTTGGAAAGAAGTCGCTCTGAGCCATTTGGCACATTTTTGATGTAGTCTAGCAGTACGTTGTAATTGCCGAGTTGGTAGTCTGCGACTGCTGCAGTATGCAGAATAAGCCCACTTGTGGATGCCGCACCACCAGCGACATGACACAAAACACATTTACTTTGAATGATTGGTGCTGAGACTTTTTCTAGATAAACAGTTTGGCTCGCTGGCGGCACGCTTTCATCAACCACATAGAAACTCAGTGGATCGCCAGAGTAAAAAAATTCATCAGGCGCTACATTAGTATTGTAGGCAAGAAAGAGTGTAACCAATGCGTTTGAAACACCTGCTGCCGCGAAGGGCATGTCGTCCACGATGGTAAGCTGTTCCGCAGACTCTAACAGCTTGTTAGAAACTGCGGGCTTTAAACCTGTAATACTGCCGTCCCAAAGCTCATAGCTGTCGGCACCATGACGAACAAATTGGTCTTCACCTATCACGACTATGATATAAAGATTACCGAGAGTATTAACGTGATCGGCTTGAACTTTAACCTGCGCTAACACGTCAACCGGCGCAGTAGCACTAACCTTGTCTACAAAGGTAAGCCCGTTATCGAGTGACGCACCGGCATAAAAAACCGCGCTGGTTGGCGTACCGCTAAGGCTAGAGGGGTTTGAAAGCTCTGGTAACTGCGCAGCAACGTTGCCCGGCAAAAGGGTCAGGCCGAACAGCAGGCAGACCCCCTGACTGATCCGCTGGACCTTTAATCCCATCCAACTTTCTAAAGTGAAAATACTGTCCATATCACTACTCTCTTTAAACCAGCCAGCAGAAGTCTCGGATATAGAAACGTTCTAGAGGCTGCACTAATTGCTCTGGATAATTAGTACAACGCAGAAAGAAAGAGATGGTTGACAAGCAGTGCGAAAGTTAGGGAAAAGTCCTGCCTTTATGACAAACCGAATCCAGCTCTATATTCTTTTTGAAGATAGCTATTGGCGCCCTCATCATTGGTGAAACGCATATTTTCACCATCATAGTCTAATACTTTGTTCTCTCCCGCACGGAGCGTGGCGATGTTACCAAGCAGCATAGTTTCCGTTAGCCGAGCAGCGTAGTCGAAATTGGCCGTTGTTTGTTTGCTTCGATCCTTTATCGCATCTATCCACTCTTGATATATCCCTGGCGAGCGATCTAAAGTCTGTGCGGGTGTTGGATAAGCTAAGTGTCTGGCCTCTGGAATGAGTCGAGGATTGCGGCCATAAACACCATGCATCAAGGTGTTGTTATCGCCAACAATAAGCACACCACCATCATCGTCTCCCATTTGCCGTCCATTCTCGATTAGCTCGGGGCGCTCGGGCATCAGCCCACCATCGTACCAAGTGAGTTTGACGGCGGGTCGGATGGTAGTTGCAGGAAATTCAAAATGAATTTTCGATGCAATTGGATAAGTTTCCATGTCTCGACCAAATCGAGAGGAGCTTGCTGACAGCTTCGTTGGCAAACCAAGATCGAGGGCCCAGTAGGGATGATCAATAATATGCGCCCCCATATCTCCCACTACGCCCGTACCAAAGTCTAACCAGCCCCGCCAATTGAACCAATGATAGCGCCGCTCGAGGAATGGACGCTCTGGCGCAGCCCCTAGCCAAAGATCCCAATCCATGTGAGAAGGCACAGCATCCTCCCCTTCTGGACGGGCGATGCCCTGAGGCCAAACTGGCCGATTGGTCCAACAGTGCACCTCTCTAACCGCGCCCAGCGCGCCATCTGCAACAAGCTCATTGATCAAGCGGGCACCTTCTTCGGCGTGGCCTTGGTTGCCCATCTGGGTAACCACATTGGTTTCACGGGCTCGCCTTGCAAGATATCTTGCTTCCGCAACGGTATGAGTAAGCGGTTTTTGTACATAAACGTGTTTGCCGAGATTCATCGCCATTGAAGCGATCGGCGTATGCATGTGATCTGGGGTAGATATCAATACCGCATCAATCTCAGGCTCATTGGCTAACATTTCTCTATAATCGCGATAAGTTTTGGTCTTGTCTTTGAAACTTGCTGCCCAGTCTTGATCAAGGGTGGCAGCTAGGCGAGTATCATCGATATCGCAAACGGCATAAATATTTTCGTGGGCTACAGACTGAATATCAGAACGCCCTTTGCCCCCGGCTCCGACAGCCGCAATATTTAGTTTATCGCTAGGCGCAACATAAGCAGGGCCACCTAGCACATGGCGCGGCACAATCATAAACGTGGACAATGCTGCAGTTGCTTTTAATAACTCACGACGTTGCGTGCGCTTAACGGAAGATATGGTGTTATTGTTTTCTTTAGTCATGTGCTGCCTCGTAACCGATAGAAGAAATTGACTAGCGCCGTTAGCTTGAGACTACCATAAGTAAAGCCTCAGAATGTATTGCTTTTGGTCGGTTTAACTCACCTAACGGGGCGAAAACTTACAGCCTTTATTCACGTGTGTTTGCTGAATGACTGCTGATCTACAGGTTCTCCTTTATCACTCCTAGCCAAATTGCAATTCAGTCGCTAAGCTGTAAACACATTCCCAACTAATTAACGGCAATAGACTTTTGATCGCATCAATATTCAGACTCTCCACTATTTTGTTTGGAGTCGCTATTTTAATTACAGGCCATGGTCTGCAATTAGCATTCATGCCCCTTAGGGTCGAGATGCTAGGTTGGACTAGTGCACAAGGTGGCATATTAAGCTCACTGTACTTTGTTGGTTTTCTTTGTGGCTGCTTTATCGTTCCAAAGCTTGTCAATCGGGTAGGACATATTCGCTGTTTTGCAGTACTCACCTCGGTGATGTCTGTTTCTGTGTTGAGCTTGGGTCTAATTGAAAATTTCTATGTCTGGCTGGTATTAAGGCTAGTCACGGGATTTGCGATTGTAGGTTTGTATCTTGTCATTGAGAGCTGGCTCAATTCGGAAGTCAAAAATGATGTACGGGGATCAGTCCTAGCAACCTATACAATCATTATTTTGACCTGCCTGGCGGTAGGTCAATTACTGCTAAATACCACTGCTGTGGATGGCTTTCCCATTCTCATCTTTGCATCAATACTTATTACCCTTGCAGCAGTACCGGTGTGCCTCACTAGCTCTACCCAACCAAGTCCTATTCCCAATGCGACTTTTTCTCCGTTGTTAGTTCTGAAAACCTCAAGAGCAGCAGCGTTAGGGGCTGTGACGGCTGGCGTCATTTCGGGGTCGATTTATGGTCTGGGTGGTATTTATGGCAGCCAAGTTGGCCTTGATGTTAAAGATATAAGTATCATGATGGCACTCTCGATTACCGGCGGCGCATTAGCTCAATTGCCTCTTGGCAAGCTTTCCGACCGATTTGACCGGCGTCGGGTAATTTTAGGGTGTATGGTCACCGGCGCCATAATTTCTGGCCTTGCCCTACTTGTGCCTAACTCCATGATCTATTGGGTGATGTTTTTCTTTGGCGCATCAGTCATGTCTCTGCAAGCGCTGAGTTTAGCCCTTGCCAGCGACAACGCAGTGGATGGTAATTTTATGGAAGTGGGCACAGGGCTGATGATGACTAATGCTGCGGGCTCAGCCATTGGTCCGCTTTTGACTTCACTGCTGATGTATCAATATGGCCCTGAGTATTTCTTTATTTCTCATTTCGCCGTGCTGATCATCACTTCAATCACGGTGGTCATACTAATTAAAACTAAACCCGCCGCTAGCGAACATCCAGCCAATTTCGCGTTAGCAACCTCCGCTTCGGCTCAAGCGGCCTTGCAACTTGACCCACGTGCCAATAATGCTGGGGAAATGGCTGAAGATGAACTCGATATTTCGGCAAGCAGCGAGAATTCCAAAGAGATTTAAAAGCCTTGGGCTAAAACCTCTACTTCAGATAGGAACGTAGACTGCGAATTCTCTAATCGACAGCATCCACTAGCATAAATGTCGCACTGGTTTTAGCCACGAGTTTATCATCGCAGTGAATAGAAATTTCTGTACGAAAAAGCCTTTTCCCAGCATGGATAACCTGTGCCGTTGCCACTAAACGTTTGCCCAAGGGCGGACGGATAAAGGCTATACTCAAATCAGTGGTGGCTGACAGCTTTCCCTCTGGTCGTTTGCTGCGTACAGCTACCCCAGCCGCCGTGTCGGCCAAACTAGTTAGCAGCCCACCATGCACCCTACCACCGTTATTGAGATGAAAAGGCTTCAGTTCAACTGCACAAACTGCCGTGCCGGCTTCACTGGATATGAGTTCAATGCCTAAATGGTCTCCATAAGGACTCATTAATAATTTATCACCCATCGTTTTTTACCGGGTAAGTTTCCATGCTGCGCTGGGCATCCTTAAACGCTAATTTTTTTCGGCGCCGTATGGCAATAGTTTCTTGCATTGGCTGACCTATGTGTTCTTCCCCGCGTTGCTTGGCCAAACGCATTTGTTTTTCGCGTTCGCTGTAGCGGCGAGTTTGCTGCTCACTGGTTTTTCCATAACAATAGTGGCAACTGACTCCTTTTTGGTAGTGTTGATGCTCCTTATCAGCCTCCGTTATGGGCATACGACAAGCATGACATTGATCATAATTACCCCGATTCAAATCATGATCGACAGTGACTCTATTATCAAAAACAAAGCACTCTCCCTGCCACTTAGTGTCAGTAGAGGGAACTTCCTCTAAATACTTTAAAATTCCGCCCTTAAGATGATAGACCTCAGTAAACCCTTGCTGCTTTAGATAGGCCGTGGATTTTTCACACCGAATTCCACCGGTACAAAACATGGCCACTTTTTTATGCTGAGCTGGGTCAAGATTGGATTTTACGAAGTCTGGAAACTCACGAAAAGAGGTGGTTTTAGGATTGAGCGCGTTTTGGAACGTGCCAATCTCTACTTCATACTGGTTACGGGTATCGACTAAGACCACGTCTGGATCATCCAGCAACGCATTCCAGTCTTTCGCATCCACATAGGTCCCCACAATCTGTTTTGGGTCTATACCTTCAACCCCCATGGTAACTATTTCTTTTTTAAGTTTTACCTTGCTACGATAAAACGGATTTTCATTGACGTAAGACTCTTTAGTCTCCAGCCCAGCGAAGCGCTCGTCCTGTTTGAGCCAGTTGACTATCGCGTCGACGCCTTCTCGCGTACCGGCTATAGTGCCATTTATGCCTTCCGCCGCTAAAAGCAAGGTCCCTCGTACTTGATTAGCAAGCATGAGTTCAAGTAAAGGTTCGCGTTTGGTTTCGAAATCTGGGGTATCGGCAAAGCGATAAAGTGCGGCAACCACACAATCGTTGGAATTATTCATAATTATAGTCTCTCAAGCTTACCGGAACGTAAAACCGGCGCGTGAGTAGTATATCAACAAAAAAGGTGGCATTTCAGCCGAAATGGGAGTTTCCAAACGTATTTTGGGTCAGATGATCTGCAATAACCCGCACAAAAGCGGGCCCGTATTTTTCTAATTTGCGCTCGCCAACACCGCTGATTAATCCGAACTCATTCATATCTCTTGGTAAACACCGACACATTTCCTGCAGCGATGAGTCATGAAAAATCATATAGGGAGGCACGCCAAGCTCCTCGGCAAATTCACGGCGACATTCTCGCAAGGCTTCCCAAAGCTCAATATCAACGTCGGCAGCGAGGGGAGTCTTAGTCTGCTGTTTAACAACTTTTTGTTTTTGATCAAGTCGAAATAGAATTGTTTCTTCGCCTCGAAGCAGAGGCCTGCAGGCTTCTTCTAGCTTCAATGCTCCATGCCTTTCCAAATCAACGCTTAAATAGCCCCGCGCCACCAATTGGCGAAATACCGATCGCCATTGGTTGTTGTCCAAGTCTTTACCAATACCATAAGAGGCTAGGTTCTGATGCCCAAACTGAAATATCTTATCGGCGTTGCTGCCGCGGAGCACATCAATTAAATGGTTAACACCAAAGCGCTGTTCCGTGCGATAGGCAACACTTAAAGCTTTTCGAGCAGGGTCGGTCCCATCCCATGTTTTTGGTGCCTCGATGCAGTTATCACAGTTGCCACAAGGGCCAGGCAGCGTGTCCCCAAAATAACTCATCAAACTAATCCGCCTGCAGGTCGTAATTTCGCATAGCCCAAGCATTGCATTCAATCGATGTTGCTCTGCCCGTTTATGCTCTGCACTTCCGCCAGACTCTTGCATCATCTGTCTTAGTTTTATGACATCTTGCAATCCATAAACCATCCAAGCTGTAGCCGGCAATCCATCCCTTCCTGCTCGACCAGTTTCTTGATAATAAGACTCAACCGTTTTTGGTAAATCTAAGTGTGCCACAAAGCGAACATCTGGCTTGTCAATTCCCATACCGAAAGCGATGGTGGCGACCACAATAACCCCCTCTTCCCGTAAGAAGCGAGATTGGTTGTACGCACGAGTTTCAGCAGATAAGCCAGCATGATAAGGCAATGCGTTGAAGCCTAGATCTTTGAGCCAAGCGGCAATCTCATCGGTTTTCCTGCGTGATAAGCAATAAACGATACCTGCGTCGTTGCTATGTTCTGTTTTTAGAAACTTTAGGAATTGCTGCTTAGCATTGTGTTTCAAACTTATTCGGTAGCGGATGTTTGGGCGGTCAAAACCAGCAACAAACTCGTTGGCTGATTCCAATGCGAGGCGGGAGATTATTTCCTGACGGGTTCTTTTATCAGCGGTGGCTGTAAGCGCAACTCTTGGTACATCAGGAAACAGCTCATGGAGCAAACTCAGTTTCAAATAGTCAGCGCGAAAATCATGCCCCCATTGGGAAACGCAGTGTGCTTCATCAATTGCAAACAGCGCTATTTTGGACTGTTGCAAGAGAGTCAGGGTACGTGCCTGATTCAATCTTTCTGGCGCGATATAGAGTAAATCAAGCTCACCACTAGTAAGTGCGTTCTCAATGCGATTGGATTCGATTGCCGACAGAGTCGAGTTTAGAAACTCAGCCTTTATCCCCAACAATCGCATGGCATCTACTTGATTCTGCATAAGCGCTATCAGGGGTGAAATGACAACGCCACAGCCCTCTCGAACCAATGCAGGAATCTGATAACAAAGTGACTTTCCACCACCCGTTGGCATAAGCACCAAAGCATCCTCGCCCCGAACAATCGAATCGACGATTTTGCCTTGATAGCCACGGAAAGAGGAAAAACCAAAAACGTTTTGAAGAAGTGTTTGTGCTGCGCTCATTGCCGCCAAGTATACCGGTTACCGATGCCAATAAAACCCCACCATTTTAGTTAACCAAAGTCGGAGAGTTTCTTGTGCAACCAAGCCCTATTCGAGAAGTTAGAATATATCGGATGACGTTCGCCACTCTTACCTTCTGTGGCTATCTATCTAGATGATCATTTCCTTTATTTTGTCTCGCCCAGGTATGGATAACGCTCGACTATCATTGGAGGAATACCTTTCGAGTTCGGGCAAGGATATGTCCAAAATGGCGTTGTTTTGGCCAATAAGCTAGCTTATTTAAAGTAATCCTTTCCTAAATAACCGCTATCGGGGGATAATACCGACAAGTAAGCAAGCAAACACCGCCCAAAAAGCACGCGAATCCCTCAATCCGATTAGCGCTGAATCCTCACGTAGTTCGTTAGCATTCTGATTATTATTAACTTTTTTGCGCATCTAGCGCACAGCACAAGGCATCACTGATGACTAGTTTAAATACCCCTTCTTTCAACGATCTTGAACTCTCAAGCAATGTGCTCAAGGTATTACATGAAGTAGGTTACGAAACACCATCACCCATACAGGCAAAAATGATCCCGTTGATGCTTGAGGGCAAAGACGTCGTAGGCCAAGCACAAACGGGAACCGGTAAAACAGCAGCCTTCGCATTGCCAATTTTGACTAAGTTGGACTTGTCAAAGAAAGATCCGCAGGTACTAGTTTTAGCGCCAACACGAGAGCTGGCCATTCAAGTGGCCGAAGCTTTCCAACGCTATGCCACGCATTTGAAAGACTTTCACGTTCTGCCTATATACGGCGGCCAAGACTACAGCGGTCAGATCAGAGCTCTTAAGAGAGGAGTTCATGTTGTCGTAGGTACTCCGGGTCGAGTGATGGATCATATGCGACGTGGCACGTTAAAACTTAATCAGTTAGCGACGCTTGTACTAGACGAGGCCGATGAGATGCTACGCATGGGCTTCATTGATGATGTGGAGTGGATTTTGGAACAGACTCCACCATCGCGACAAATCGCACTTTTTTCCGCAACCATGCCAACCCAAGTACGAAAAATAGCCAATCAGCATTTAACCAACCCAATCGAGGTCACGGTTGAGATGAAAACCGCGACAGCTGATTCTATTCGTCAGCGATTTTGGCCCGTCGGCGGGATGCATAAGCTTGATGCGTTGACGCGGATTCTTGAAGCGGAAGACTTCGATGCCATGATCATCTTCGTCAGAACACGCATAATCACCATCGAGCTTGCAGAAAAGCTCTCCGCTAGAGGGTTTGCGGCAACAGCGCTCAACGGTGATATTCCTCAGGCTCAACGAGAGCGCACCATAGATCAGCTTAAAAAGGGCAAGCTGGATATATTGATAGCCACCGACGTTGCGGCTCGAGGCTTGGATGTTGAGCGCATTAGCCATGTCGTTAACTATGATGTTCCACACGATACGGAAGCCTACATCCATCGCATAGGTCGAACTGGCCGAGCTGGGCGTACCGGTGATGCAATATTATTTATAGCACCTCGCGAACGCCGCATGCTGGCAGCAATAGAGAGAGCCACGAAGCAAAAAATCGAAATGATGGAGCTGCCATCTACTGATGTAATTAACGATAAACGCATACAACAGTTTAAAAAATCCATCACCGACAAATTGGCCGGAGAAGACCTTGGTGTGTTTGCTGAGTTGATCAAGCAATATCAAAGCGAAACTAACATTCCCATTGAAGATATAGCTGCTGCACTTGCGAGCCTCGTGCAAGGCGATTCCCCACTACTCTTGACTCACAAACCGATGCCAAAATCCAAAGCAGCATGGGAGTCAAATACCCGAGAAGATTCTCGCAGCAAAGGTAAACGGGGTAAGCGAGATAGCAACGGTGAGCGACCTCGTACCCCTCGCAGAGACGGGCCGCCTCAAGCGGGGCTTGAACGGTTTAGAATCGAAGTTGGCCATATTCATAAAGTGATGCCGGGCAACATCGTCGGTGCCATCGCCAATGAGACTGGCATAGATAGCAAAGACATCGGACGCATCTCCATTTTTGATGCCCACAGCACAGTTGATCTACCAAAAGCGATGCCAGCCGACGTATTTCAGACCCTAAAAAAAGTCTGGGTAGGCGGCCAAGCGCTGCGAATTAGTCGAATAGATGAATCATCGAGCTCTGCTGCAAAAGAAGACGGCGATCAAAATGGCGGGCGACCTCCAATTAAATCAGCACGAAAGCGACAAAATGATTTTGCCGACAGCCCCATAAAAAAGAAGCCACGCAAAGCCAAGACTGCAAAACGCAAAGATGCGAAACCAACGGGTGTAAAAAAGACCAAACCGACGAAAAAACCTGCGTCAAAGCACTAGTCAAACCTTGCTACTGTTGGCCGGCTTTAACTCTTTATAGAAACTAGGCAGGGTTGTACCAACACTGTAAACCCTATCAAGTAAACTTTGCAGTTTAGTCAGCCAAGGGTGCTTTAATGTCAAACGCTGGATTAATAGTTCTGCGGTTTAAGCAAGCTAGGAAGTTCATACTGCGCGGCCTTGTGCTTGCCGCAGCCTGCAGCCAACTCTTCGCACAAGAGTTGCCTGTCACCACGTTTGCTGTTGTGGGAGACGTCCCTTATGGCAGTAGCGCCGTCGCTAAATTTCCTGAACTGGTAAGTTCAATCGAAAACTCAGCAGTAGATTTTGTTATCCATATTGGTGATATCAAGGATGGGTCGACATCATGCTCTGATGAGATGATCACGGAAAGAATTAGTGCGATTGATGCCATTGGCAAACCGGTGATTTACATTCCTGGGGATAATGAATGGACCGACTGCCACAGACGAGGTGCCGGCAGATTCGATCCACTAGAGCGTCTAGGTTTTCTTCGGCAACAAGCATACAAAGTCACCGGACAGAGCCTAGGCCAGCCACCTATGCAAGTTGAGTCCCAAGCCGCCCAACCTGAATTTTCTACCTACCCCGAACATCAGCGCTGGCAAGTGGGTGCTACAGCTTTTATTACTCTGCACGTTCTTGGTTCGGCCAATGGATTTGGCTGGTTTAGTGGTAGAGACGAAGACGATGATAATGAGGCCAGACAGCGCCTCGCCGCAAGCATCGATTGGCTGCGATCTAGTATGCAACTGGCGATATCCAACAACGTCGATTCCATCGTCGTTGCAATCCATGGTAATCCACTGGATTTGTCTGCTTTGAGAGCGGCAACGTTTGACATACATCCCTTTGCGGGGATGCTCGACGAACTAAAAAACCAGACTCTTATGTTTGGCAAACCTGTCCTATTGGTCCACGGTGACACCCACCGCTACAAATTCGATCAACCATTTAAGGCACCAAATTCCGACGCGCCTCTTGCCAACCTCTATCGACTTGAGGGTATTGGAGATCCGGAAATAGGCTGGGTTGAGGTTTCAATAGATACCGAAAACCCCCAAGGTTTTCGGGTCACACCCCATTTTATTTCCCGCTAGCGCTTTCAATAAACCCAGCTGTCAGCAATAGGCCTCTTAGCTTGAGAAGGCTAGAGTAATCGCCCCGCTTTCAATACAAATGAGAATTAATTATTTTTGATAATGATTCTCATTTGCTTTAAACTCTCCCCCCTTACCGATTAATGGTTCCACTGGAGAGACCGATGCGCCGCACAAAAACCGCCCTCAGCCTTGCACTCGCACTGACAATCAATGCTGGGGCAGTCGCACAAGAAACGACCAATACCAACCCGCTACTAGAAGAAGTCACTATTGTTGGAAGTCAAAATCGCGCGAGACAGATAGCAGGTTCTGCCCATTTTATTAGCGAAGAAAAGCTGCAGCAGTTTAGCTATTCAGACATTCAGCGCGCTATTCGAGAGATTCCAGGGGTTTCTATTCAGATCGAAGACGGTTATGGCTTGAGACCAAATATTGGCATTCGTGGAGTCGCAACCGAACGTAGCGGGCGCATTACCCTTCTGGAAGACAACGTTTTAATCGCCCCTGCTCCTTACTCCGCACCGTCGGCTTACTACTTCCCAACAGTTGGGCGAATCAACGCTATCGAAGTGGTTAAAGGCCCCGCGGCAATTACGCAGGGGCCCTACACAATCGGCGGAGCCCTTAACTTAGTCTCTACGCCTATTCCGGATTCGCTATCGGGCCGAATCATCACAGAAGCAGGTGAGGATGCGACCTACCGAGTCCATGCAACCTACGGGGGAAAGCTTGAATCCGGTTTTGGGTTTTTGCTGGAAACTCACCAATGGCAGTCAGATGGGTTTCAAAAAATCGATCGAAGCAGCGCAGACTCCGGCCTCGATGTGGAGGACTATACGGTGAAGCTAAGCTATGCACCCACCGATTCAGCCCACGCCGTTGAACTAAAATTGCAGGTAGCAGATCAGCGCTCGAACCAGAGCTATTTAGGCCTTACCGATAACGATTTTTCACAAGGCGCATTTCGCCGCTATGGTCTGTCTGAGAATGACAATATCAAAACCGAACATGAGCAAGCCATTCTGCGCTATCAATATGCAGTAAACGATGCAACGGAACTTACCCTTACTGCCTACAACAATGAACATATGAGAAATTGGTTCAAAACCGAGGGCATCGATTTTGATGGCAGCCCTAATGCGGAGCAGTTTGATCGAACCAGTTGGTTTAATGTGATTCAGTCTATTAACTCGAACGCTCCACTGCACGGCTTTAGTCCAGATCAATTACAGTCCATCCTAGATGGGACATCTGACACTATGCCAGGAAGCATTCAATTACGGTCAAATAGTCGCGAGTATTATTCTCGGGGGTTTCAAGCAGGGTTGAGTTGGAACGGGGAGATCGGCAGCACCTATCACAACATTCAATTTGGCTTACGGCTGCATAAAGACAACGAAGATAGGTTGCAGCGAAACAGCAACTATAGTCAGGTCAATGGGCGCCTAACGCTAGATGATCTGGGTATCAATGGCAACGCTGGCAATCAAGAACAAAGTGCTGAGGCATTGGCTATCCATATTTTTGACGATATTCAGATAGGCAATTGGACTCTCTCGCCGGGGCTCCGCTTTGAAGATATTCAGCAAGACAGAACTCGCTATACGGGCGGTGAGACTCGAGCGTTTCGAGACTCCCGCGAAAATGAAACCCAAGTATTTCTTCCCGGCATTGGCATTTTGTATCAAGCAACGGATACTCTGGCTTTAATTGCTGGAGCCCACAGAGGTTTCACCACCCCAAGCAATTCTCCTGGCGTGGAAGAAGAAACAGCCATGAACTATGAATTAGGGTTTCGCTACCAAGACGGCCCGGTGGCGGCGGAGGTGATCGGTTTTCTGAGCGATTACGATAATCTACTCGGTACATGCACCGCTTCCTCTGGTACAGATTGCGTGATTGGCGATGCATTCAATGGTGATGCGGCAACAGTAGCTGGAGCCGAAATTTTAGTAAGCGCAGACTTATCATCCAGCCGAGACTTTCAAATTCCCATTTCACTGAGCTACACAATGATTAACGGCGAATTCGATACCAATATTGCCGATACAGATTTTTTTGGTGCGGTTAGCGCTGGGGATCCCCTACCCTACCTGCCTGATAACCAGTTTCTAGCATCCATTGGCTATGAGAGGGGAAAGTGGGCGAGCTATTTTTCTGCCAACTATGTGGACGAAACTTGTGTGCGCGCAAGCTGCGCCGCGTTCGAGCGAACAGATGCCACACTAACCTTAGACCTCGCTACCAATTTCCGAGTTAGTGAAGGGCTAAACCTATACGCGCGAGTGGAAAATCTAAGCCGCGAAGAGGACATTTTAGGCAGGCAGCCTTATGGGGCTCGGCCCAACAAAGACCGCACGATGACGGCAGGGCTTCGCTTCGATTTTTAGTCGGCATACAGTGGCAACAGTTTGGCAGTTCTTCACAATAACTGTTGCCTCTGATGAGATTAGCCGTAAAGTAGTGACTTTAGCTCGCAAGGAATGTTGCCGTGCCAATCTCACTAGACGATATTCTTCCTGACGCGCGGGATGGCCTAACAAAAAAAGAGCGAGTCATCCTTTATTGCTTGCACGAAGCCCAGAAGGAATTTGTTGGACGCAACGTGCCCACGGCACTGTTGTATGGTCGAGTTATTGAGCATCTGGATATTTCACAGAACGAATTTCAACGCATTCTTTCTCGTATGGCGGGATTAACTCGAGACACTTAAAGGGTTTCGGGTCCGCTATTTTAAAATAAACACTTACTTTTAAACTTAAGTAAAAGGCTACTCCTGATACGATGACTAACAACTCTCAATCTTTGAAGGCAGCCAGTGCCCTCAAAAATACCTTCGTTGCCGACGCTCTCGCCATGCCGGTACATTGGTTTTACAACCCCGCTGATATCTTCAAACAATTTCCAAACGGTATTTCTAAGTTTGAAAATGCGCCTGAGTTTCACCCCTCTTCAATCATGTCCTTGCATTCCACTCAGCAGGGCGGCAGATCTTCGGCGCGACAAACTAGTGGCAAAGAAATAATTGGCGATGTCATTCTTAAAGGCAAACGACAATACTGGGGCGTTCCTAATCAGCACTATCACCAAGGCATGAAAGCGGGGGAAAACACCCTTAATGCCCACTGTGCTCGAGCACTGATAAGGTGCCTTGCAGAAAATCAAGGCGGCTACACAGAAAACGCCTTTTTAGATGCCTATATACAATTGCTCACATCTCCTAATCCACTGCATCCAGACACTTATGCCGAATCCTATCATCGAGGCTTTTTTGCCAATTTAGAAACAGGCAAAAAACCTCAAAACAGCGGTGCTGTAACCCACGACACAGCATCCGTTGGTGGTTTAGTGACCATTGGCCCACTCGCTTTAGTGAGCCTACTAGGGGGTAAAGAGTGTACTGAGGTTAAGGCGCTTTGCCGCAGGCATCTGGCCCTGACCCACCCAAGTGAAGAATTGGCCATAGTGTGTGATTATTATGTGGAGTTGATACAGCGACTACTGTGTCGAGAGAACGAGTCTGCTCGCACCATAATAGCCGATGTGGCAAAACGCAGTGTGGGGTTAAAACTTGAAGAGCTCATCGCAAAAAACCGTAGCGACTTCGAAGTCGTGGGGGGCGTATTTACATCGGCATGCTATATCTCTGGCTCGTGGCCCAGCGTGCTTTACTTTGCTTACAAGTATGGAGACGAGCCTCTTACGGGACTATTAGCAAACACCAATGTCGGTGGCGACAATGTTCACCGCGGCGCGGTCTTGGGAATAATACTAGGATTAATTGACGGTCAAGCACTGGACTCCTTGTTTGCTCAGCTCAAAGATTCCGACGCTATTGCTAAGGAAATTAACTCAGTCTGTAACCACGGGTAGCTTGCTCGGCATACCCCACTCTGCCCATGAGCCGTCGTAGACAGAAAGCTTTCTGTAGCCCGCAGCATAGGCGGCCAGCGTCAATACACAGGCTGTTATACCCGAACCACAGCTAGTAATGAGAGTCTGTTGATTAGTTAGTTTGGAGTCAAATAGCGACGCTAACTCTTCTGGGGACTTTAGAAACCCATCTTGCAAAACTTCCGGGAAAGGTAAATTAACAGCATTTGGCATATGCCCGGAGCGCACACCGGGCCGAGGCTCTGGTGCACTGCCATTAAATCGACCAGCCGACCTCGCATCAACAATCTTATAATCATTATCTTGAGTGGCCGAAAGCACTTTTTCAAAATCGCAAAAAAAATCAGCTTGGAGTGATGACTTAAAGTTGCCTTTGCTGCTCGGAACAACAAGGGAGTCTGCGACGTCATATCCACCTGCCAACCAGGCGGGAAGTCCCCCGTCGAGCACTGCCACATCGGTATGCCCCATTGCTTTTAACATCCACCAAGCTCGGGGACTGGCATACAAACCCACATCGTCGTATACCACAACCTTGCTGCTTGCATTGAGCCCCAATCCTTGCGCCTTTTCTTCAAACAGCGCCGGTGTTGGCATCATATGCGGCAATGAACTGTTGGGTTTGCAAATCTCTTTATCGTAATCGAAGCGACGAGCACCCGGGATAGCCTTAAATGAACCATCTCCGTTGATGGCGATAAAACCGGGCACCACAGGTGGCACCGAGGCATCCAATACAATAAGTTCCCTATGGCCGAGGTTTTCGCTCAACCATTTCGCGCTTACCAGTGGGGTAGGAAAATCCATTGATACACCTGATGGAATGTTTGGTTTAGAGCTGCACTGCAAAATCTGACAGCTTGCTCTTGAGTTTGGCAGTGTTGTCTGGGCCTATGCGAATTAGCTGCTTATGCACTTCCTGCAAATTCTCGATTGTAGAGTCCGCGTATAAATACATAACAGAGGGTTTAACCAACTGGTATGGACCGGGCACTGGTTCGCTGTTGATGACGATTTCCAAAGCCTTACGCAAAGTGTCATCAAAATTTTCATCACGAAAGCCTATCTCCGCAAATGCGCTCTGGAACAACGGCGACAGCATTCGGTAAAGGGACACGGCCGTGTCTGTTTCTATTGCCAGGAAAGCCCCGATAACTTGGTCGAAGCGAGCATGAGCTGATTCATCCATGACAAATAAATTATCGTCCAAGTTTTGCACCGGCATTTCGACCTGCATCGGTCTATAGGGCAGACCGGTTT
Source organism: uncultured Pseudohongiella sp. (assembly GCA_964352355.1). Classification (GTDB taxonomy): domain Bacteria; phylum Pseudomonadota; class Gammaproteobacteria; order Pseudomonadales; family Pseudohongiellaceae; genus UBA9145. The sequence goes on along the minus strand of CAYGRT010000008.1, from coordinate 84,249 downwards.
GCGGAAACTCTCCACGGGAAATGTTCTCTACAAAGACAACAAATTTTCTAACCAGCTGATCAGAGGCCAGATACCTAACAACCTGAGCGCCACCTGCAAGGGCAGTCAATTGATTCCGAACAAAACCATCACTGGCATTAAGGGTCGGCAGGGACGGACTCGGGGCAACAGGCTCTGGTGCAGGCCGCTCTACTTGCTCGGGCATCTCTACGATAACAGGCTCAGCCACCGCGACTGCAGCAGGTTCGGGTTCGGGCCTAAATATGGACGTGGGTAGAGGCGAGTTTCGTTCGGCAGCCGGCGATGTAATTTCCGGGGCAGCAGGGACCGGCGCGGTTATTGCCACCGTTGTACGCCCTTGAGGCGCTTCGAAAGTCGCTGCGGTGTAAATCAGATACAACATAGTACCCACGGCCACTGCAGCTACTGCCCAAATGCCTATTTTCGACATGATTTCCTCGTCTTTTTTGAATAGTTCAACATTCTTGCACAGTGTGCTATCGGTCTCAACGGAGCAATTGCACATTCATCCACAAAACAACGTTAATCCGCGTCCACGCTAATGCGTTAGACAAAGGCATAGATAAAATAGTTTGCATAAAAAAGCCCGATTGCTAATCCGCAATCGGGCTTTTGGCCTTAACTTGCAAACGTGGATTAGATCTTAGGAAACCCTAACTCTTCCATTGTTTTTACAAGGTCAGCGCCCGCCGTTGCCGGCTTAGTCTCTTTATCGATTTTCAGTATCGTACCGTCTGTACCGATGTAATAGGTCCAACGATTAGCGAAACCAGCGCCCATAAGAGCACCATAAGCATCTACCATTTCTTTGCTGGGATCTGCAAGGATAGGAAACCCTGCCTGATGCTCTTCAGCGAAGGCAGTATTGTCTTCTAGTGTATCTACACTGGCCATAAAGTAAGCAACGTCGAAACTCTTAATTTCTCTAGCACTGTCACGCAGCGCTTTACATTGCATAGTTCAGCCACCGGTAAAGGCTTTGGGGAAGAAGGCAATGACAACAGGCTTCTCACCAGCGAACTGGGAAAGCGTATAGGTCATGCCATCAGAAGCCTGAAGTTGAAAATCGGGTGCTTTGTCACCCTCTTCCAGCGCCAAGGCTAATTGGCTACTGAGTGTCACAGCAGCAACCATCGCTACCGCAAACGCCTTAGTCAGCCCTTTGGCTAAATTAAACATAGTTATCTCCGATTATGAACATTGCGTTGAACATCAGCCCAACCCGACTGTTGTACCTTGAGTATTACGAAAATTCCAGCACTTTTAGATTAATTAGCTACCAACATAATCCCGTCGATCGTCAATAGATCAAGCAAGGCTAAAAACTGAAGATTCGCCTTTCGGCCCGTTGCAATTGTATTGTCTCGGTTTCAAGAGTCGCAATCTGTGAGTCCAGATTCAGCTTTTCCGCTTCGCTAAGGATTGTACTGGTACTGCGAATCTCCCTAAGTCGTTCCACTGAATCTTCAATTTGACGAGTGTATCGCCTGAGCGCCATGTTTTTGGCGTCTTGCTGAGATTGCCTGTACCGAGGATTCTCAACCTGAACGTTCACACATTGGCGCACTACCTGGCCCTGGGCATTGACTCTATTTTGACATCGAGACTCTGTTAAATAGGGATTTACTGTCCCGGCGAATGCGGTGGACGGAGTACTGGCAATCGAACGGGCCAACGCTAGGTCTGTCTCGGTTTTTCCTGAAATAAGACCCAACATAGATTCAGGTGCAACATCATTTTGTGCATCGATTTTCTCAAGTGTCAGGCCATAAAAATTACTTAGATTAGTCGCTGTATCCAGCAGGCCCCGAGAAGTCAGGCCTAGTAGATTTTCTTTCACAACCCGCAGTTTCCACTTGCCATAATCCTCCATCGCCAGTAGATATTCAGGATCACTTGGGCCATAGACTCGGCTTGTCACAAAATAGTCAAGCTCGCGACTTTGATCAACTTTGTCCCAGGCTTGCAACTGAGACTGGGTGTCAACCAGCGCTCGAATGATGGGGCGCTGCTCCTCGCTATAAAGGCCCGTATTAATTCTAGCGACTTGCAGCGCATCGTTGTAACGCTGGATCGCGCTTTCATAATCTTCAAGCTCAACATAATAAGCTGCCAAGTCTGCATACAGCTCTGTAAGCTGAGGTGCATAAATACCTAGATCGCTCTGCAAGTTTTCTATGGCGGCGCTGCGCAGTGCCAATTGACGACTAACTTCGAGAGCTTTAGCTCTCTCTGCTGCTTTTTCTTCTTCGCTAAGCTCAGAAGTTGGTTCCTCAGCCCGGGCATCAGAGGCCTGAGCATCAATGATCAGATCGATTTCTGCTGCCGGTTCGAACTCGCTTTGTGCGCTAAGCGGGCCGGAAAATAGAAATAGACAAAACCAAAGGACTTGCACGGTCCACTGGCCTCCAGGGCAGGATTTTGTTGTGAGCTGTAACTTCATCATTGCATCAGTGTAATGGCTATTAGACCTTATTGCAGTTACTACCGGATTCGCTGAAACTCGCACCGTCGCCCTTACTATGTTGCTGCCCTGCTTAACCCCCACTGAACCCGCGTAAACATCAAACTCTGCGGCAATCAGGCTGCTCGACCACTGTCGACATTGCTTTATCAAAAGGTAGCAATAGGGTTCAGAGGGGACCCGGTGCCTCCAGTTACGCGCAGCGGCGCAGTAGTTAGCAAAAACTCCCAACGATTTTGCCGCTGCGCCTCTAGAGCTAGCGCTTCCAAATCTAGATTGTCAAAAATTGGAGTACCCATAGCCACCAAGAACAATAAATGGGTTGGATGGGTGTAGGTTTCAACCTGCGATGGAAAAACGTCCAACGCCACATCACTGCCTATCACTGCTATATCTTTTTGCTTAAACCAGGCAGCCACTGATGCGTGCAAGCCCGCGGACTGAGCTGCGACATTCCATGGACCCAACGCATCTCTCCTAGCCCAGCGGCCAGTTCGCACCAATACGATATCGCCTGCTCGAATTGCGATGCCGGTTTGCTGCTGCCATTGTTCTAAGTCGTCCGCAGTAATGGCTGTTTCCAATTCAAGCCAATCTACTCCTTTAAATGCAGCCATGTCGATAAGCACGCCACGGCCGAATAACCCGTGCTCAGCCGCCGTAATGGCCAATTTGCCGCAGCCATCGGCAGTGACTAACTCTTCCGAAAATCCGTTGTACATCTTTCCATCATGAAAACGGTGACAAAGCGCATCGAGGTGGCTATGAGCATAGCCGTGGTAGGAAACCCCGATTGAATCTCCAGACCATGGGCCCGGGCTGCTGCCCACCGCGGTCATTTTGTGCTCATAAGGATTGCCATTATCCAACGCCGTTTCAGTCAAAACTTCGTGGGCAAGGGATACGGAAATCCCCGACTTCACCAAGCCCGCAGCGGCAACCCGCGTTTGTGATGTCAACAAATTGAGGGTACCCAACTGGTCATCGTCTCCCCAACGCCCCCAATTGGATAGATCCACCATCCACTGATCGATCACAGCTTGGTCTAACTGGCCATAGGAGAGCGGGCTCAAAGCCCCTAAAAATACTATCAGAATCAGCAGCTTAATTGGGTTTTTGGTGCTCATGACAAAGGGTCCTTTTGGTTGTGAAATCAGCATTTTCACCGGCATCACTGATTGAGGTCTTAGCTTAAAAGAAAACCGTTAAATTAGAAGCACTCTTTAGGGCAAAACTAGTGTTTCTTTCCTATACTTGAGCAGTATTCCTACACAAATAGAAGCCCCTTCGTATGGTCAAGATCGGATTGAGCATTTTCCTCGCTTTGCTTGGCTTTGTGTCAAGTTGGGTTAATGCCGCTGACTCTCTCCGCGAGCTAAGTTCAGCTAGTAATGTAGCTGAGGCAATAAACGCCGTTCAAAACGGCCAAGGACAAGTCTTTACTGAGTCACTTCCCGTAGAGTCAGCGAACGGCTGGTTCTTTATTCGATTGGAAACTCCTCATACCAGTATTGTGCATTTTCCTAGTAACTCAGTAACTCGCTACTCAGTTTACTCCTATCCCCAAGGCGAGCTAGTGGATGCCTTTGTCTCTCCTTTTCAATCAGCAACTCACATTGATTGGAATCCCAGGTTCACTTTGGCCTTTGAGCGAACTTGGGGAGATGAGTTCATCATTCAGCTTACTATGATCTCCACAGGGGATATTCCATTTTCATTCATGAGTTTTGAAAGTTACCGAGATTTGCTGTCTGATCAATTGATAAAAAGCGGCGTTTTCTATGGCGCCATTGGCCTAATGACATTAATCTCTTTATTGCTCTTTCTGCTGAATAAAGACAAAAATGCAGGACGACTCAGCTTCAGTCTTCTCATTTGGCTACTCACTATGCTGTCGATTTGGGGTTTTGGCTCATCTCCTATGCCATTGGGGTTATCGAGTATTCTGCCCTCAATTACCAATCAGCTTACAATTACAGGCTCACTGGCAGGCGCTTGGTTCTCGCTCAACTTTCTACGACAAAGCATTGCCAACAGTCCCATAATCAAAGCGCTGCAGATCAGTATAAGGCTTCATCTTGGATATTTACTCGTCTCATTTTTCATTGCACCAATCTGGACGATTACCATTTTAGTAAACATTATTTCTGGGTTGGTCTGTCTCGCTGCCGCAGCACTGGCTGTGGCACGAGGAGATAAACCCGCACGCTTTCTTTTAGCCAGTTCGATTTTGGTTTCTAGCCCCTTTTTCTTCATCTTTATCAGCCCTTTCAATCAACAAACTATTATCGCCGTCGGCATTGCGACACTGGTTTTTGTTATGCTCGCCCTTCTGAAACGCATCGCAGAGCAAACCGAAAGCTGGGCCCAAAAAGCAGATATGGCATCCGAGAGAGAACGCTTTTTGGCCAGCATGAGTCATGAAATACGCACCCCCTTGAATGGCATCATCGGCTTCAGCGAATTGGCCAATCAAGAACACTTAGAAGGCAATGTTAAAACCTACTTCAATCAAATCGATCGCTCCTCAAAAGTGCTCTTGGGCATCGTCAACGAAGTGCTCGATTATGCAAAACTACAGGCAACCGAAATTAAGCCCAACTTCGGCCCGTTTAATATTAGAGAAGCCTTGGCAGATGTGGTCACCATAAATCAGCCCACCGCGACTAAAAATAGTATCGAGCTAAGCGTTGAGGTTGATGACAACTTACCCAATTATGTGACAACAGACCCCCAACGCTGCCTCCAGATATTAATAAATCTGTGTGGCAACGCGGTGAAATTTAGTAAAAATGGCCGCGTGCTGATTCGCGCCAGTAGAGAGGATTCCCAATTAGTGTTTAAGGTTATCGACAATGGCATTGGCATCCATGAAGATGTTTTGGCAGGTTTGTTCAATCCATTTAAACAAGCAGATGCTGCCACTGCACGGCAGTTTGGTGGTACAGGACTTGGTCTAGCCATATCCAAACAATTGTGCCTGCTGCTAGGCGGCTCCCTTAGCGCTGTTAGCGAATATGGCAAAGGCAGCACATTCACTCTTTCACTGCCGTTCAAAAAAGCAGATGAGCCAGCGACTGAAAACAGTGTCAATGGCGACTTCCTGATTGGGAAGCGGGTGCTTGTTGCCGAGGACAACCCGATTAACTTGATGCTTGCGACCCAGATTCTAAAAAAACATGGGCTAGAAATTGACTCGGCTGAAGACGGCCAAATCGCGTTAGAAATGGCATCAAAAAACGCCTATGACTATATCTTAATGGATATGCAGATGCCGGAATTAAGTGGTACAGAGGCGACCACTGAAATACGCAAACTCGGCCTTACTATGCCAATTATCGCGATGACAGCCAACACATCAAAATCAGATCGCGAGGCCTGTTTAAGCGCTGGCATGAACGACTATCTTTCCAAACCCATCGAACAGCAGCAGTTACTGCAAAAACTGACGCTTTGGGCCACTGCTAATTAGACCCAGTAGAAAAATGTCCGGTCTTTCCAGTCAAACCACTTCACTATTTCCTCGAGCTTTGGTTTCATTGGGGCTATCTAGGAGATCACTATGCCATTAATTAAAGTTAGACTTTCTAAAACTCTAGTTTGCAGTTTATTCAGTGTTTGTTTCGTCACATCCACCACTGCTAACGAAGCACTCATGCACGACATAGTCGCAGCCGTCTCTGCTGAGCGCATCGAAGCCGACATCACACGGCTTGCAAACTTTGGAACTCGTCACACCCTGTCTGAAACACAATCCAATACCCGAGGAATAGGCGCAGCAAGACGTTGGATAGAAGCTGAATTCAATCGTATTTCTGCCGACTGCGGCAACTGCCTTGAAGTTTTCACTGTCAGCGGCGTCGTCTCTGGCACCGACCGTATTCCAGACCCCGTGGAAGTCGTAAACGTCGTCGCTATTTTACGGGGCAATCAAGATCCCAACCGCTTTACCATGATGAGTGGCGACATAGACTCACGGGTCAGCGATCCGATGAATTTTGAGTCTGACTCACCAGGGGCAAATGATAATGCCTCGGGTATGGCTGGCGTAATTGAAGCCGCTCGGGTCCTAAGCAAACATCGCTTTAAAGGCTCAATTGCCTTCGTTGGACTCTCTGGTGAAGAGCAAGGGCTAAACGGCGGCGCTATATTGGCTGAACACATTATTGAGCAGGGCTGGGATTTAGATGCCGTCATTAACAATGACATGATTGGCAACATTACCGGTGTCAATGGCATCACCAACAACACCACCGCTAGAGTATTCTCCGAAGGGACTCGATATACCGAAACTGAAGCAGAAGCGCGCCAGCGTCGATTCCAAGGTGGTGAAGTTGATTCCGCTTCTCGCAATATTGCTCGTTACGTCGATAAAATGGCCGACCTTTACATACCCAATCTCGATATCATGATGGTATATCGTCTCGACAGATTTGGTCGAGGTGGTCATCATCGCCCGTTCAATGAAGCCGGCTTTCCAGCCGTGCGAATCATGGAAACCAATGAGAACTACACCCAACAGCATCAAGACCTGCGTGTGGAAGACGGCATTGAATATGGCGATACCTTAGAACACGTTAATTTTAACTATGCTGCTAAACTTACCGCTCTCAACGCCGTGACACTGGCCTCTATGGCGGCCGCTCCGGCACCACCCAGATCGGTCACTATCCGCGGCCAAGTTTCGCCTGACACTACGTTAAGTTGGAACAAAGTGGCCGGTGCTACGGCTTATCGCCTCTATTGGCGACTGACCACTTCACCCACTTGGGATTACTACCGCACAGTTGGAGACGTTGATACGTTCACCTTAGAAAATGTAGTTATCGATAATTATTTCTTTGGCGTGGCAAGTATCGCAGAGGATGGCAGCGAAAGCCCTGTAGTGTTCCCGGGCCCGGCTGGTTCATTCGATCATTAAGCCAATAACTCTTCCTTCTGCCGCAGCTAACATGACAAACCATAGAGGCTGCGATACTCTCTTGCCTATTCTTATCTATTGGATTAGAGAACCGGATTGCAGAGCCATAATTACCCTAACAATTAATCATAATAAGAGGTACCAGCCATGAAAAAATCATTATTGTTCACAGCTGTAGCATTGGTAGCTGCGGCAACATCAATTACTACACTCAATTCCCAAGAAAACGAAATGAGTTTTTTTATTACCAGTGTTGGCTCTGGTGACGGCGCCAACCTTGGTGGTATCGCAGGCGCTGACGCTCACTGCGCGACACTTGCCGAAGCCGCCGGCTCTCGCGGTAAAACCTGGCGCGCTTATTTAAGTGCCCATGCAACAGAAAACTCACCCAACATTAACGCTCGAGAGCGCATCGGCTTTGGTCCTTGGTATAACGCAAAAGGCGTTCAAGTGGCTCGAAATTTGAACAATCTACATTCCGAATTCATGGATTTAGGCAAAACCAATTCATTGGATGAAAACGGCAATATGGTCAAAGGGCGGGGTGACACGCCTAATCAGCACGATATCTTAACTGGCTCTAGCCTCGATGGACGTACCATCGACGACGGCATGGACCACACTTGTAACAACTGGACATCCAATGACGAAGGAACGGCGCAGGTGGGTCATTTCGATAGAACCGGTGGAGGCCAGAACCCAACGTCTTGGAACAGCGCTCACGGCTCTCGGGGTTGCAGCCAAGAGGATTTAGTGGGCACCGGTGGCAATGGATACTTTTACTGCTTTGCAATCGATTAATTGCCTGAACACAGAGACCCGTTAATGCACTGATGGTTCTCTTTTTTGTAAAATAGGTGTGATTGATGGCAAGTCAATTACACCTTTTTTTTGCCAACGACTTGTAGGATTCTGTATGTTAAAACTATATGGCATGGGCCAATCGCGATCATTTAGGGCCCTTTGGGCCCTCGAAGAAGCCGGCTTACCTTATGACTATGAAACCGTTACGCTGCGTACCGATGGTACTGAAAAAAACAGTGCTAAACATCCGAACTACTTAGCGATTAACGTGCAAGGTAAAGTACCTACGCTCACCAACGGTAGTCTAGTTATCACAGAATCACTTGCGATTCTTAATTACATTGCTCGAAGTGCTCCCGAAAGCGGTTTGCTACCCAACGCTAGCATGGATGTCTATGCCAAACATGACGAATTGGTGTCCTTCATTTTGCTGGAGTTAGAGCAACCCCTTTGGACTCGAGGCAAGCATTTATTCGCATTGCCCGAGGAATATCGAGTACCCGAAATCTTCAATACTGCCAACTTCGAGTTTGCCAAAGCCCTAAAATGCCTGGAGCATTTATTACCAGACTCTGACTATGCCGTAGGCACGCAATTTTCACTGGTGGATATTCTTTTGGCTCAGACCTTAAATTGGGCGCAGCGTTTCGAATTTTCCGTGCCCAACAAATTACTCGACTACAAAGACAGACACTATGCCCGTCCCGCTGCCCAGCGAGCACTCAACGTTATTGAGTGATGTATCTGATGCGAGCAACAGCAATTATCTTTTTAACGATTTGGCTTTCGACTTCCGTGTTTGGCGCTATGGAGGAGCGGGTGCCTCAACAAAACCTAGCGACCCTAAACGACTTCCTAGAAGCTGCATTCTTAGCAGCTACCGCTCAGCAAAGGCCAACCCTTGCCCATATAGGTATTCAGGGTGAAACCATAGAGCAGGGATTTCTGGTGACTGCTGTGCTAGAGGATTACCCCGCGTTTAACGCCGAGATTTATAGAGGAGACATTATCAAATCCGCTGACGGCGAAAGTTTTCACCCGATAAAGAGCTTTGCATCTCGTGCTGGCGAGCCAATCACCCTCTCAATAATTCGTGGAGATTCGCAGCTAAGTGTTTCTGTAACGCCCGTATTAGAAAACCTCTACGACAGCTACCGCACGGCCACCCTAAACAGTGTTCAAGAGTTTAGTGCTGGTAATAAGGTTGTAGGCTATTTGCGCCCTTGGGCTTTATCAAAAAATACCGGTGATCTTGTAAGCTACAGAAGTCTGATGGAGCAATTAGATCATTGTGATGCGTTGATACTCGATTTGAGAAATGCCTATGGCTTTTTAGATCAAACCCATATAGATAGCCTCATAAGTAATAACAACGGTGTCGCGTACTTTGAGAAAACCGTGGTTATCTTGTTCAATACCGAAACTGCGGCTGGCCCAATGACTTTAGTTGAGTCCGTCAGTCACTTGCAAAGAATAGACTCTCTCAGCGCAGACACACATTTAGGTGTAACGCCTGAGCTGCGTATCGATTACCCCAAGACTCAAACTTCACGTTACGACCCGCAATATGATGCCGCGCTGAATCGACTACTGGGAATTATCTAATTGAGCCATGATTCCCGCATCGCCGTTCTGAAACACCAAATTCTTGTAAGAAAAGCCGTGCTCGATAGTCGCTTTAACAATCTGAAAATAAGGTGAGAGATCAAAATCTCGTGGCGTGAAATGGGTGAAATGGCGCTTGTAATAAAGTGGAGCTTCTGTCGGGTCGGCGGCATTGATAGGAGTGTGATTCTCACGTAACGGCAAGATCGGATAATGAATATGCTGAAAAGACTCAGCAACCAAAGTGGAACAAATCGCCTTTGTAGGCTCTCCGCTGCCGAAGCTCAGCATGGCTCGGCGGTAACGGTTGGGAACAGCAGGTTTTTGAATAAGATAGCGCACGAGATCGACTATATTTCTAAGGTCGTATTGGTGACCCAGTTTAGCCAATGCGAACGCAACTAACGTGTTACAGTCCTCGGGGGTTAAGTTTACGGGGCGACAGATGCGTAAATTAAAGCCCTTATAGTGCTCTAGGCTCACCAATCTAACGCCTTCTTTTAAATCTGCCTCTAACAGATTCTTAACCGATGCGGCTTCACCAGCCTTACCAACAAATAGCGCTGAATGAGACCAAGAAGACTGTGTGAGGTATTTAACGGCCGTGCTTATTCGCGTATTACCCTCTACCAGAATAATGTCGCCTGTTTGCAAAACCGATGCAATCTGATCGATGGTAATGGTGTCGAGACGCCTGTATCCGGGCAGTGACTTAGACAAATAGCTAGCAAGACGTACACCTATCGCTCTTTTGATTCTACTAAACATCTCTTTCTTCTTAACCTACCTTAAACTCGGGTATACTCTGGGCAATACACGAGATTAATCCCGAATATGCTTTGCAGTGTAGTCGAAAAAACTTTCATTCTACAGGAGTTAAATCAATGACCACGGCTTATAACAAGTTTTACATCAATGGACAGTGGGTGCAGCCAGCAGGTCGCGAAACGCTTGACGTCATCAATCCAGCTACAGAAGAAGCTTTCGCCACCATTAGTATGGGCACTGCCGAGGATGTTGATGCCGCCGCTAAGGCCGCTCGAGCTGCATTCCCTGCCTGGTCTCAATCTACTACCGCTGAGCGACTGGCTGTCATTCAAAAAATTATCGCTGGCATGAAAGCACGGGGCGATGAATTAGCTCTAGCGATTTCTAATGAAATGGGCGCTCCAATGGGGCTAGCGAAGACAGCTCAGTTAGGCAGCGGAATCGGGCATTTCATGGCTATTATTCCAGTACTCGAAAACTTCCAGTTTGAAGAAATTCGTGGCACCACTAAAATTGTCAAAGAACCAGCCGGTGTTTGCGGTTTTATTACCCCTTGGAATTGGCCTCTTAACCAAATCGCATGTAAGGTTGCTCCGGCCATCGCGGCTGGCTGTACTATAGTTTTAAAGCCCAGCGAAATTGCCCCAGTTAGCGCCTACATTTTAGCTGAAATTATCGCCGAATCTGGGTTGCCCGCCGGGGTTTTCAATCTAGTGAATGGTGACGGCCCAAGCGTCGGCTCAGCAATTTCATCCCATCCTGAAATTGACCTTGTCTCTTTCACCGGTTCAACTCGAGCTGGCACCGAAGTCGCCAAGGCTGCCGCCGCCAGTATCAAACGAGTCACTCAAGAGCTAGGTGGTAAGTCTGCCAATATTATTCTGGACGATGTGCCAGATTTTGCCAAAGCAGTAAGTAGCGGAGTCATCGGCTGTTTTGGAAACAGCGGCCAATCTTGCAATGCCCCAACTCGGATGCTCGTACCAAAAGCACGTATGGCCGAAGCCTTAGAAGCCGCAAAAGCGGCAGCGGCAAAAGCCACAGTTGGTGATCCATTGGCCGAAACCACTCGCCTTGGCCCCGTGGTTAGCGAACTTCAATTCAACAAGATTCAGAGCCTAATCGAGAAAGGCATAGCCGAAGGCGCCGAGCTAGTTGCAGGTGGACTAGGCCGCCCTGAAGGGTTAAGCAAAGGCTACTACATAAAACCCACGGTTTTTGGCAATGTCACCAATGACATGACCATTGCCAAAGAAGAAATTTTTGGTCCAGTTTTAGCCATTTTAGGTTATGAAGACGAAGCAGAGGCTATCGCCATTGCCAACGCCACTGAGTATGGATTATCAGGCTATGTATCCGGTGAGCAGTCTCATGCAGAAAAAGTTGCCAAACAAATTCGCACCGGCATGGTTCATATTAATGGTGCACCCACTGATATAAACGCGCCCTTTGGTGGTTATAAAAAATCCGGCAATGGCCGAGAGTGGGGATTGGAAGGGTTTGAAGAGTTTCTTGAAACCAAATCAATTATGGGCGCTGCCTAGTAACAGGATTTAACTCGTGACTATAGACGTAGTAAAACCAGCCATCGATATAGGCATTGTCACCAACAATCTAGACTCTATGATGACATTCTACCGAGACGTGCTGGGTCTTGAGTTTGAAGCCACCATTCCCATGCCGGGTGGTGGTCAAATGAATAGATTCAAAGTAGGTGACAGCGTCATAAAAGTGATCGAAACTGATCCGAAACCACCTGCAGCGGCAGCCCCTGGCGGCATCCGTGGCGCTACTGGCTACCGTTACTGGACCATTACCGTGTCTAATCTCGCCGCTTGTGTCGCCAAGGCTGACGCGGCCGGTCACAAAATAGTTGTGCCAGCCAAAGAGGTTAGACCGGGAGTTACCATCGCGATTATTACCGACCCCGATGGCAACTGGGTTGAGCTATTACAGAACGATTAATTTTCTACCACTGACTAAAAACATAAATAGGTGTGATATGACTGCATTAAAACGATTTGGCTTTTTCGCTGTACTGCTAGTTCTTGCTGGGTGCGCCCAATTTCAATCACTTGATATGACTGCGATTACACAAGCAGAACTTATGAACTTAAACACACCCGAGAGCAACGCATTAGCTAGCGGGCAGCCAACTCCCGACCAAATTCGTGTGTTGGCTGAGGCGGGAGTAAAGCACGTAGTAAGCCTCAGACGTCCTGATGAAATTGATTGGGATGAAAGAGCAGTTGTCGAGGCCAACGGCATGCAGTTTCATTCCATTCCAGTGGCGGGGCTTATGGGAGTCACAAAGGAAAATGCCACCAAGCTTGAAGAGTTGCTCAATTCGTTTGGCAATGAACCAGTGCTTGTGCACTGTGGCAGTAGCAACCGCGTTGGCGCCCTTAAAACACTTGCTGCGCTAGAGTCCAATGACCCAGCCAGCGTAGAAGCGGCCTTCGCTGAAGGGCGCCGTTGGGGCCTGACGGGAATGGAACAATCCCTTCGAGACAAGCTCAGTAATCAATAACTGGATTTATGCGCCATCGGTGGCTGAGGCTAGCGCCTTAGTCAGCCGATAGAGAAATTCTTGACCCTCAAAGAATGAACGAATCAATATTCGTTCATTCTGGCCGTGGATCCCATCAGATCCATCACTGAAAATTCCCGATACCCCGTAGACCGGAATCCCTGCATTACGCAAAAACAAGCTGTCCGTAGCTCCTGTACTCATAGTAGGCAACACAGGTACGCCGGGCCACAGTTCATCCGTTATGGTTTCCATTATCTTCAGCAGCGGCGGCGTCAATGGCGAGACTGGTGATTGAGTGGCGGCCGCAATCGGGCTTACTTGCACCGTGGGATCATCGATCACTCGATTGAGAGTTGCTAAGACGCCATTGATAGACTCGTCAGGTAGCACCCGGCAGTTCACGGTTGCGGTTGCTCGCTGCGGTAACGCGTTTTCTGCATGACCCGCTTCGAACATCGTTGCCACGCAAGTTGTCCGCAGCCTCGAATTATAAAATGGCTTGTCGTAAAAATAGCTTACAGCACTTGGATCAGGTGGGGTAAGGGTTACTCCGGATAACGCCGCAGCCAATTCGCCACTCTCGAGCTCTGCACGCCGCTGGAAATACAAGGTGGTGATTTGGTTAAGCACTATTGGGAATTCATAATCCCTGACCTTGGCAAGGGCATCGGCCAATCGATAGATAGCATTGTCTCTCTCAGGCAACGAGCTATGCCCACCAGGGTTGGTGACCTCCAGCGTGTAGGATTGATAAACTTTCTCACTCGCCTGAACAGTATTAGAAACAGGCACACCTGCATCATTTAGGTTGCCCCCACCTCCCTCATTGAGCGCGTACTCTGCCATCATCAAATCCGGATGCTCAGCAAGCAGCCACTGAACGCCATTATGCTCGCCCCCTTCTTCATCGGCGGTCAATGCGACCACTATATCCCTATCAGGAACAAACCCTTCCTCTCGCATGCGAATAAAGTTTGCAATGTGAATTGCGGCCTCATCTTTATCATCAGACACGCCACGGCCAATAAAGTAATCGCCTTCCTCGTGAAAAGTGAAAGGAGCTAGTGTCCAGTCCGCTGGATCGGCCTCTACTACGTCAATATGAGCGAGTAGCAGCAGGGGTTTAAGACCTAGATTTTTGCCCCGATAGCGCGCCACCAAATTTCCTTTCCGTGGAGCCGGTGCGAGTACCTGGACATCTTCGGGCGGAAAGCCTGCAGCCAGCAGTCGATTGGCCATCGCTTGGGCAGCTGCCGTATTGTCGCCAACACTATTGGTGGTGTTTATCTCAACCAATTCAGCAAGAATCGACTTTGCCAATGTCTGATAGGGTTGCAATTCTTCCGCTGCGAAACTCGAGCACGTTAGCACCATCAAGCACACGCTGCTGAACGCCGCGGCGCGTTTAAGCAATTTATTTTGATAACAACGTGCCATCACCTAGTCCTCTTGCTTAGTCTCTACAGTGGATTACTCTGCATAAACTTAACTATAAGCTCTGCCCACTCTTCGCCCTTGTTTTCTTGCAAAAAATGTCCCGCACCAATTATTTTGGAATGAGCTTGGCCTTTGGCGCCAGGTATAGTTTCCTGAAATTGCACCTCTCCACCTGCCGTAATAGCATCGCCATCGCTAAACGACGTTAAAAAAGGTTTTTCCCATTTTTTAAATACTTCCCAAGCGGCAGTATTTTCTACAACCCCAGGTTGATCTTTTGTGACCGGCACATATTGCGGCATAATCAATGGACCTGCTTTATAACTTGGGTCAGGGAAAGGCGCATCGTATGCATCTTTAATAGAAGGATCACCCACGTTACCCGCAACCATCTGCCCAACTGGAATATCGCCACGATCTATCATCGCCTGGTTTGCCATTTTCCACTGCATGAAAGCACCACTATTAGGCAACTCGGCAACCTCGGGCACAGGCAGTCCAGTGTTTGCAATGGCGACCCGAGCAAATAACTCTTCGTTCTCAGCGACAACCCGCAGTCCTATTAAACCACCCCAATCCTGACCTACAAACGTGATGTCTGTTAGCCCCAACGCTTTTACTAGCTGAGTCTGCGTCGCCACATGAAAGGCGTAGCTATGGGTATCCATGCTAACTGGCTTGTCTGATCGACCAAACCCGATCAGATCAGGCACAATGGTTCTGTAACCTGCCGCATTCAATATAGGTATCATTTTCCGATACAAATAGGACCATGTAGGCTCGCCGTGTAGCATAAGCACAACTTCACCATTGGCTGGTCCTTCGTCTAAATAGTGAACTCGATAGCCTTCTACCACGATGTAATTAGGCTCAAAATCATAGCCTGGTAGATTTTCGAATCTTGCGTCCGGCGTACGCAGTACACCTGGACGAATTTCTTCTCCTGAACTCGATTGCATAATCATAATCAGTACCGCCACTAGCGCTAGTCTTTGCATTTTATTGCCTCAGCATGAATTGATTGTTCGACAGTAAATCGCTATCAAAAACAATGAAACTTGAGACTAACGCTTTATGAGTTTTAACGCTATGCTAAAAAACCTGACTCATTGAAAATCCATTGGAATATTTACTATGAATAGTATTTTTCAACCTCAGCTTCTATATAGCCTTTTAATGTTACTCGCTGGGGTTGGCATTCCCATAATGGCCGCACTCAATGCGGGGCTGGGTGCCCGGCTGGAGAATCCCGCTTACTCTGCGGTGATTTTATTTAGTGTTGGACTATTGGGTTCACTTTTCTATTTGCTGCTCTCTCGAAGTGCGCCGAGTTCTTATTGGCCTAGTGGTATACCCAGTATGTACTACTTAGGTGGCCTATTGGTGTTGTTCTACGTATTGAGCGTGACATGGGTGGCACCGCGGTTTGGTGTGGGTAACGCCGTATCTTTTGTACTACTAGGCCAATTACTTTCAATGTCTACTATCGATCACTTTGGGCTTATGGGAGCAGGCATCTATCCATTTACTTGGCAGCGTTTTGCAGGGTTAATTTTAATGGTTGCGGGAGTTTTTTTGGTAGTGAGGAAATAGAAGTATTAATCTCCCCGTTTGCTTACGGTTGATTCGCTAACCACTTTCTTATAGAAGCGCTCTCTCGCTTTATCTTGATTGCGCCGCTGGGCCGAAACTAGAGGAGTTGGCCGTGCAGCTCCACTAGCTTGGGTCCACAAAGATAGGACTTTATTACTTCCAAATGCTTCTTTTCTGCAAAGGAATATCAAGGGTGCCACCATCTGGTCGGCCAACATGAATAATGAAACTATCGGCATCTGGATGGCTGTAACCTAGAGATGCCATTCCCCCTTCGGAGACAGCAACGAATTTAACGCTGTTTTCTGAGATTTCGGATAACTCCATTTTTTGTGCTGCAGGCGTCCTAGGTGCAAAACCCGGGTCCCATTGTTGAATATGCAATACCAGTGACCCATCGACTTCTTCTATGGTAATCATCTCGAACATACTGGTTGTGCCACCACCTGTCATTCTCACCATAGCGGCAATAGAGCTACCTTCAGTAGAAATCCAGTTTTCTTCTAATTGATTTGGACCGAGCTGACCCGCCCAGTTCCCCGTCATCCAGGCAACCTGCTCAATAGTCGCAGCGGGACCCGCTGCAAAACTGCTTACACTAAAAAAAGCTAAAGTAGCGAGTGAGGAAGAAACGATCGTTTTTAGTTTTTTCATTTGATACTCCGTGGTTTAATTCATTTTGCGTACTTTTCTAGCCAGACTGCAAGAGTTGACCAATCCATTTGAAACATGTGAGGCGCGCCTTCTAGAACATCGGCATCTACAATCGCGCCTGCATTAACCAAATTGAGGCGAGTTTCTTCAAACTGATCAGCCCAACCGAGTTGATCCTCTGTCCCTATTCTTAAATAGACTGGCAAACTATCAAGTTGCTTAGTGTTTCCTCTTCTACGATACAATGCCGGCACGGCAACCACGCCATAGTACTTGCTCGTATCGTGAGCCGCAATTTCCAGTGCCGACATGCCGCCGTTCGATACTCCTGCCAGAAGCACTTTACCCTGCTTTGCCTTGCCCTCACGCTGCAGGACTTCAATCAACTGAACAATTTTTTGATTATTTTCAGCCCCACGGAATGAGGAATTGTTCGGTGAAACCGGTGCGGCAACTAACCAACCGCGCTGAGTGAAACCAGAGCCCAACCACCTTGCCGTGTCTTGAGTGATTGATAAGTTACCAGGACCTCCGCCCATAACAATGACCAGCGGTGGCGCCGCAGAGTCAGGAGTCTTCGGCTCTGCCAAAAACACACTTAAAACGGATCCGTCCGCTAACTCAATGCGCTCTTGTGCGAGTAGAGTCATAGGCAGGAATAAAATAAGAGCGGCGAGATAATTGCCCATAAAACTCTCGTTAGGAATCCTGTTCCTGTTTGCGCTTGTGGTAGATATCCTCAAATTGATCTTGCAGACGCCGCATACCTCCGAGCCAACGATCATAATCATCGGTTTTACGGCGCATGTACGTTAATACTTCCGGATGAGGTAGCACTAGAAATCGCTCGGCTGCCAATGTTTCTATGACCGAATCGGCAAGCTGTTCAGGCTCCAACATCCCGTCCAGACCAGCCACTCCCCCCGAACCATCTCCACCGGCGGTCATAGCGGTGCGAACTGCTTGCGGACACAGTGCTGAAACCTTAATACCCTTCTTGCCATAGGTAATAGAAAGCCATTCGGCGAAACCAATAGCTGCGTGTTTGGTCACTGAATAGGGAGCAGAACCAACTTGGCTCAGCAGACCCGCTGCAGATGAAGTATTCAATAAGTAACCTTCACCACGTGCCAACATGGAAGGCAGCACAGAGCGCGCTGCAAATACATGGGACATAACATTGATATCCCAAATTTTCTGCCACGCATCGGTGGGAAGCTCTTCGCCTCCCGCTGTAAAGATGCCTGCGTTGGAGCAAAACAGATCAATGTGGCCAAATGCGCTCAGAGCTGCCTGTGTTAGGGCTTCAACTTGCTCTTCGCTCGCGACATCAGTGACTACTCCAAGGGTCTGGCACTGCTCTCCAATCGACTCGATAGTTGCGTCGATTCCTGCTTTGTTGAGGTCAGAGACGACAACAGCTCGCGCACCTTCTTTAGCAAATCTTTGACAAAGGGACTTACCAATGCCGCTAGCACCGCCTGTCACCACTACGACTTTGTTTTTGATCTCCATGTTCTATCCTTTATCTCAAATCAATTAGTGTTTATTGCTAGTGCAGCACGCCCTGCAGCCGCTGGCTAATGATGACCTCTGCTTCGGAGACGATACGCGCGACCAGTTCATGACAAGTCGGTATGTCATCGATTAAGCCTACGATCATGCCTGCCGACCAGATACCTTTGTCCAAGTCGCCATCGGTAAAAAGCTCCCGCCCTTTCACTCCAGCCACTAGTGGCTGTATATCTTCAAACTTTGTTTCACCGGGAGCAGCCTCGATGGCAACGACTTTCTCAGCGACGCTGTTTTTGAACACACGGGCGGTATTTCTAAGCGAACGATAAATTAGAGCCGTGTCCAGCTCTGATGCCTCTACCATGCGCTGCTTTACCTTAGGGTGAATAGGAGCCTCGGCTGTCACCATGAACCGAGTACCCATATTAATGCCATCTGCCCCCATAGCCAGAGCAGCGGCTAACCCTCGACCATCGCCAAAGCCTCCAGAGGCCAAATAGGGTATTTTCAATCGCCGCGCTGCCAGCGGCAACAAAATCAGATTAGTCACATCGTCTTCGCCAGGGTGTCCGGCGCACTCAAAGCCATCCACACTCACCATGTCACAGCCAATTTTTTCTGCTTTTAATGCATGACGAATCGAAGTGCATTTATGAATGACCTTGATACCAGCTTGTTTAAAAAGCGGCAGAAAAGGCTCTGGGTTTCGCCCCGCTGTTTCGACTATTTTTACGCCAGAGCTCACGATGGCGCTAGCATACTCTTCGTAGGGCACTGGCTTAATAGTGGGCAAGATAGTTAGATTTACCGCAAAGGGTTTATCTGTCATGTTTTTACAGCGGCCTATTTCTTTAACCAAGTCGTCCGGTGTTGCTTGTGTTAGTGCAGTGATTATCCCTAGCCCGCCGGCGTTTGACACAGCCGCTGCCAGCTCAGCCAAACCTACCCATTGCATGCCACCCTGCACGATTGGGTGTTGGATACCCAGCATCTCGGTCACTCTTGTTTTCATTCTAGCCCCTGACTATCGTCTTGTAATTGCCTACAAAGCATGGTGCGAAATGGTAATCATGTCTATCTACTGGGCCCGGCACAGGGCTGCACCACTGGTAGAATTCGATTGACCTGACAGTGTACGTTGTTCGCCGAAACGGTGCAAAGACACATGAATTGAAAGGTGTCCTATGGTATATTCATGCGCCTTTAATGGCCTGCGCCAATAAAAACCTGAAACTGAGCCAGATTAGATCAGTAATTAGTCACCCTACGAACATACGCTAATTATTTAGACATTAAATTGAAAACGGCGGCACATAACATGCCATAGAGCGTGGTGTGCCAGTATCCTCAAAGCGGAGAGAACTATGACACATAAGCTACTTGCCACCTGCATCGCTGCGGCGACTGCGGCTGTTGCAATACCAACGTTCGCGCAATCACCTAACGGCGAAGTTGCAATCGAAGAAATTCAAGTATATTCCAACAGTCGACGTTCTGAGGGCTTAGCTGACCTCAATGCGTCTGTTGCGGTAATTGGCCAACAAGAACTTAACCTAATTAAGCACAGCCATTTTCAAGAAGCGTTAAATCGACTACCAGGCGTTGCTGTGCATCGCAATAATGGCCAAGAAAGCTTATTAGCCATCCGCTCGCCAGTACTGACTGGTGCTGGCGCTTGTGGCTCCTTCTTGGTTGCCGAAAATGGCATTCCGGTTCGCTCGCAAGGCTTTTGCAACGTCAATGAAATGTTTGATACCCACACCGAAAATGCCGCCAGCATCGAAGTCGTTCGTGGCCCTGGCAGCGCATTTTGGGGATCTAATGCGGTTCATGGACTGATCAACGTAGTACTTCCAGAGGCAGGTGATGCAGGCGAAGTTACGCTCGAACAAGGCCCCCGAGGCTCACAGCGTATTAAAGGCGCCTATGGTAATGATTATGGCAAATTCAAGCAGACCGTTTTATTCAATGGGCAGCGAGAAAAAGGTTATCGTGATAATAGCGGTGTGGATCAGCAAAAACTAACTTGGTTGTATAACTACACAAACGACGCGGGTACAGAGTTTGATGGCGGCTTCACCATTATCAATCTCAACCAAGAAACGGCTGGTTTTGTAGAGGGCAGAGACAATTATAAGGACGACGACCTCCGTAAAACCAACCCCAATCCCGAAGCTTACCGCGACTCT
Source organism: uncultured Pseudohongiella sp. (assembly GCA_964352355.1). GTDB lineage: Bacteria > Pseudomonadota > Gammaproteobacteria > Pseudomonadales > Pseudohongiellaceae > UBA9145. Next base: position 63,745 of record CAYGRT010000008.1, on the reverse strand, counting down.
GTTAATAGCCGAGTTTGGACATCTATTTCCCAGCGCGTGGAAGACTGGGATATTGTAATTACGCCTTACTGGCGCGAAGTTAACATGGAGTTCATCCAGCACTTTTTACCCGGTCAGCCCATTGAGGATACTGAGCACCGCAGCTTGGGCACTCAGGTGGTCGGCTATAAAGAGCTTTCCGATGGGGCAAATGTAGCAGTTGGTGTGGATATCGAAGACACACAGGGCAGTCTACTGCAATATCAACCCAATCCCACTCAGGGTTCTTTTTTCCTTCGTAGCACTATTCCGCAAGGCCGCCATTATGACTACGACATAGATGCTCGCCAGCTTGCTGCGTTTGTGAATTACGAAAACAGCTACGACAACGGCTGGGATTTGTCCCTTGGCCTGCGCTTGGAAAACGTTAGCTATACTTATGACAATAAAATGATCGACGGCCGAACCAACGAATTCGGAGTGCCTTGCGGGCTGGGCGGCTGCCGTTACAACCGTCCTTCCGATCGCGATGATGGCTTTACTAACCTTTCGCCAAAGCTAGGCCTCAGCTACGCGCTCAATGATAATCACGACTTGCAAATAAGAGTGCAGCGCGGTTTCCGAGCGCCGCAGGCAACAGAACTCTACCGTTTACAGAACAATCAGAGCATCGCCGAACTAGATTCCGTCGAACTGGACAGCCTTGAGCTAGCGTTCAAGGGCGCGGGAGATTCATGGAACTACTCTGCCACTGCCTACCTGATGGATAAAGAAAATGACATCATCACTAACAGTGCTAGAGAGAATCTCAACAATGCAGATACTCGGCACCGCGGTTTGGAACTAGCTGTTGGTGTTGACCTTACTAGCACCTTGTCACTGAATACCGTGTTTAACATGGCACTTCACACCTATGAGAACTCTGAGATTTCCGGTGGCATAGACATCAAGGGTAATAATGTCGATACGGCACCAAATGTCTTTGGTAACCTACGTCTAACTTGGCGGCCAACCCCAACTTTGCTTGCAGAGCTGGAGTGGGTAAATATGGGTGATTATTACACCAACCCAGAGAATACTGCCGATTACGAAGGCCACGACCTAGCCAATCTTCGCATGCAGTATCAATACAGCGAAGACATCAACCTATCACTCAACCTGTTAAATATTACAGACGTACAGTATGCAGAACGTGCTGATTGGACGTCGTTTACTGGAGACAGATATTTCCCAGGTGAACCTGCTAGGGCGTTTTTTGCAGTCAACTGGAACTTTAACTAGTGACGATTTAATAGTTACAACGCAAACGGAGCGCTACTCGACTAGCGCCCTCATGAAATAGAAAATGCCGACAAATGTCGGCATTTTTTTACCCAAAATTAGACTCGCACGGCTAAATCGATTATAGATAGACCATGACAAATTCCAGTAAATCCAATTCGGTCTATAGCGCCCTACTTGCTTATTTCTCGGTACCGAGCGATGGAAATTTGGCCCCTATCCGCCACCCCGACGATGCTGTCAATCTGCAAGCTAGTCGTGAAAAGCATTCCTATAGGAAGGCGGCGGTGCTTCTGCCTATTACTCGTCATAGCGATAATTTTCGAAGCGAATTAGTACTCACGGTGCGATCAGCAAACCTCAAGAGTCATGCAGGGCAAATAAGCTTACCTGGCGGGACTAAAGAAGACCGGGATCCGGACTTTCAAACAACAGCCCTGCGTGAAAGTGAAGAGGAAATAGGGCTTAAACCCCATCATGTAGAAGTTATTGGTAAACTAGGAGACATGGCGCTGCCGTCCGGGTTTCAAATCACTCCTTTTGTTGGACTCATCGAAAATGGCCTGGAATTTACCCCTTGCGCCGATGAAGTCGCCGGTATTTTTCAGGCGCCCCTTGAATTAGTGCTAGATCCTTCAGCTTACAAACGCAGCTCAATGGAGTTTAACAATAGTAAGCGCTCGATATTGGAATTACAGTTCGAAGATTATCGAATTTGGGGGGCAACTGCCGCGATTCTTCATCATCTCGCTACCGAAATTCAAAAGTACCGCTAGCTAATCGTCTTGGTCGTCGAAGCCACTGAGAAGTTCCGATTTTTCATCAATGCTGACACCTGGCACTGCATCAAAGCTTTCATGACACACTTGATTGCGCCCGTTCTGCTTGGCCAAGTAAAGAAATCCATCTACTTTCTCGATAAACTCTTTTTCAGTAAGTTGATGGCCTCTCGTGTAGACATCAACTCCTAAACTCGCCTCGATGCCAAGCATAGAATCGCCAGTCTTTGCTGGCGAGTTTTCTATGATAAGTCTGAGACGATTGGCAAAGCGCACACCTTGACGCAGTGTGGTATCGGGAAGAATTATCGTAAATTCTTCGCCGCCATAGCGGCAAGGGATATCCAATCGACGAACAGTCTTCTTTATTAGGCTTGCAACATGTTTGAGAATTATATTGCCAACTTCGTGTCCATGAATATCGTTAACGTCTTTGAAATGATCAAGGTCTAACATGATTAAGCAGGTGGGTTGCCCAGAACGCCGCGTTCTTTCCATCTCTAGGCTAAGCGCTTGAATAAAGTATCTAAAATTGAACAGCCCGGTAAGCTCATCAGTTCTCACCATATCCGCTAACTGCCGAACTTCCTCGCGCAAGCGCTCCACTTCTGCCAAGTTGGTGCAGTGATCATCGCCAGCGGGACAAGGCTTAAGGGATTTATTGACGATTAGTGGATCATTCATATTTTTATTTGGTTTTTCACACCCTATCTGGCCAACGCTCGAAACCTACATTGGCGATAACAGACGCCGCTCCATTGCCCATACAATCGAATTTAATCCAGATTAAATCCGCAATTCTATGCCGACTACACGGGTTTTGATAGGTCTTTATAGCACTCTTTATAATTTTTATTCTATTTATTTCAATGAGTTAGCACATTTTCTCAACTTTGAGACAATAAGCATTAGCGAACATTAGCACAAAGCGCATATTGTCAAAACCTCAAGCGCATTTTTTGCCAAACAACCCGAATTAAATCAAGGTATTGCCCACTGAGGAAAACTGCCCAAAACATCAAACGTCAGATGACCCAAGGTATACACAAAAGCCGTTAAAATGACGACCGAGATCAAGTCTAGCCACAAACCCGCCTTCACCATCTGCATAATTGGCACCCTGCCCGACCCATAAACTATCGCATTCGGTGGCGTAGAAACTGGGAGCATGAAAGCACAGGAGGCAGCTAACGTGGTAGGAATCAAAAGCAAGAGGGGATGAACTTCGATCGCCTGGGACATACTTGCCATAATTGGCACCGCCAAGGAAATTGTTGCAGTGTTAGACATGACCTCTGTAAGCCCTGTGATCACTCCAACGGTGCTAACCACAATTACCAATGGGCTGGCGGCGCCGAGACTCTGCTGCAGCATTTCGGCGATGTATAAGGACAAACCGGAGGTGTCAAAGCCTTTGGCTAAAGCGAGGCCGCCACCAAAAAGCAAAAGAATTCCCCAAGGCACTTTTTTCGCGTCATCCCAGTCTAAAAGACGACCGCCTACAGATTTGCTAGCGGGAATGATAAATAGCAAGAGAGCCATAGCTATAGATACTGTACCGTCATCGAGCAGGTAGCCCACAGGGGATGTACCGATGCTAATCAGGAACTGATCCAAGAAGTAACTCCAACCAAATATATCAACATCATCTCCAAACAGGCGCTCTTTGCGTGTCATCCACAAAAGGGCGGCTAATCCAAAAACTATCGCAACGCGTTTTTCTTCCGACCTCATTTTGCCAAGCTTTTTGATTTCGCCTCTTATAAATTCTTGGCCACTAAAGGGTGTTGTGGCCGGCAGAGGAAACACAAACCTCGTGAGCACAATCCAAGCAATTATCATATAAACCGCACTTAGAGGCAGCGCGAATAGCATCCATGTGGAAAATGTGATCTCTGGCGCTTCAGGAAAAAGCTGAGAAAGCTGGGTAATCAGCACACCGTTTGGCGGCGTGCCTATTAAGGTAGCCAACCCTCCGATTGATGAAGAGTAAGCTATCCCGAGTAGCAGATTGAGAGCAAAATTTGGGGCTCTGTCACTGACTGTGCCGCCCTCTGCCTTTATTTTTTCGTTTAACTCTTCGTAAAGTAGGATAAGAGACATCCCCATTGGCATCATCATTAATGCTGTGGCGGTATTCGACAACCACATGGAGAGAAACCCCGTCGCTAGCATAAAACCAAGCACTAGCCGATGGGGCTGACCGCCAATCAATCTGAGTATGTGTAGCGCAATTCGCTTATGCAGGTTCCATTTTTCCACTGCAATGGCGATCATGAAGCCGCCCATGAAAAGCAGAATGATCCAATCCATATACTGATTGGCAACATTCGGAAAAATAATATCGAAGTCCGACGGTTTATAGTCGCCGCGCATTACGACAGAGCTGAAATCAATTCGACTATCCGCCGGTAACTCGCGGCCCCGCATGATGCCCAACATGGGGAACAAGACAATAGGCAACAAGGCAGTGGCGGCAAGCGGAATCGCTTCTGTAATCCACCAAATTGCCATTAAGGCAACTATAGCCACCATCCGGCTGATGAGCGGATTTTGTGGGTCTAGGTCGACAAAAATCAATAGGAAAAAAAACACTACTGGGCCTAAAACAAGCCCAACTCGGCTACGCAGCGAGTCGTCCTCGCTGAGTTTAATTGATGAAGAAACCGCGTCAGACATGAACTTCCCTTCTTTTTATTTTAAAGCCCTTTGAAATTTCAACGGCTGCCTAAGCGAAAATCTCAGTGAGGAAATTTTGCATCGCCAGATATGCCCGCCGCTCCGCTACGGGTTTGTATTGAGTGCCTGCAGCCGGATTGTTAGCGGCAGGATTAGTAAAGGCATGCAGCGTATTACCATAGGCATGCAACTGCCAATCGACGTTTGCTTTTGTCATTTCTTCTGTAAACTGAAGCACCTGCTCTGGTGGCACCATGGGATCATCTTGGCCATGTAAGCAAAGCACTTTGGATTTAATAAGACCGTTGGCTATCTTTCCTGCCGAGAGAATGCCGTGAATACTCACAACCCCTCTTACATCGGCGCCCGATCTTGCCAATTCCAAAACGCACATGCCGCCAAAACAGTAGCCAATGGCAGCAGTTTTGGCACTATCGACTTCTGGCAGGGATGTCGCAAAAGCCAGCGCCGCAAGCATTCTGTCTCTCAGCAGCTGCCTGTCTGTCGCTAACGGATTCATTAATGACGAATTCAGTTCAACATTGCCATCTTCACCTAACACGCCCTTACCATACATATCTAGTGCAAAGCCGACATAGCCCATCTTCGCCACTCTCAGCGCAGCGTCGCAGGCAAATTGCCGGCGACCGCTCCAATCATGTGCGATCATTACAAGTGGTTTTGCCTCGTCAGTAGGTTCAAAAGCTACAAACGCTTCAAGGGCGGTATCGTTATGAAAGTAATCCAATGTTTTGGTGATCATGGTTTCTGCTATACCGAGTCTTGGTAGATATAAAAATATTCAGACATTCAATTGTCGAATGCCTGAACAGTGTTACTAGAGTGCTGCGAGAATAGCCTCTGACGTGCTTACCTTAATTTCACCTGGCGCCTCGATCGCTAAGTGACTAACCACTCCATCGTCGACGATCATTGCGAAACGCTGAGACCGAATACCCATGCCAAAGCCTTTCGCGTCAAGCTCTAGCCCAATAGCCTTAGTAAAATCGCCATTGCCATCAGCTAGCATCAATAGCTGTTCAGCGTTTTGCGCATCTCCCCAAGCCCCCATGACAAATGCGTCATTGACTGACATACACGCAATTGTGTCGACGCCTTTGGCTTTGATTGCATCTGCATCAACCACAAAGCCCGGCAAATGCGTCATGGAACATCCCGGTGTAAACGCACCAGGCACGGCAAAAAACACAACCTTTTTACCAGCAAAAACATCGCTGCTACTGATTGGTTGTGGGCCCTTAGACGTCATCACGCTGAAACCGGTTGATGGAACCTTATCGCCTACTTTAATCGTCATTTAAACTGCTCCTAACACGAGTTGATGGGAAAAGCCCGAGTGTAGCAAATTCATCTTAAGTTTCTAAGCGACTTAATGACTTATCTGTAGCCTCTTCTCGCTGGTTGCGCTAGCCTCGATTTCAACACTTCCGGCAGACTCACTCACGCTGCTGCCGCACTTCTAGAGGGAACTGGCCACATGGACAGTATTTTTTTTAGTTTCGCCAAGTTTAGCTGGGCGCTTGTCTCCCCAGACAGCCTGCTACTGATTGTTGGCGTTGGCGCTTGGTTAGCAGCAGCGCTGAACAGAGCGCAACTAGCGCGGCGGCTAGCCTCCATTCTTGCTCTGTTTGCAATCCTGATAGCCTTCTTTCCGGTAGGCGAGTGGCTTATAGCCCCCCTTGAAAAACGATTCCCCAGCAACGTCGCGCTACCTGCTGACGCAACTGGCATCATCGTATTAGGAGGAGCAATCGCTCCTGTCCTTTCAGCATCATGGAACCAACCCGAACTGAATGATGCAGCAGAAAGGATGACTACCTTTGCCTATCTATCTGGCCTCTATCCTAATGCTCAATTGGTATTCACCGGAGGCAACGGAAGAGTTCTACAACAGGCCTTTCCAGAGGCTGAGAGTGCGCAAATCTTGTTTGAGCAATTGGGTCTGTCAGAAAGAGCCGTCATCTACGAAAGCCAGTCCCGCAACACCATTGAAAACGTTCGCAATAGCAAAGACTTGGTGCAACCTGAACCTGAGCAGAGTTGGATACTAGTCACCTCGGCCTATCACATGCCCAGAGCAGTAGGTGTGTTCTGCAAACATCAGTGGCCGGTTACACCCTATCCTGTCGATCATCACACCGCAGCCGGATCAATGCTTCGTATACAATATGATTTTTCGGGCAATCTAGCCCAATTGAAATTAGCACTGAGGGAATGGCTGGGGCTACTGGCCTATGGGATCTCTGGACAAACAACTAAGCTGTTTCCCTCAGACGGACGCTGCATCCAATCCCTGAATTCTGAGCCAACTTAGCGTGGAACCACCCAAATAGAATAATCTGCGAGGAACGCTTTTGGACGCCAAAAAGTGATGGGACGCTGACGCGCCCAGCTACACTCAGTTAGCCAATTCATATAAAAGCGTCTATCAAGTGAACCAAGAGGCTACTTGGCGCTATTTTCAGCAAAGAATCAGCGGTACTTTCTGGCGCCGCTAAACAGTGGATGCTCTAAGCCAACATCATTGGTTCAAGATGTTGGTCAAGCGACTTCGCGCATTTTCAATCCCTTGCTGCACAGCCTCCTCAGCTTGCTCAACGGATTCTTGCACTCGTCCTTCAACGGATTCTCGCAGTTCACTGAGACCGGGCCTATCTGCATTAATCAGTGCACGGCTGATGGCTCTAATGACTACTTCGAGCGCTTGCGATACCGTCGCCGCTTGGTTCTCGGTGCCTATATTGGTGAGCCTAATGTCCGCAAGTGTAAATGACTGTTCTATTATTGAGGCAACCAGATTCACCTGAGCACCAGTAAGACTAAACTCATTGATTATAATCCCAGCTCCCGCCCCCTCAGCTGGCGCGTTTTGTACTTCATCGTTGCCGGTTGAGGGAAGGTTAGCGAGTAGAGCTCGCATGTTGTCGGTGGTGATTTTTGTCTCATAAGTAATGACCGGCTCTATCACTGATATCTCGGTTATTTCGATTACCTCTCCGGTCAAAGACCCAACATTTAAAGCCACTTTAACCTCGCCGAGCTGCATAATGTAAGGGGATGTAAATCCGTCTGGGTTAGCAATGGTTAGGCCCCTAATGGTGCCATTACCACTCAAAGGCGAAATTGACACCGAATCGACGGTTACTCGTGTGCCTAACACGTCACTGCCAACCACTTCGATCCCGCCTTTCACGATAGAATCAATGTAATAAAAGGCTGCGCCCACAACAATTGCGACGACTACCAGTATGGATATCAATAATTTTTTAATCATATTAAGCCTCAGCTATCGAAAGGTGCCTTACTGCCAATAACGGTTTCGATCCATGTTATATGTGAAGATAGACGCTCGTACACCGCAACGGAACCATACTTACCCTGAGTTTCCTCAGAAAAGTCCGGGCCCTTAATTTCACCTATGGCAATGCCAGCGAGTACAAGCCCTGTTTCCCCCTCAATTAACGCAGGACCGCCGCTATCCCCTAGGCTCGGCATTCCTTCAAGTTGATTAGGAGCGCTTTCCAACAGTCTTGGATCATCAAAACTAATGCGTAATCTGCCCTGCGCATAGTCGATCGTGTTTTTAGCCATGCGCATTTTTCCATCATCAAATTGTCTGCCGTTTAGCCCGAGGCCGAAGTAGCCCCATCCCACTATGCGTACGGTTGCTCCCAACTCGTCTGAGGCTAACTGAAGTGGATAGGGAGCTGGACTGTTGGACTCTTTGCGAAAGCGCAACAACACCAAGTCCACATCAGTGGCGGAATTAAGATCGAAATCCGGATGCTTAATAATTGCATCGATTTCTCGAGTCTTACCCCCCACCTCCACAGCAAAACGGCGTTTATTGGCGATGGTATCCCCTAAGGTTGTTTCATCCATGCAGTGTGCCGCACTGATTGCCCAGCGTGGATGTATAACCGTCGCAGCACACACTCTGCGGCTACCTTGTTGTTCTAGGTAAAATACTGCGGGATAGTCTGCGCTGTTAACTTCATAAGCGTCAGCGCGAACGTCATGGCGAATAATTATCCCATGGCTCGTAAAAGGTAAAATGCAAGCGCTTGCAGCACCGAGAAAGCAAAGCATTGAACGCAATGAAAATCCCGATGTAATCATGCTTACTGTTTCTCTTGACGGTGCCGAACCCGCCGCAGGGGCCGGAGGTTGGGCTTGTACTTAGGCCGCTTGGAATATTGAAATAAACTAAAAAGCCGCTTTATCACAACCAAGATTGTGATAATGATAAAGGCCATGATCAACGCGGCCAGCCACTGCTCGTGACTCCAATTCGAGGTGTCGATTAAATCGCTTAGCACGGTAATTGTCTTCCAGCTCGTTTAGAGTGAAGAGTCATCATTAAAACAGATTCATGGATGAGAACCAGTTTAGCCCTCTAGGTCTCAACCTTCGTTGGCAAGATGAGCAACGATCTCCTCAATTTTTTCAATACGTTGCCAGGGATCGTCAAATTCAAGCAGCTCCTGCTTTTGCTCTACTTCCAAAGGCATCAGGTCGCTTAATCGCCAACCCAAATCCCATAAATTGTCATAATTGATAGTCAGATTTTTCTGCTCGACTAGAGGATGATTCTCTAAACTCTCAAGCAGATCAGCTAAGCCGCTGTGCTGATCCTGCAGGGGAATTTCCTGCCCTCCAACAACATCACTCTCACTAAATTCCACTTTGGCATGCAGGAGCCCGCTGTCTTCTTGCCAACAGTCCTGTATTTTAAATTTTGCTGAGCCCTCGACGGTTATACCCAATAGTCCGTTATCGAGCTGATCCCAGTCGGCGATCGTTACTAGAGTTCCAATTCTGTGGATTGTCTGTTTGGTTTTGCTGACTACGACTTCATCACCTTGCTTCAGCAGGCAGATGCCGAAACCAGTGTTTCCCTTCAGACATGACGTAACAAGATCGATATAGCGGCGCTCGAATATCTGCAAATCAATCCTACTACCCGGAAAGGCAACGATCCGCAGCGGAAACAGGGGGATTTCTTTAATCTCTGACATGGGGTTAGTGTAAAACCTATTGAGCTGTTTTTCATCTAAAACTGACGGCAGCGAGAGTCGCGGCACGGCAACTTACAACAGTGATAGCCTATTTCAACGCGGCTAATAGCTTTTCATGAATGCCACCAAAACCGCCATTGCTCATTACTACAACATGATCACCGGGACGGGTATTCTCTTCTAAAAAGGTCACGATTTCGTCCACTTCTCTGAACGCATAAGCCGGAGTTTTGCTCGCTGCGATCATTTCGCTAAAATTCAATCCACAGCGCTCCGGCGTTTGCCAAATAACCATATCCGCATTTTGACAAGCGGCTACTAGTTGGTCTTGGTGCACGCCTAACTTCATGGTGTTCGAACGTGGCTCAATGACCGCAATTAGCCGAGATTCGTGATACTCCCCAGGTAGCTTTGCAGCCATACCTTTTAGGGTCGTTTCGATTGCGGTGGGATGATGTGCAAAGTCGTCGTATACATAGACGCCTTGTACATTACCGCGCGGTTCCATGCGCCGTTTAACGCCACCGAATTTCTCTAGTGCCTCGGCAGCAGAAACAACATCTACCCCAACATGATGAGCCGCTGCTAGCGCAGCCATGGCATTTTTTACGTTGTGCAGACCGTTCAACTGCCAATTAATAACAGAGCGGCTAACTACTTCACCCGTTGATCCTTGACCGTATTTTGTTAGTTCAAATTCGCCACCATGGTCGTCGTGAAGCTCAGCATTCCAAAAAGTACCGCCGTTAGCAGCAAGTTTTTGACAAATTTCGTTGGGGACGGAGACACCAAATTGCTGCCGCTTCGTCCAACAACCTCGGCTAAGCACTGAGTCTATGGCAGCCTCACCATAGGGATGAATTATCTTACCCTCTCCAGGAATAGTTCTGACCAAGTGGTGAAACTGGGTTTTAATAGCATCCAAGTCGGGGAAAATATCCGCGTGGTCAAACTCCAGATTGTTAATGACTGCAGTTCTGGGTGAGTAGTGTACGAATTTTGAGCGCTTGTCGAAAAATGCGGTGTCATATTCGTCTGCCTCGACGACAAAAAATGAGGAGTCGCCGAGGGTTGCCGATGTTGGAAAATTGTTAGCAACACCACCAATGAGATACCCAGGCTTATAGCCCGCATATTCGAGAATCCATGCAGTCATTGCGCTTGTGGTGGTTTTACCGTGAGTTCCGGCAATGCCTATCACCCATTTATTATGCAAGACGAATTGGGATAACCACTGAGGGCCCGATGTATAGTGAATACCTTCATTAAGAATCGCTTCAACTGCAGGATTACCTCGGGTAAGCGCATTACCGATGATGACTAAATCCGGCTTTGGGTGCAGGTGCGACGCCTTATAACCCTCAATCAACTCAATGCCTTGGCTGGCCAACTGAGTGCTCATGGGAGGATAAACGTTCTCATCACTGCCACTGACGCGGTGCCCCATCTGCTTAGCAATTACTGCTAAACTGCCCATAAAGGTGCCGCAAATCCCTAAAATGTGTATGTGCATGCTTGGCCAACAAATCATTGTTATAACGAAATCGCTGCATCTTATACCACAAAATCCATTAAGCTGCTGATAACTAACGGAACTCATTGATCCAAGATGACAAATACATCACAAAAATTTTGGCCCTTTTCACTGGCTATCTACGCTAAACCAAGTGTGGCTGAGACCTGTTTGACGCTACAGAACTCCTACGCACTGGATGTAAATCTCGTCTTGTTCTGCTGCTGGTATGGATCGACTAGAGGGTCGTTGCCATCTGGTGTGCTTGACGCCGCCTATCTCCACTCAGAGAAATGGCGCCAACAAGTCGTACAGCCCCTGCGGAATGCGCGGACTTGGATGAAAAACACAGGGCCTGCGGAAATGAGAGAGAGTGAGGAGTTCAATACCCTTCGCCAGCAGATTAAAACAGTTGAGTTAAGCGCTGAGAAAATGCAGCTGTTTGCATTAGAACGCTTAGCGCAGGGTGACAGTGCTGAGGGGCAAATTCGTGAATCAGGCCCAGCGATTCAGCACAATTTAGCAAAACTGCTGGACCGCGTGGGGTTGGCTCGCTCCGCGGAACTAGAAAAACTGCTCAATGTGCTTGCCGAGCATAGCACACAGGCAAAGGACTAAGCCTGAGGCTCGCTATTACTCGAAGTAGAATTGCTTGCACTGTCTTCCTTACTAAGAAATAGCGCAGAGATAGCAAATGCTACTGCTCCGGCAAACCAGAGCAAGCCGTTAATGGTGGAATTCTCGGCATTTCCGGTAAACGTTAGCAGTGAGAGTGCTAACCAAATTCCAGAAACGATCCAGCATAGCCCTTTGGAATATCTAGCGAAACCTACGCTTTTAGAAAGCATGCCAACCTCTTTAATAATTAAAATTGCTAGACAACTTAAGCGTAAGAACTAATTCGCCGTGAATCGAGCCGCCGTTGCCAAAACCTAAGAAAACCATTGGTCGCTGCGGCAGTCAAGAGGCAAGCTGCAAAATTGCCCCAATCCTGCCCTAAATCAGCGCCCGGTTTCACTCGCCATTACTTTACAAAGTGACTATCGACTCGCTGCCAAATCGATCACCACATCCCAATTAAATCTTACAAAGCGGTGTAATTCACTAATTAAGATTCGCTCTTGATCACTGTGCGCCCCAAACCCAAGGGCGGCATCTTCGGTATCAATCGCAGGGCCGATGCCGTAGCACTGAATTCCTCGATTACGCAGATAAGCCATATCGGTTGCGCCGGTGCTCATCGTAGGTAGAGTAGTGACGCCATAGTGTTTGGATATGTTTTCCTCAATCGCCGCGAAAGCGGGCGTCTGAAGGCTCGCTTGGCCGGGCGGTCGAGTATTACGATCACCCAAGGCCACCTCAACACTTGGATCGTTAATCACGCCGCGGATGGCCTGCAAGAATGCTGGAATGTCCTCATCGGGCAACGCTCTAAAATCAACGCTGGCGGTGGCCTCCGAGGGAATGACATTAATTCTATAGCCCGCGTTGAATATTGTGGGAGACAAAGAAGAGCGTAGCATTGACGCATGGCGAGGTTCATTAGCGAGGAAATAAGCATCTGAATCTGCGACAGTTGCAGGGTCCAGTACATTTAGGTAGCGCTGCGCGTCAGCACTTGGGGATATTCCAGCAAGCCTCTGAAAATACGCTGCTGTGGTTTCGTTAAGCCGCACCGGCGAGCGCCAGTCAGCTATTGCAGCTACAGCTTTTGCCAAGCGAACTACAGAATTAGACTGCAGGGGCACGGAACCGTGACCAGCCACACCTGTGGCTTTTAACTCAATTCGATAAGGGATTTTCTCTACAGTTTGAATACCGGCATATTGAACTTCGCGATTCACTCGCGCAACCGAGCCGCCTTCTGCCAAACAAATTTCAGACTCAATCTGATCAAAGTGATTATTCACAATAAACTCAATACCAAATTCAGTCGCACCCTCTTCCCCAGACTCCGCCAGAAAAATCACGTCGCGGTCGAGGGGGACGTTATTACGCTTGAGCTCCAGCATCACCATTAATGCAGACGCCAAATTGTCTTTGTCATCAACTGCACCGCGCCCATAAACGTAACCATCATCAACGGTGGCGCTGAATGGAGGGAAAGTCCATTTTTCTGGATCAACATTCACAACATCGGTATGAGCCATGATCAACAATGGCCGTTTGCTGCCATTGCCTTTAAGCCTAGCAATAACATTGGGCCGATTTGGGTCCGTTGCAAACATCTCAACTGGAATTCCTTCTGCCGCTAATACATCCCTGACATACTCCGCAGCAGGCAGTTCACGACCAGGGGGGTCGCTGGTATCAAATTGCAGCAGTGCCCTAAAATGCTCAAGCGTTTCATCTTCCAAGGCTTCCCAGTTTGGCTCATTCACCTGTGCCGTGCACAATTGAGCCAACACAAAGCCGGTAATCACTATAAAGCTACGCATATTGGTTTACTCCTGATATTGAGACATGCTGGTTGGGCTGATCCGAACCGTGCACAAAAGGAACCATGTTAAGACTTACTTGAACGCGACCCTTGCCAACGTTTTACGATCCCCGCATCGAGATCAAATAAGTCAAGCACTCGACCGACATGATGATTAACCAAGTCATCGATAGAGGTTGGATTAATGTACATTGCCGGCATTGGCGGGGCAATAATAGCCCCAATTTGACTCGCCTTTAAAAGCAATTCGCAGTGCCCCACGTGCAATGGAGTTTCTCGAGGCACTAAGACTAATCTGCGCCGCTCCTTTAGGATCACATCCGCCGCTCTTACAATAAGAGAATCAGCATAGGAATTGGCGATTGCAGACAGTGTTTTCATGGCACAGGGTGCAACAATCATTCCTGCTGTCTGAAAAGAGCCGCTCGCAATGTTCGCAGCGATGTCTTTATTAGAATGAACATGATCCGCCAAGGCTTTCACGTCAGCCACCGCGTAGTCGGTTTCAATGCCAATATTCAGCTTGGCTGAATCTGACAGAATCAAATGAGTCTCCACGTCTTGATCTTGTTTGAGAACTTCTAGCAAACGGATGCCAAAAATAACCCCGCTGGCTCCCGACATCCCAATAATTAATCGCATAACTGGTAAACCTAAGCTGCTTGTACTTTGAATGACGATTGTGGCACCAATACTTCGCTACTAGCAAGGAATTGCCCCAACGAGTAACATGACGTTTCCAAAATTTATTCTCATTTCTAAAGAGCGACTTGGTCTGTATGAGCAAAGCAAATCTATTTTATGCACAATCTGGAGGCGTAACCTCCGTCATCAACGCTAGCGCCTGTGGTGTCATCGAAACCGCGCTCGCGCATAAAGACAAAATTGGCAAAGTATACGCTGGCCTCAATGGCATTGTCGGTGCTCTTAATGAAAATCTCATAGATACAAGTAAGGAATCGACTAAGACTATTGCCGCACTCAAGCATACGCCAGCAGGCGCGTTTGGCTCTTGTCGCTACAAACTAAAGTCTTATAGTGAAAATAGTCGTGAATACGAACGACTGATGGATGTGTTTAAAGCACATAATATTCGTTATTTTCTCTACAACGGTGGAGGTGATTCTCAGGACACGGCGAATAAAATTGCCCAATTGAGTATCGAAAAGAATTATCCCATTACCTGTATTGGTGTGCCCAAGACCGTGGACAATGACCTACCAATAACGGATAACTGCCCAGGATTTGGCTCTGTCGCCAAATATGTAGCGGTTTCCATACGAGAAGCGGGACTCGATGTAGCCTCAATGTGCGAAAGCTCTACTAAAGTTTTTGTGATGGAAGTAATGGGCAGACATGCAGGGTGGATCGCTGGTGCTGCTGGCCTTGCCTGCGAGCAAGAAGGTGATGCTCCCCATATTATTCTATTTCCAGAGATTCCCTTCAGCCGTGAAAAGTTTTTAGCCAAAGTAAAAAGCTGCGTAAAGAAATTCGGCTACTGCGCTATTGTGGTTTCCGAGGGAGCTCAAACGAAAGACGGACGATTTTTGGCCGAGGCTGGTAGCGTCGATGCATTTGGGCACGCCCAATTAGGCGGCGTGGCACCTTATATTGCAAAAATGATCAACGACGAACTAGGTTACAAATATCACTGGGCCGTTGCCGATTATTTGCAGCGTGCAGCAAGACACATAGCATCGAGCACAGATGTGGAACAAGCGTATGCTGTCGGCAAAGCGGCTGTGGAGTTTGCCATTGCCGGCAAAAACGCGGTTATGCCAACTATTGTTCGAGGCAAAGGTAAAAAATACACTTGGTCCATCGGCGAGGCAAAGCTAGCTGAGGTCGCCAATAAAGAAAAGATGATGCCAAGAGACTTTATTTCTAAAGATGGATTTCAAATTACCGACAAAGGCCGAGCCTATTTTGCTCCCTTAATCAGCGGTGAAGACTATCCACCTTTCAAAAATGGTATTCCGCAGTATGCGCGCCTTAAAAAAGTGTTAGCCGCAAAAAAACTTAAGCCTTGGCGACCCAAGTAGCAAAGGTATCTATGGCGCCAGCCGGTCGATGGTCCATTCTCCTGTTTCGCTGCGCAAATAACGAAACCGATCATGTAAGCGATTGGCGCCACCCTGCCAAAACTCGATCTCTGAAGGGATAATGCGATATCCACCCCAAAAATCTGGGAAAGGTATTTTACCTTGCTGGTACTTCTGCTTTAGAGCTTCAAACTGATTTAACAAAACAGTTCTGGAGCTGAGCACGGCACTTTGTGAAGAGGCTACGGCGGCTACTTGACTATCGAATGGTCGACTTGCAAAGTATTTTAACGATTGCGCTGCTGACACTTTTTGGGCGACTCCGCACACTTTTACTTGTCGCTCTATAGCATGCCATGGGAAGTGGGCACTTATTTTAGGATTAGCAGCCAACTCACTCGCCTTGCGGCTGCCGTAGTTGGTGTAAAAAACGAATCCGTCTTGATCAACACTTTTTAACAACACGATACGCTGCGATGGTTGCCCATCGGCAGATACAGTCGCCACTGTCATGGCATTTGCGTCGGGCAATTCTAAAGAGATGGCCTGCTGCATCCAAACTTCAAACTGTTTGAATGGATCTCTGTCTAATTGATCCAGCTCCAGACCACCCATTAGGTAATCCCGTCGCAGTGATTCTAAATCCATAATCTATGCCCTGTTGGCAAAAAAAATTCCGTTTAACGAACAAAATCGCCGTAATTCCAAACCTGTTGTCGAGCATTGCCGGTTGCATAATAAAACGTTCCCATGCCGTGCTTGTTTCCGGCAAAAAATTCACCTTCATAGCGGGATCCATTCTCCCAGCGAAAAACACCTTTACCGTGGTAGTGATCGTTAAGGAATTGACCCGTATAATTTTCGGTATTTTCCCGTAGCCAAAACTCAGAATTTTTGTTCTCTTCCCAGCGCGGCATTTTAAAAAAGTAAGAACCATGTCCATTACGTTTATTTTCGCGCCACTCGCCTATGTATAGAGAATCTTTGCCGTTCCAATAGGTGCCACGCCCTTCCCGAACACCCATGTTCCACGAACCTTTATAGACAGCTTCTGCAGTGAAGGACAATGGAATCTCCAACCTGCCAGAGCCGTGAAATTCCCCATCTCTAAACTCGCCAACGTACTTACCAAGACCCCAAGGGGTTTTGAGCTCCATGGTGCCCCGACCATTGATGCAGTCACCATAGACGCATTCTTCCGCTACGACATCTTTCAATAGCTGGCCATAGCTGAACGTAGACAACAGAATCGACATAGTGGCAAATGATAGAGATCTCAGTGTAAAGAGTCTCATTAACTATTCCTCCAGCTCACGATTAATTTAAGCTCACAAGTATACTCACAATCTGAATGACCTCCAATTGCGAAGCTATTCGAAGGCGAAAAATGAGGGTAATTTGCTTAAATTCAAGCCACTAGAGTGCCGAATTTAACCAATGCGCCGCAGAACGTTAAGCGGAGAAATACTCACTACTTCTCGAGTCGAATTTACCCCCAGACCTGCTATCACTAGCATTCCAACCAAAGGCCCCGCTAGCCAAACCCAGTAGTGAAAACTGAACTCTTGTTCAAATATTTCCTCTTGTAGGTAGTATAGACTGGCCTCTGCGCCAAGTGTTGCCACCAAACCTGCAATGACCCCAATAAACGCAAATTCGATCAGCAAACTATTAAGAATGAGTTTTTTACCAGCTCCGAGAGTCCGAAGGATCGCGTTCTCATGAAATCGCTCATCTAGAGTCGCATTGACACAAGACAGTAAAACAAGGGCACCACTTACCAACACCAACACAGAGATTAGTTCGATAGCAGAAGTGACTTGAGCGATAATCGTTTGAATCTGTTCGATCAATGCATCGATCTCGACCACAACCACAGTGGGAAACATTCTAATTAAATCGTTAAGCAGAATTTTTTGTTCTCTTTCCATCAGCGCCGTAGAAATAAACGTGGCTCCCAAATGGTCAATAGTCCCGGGAGAAAATATGATGAAGAAATTAGGCTGCATATTATCCCAGCGCACACTGCGAAAACTGCTAACCTCTGCGGCGATAGTTTGATTGTTAATCTCGAATTCAATGCTATCGCCCAACTCGATTCCGAGCCAGCTCGCATAGTCGTCTTCGATGGAAACAAACCCCGCTGCCGGGTTCTCTCCCCACCATTCACCGCCGGTGATACGATTATCAGCCGGCAAATTTGTTGCCCAAGTGACTTGCCGGCGGCTTAAACGGCCTCCCACTTGATCCTCTTCTTCGGCTTCATCAGGGCCGGCCTCCCCATCTTGGGGGGTGGACGTCTGCTCTAGCGAACTTCGAAGTTCATCATAGCGACTATTGGATTCACCAGCGCCTTCGGTGAGCGTGCCACTAGACTCTTCATCACCAAGCTCGTCCTGGGGCTGAGGGTCGGCGCCATTTATCGTTTTTACTCGAGCACTAATCAAAGGGTAAAACGTGTTACCACTGATGCCATTCGCTGCAAAAAAACTCTCTATTTCTGGTACCTGTGCTTGAGCAATGTTCATCATGAAGTGATTAGGCGTGTTTTCTGGCAGCTGCGCTTGCCAATCGTTTATTAAGTCTGTTCGCAACAAAGTAAGGATAAGAAGCGACATGATGGTGATGGAAAACACCATCACTTGCAGAACATTTTGCTTTCTTCGTCGGCGTGCTGCAGTCATAGCAAGTTTCCATGCACTGCCTGCTTTCATGCCAACGGAACCGGTTGTCTTCAAGAATAAGTAAGAGACTACAGACAAAAATACCGCTATTGCCGCAACTGACGCTACCAGCACCGAAGTAAGAATAAAATCTTGGCTATACCAAAGCACCAAAAAAACTGCACCGCCAATGCCGAAAAAATACGGCACACTATCACCGATGGTCTGTTGGCTAATGTCTTTGCGCAGCACCCGAAGTGGCGGCGTCTCTTTCAGGGCAAGCAATGGCGGCAGAGCAAAGGACAGCAAACAAATTAGTGCAGTTAATGAACCCACAACATAGGCCTGATAACCGGCATCCGGAAGTTCCACAGTAATTACAGATTGGAGCAACGAGAGTATGCCCATGTGCACAAGCCAGCCCAGCAAACTGCCAACCACAATGGCAATTGCTGCCAACGCCAGTTGGATGGCGAGATAGATAAAACTTATCTGCGCTGACGTACAGCCGAATGTCTTGAGAATAGCCACATAGTCAAAGTGGCGTTCGCTGTAGCGCTTTGCAGTTAAGGCAATCGCAACACCTGCAAGCAGCACGGCAAATAGAGAACCAAGTAGCAAAAAGCTTTCGGCTCGGCTCAGGGCATCGCTTACCTCCTGGCTCTCATCACGCACATCCCGAAGTCGATACTCACCTTCGTATTCCTCACTCACCCACTCTTCAAACGCATCCAAATTGGCTAAATTATCGTCTGCAAACAAATAGCGATAACTGACCCTGCTGCCAAGCTGCACAACGTTGGTTTTAGCCACATCGTCCATATGTAGCATTAAGCGTGGACCGGCATTATCTAACATGCCGCCGCCTGAGCGATCTGGCTCAGCAATGATTATCTTACCAACGGTTAGCTCTGCCTCTCCCACATAAACTGAATCGCCAACCTCAATGCCGAGAGCGGGAAGTGCTCGGGTCTCCAGCCAGACTTGGCCCGCCGGCGGCCCGTTCAGCACAGGTACTCCTCGAGTAAAGGCCGCATCGGTAATAATGACTTCGCCTCGCAGTGGGTAAGTGTCACTAACTGCTTTAGCGGACACCAGCATATTTCCACTATCGGAGAACGCCATGGAAGTAAACGACAAGGTTTGCGCTGTCCGCAAATTGCGGGTTTGCGCTTCAAGCCAAATTTCCTCCGGCAGCGGTCTGCCACTTCCTAAAACCCGATCGGCGGCAAGCATATTGGCCGACTCGAGTATGAGCGCGCGCTCGAGGCGGTCGGTGAATAAAGCAATGCCAGTGACTGAGGTGACAGCCATGACTAATGCGAGAAAAAGCAGACGAATTTCCCCACCATTAAAGTCACGCCAAAGCAATCGCAGGGCGATGGAAACAAGAATCGAAAAAGATTTGTTATCAGAGATAAGGTGGGCCGAAGATTTAGGCACTAACCGTCTCCTCGTTAACTGTATCGCTCACGATTTCTCCGGCAACCAGACTAATACTGCGATCACATTTCTTGGCCAGTCTTTCATCGTGAGTTACTAACACTAACGTTGTCGAAAATTCTCTATTGAGCGCAAACAACAGCTCAATAATTTTAGAGCCAGTCACCGTGTCTAAATTTCCAGTAGGCTCATCCGCAAACAGAATTCTAGCTTCGGTCGCAAATGCCCGAGCGATAGCTACCCTTTGCTGTTCGCCCCCTGAAAGTTGATTGGGGTAATGGTGCCAGCGCTCTTCCAATCCAACTCGCTCAAGCAGCTGCTTGGCTTTCTCAAACGGGTTCGCCTCACCTTTTAATTCGATAGGTAACATCACGTTTTCAATGGCCGTGAGGCTAGGCAGCAGTTGAAACGATTGGAACACGAAACCCACCAATTGCCCCCTAAGGACTGCTCGTTGTTCTTCATCCATAGCGGCTAGTGAATTGCCGTCCAGCAATACATCACCACTGGTAGCTGCGTCTAATCCCGCCATCAATCCCAGCAGAGTAGACTTTCCAGACCCTGATGCACCGACAATCGCCACGGTTTCCGCTTCTGCGATGGTTAAGTTGATACCTTTAAGAATTGTTAGAAGACCTTCACTGGTTTTGACGCTTTTAACTAAATCTCGCACTTCTATCATTACAATTTATCTCTTGATTTTGGTCTTCCGTCCGACATTGGAAAATTAAGACTCGAGTATACGCCGTTGTGTCGGCTACAATGATGTCTAACCCACTAGTTTACGCTCAAATCCAACCGTCGGTTTAACATATAATTGGTCGTCAAGCCTTAACGATGCGATGAAACCCCTTAAATTTTCATTACTTAGCCTGTTAGTTGTAGCAAAACTGGCCTTATTCTCGGCCACCGCCTCAGCTGCGCCAACGTTACTGGTTTTTGGGGACAGCTTGAGCGCGGCGTATGGTATCGCTGAAGAAGAGGGATGGGTGAATCTGCTCCGTCAAAAAATCAAAAAAGCCAATCTTGCAGTCACTGTGATCAATGCCTCAGTCAGCGGTGAGACGAGCACTGGCGGGCTGGCGAGGCTTCCAGCTATCTTAGCTGCTCACTCACCGGAGATAGTCATTTTGGAGCTTGGCGGCAATGATGGTTTGCGAGGACTACCCATCGCCCTGCTAAAAGAGAATTTGCAACGCATGATAGACCTAATCAAGGCAAACGGCGCCGATGTGGTACTCACTGGGATTCAAATACCACCAAACTACGGACCACGTTACACCGAGCCTTTTTTCCAAATCTATGGGGAATTGGCCGAGTCGAATAACATCGCCCTAGTGCCGTTTCTAATTGATGGCATTCCGCAGCAGCCAGAGCTGATGCAAAACGACGGCATCCATCCACGGGCTGAGGCCCAGAGCATAATAGTGAACAATGTGTGGGGAGTTTTAGAACCAGCGCTGCGCGCTATAGCTGAGCAAAATTAGGGCTTAGCGGCTCAAGCGTAGCTGAATGTTATTAACTTCATCCAGCTCAAAACCTTCGCCTTTGTACCATTTCCGCAAAGCATCCAGATCACCTTTAGCCTCACCATACAGCGCGCTCACTCGCTCCTGCTTACAAAAATCGATGACCTCATGCAGCAAAGCGGAACCGACACCCTTGTTTCGATAATGATGAGCTACTTCGATGTTCCTAAGGCAATAGCTGATGCCAGGCATTTCTTGATCAGTAATTGTAGCGGACAAACGGGACCTTGGGGTTCGAGAGCTCAGCTGAGCAAACGCAATAGCATTGGCTCCGCTGTAGACCTGAAAAAACAATCGTGAGGACAAACCTTGTGGTTTGGTCACTTTTAGATCAGGAAGACGACAACTTAACTGGTTCATAATCTTTGCAGTTCACCCAAGTAAAGACACAATCGGGTATTACGCGGATTGGCATACTCTCGATTACAGTCATTATATCCAAGGATTTTGGGCCATTAAGTGACAGAATTCACATAAAAATCTTGATTGAATCCCCATTTGGGCAAATTTACGCCCTGATGGAGGCCAGCGGGGAGTCCTTGATGAAGAATAACAATACAGCAGATGCCAGGTTGCAGCCAGCGATCAAAAGCAATGCGACATCATAATTGCCTGCCGCATCGTAGTAATATCCCACCAAAACTGGCCCGATCGCAGACATTCCAAAGGTAAAAGGCATTGCCATAGAGCGCACCGCACCAAGGAATCGGCGGCCAAAAAATGACGCCCATATGACTTCCTGCAATGGCAGTAATCCGCCCCACCCAATACCCATCAGGAGAAAACCACTGTAGACCAAACTATCTATATGCGCAGAAACACTGAAGACAATCAGAATAATGGCACTGCCAGTCACAGCAGCTCCAATTGCCGCCAATTTTTTGGGGTTATAGCGATCTATCATGATGCCCCAGAAAGGTTTGCTCAAAAAGGCAGGAATGGAGGACAGTGAAATCATCAATGATGCCACCGATCTCGAATAGGCGGCATCGGTCATTAAAGGGATTGTTTGAACCAACATCACCGTAATCGAGATTTGGAACAAGCCAAACGCCAACACTAAAAAATAGAATGTGGAGGTGCGCATTGCTTGAGCTCTGGTCATGGACTTGTTGAAGTCCGCTGCCGCGGCCTCAGCATCTCCTGCTAACACTTGTGCATCGGTTTTGCCGTCAGGGTGAAGCCCAAAATCCTCGGGGCTACGCCTCACGATTAGCGCCGCCGGCAACGTTACTGCTGCCGCTGCATAGGCCAACACTTCCCAAGCTGTACGCCAGCCAAAACTATCAATCAACCACGTAACCGCAGGAGGCAAAGTAACCCCAGCAAGAGATATTCCCATGCCCGCTAAGGCAACCGCTCGCCCTCTCTTCTCCACAAACCACTTGCCAAGAGTCACATTAACCACCAAGTTGCCCACCATCGCGGCACCGGCGGTTAGCACTAGTCCGTTAATTATCAACCATTGGGATAAGCTAGTGATGCTGCTCAAGCTATGCAGGGAAATGGCAAGCACGACTCCTCCACCTAGCATAAACCGCCTTCCCCCATAGCGGTCAATAAACGCGCCAATGATAAAGCCTGTGGCGGCAAGAATAATTTGACCAATTGATCGAGAAGCGGAAAATTCAGCTCTACTCCAGCCGAATTCCTCTGTCATCGGTATCATGAACGACCCAACAACGTAGTTTGTCATCCCCACAGCAATGAACTGGGTAAAAAACCCAGCCAAAATAATCCAGTAACCAAAGTAAAGTTGACGCTGCAAAAGGAAAGCCTATAAAGAGTGCTCGCAGATATTAATCCATCAGCTCTTTATAGTATAGATAGAGCGCGGTGCCGCCCCACGCTAGCGCCATAAAAAGGATACCTGACCCCAAAAAATCCACGAAGCGGGCAATCACTATGTCCGATTCGAGCATATTCCAGGCCTTCAGCAAATTTTCCCAGTCGTGGGACCCGGGCCTGTCGGCGCCCGTGCCGCCACCTAAGAGAGGTAGCATCAACGCCCTTGCATCAGCAATATAGGGCGCCACATCCATTAGTGACTGCCCTGTCCACCATAAACAGGCCGATGCTGCAAAGGCATCTTTGTTATAGGTTAAAAACGCGGCCCCGAGTGCAAAAGGCAGTGCAACCTGAAACAAACTTCCACCTAGAATAGTCATGATTCTGCCAAACGGCATAAACAATACATGTCCTGCCTCATGGAAGACCAAATCAATGTTGTGAAACCATGTTTGACCGATCTCATTAGACTGAAAATCCATCAAGACGAAATCGACACCCCACACTAGCAGTATCAACCAAATAAAAAGATAAGTAGCAAACTCGCCCTTACTCGGAGAGGAACGTGGGGGAAAAAGTAAACTGCTAAACCACCGAGGGACGGTAGATGACTTGTGCTTAATCTCAGGAATCTGACTTATTTCGGCTTCTATTAGCAGGTTTTTAAACCACTTGGAAAAAATGAGGCCGCAAGCTGGACATTGGTCTTCGCTGACTTCATCGCTTGGCTGGCGTTGATACTCACATTTAGGACAAGTGGAATACATAGGCCAAGTGTAGCGCCAATTTATTATCCACGACACTTGCTAGCGCTCGGACATAGCCAACCAGAGAATAAGGTTTAACAATGTGGCTACTGATTCTTTGGCGGCAATACTGCTTGGGAGGATTCCCTTAACCGAATTACACGCTCGCCAGCACCATGACGCTGCTGAACACTCTCAAGGCGCTCTAACACATCAGTGCGATGGGCATCATTGCGCGCCCGAGCGGAAACCCGCTGTTTTTGCCTATTCGCACCCACAATGACGGTTTCCCCGCCGCCTACTCGATGTCCAGCACCATAGCCGATAACTGGCGCGATTTGATTTGGCCTAGCTGGCCTTACCAGGGTAACTGGATTGACCACCGTAATCACAGACCTCTGGGGTGCAAACTCTGCTGAGTAGTAGTAAGTATTCACTAATTCAGAAAACAGCTCACTAATAAAACTTAACTGGGCCAACACAGCGTCACTAGAGTAGTTTCTGGAGGCTCGAAAAAAGGCATCCTCCAAATCTTCATATCGATTATTCAAGTCGACAAATTGAGTGCGAATCACTGAAGCACTTCTGCGCTGCCTTATGGCATTTGTTAGTTGGGCGGCTTCTCGCGCTAATCGATCTGCCCGTTGGCCCACACTGCCATAGCCGCGGGAATACTTAACGTCATCTGCAAGAAAGGTGCTAGCTGCTTGAATATCACTAGCCAGACGATAAAGATCGAGCTCACTCGCTGCCAGTGGCTGGCTTAAGAAAGGAAGCAATAAACAGCAGTATTTTAAACACTCTGCAATCAATGCCCTGAAGCGCCGCTTCCATAAGCAGCGGCACACACCGAAGTCAGTCATAGTAGTCTCCCGGCATTTAAGTGACTATGAGCTTAACTGAATTTGCCTGAATATGCCCTTAACTTGCAGACTGATTAACTTGGCAAATAGACAAATATTGCTCAATGACGGTACTCACCCCCAACTGAAGTGACTCCACCACGAGCGCATGGCCTATAGAAACTTCGAGAATATTAGGTATTTGAAGAAATTTGGGGAGATTCTCCAAGTTTAAATCATGACCCGCGTTTACACCGATCTCAAGACTCGCCGCCATCGCTGCCGCTTCGGTAAACTGCTGAAGAATGGCATCGTTATTGGGCTGACCAAAGCTTTCTGCATAGGACTCTGTGTAAAGTTCAATTCGGTCTGCGCCAACCATTGGCACACGTTGAACTTCATCGAGAGATGGGTCTAAAAACAAGCTGGATCGCACATTTGCGTTTTTCAATCGAGTTAGCACGGCGCCGAGAAATACTTCATTTTGCTTAATATTCCAGCCGTGGTCTGAAGTTAATTGTCCTGGCAAGTCTGGCACAAGAGTGCACTGCTGTGGTTTTACCTCTAAAACCAACTCCACAAAATCATTGCTGGGATAACCCTCGATATTAAACTCCACATCAGGATAAGAACTAAGCATCTCGCTCAATTCAAACACGTCTTTGCGAGTTATGTGTCTTTGGTCCGGCCTCGGGTGCACGGTAATACCCTTAACCCCTAGGGCAATAACCTGCTGGGCGAAACCAGTAACGCTAGGAAAATCTCTGCCACGGGAATTGCGCAGCAAGGCGATTTTATTCACATTGACACTTAGTACAGTCATCACAAGGTCCGCTGCATGTTATTTACTGCCAAAAAAATCCATCGCGATTTTTTGAAAAGCCTTGGGTTTGTCGGCATGGAGCCAATGCCCTGCTTCTACGATTATCTTGACACCCGCATTTGGAAATAATTCGAGAATTTGCGCCTCGTGCTTGGCTTGTATGTATTTCGACAGATCACCTTTCACAAACAGGGTTGGCTTCTCAAAGCGCCCCTGAACTCCGGGCTTTTCGCGCAGTCGATTATAGTTAGTCTCTATAACCGGCAAATTCAATCGCCAGCTAAAACCAGTCTCTGCATTGAACACTAGATTGGTGACCACAAATTTTCGGGTAGCCTCGTCCTCAATAAACTCAGCCAACTGCTCCTCGGCATCTGCCCTTGATTTTAAAGTACTCAAATCAATGGCTTTCATACCCGCCATGACAGCCATGTGGCCGTCTGCTTTATCCGTATATTTGACCGGCGCAATATCTACCACCAACAGTTTGTCTACCAATTCTGGGGAGGATAGCGCCACTTCCATGGCAACTTTTCCACCCATAGAATGCCCAAGCATGTAACAACTCTTGATCTTGAGGGATTTCATCAGCGCCTTAATATCATCGGCCATCACTTGATAGTTGTGTTCTTCGCCGTGGGGTGATTCGCCATGATTGCGAAGGTCCACACCAATCACCTGAAACGATTCAGCCAACTTTTTACAGTGCCAACCCCAATTGCTCTGACTTCCAAACAATCCGTGCAAAACTAGCAGCGGCTGCCCTGCTTCTGAATATCTTTTGTAATATAGATCCATGTTTATTTAAGAGTCCTAAGAATTTCAATGCTGTCTTCGTGATGGGTCTTGGTTTTTACTTTGTCCATAATCTGCGCGATCTTGCCTTCTTTATTTATGATGAAAGTACTTCTAATCACTCCCATGAATTCCTTGCCCATAAATTTTTTGAGACCCCAAACACCATACTTTTCGGTGATCTGGTGGTCCTCATCTGAAACCAGAGTGAAATTTAGCGCTTCTTTGTCCTCGAATTTTTTAAGTCGAGCGACGGGATCGGGACTGATGCCAATTGCAACAGCATCAAGCTTATCCAGTTGCTTCTTGGAATCGCGCAAACCACAGGCTTGGGTCGTGCATCCGGGTGTCATTGCTTTGGGGTAAAAATACAAAATAACATTTTTTTTACCCTTAAAATCTTTCAAGCTCACTTTATTACCGTTTTGATCTAACAGCGAGAACGCCGGTGCGGTGCTACCAACTTTTAATGCAGCCATAAATCCCTCTTAACATTCATTAACAACTGTCGTTAAAATCTAATAAATGCATTGTATCAGTCCAGCGGCTATGATTCTCGCATCAAACCATTGAACCTCACTAAAAGCATCCAATCAGGCGGCCATTTGAAGTGAATTCCAAGTTTAAATCAATAGTGGTGCTAACAGGTGCCGGCATATCCGCCGAATCCGGTATAGACACCTTTAGAGCCAGTGATGGGCTTTGGGCAAACCACCCCGTTGAAGATGTAGCGACCCCTGAGGGATTTGAGAGAAACCCGCCGCTGGTTTACGAGTTTTATAACAAAAGACGCCAGCAACTACTCTCAAGCGATGTTGCGCCCAATGCCGCCCATACTGCACTCGCAAAGTTTGAGCATGATTTTTCGGGATCTTTTTTGCTAGTCACTCAAAATGTTGACAACCTGCACGAGCGAGCCGGATCTAAAAACCTGCTGCATATGCATGGCGAACTGCTCAAGATGCGCTGCTTGAATTCTCGGCTCATCTTCGACACACGGGAAGACTTAACCTTCGATACCCATTGTAATTGCTGTCGCTCAGCTGGCAATCTCAGGCCCCACATTGTCTGGTTTGGGGAAATGCCTTTCTATATGAACCAAATCAACCAGGCCTTGGAGTCTTGTGACCTGTTTGTTGCCATTGGCACGTCTGGGAATGTTTATCCTGCATCAGGGTTTTACCAAACAGCAAAAATACGCAAGGCTCATACGGTGGAGCTAAACCTTGAACCAACCGGCTCTAGCTTTGATACTTGCCACTATGGCTTGGCTACAAGCATCGTGCCAAGCTTTTTCCAATCGCTCCTGTAGTACGCTGCTGCAGTATGCTGCTGCGATATAGCTGAAAATTAGCCTCTAAACAACGAAGTCATTCAGTGTTAGCCTAGCCCTCATCAACCACACGAATTACCAAATCATGATGGCAAAGATAAGCAAAACACTATCCCCCCAAAGCATCACAGGCCTGATAGCATTCCTCGCTTTTTTTGTCTTCACTGGCACCAGCCGTGCCGAGGAAGACCATGTGGGCAGCATCTCAGCTGCTGATTTACTAGGGAAGCACCAAGAGTTTAATCAGGAATATCAAGCCTATGAGCCAAATACTCAACAGCTACAACAGATTAAACTGCTTGCTGACAAAGAAGTAACCGTTTTATTCGGCACATGGTGTCATGACAGTAAGCGCGAAGTACCGCGCTTATTGAAACTTCTAGACCAAAGCAGCGTCGAACTGGCGTCACTCACGCTGTTTGGAGTCGATCGAAATAAGCAAGACCCGGTGGGTCTAGCTCAGACATACGATCTTCGCTTTACACCAACCATCATCATAAGCGACAGTTCAGGTGTGGAACTGGGACGAATAATTGAGAAGCCCGAGAATGATTTGGCAGCCGATCTGGCCAGGTTATTAACCCACTAGTTTTTGCCGATCTTCGTCGCTGTAACTGTGTATTATGTCTTCCAGCTTTCTCATAGAGAGGGGTTTCGTCAGAAAGTCCTGCATCCCCGCTTCATAGCAGGCCTTTTTGTGCTCTTCTGTCGCATTGGCGGTGAGCGCGACGATTGGAACCTGGCGGTTCATACTCGAACTGCTTCTTATAATTTTTGTCGCATTTAGGCCATCCATTTGTGGCATCTGCATATCCATAAGCACCAAGTCGTAAGTGGTTTCATTGAGCAACTTAACCGCTTGCAAGCCATTTGCAGCCATGGTTACAACACAGGCCAATTTAGTGAGCATGGCACCTATAATTTTCTGGTTCAATTGATTGTCTTCAGCAACCAAAATATTGAGCGATCGAGCGATGGTTTTTTGCGGAACATGTTCTACCACAGGGTCGGCAGGGTTCAAAAAACACGAAAATCGAAATTGAGAACCTACACCCACAGTAGAGTTGATTTCGATGTCCCCGCCCATTAAACCCGCCAGTTTTTTACAGATAGCGAGCCCTAGGCCAGTACCGCCATAATTGCGAGTAATGGACGCGTCTTCTTGGCGAAATGGCTCAAATACTGTTTCGCTTAGCTCACTAGGTATACCAATGCCGGTATCCGACACCAGCGCTGTTGTTTCTATGCGACCGCCGACTCGAGCACAAAAAATTTCGACAGTTATCTTTCCCTGTTCTGTAAATTTTATGGCATTTGAAAGCAAGTTACGTAGCACCTGCCCCCATTTTGTGCGATCGCCGCTCACCAGTAGATTGCTACTTTCAGAGACTTCCAGGACAAACGCTAAACCTTTCGCTTTCGCTTGAGCGGCAAGAGGCGCGCTGACGTGCTGGCAATAATCTTTAATGTTAAACACCTCATTATCAAGCTCAATTTTACCCGCCTCAATTTTCGAGAAGTCCAACACATCATTGACTACCTTCATTAAACTCTCAGAGCTGCTGGCAATTATTTTGGCGTAGTCTAGTTGCTCATCATCAAG
>CAYGRT010000008.1:26454-34328 GCA_964352355.1 uncultured Pseudohongiella sp. | reverse complement strand
TCCTTGAAACCACTGGCTATAAAAACTCGGATACTATTTGAGAGCGCAATTAGTGGCCAAGACAGGGAGCTTGCAAGATAACTTACGAAGGCCGCAGACAACACAAAAAACAAGGCGACAAATATCCATGCTGTTCTATTCAGCTCTGCAAACCGATTAGTGAGCATTTGATTATACTGAGCTGAGAGTTCATTCAGTTCGCTCTCGAGATTCACGCGCATTTGATCAAA
The DNA here is from genome assembly GCA_964352355.1 of uncultured Pseudohongiella sp. Lineage (GTDB taxonomy): Bacteria > Pseudomonadota > Gammaproteobacteria > Pseudomonadales > Pseudohongiellaceae > UBA9145. Next base: position 34,098 of record CAYGRT010000008.1, on the reverse strand, counting down.
TTGAGCAAATAATCCTGTGCCATCTCTTAGACCAATGCGCCTATCTACTTCAACTACTTCATCAAAGCGCCTTCTGTACTCCCCTAACCTTGACAGCAAGGCTTGCTTCTCACGACTAGAGAGAGCACTGGCTTCGATGTTTTCTGCAAATACTTTAGATCTCGCGGCGACTGCATCAACATACTGAGCTTGATTGCGGATGATGTAATCTTTTTCATGACGCCTGATCATCAAAAGGTCAACTTGCAATAGGGGCTCCATGGCAAACCCTTCAAGCTCATGGACTTGTTCACGCATTTCCCCCACTAACCCGTTATCTTGAAATCCCCGCATATGAAGTAAACGGGCCATCTCTATGAAGTATTTTTGATAATTGATTAAGTTGGATTCTATCTCCTGCAAATGCTTCAAGAGTGAAGGATCATTTGCAAACAGAGACTTCATGTCGGAGATATCGCCCCAAATACTGGAAAATTGCTCTGTGTGTTGAGACAGCAGAAGGCTTTGCCCATCGGCAAAGAAATCAACGTTTCGCTGTTCTTGATAAAAGAAAAGGGATTCAAGTCTGCGCAAATCCAGCATTTTGGTAAGACTGTTATCTATCAACTCAGCATTGTCGATGTAACGCTGCCTTTCCTGTAGGAACACGTAACCCACCAGCGTCGAGCTAAGGGGAACAACTAAACTGGCGAGAAAACAAAGAAGCAGCTTGGTTCGAAAGGTAGTCATTATTCTGAAACTCTGTATATACAACAAAAAGTATAGAGCTCGGATTGTTGATTTGTAGGAAACTTCTATGAACTTTTTAAGTCATTATTGAAACAATTCAGATCACATTCATCACGGGTGAGCGTCACAAAAACTTCATGAATACTTAACTTATCGGTAATAAAAATCATAGACCATGTGCCGAATCTAACTATAACGAAATTAATTAAAGGAGCACGTAGGCATGAAGATCAAAAAACGCAAAGTCAGAAGCGTATTCATCTCCGATGTGCACTTGGGGTTCAAAGGCTGCCAGGCAGATGCGTTGCTGCACTTCCTTCACTCAGTGGAAACTGAGTATTTGTTTTTGGTTGGCGATATAGTGGACTTCTGGTCCCTCAAACGAACCCCTCATTGGCCGCAAAAGCATACTAATGTCATTCGCTCCATACTGGGTAAGGCAAAGCACAACACCAAAGTTATATACATACCCGGTAATCACGACGAGGCCATGAGGGAGTGGGTTGGAAGCATCTTTGGTAACGTTGAAATTCACCAAGACTACGTGCACACGACGGCGACAGATAAAAAGCTGCTTGTGATGCATGGAGATGAACTGGATATGATCGTGCGGCACAGCCGTTTTCTCGCAAAGTTAGGCAGTTTTGCCTACGAATGGCTATTAGATATAAACCATTACGTTAATGGCCTGCGTAAATTTTTCAATAGATCTTATTGGTCACTTGCCGCCTACGTAAAATATAAAGTTAAGAATGCTGTGGATTATATTGGAAACTTTGAAAATGCTATCGCTCATCTAGCAAAAGATAGAGGGGTAGATGGAGTAGTTTGTGGTCATATTCACCATGCTGAAATCAGAGATATTGACGGCATTCTCTATTGTAACGATGGTGATTGGGTAGAAAGCTGTACGTCTCTGATAGAACACCACGATGGCCAGCTTGAGCTACTGAACTGGAACGAAGTTTACGAAAAATCAACTCTCACCAAGCTTGAAGAATTAGTCGAAATAGATCGAGCTGCATAGCCGCCCGCCATAAAAACTCGGAACCCTACAATATGCGAATCCTCATGATTACTGATGTGTATTTTCCCCGCATCAATGGCGTTTCCACGTCTATCCAAACCTTCCGCAGCGAGCTTGAAAAACTGGGGCATGAAGTTTGGTTAATGGCACCAAGTTACAACATACCTTACAACGATGACGCTAGAATAATTCGGGTTCCGTCTCGAGGAATTCCCCTGGACCCTGAAGATCGAATGATGAAGCTGAATAACATATTGGTGACCTTGAGCACGCTCAGAAACTTAGACTTTCAAATGGTGCATGTACACACCCCATTTGTGGCACATTACGGGGGTAAGAAAATCGCCAAGGCACTCGATGTGCCCTGCATAGTCACTTACCACACCCTTTTTGAAGAATATTTTCACCACTATATACCATGGCTCCCCAAAGCATTGCTAAGTTTGATTGCGCGGCGCTTCTCGGTTAGGCAATGTAACGAAGTTGATGGCGTTATCTCCCCGTCCTCTATGATTCTGGATCTACTCACTAAATATGGCGTCACAAGCAAAATGACGACACTGCCAACAGGAATCGATTCCTTGGCTTTCAAAGGTGGAAATGGAAAAAGGTTTAAAGAAGCATACGCCATTCCCACAGGCAGAAAGCTGTTGTTAAATGTCAGTCGCGTGGCATTTGAGAAAAACATATCTGCCATTATTGAGGCCTATGCCGAGCTAAAACGTGACCGTGACGATATTCATCTAGTAATAGCAGGCGAAGGACCCGCCAAAAATCATTACATACAAATGGCAAGAAGATTAGGCTTAGTTGATAACATCTCTTTTGTTGGTTACCTAGATAGGAAAACGGGGCTTGTTGACTGTTACCATGCTGCTGATCTATTCGTGTTTGCCTCCAAGACAGAGACGCAAGGGCTAGTGTTGCTTGAAGCTATGGCAACAGGAACCCCGGTCGTATCGGTCGCTGAAATGGGAACAAAAAACGTCCTTAAAGACGGCTTCGGCGCGAAAATTACCGATGGAACCCCAAAAGACTTTTCCGCCAAAATTGCACAAGTAATCGACAATCCAGAGCTGTACGAACACTTGCAGAGGACTGCGATATCTTATGCTGCCGAATGGGACTCCCTATTGCTAGCTAAGAAGCTTGAAGAATACTATAACGAAATTATTAGTAGTTATGAGTTAGCGCGCAGCCTACCTCTAAATCAAATCTAGCGAAGGTGAAATCAAAACATTATGCACGCCCAAGAACAAACTTGTGAAAAGCCGCCGGCCAAGAAAAAAGGCATTCGCCGCATTATCGCGGCAACTAAATATTCTTTTGATGGGCTGAAACTGGCAGCCGAAACAGAGTCGGCATTCAAGCAAGAATTACTAGCATCCGCTGTACTATTCCCACTAGCAATCTGGCTTGGAGAGAACGCCATAGAGCAATCGCTTTTAATTGCCAGCCTAGTTCTAATTATGATAGTCGAACTCTTAAACACCGCAGTTGAAGCGGTTGTAGATCGAGTCAGCTCAGACTTTCACGAACTTTCAAGGCAAGCGAAGGACCTCGGCTCTGCCGCTGTTTTTTTAAGTATTGCCTTATCGACTTTAGTCTGGATATTACTGCTGACAAATTAGTTAGCAAACCAAGCATTCAATATTGTCAAAGTTTTGACACTTTCAATTTCTTCGTTGAAGCGATTTGCCACAGTAAAGTGTTACGAATTCTCAATGAAAAGTGTGTTGTCACAGTTTCGTAATCCAATGGACATTCTATTGTCATTAAGATTAGTCATACTCCTTGCAACTTGTTGTAGGGGCACTAACAGATGAGAATTACAATTTTCGGCTGTGGCTATGTAGGACTAGTAACCGGCGCATGCCTTGCAGAAGTTGGCAACTGCGTTACTTGTGTTGATATCGATGAAAACAAAGTTGAAAGCCTTAGCCTCGGCCAGATACCAATCTATGAACCTGGTCTAAGTGAGCTTATCCGACGCGGTGTCGACGAAAAAAGCCTCTTCTTTACAACGTCAGCAAAGAAAGCTGTAGCTGATGCTGAAATTATTTTCATCGCCGTTGGCACACCACAAGACGAGAACGGGCGAGCGGATCTGACCCACGTACTTTCAGTCGCCGAAGCAATAGGTAAGAATTTAGTCAACAACGATGTATTGGTCGTTGTGAAATCGACAGTGCCAGTTGGTACCTGTGAAAAAGTACGTCAATCGATACAGCATTGGCTGCCATCACCTCTGCGTATAAATGTTGCTTCAAACCCCGAGTTTCTCAAAGAAGGCGCAGCGATAGGTGATTTCAAGCGACCTGATCGTATAGTGGTCGGAGTTGACAATCCTGATCATGCCCAACCGCTGAGACAGTTGTACGGTCCATTTAATCGCAATAGAGAAAAATTGATGGTAATGGACATTCGATCGTCCGAGCTTACCAAATACGCAGCAAATGCGATGCTCGCCGCTCGAATTAGCTTTATTAATGAGATTTCTCAAATTGCAGATCGGGTTGGCGCAGACGTTGAGCAAGTGCGGCAAGGCATCGGTTCAGACCCAAGGATAGGCTACGCCTTTATCTACCCAGGCTCTGGCTATGGCGGATCCTGTTTTCCAAAAGACATTCACGCGCTTCGCAACACTGCGCGCGAGAACGACTACTATCCTCAACTGCTCGATGCTATTGAAGGCGTCAACGAGCGACAAAAGCAATTTGTATTTCAACAAATAGACCAGCATTTCAGCGGTAACTTAAACGGTTTAAAAATTGCGCTGTGGGGTCTTTCTTTCAAGCCAGATACTGACGATATGCGCGAGGCACCGAGCCGAGTGTTACTGGAGAGCCTATGGCGGGAAGGGGTTTCCATTCAAGCCTACGATCCAAAGGCCATGCCAGAAGCTGATCGGCTCTATGGCCAGTCCGATCAACTAAGACTTTGTGAAGACCCTTATCAAACACTAAATGGCTGTGATGCACTTGTAATCATGACTGAGTGGAAGTCGTTCTGGAGTCCGGATTTCCTTCGCATGAAGCAGTTGCTAAAAAGCCCAATTATATTTGATGGCAGAAATATATACTCACCAAAGCAGTTAGATTCTTTAGGATTTACTCATTACAGTATCGGCAGAAAACCCATACTTCACCAAGCTCAATCTAACTCGCTGGCCTTAGCGGGATAACACTTCAGCGCTTTGGTCTTACGCGACCAAATCAGGCATTAATCGTTTGCCAAATTCTTGGTTGTAATCAAATGGAAGGTCGCATCCTTGCCACAGCTGTTCTGCGAGCTCAGCTACTGATTGATCCTGCCCACTTGCGATCCAATTTGCCAGAGCCTTGGCCACGTTAGGATACATGGCCGGCTTATGGCTAGGTAGTGCCAGCCACTTCTCAAGCATGGCTTTATTGAGCGTCTGAATTATGGTTGCCCGATTTAAGCACTGCATAGCAAGCGCATTGCAGTGTTGTTCATATTGGCCTAGCAGGGGTTTCATCAACAACTTCTTGCCTAAAAATAGACATTCACTTGCCAGTTCAAACCCTGCGTTGCTGATAACCCCCGCACAATCGTCTAAATCTCGATGGAAGCCATCATGGGAAAACGGCTTCAGAGTGATGTGACCAAGAGCTCTTTCTTCAGTGATCTTACAATACACATGAAAATCAAAGTCAGTGAAAGGTTGTAAAAACGCCACGACATCGTCTGTGGCTTCAAAACCCATGTAAACCAAAATTTTCTTATCTAGCGCTAAGTTGCCACTTAGTTGTTCGATTAAAGGTGGCAATATGGGCTGATTAAAATGGTGCCAATGCAAACCAACATAGGTATCGGCAGGGGCAAACTGACTCATAAGAAGTTTTGACCCAAGGTAACCGCCTACTTTTGGCACCGCGTGACGAAACGCTGCTTGATGACTAATGCCCAAACATTTCTTTCCTGCTTTTTTCGCCGCCCATGCACAGAGTGGCTCAAAGTCGCTTATCACGAGATCGTAGTCGGCCAAATCCAAGTTCCTGGAGTCCTTCAAAAAGCCCAAAAAACTGTTTTTAGTCATCGTTGCCCAAGGTTTTAGCCGGCCTTTTTCTGAAATAAGAGAAAGCCCTGGATAACAAACATAGCCGTCAAACAGCTCCATAGTGAAGTACGCGTCGGGATCACGACCGGTAAGAACGAAATTGAGATCGATGCCTGCTGATCGTAGTTCTGGTACCAGCGCACGGGCACGGGCGAGATGTCCATTACCAGTGCCCTGAATGCCATAGAGAACTTTCATGAAAGACCAAGAATACTAAGTGCCAAAAAAACTGCACTAGTACCAAGAGCCGCACCTGCGATAACGTCACTAGGGTAGTGAACCCCAGTAGCAACCCGAGAGTTGCCAATCAGACAGGCCCAACAGTACACCGGGAAAGAATATTCCATATAAAAATTAGTGATCAATCCGGCCATTAGAAAAGCCGCCGCCGTATGGCCTGAAGGCATACTAAATTTATCGCTTGGCTGCAAGTCACGAGAGCAATTTTCTAATTGCACAAACGGCCTATCTCTTTTTACCGCGCTTTTCAAAAACAAAAAGGCCGGCAGTTCAATTGCGAACGCTAGCAAACCAACCTTAACAAAATCTTCAGCTGTATTCGGTTGGAGAAACCAAACTCCTAATGCGATAGCAACGTAAAGATGTCCATCACCGCTGTGAGAAATGAATACGTTTAGGCGAGACAGAAAGAAATGGTGCTGCAGTTTTTTCAACCAAAGATACGTTGAAGTGTCTAAATACAGAAGCCCGTTAAACATAACTAGCACCCTTACTTTAAGTATTTAGACCACAAGTGTAGGCAAACTATATTTCATTAATGTGTTAACTTTTTTACGTTTTTTTGACACCCGCAGCACATATTGTGCTGTCTGTTACGTTAAGAGCTACCTTCAAGCAACCCGTAGCTGGTAAGTATTTTCTCAATTTTAGCCTCGTCAATGCCCAAGCTTTTCAGCAAATCAATCCCTGTCTGAGGTTTCAATATTTTCGCTGAGATCAATGTATGAATTTCACTACAGCTATTGGCTTTCTCTAACAGCACCGTCATATCTGATTTGCCCTTGGCGTCGTAGTCCAAAAAAGACATGAGGGTCAGCGAATCAAATTCATACAATGCTAATACAATGGAGTTTGGCAAATCCCATTCTTTAGCAATGTGGGCGGAGAGCCAAGTGGAATGTTCTGTCATCACTAACTTGAAAACTTTACCCTCATTGATATCTTCGCTGCCATATTCTTCGAGATGTTGGCAAAGCGCCGTAAACATAGCAACCTTGCCTACGTCATGAACGAGCCCCATTAAGTAACAAGTAAACTCATCCTCCTTTTTGGTGCACAGTAATCTGCAGGCTTCTGCACATTCCATGCAGTGTTTCCAAAGCATCTCACCAAACTGTTTGAACCGATTAGATTCTACATCCAGTATCTGCTTTAACAGCAGCACTGAGGCAATTTGAGTTACGCCCTGCAAACCAAGCACGGCGATAGCGCGATCGATAGATTCGATAGCACCGCCAGCACGGCGATAGATTGGACTATTTGATACTCGAATGGTTTCACCAGCCAATGCGATATCACCTTTAACGATGGCGCATATTTTGTCGAAGTCGGTGTTTTCTTTTTTAACTTCATCGAGAAATTTGGTGAGCTGCTCTGGAAGCAAAGGAACGAACTGTGCTAATTCTTCCGACCCTTCGAGAAGTCCTGTCACTTTCTCGTACAGCATTTTCTCCGCGGCATTGAGGTCTTCCTTAATGTCTGATTGTTGAGACAAAATTGCATCGTAGAATGCACTGCCTACATCGAAATAATTCGATGCAATTGTGTCTGCAATCTTATTCATTTA
>CAYGRT010000008.1:0-26354 GCA_964352355.1 uncultured Pseudohongiella sp. | reverse complement strand
TTAGCGCGCAAACCAAGCCGCGTATTTAGAGGCAGGTTTTAAAAGCCTGACTTTAGTAAATATGCCCCGCACCCCGCCCGAAGAGATTGGGATACGGCAGCAAAATAGTTTACCCTTTGCGCCGTGTTCAATACCTTTTAGTTATATCGAGAAACTTAAGCTTGGCATCATGCGGGGCTCACGGAAAATCAACTCATGGTAAAAAAAATCGTTAAGGCTCTGTTAGGCGGCTTCGTTCTACTTGCTGTTTTGGGCGTAGTCGTCTTTGTCGCTACTGGCCCTAAACAGCCACCAGCAAGCTCGCTTTCCGCCCAATGGTTAAAAAGCGGCCCTTATCCCGTGGCATCGACTGATTTTATTTGGGTGGACCAAACTAGGGTAACAGACCCTAACCGAGGCAATCCCGGCAAACCAGAACGGACTCTGCCCGTCACTATTTGGTACCCAATCGAGGCAGAGGGAGCACACCCGCTAATTATTCACAGCCATGGCATTGTATCAGCCAGAAATGAGCTAACTTATTTAATGGAATCTTTAGCCAGCCATGGCTATGTTGTAGTTGCGGCAGACTACCCACTCACTTCCGGTTCTACCCCAGGTGGCGCAAATGGCAATGACGTGGTGAACCAGCCTGCCGATGTCTCATTCTTAATAGACTCTGTCCTGTCCTTAGGCCAGGCGCAGCCCTTCTCAGGGGAGATAGATACAACGCGAATAGGTTTGACGGGGTTTTCACTGGGGGGGCTCACCACTAGCCTGGCGACCTATCACCCCCGTTGGCGCGATCCGCGAATTAGTGCTGCAGTGGCAATAGCAGGCCCTTCACTGGCGTTCACAAGCAAGTTTTACGAATCCTCAGACGCCCCCTTTTTGATGATTTCAGGAACAGCAGATGCGCTTATCGACACCAAGTGGAATGGGTTAATTATTCCCGAACGAAACCCAGGCTCTGCCCTGGTTACAATTCAAGGGGGAACCCACTTGGGATTTGTCGCCATGGCCGAACCAAGTTTCCGCTTCATGCACAATCCGGACAGCTTGGGATGCAGTGCAGTATTGGCGGTATTAGATGAAGACCCAAATGAAGTATTCGCAAGACTCGGAACAGAGGAAGAAGGCATTCAGATGCCAATTGATGCTCCCGGCGTCTGCGATATTATGCCGCTACGCGAGGCTTCACACCCTGGCAGGCAACATATGATCACTCAGCTGGCCGTGCTTAGTTTTTTCGAGTCAGTATTTTCGCGAGACCAAACCATACGGCAAGAAGCCACTAGTGTTTTAGAAGTGGCTCTGACCGAAGATTTTGAAGAAGTTACATTTATTAAAGCAGACGATTAGCCCCAAGCTGACGGAAGAATCTAACTCAGCGAGGACCTTTGCACTATGGCATCAAATTGTCTGTGCTAGACTTTAGTTTCAGCACAGCTAATCGCCATTAAACTATTGAGTAAGCAGTCAAATCATGGAAATAAAGTCTGAATTTGAGGCCAGCACAGGCTTATTAACCTTAACTTTGGTTGGAAAATTCGATTACACCTGTCATCAATCCTTCTTGTCCAGTTACGAGACTATTGGCTCGACACCAAAACAGGTGATTATAGATCTGTTAGAAGTACCTTCCCTAGATAGTTCTGCCTTAGGCATGCTGTTGCTACTGCGAACTCATGCCGGCGGTGATAACTCCGACGTGCACATCATTAATTCCCAGCCAGATATCACCAAACTCCTTAAATCCTGCAAATTTGACGAGCTGTTTCGAGTATCCGCTCTGTAGCTATTGCTCAACACCAATTAAGTTTGGTGGTCGAAATAAAAAACTAATTTACCCGTTCTACTGTCTTACACTGCCATTTTCTTAGGCAGTTTTGTGCCCTTTATAGCCCCCTCTCCCCGTGGGGGCTGTTTTTTTGCCAATCAATGCTCAGCATTGAAAACATTGCCATTCACAGCAAAACACGCAATTGCTCTGGGAGGAAAGGCTTTTTAAAGTCCTTCATGGCCGCAGCAAAAATCTTAGCGTCCAACACTCGTTGTCCATCCCCAATCCGGGTTATTGTCTGTTCAAAAACCAGTTTTAAACGAGAATGTTGCTTTACGGCCACGCTAATTTCAGCTTCGTCTTCGGAACGTAAGGGCTTTCGGTAGTCAATTTCGGCTCTAACTACGACAATGATAATGCCGTCTTCAGTCAATTTAGCAAAGCTCAAGCCTCGGCTTGCAAGGTATTCGTGCCGAGCAACCTCTAAATAGTGTTGATAAACAGCATTATTCACAATGCCTTGCATGTCACATTCGTAGTCTCGAACTTTTAACCTATAGGTAAAATCCATTGTCTCCCACCGTCCCCCTGGCTTTAAGCCAGTTATTTCAAGTTATTTGAATAGTTTGCATGAATAATTTGCTAATCCCAATCCGCTTTCTATACTTAATTTTAGGAACAGGACTCAACAAGGGATGTTATGACCGTTCAAGGAAACTTCCACCTAGGACAGGTGGTGCAACACCGGCTGTATGGATATCGGGGAGTCATAGTGGATGTGGACCCCGAATTCACTCTTACCGATGATTGGTATATGCAGGTAGCGAAAAGCAAACCGCCGCGCAACAAGCCATGGTTTCGCATTTTGGTACACAATACAGCCTTTGAAACCTATGAGGCCGAAGAAAACCTCAAAGCAGAAGAGGATCCGGAAAAAATAAATCACCCAGATCTTCGTAATCACTTTAGCGGCTATGCAAAAGGCGCTTACGTTTCTTCCATACCAATTAACTAGCTCAAGTACTCTACTAACCTTGCTGGCATCTCAAAGCTAGCAAGGCGCATGGGGCCCACCATAGCTGTTTTATCAGCATTTGCTTGGTCGCTGCGGAACAGCCCCCAATAGACACTTTCCTAGGCTAACCCTAGTCTCCAGCCAGCATTTGTCATCAACCGGCACAAACGGCTTCTGCACATCTTTAAAGCCCGGCTGTTGACTCAGACACGGGTCTATTTCGCTATTGGAATCCACCACTGCAATTTGTCTCCCAATTACCTTAGAATGAACACATCGCCCCCAACACTCAAACCCTATGAGAAATATTATGACTATAAAATTTCGACCACTCACCCTATTGGCTACCTGCTTGGTGCTAACCCTCACGAATACTAGCTTGGCAGACCATCATAAAGACTCCACCAATTGGACCATTGCAGATCTCGCCAATGGTCACCACCGCAGTGCTGGCAATATCGAGCGCAATGAATTTCGTCATCCAGTCGAGACCTTGGATTTTTTTGGCCTCCAAAAAGATTTGACGGTAATCGAAATTCTTCCTTCAACCGGTTGGTACACAGAAATAATTGCCCCTTATGTAAGAGACCAAGGGAAATACTATGCCGCTCACTTTTCACCAAATGCATCGATGGCATACATGCCGGCAATACTCGGCCAATTTGAAGAGAAAATTACAGCAAACCCAGAGCTCTATGGCAAAATTACTGTGCGGCATTTAAACCCACCCCACGAGGTTGTAATCGCTCCTCCTGAAAGTGCGGATATGGCACTTACCTTTCGCAACGTGCACAACTGGATAATGGCTGGGCAAGAGGATGAATTCTTCGCCGCATTCTATGCCGCCTTGAAACCGGGAGGAATCTTAGGAGTTGTGGAACATAGAGCATTAGCGGGCGCGTCGATGGAAATCATGGAAACCTCAGGCTACGTCACAGAAGCCTATGTGAAAGAGGTCGCGGCTAAAGCCGGCTTCGAATTTATAGCTTCATCTGAAATTAACGCTAATCCCAAAGACACCACAGATCATCCTCGTGGCGTATGGACTCTGGCACCAAATTATCGTTTGGGTGACACTGATCGAGCGCTATATGAAAGCATCGGGGAAAGTGATCGCATGACACTTAAATTCATTAAGCCGCGCAACTAGACCAATGACCGCCCCCGTTTGCTTCGTAGTTGGCGCAGGAGACTATATTGGCGCTGCCATTGCTAAACGATTCGCCGCTGGTGGTTATACTGTTTGCTTGGCAAGACGCAATGGCGAAAAATCCGCAGCGCTGGTAGCGGCCATTAATGCGAGCGGCGGGCGGGCAATTAGCTTTTCGATGGATGCCAGAGAAGAGGCAGAGGTTACTGAAACCTTTGCAAAAATTGAGTCCGAGATTGGCCCAATAGAAATAGTAATTTCCAATGTCGGCGGGAACGTCAAATTCCCGATTCTAGAAACCACTGAGCGTGTATTTCGCAAAGTATGGCAGATGGCATGCTTAACTGGCTTTTTAGCCGGGCGAGAAGCAGCCAAAGTCATGCTGCCTAGGGGAAGAGGCTCTATCTTTTTTACTGGCGCTACCGCCAGCCTTCGCGGTGGCCCAGGATTTGCGGCCTTTGCCAGCGCAAAGTTCGGACTCAGAGCACTCGCGCAATCGATGGCGAGAGAGCTTGGGCCTCTTGGCATTCATGTTAGCCATTTGATCATTGACGCCGGTGTGGACACCGCTTTCGTCCGTGAGCGCTACTTGGGGCAAGGGATAGACCCTGATGAGCTGCCAGCTAACACCCTAATGAAGCCTGAGTCTGTAGCGGAAGCTTATTGGGCCCTGCATCAGCAGAGTCCAGATGCATGGACTCACGAGCAAGACCTTAGGCCATTTTCTGAAAAATTTTAGAGGCAACTATGAAAGTAGAATTCCATTTCGATTTTGGCAGTCCAAATACCTACTACTGCCATAGAGTCATCCCTCAGATAGAACAGCGCACCGGCGTTAAATTTGACTACGTGCCCGTTTTGCTTGGCGGCATTTTCAAGCTAACCAATAACCAAGCACCAATGCTTGCGCTTGCAGGCATCAAAAACAAACAAGAGTACAACGCTATTGAAACTGCTCGGTTCATAAAAAAACACAGTCTAGACCGATTCCTTTTCAATCCTAATTTCCCAGTGAATACCCTTCAGATCATGCGTGCCGCTGTCTACGCGAAGCAAGTGGGATTGGCAGAAAAGTACAACGAATCGATGTATCAGTGCATGTGGGAGAAGGGCTTAGATATGTCTAACGAAGAAACGATTGCTCAGTCTTTAGAAGACTTTGACCTTCCCGCAGCGGAAATACTAGAAGGTTCAAAATCACCCGCTATCAAACAATCCTTGATTGATAATACCGCGGAGAGCGTTAGGCGAGGCAGCTTTGGATCTCCGACTTTTTTTGTAGGAGAAGAAATCTATTTTGGCAAAGACAAATTAGTAGAGATCGAAGCGCTAATTATGAGCCTTCCACGCGACTGAAGACGCGGACCAAATTGATCGGCTCACGAAAGCTTTGCGGCTGGATTAACATTTCAATCGTAAGTAATTTGCCATCATTGGAAACAGAGTAAGTTTCGATTGTAAACCCACCGTCACGGGGCCTTGCCTCTACAATCAGCTTATTGCCATCCCAATTAGCCAGTGAAAAATCTTCACCTCCCTCGGAGTAAAAACTATTAGCCGAGGATTGCCGCCGCCGGCCATCTGAGTGAAATATGCGAACATAATCATCTGCATATTCGAAGCGAAACTCAACGCCTTCTAGAGAAATAGCAAGCTCATCGTCGTAAGATATTCGGTCATATAATTCTTGCTCCGGTGGGCCGCCACGATAGTAGTCATCGTCCCGCTTTGCGAACCAACGCCGCTTTACCTTTCCGCCTCCAGCTTTTATAGCTTCCTCGACCTTATCATCCGTTACTTCACTAAGATCGTCATTGATAACCCAGCTTCCCACAAATTTATCTGCTACTGGGTTTGCTTGGCTAAATGTAACCGCAGGTAAACTGATCAACATACAAGTTAAACACAGTGTTGGAATAATTCTTGAGCATAGATGTTTCATAACTACTCTTCTGTACAAGACTCCGGAGGCTCGATGGCTTTTTTACCACTGGCATAATTGGGCTTGGCGAATAATGCCGCTGACGCTGGAATCATAACGCGTGCAGCAACAATAACCAAGACGAACAAGGCCAGATAGTAAACGGGAAAAGCGCTGAGGGATTGAATGAAAACCTGATTAGATAATTCTTCTTCGGCAAGAGTTGAATCGGCAACAGTACGCAGTCTTGCTACATAAGCGGTGTAGAGCAGACTAGCAACACCGAGACCCAAATTTAATGCGAGCCCTTTAAAGCTCAGCACAGTGGCTCTTATGCTGGAGTCCACTTCGCGGTTAATATAGAAACTAGCCTGAAATTGCACCATCCCCATCATGGCAAAAGCACCAACTGCAAATAGCACCCCAAAATAAGGTATTGCATAACTCAGCCCCACTAAACCCGTAAGCAAAATAGCGGAAAGTGTAAAAAAGTTGAATCCGGGTGAGTGGTTATTGACAAGATATCTCGAGAGCTTGGCATTCAAAATACCAATCAAAGCCATGGCTGCACCGATGAATCCGAATGCCGATACTGGAATTTCGATTAATCGATAATACTCACTGGACAACACTGCGAACTGCCGACCCACACTATCCAAAGCTAAGCCAGCGATAATAACGAACAGTACAAAACGGTGGTTAAATGTCCAGCTAGCGGCTGAGCCTATCTGCCTAAATGGCTCAGCTAGTGTCGATACCAAAGTGGCTTTAGTGTTTACCGATGTTGATAATTTCTTTTGTTGTAACCGCGCTTCATCTAGATCGTAAAATCCCAAAGCGGTGACTAACACCATGACCGCCGTAATCAAGGTAAGTATGACCGGCAGACGAATCACGGTTTCACGACTAACGATCCAGTCGTCATTAATAGAGCCCAAAAAGCCGTTGACTATGTTTGGATCATAGGCGAAGGCTCCCAAGATCATAGTCGTGAAAAACCCAACAGAGACAACGTAGCCAGTTCGCTCCAGTAGCTGCGACCAATCCCCTTCTCTATTGAGGGCCTTTAACGAATCATAAGCCAGTGCCTCATCGGCACCACTGGCAGCCGCCTCGGAAAGGCCCGAGCAAACCCTATTCCCTAGAAATAGTAAAAACAATAATGATGAGGACCCAATTGGCGCGAAAACGATGAGCGCCATCTCGATCACCATCATCGCGGCGGCGAACACCACCAGTCGTTTACGACCAACAATATCGGCGAGTGCGCCTGAGGGAACTTCGGCCAAGACTATAGTAAGGGCCCAAACCATGTTCAAGACAGCAAACTGTTCTAGGCTTAATCCATAATCTAGAAAAAGTACTGTGAACACTGGGTAATAGAATCGAGCCGAGTACAGCAGACGAAAGACGATAAATCGAGTGACATTATTTTCAAGTTGGGCTGGTGTGGGCCCGTCGCTCAGATGGCCTGTAGGGGTTGTAGAGGTCATTCAGCTTCCAATAGTGAGTGAGCGCCGTGCATGTCGCTCGTCAAAGGCGGCGAGTCTCAGTCTCGCTAATTTACTGAACCCACGTGAAAATAGCGAGCCTGAATCCCTTAACCTGGCGTTAATTAGTCGCAAAGCTGCTTACTTCACAGAGACGCACCGTCAAGAATATCGCCCATGCAGGAAAACACAGATTAAACGTCGCTAAGACAGGTTATTCTCAATTGAACCCCCTTGGCAGATCATATATTCTGCCAAGCCTTGGTTTTGATAAAAACGAGACCCTTTCGAATTTAGGAGAAACGTGGAATGACGATGCAAAACACACCGCTGCTTATGTCCAGAATTTTAGGCAGAGGCGCCAAATTGGACCCCAATGCTGAAGTAGTCACAGCGCAGGCAAATGGCACTCATAGGCAGACGCTCAAACAGACTTGGGACAGAGCCAGTCAAGTCGCTCACGCACTCAGTGCCCACGGGATTAAAGTAGGAGATCGCATCGGTAGCTTCATGTGGAACAACTACCGACACCTTGAACTTTATCAAGCAGTGCCTTCAATGGGTGCTGTTCTCCACACGCTTAATATCCGACTTTCATCTACAGACTTGGAATATATTATTAACCATGCAGGAGACAGGGTTATATTTGCGGATGAAGATTTGTTACCTCTACTGGAACCGCTATGGGGCAAAGTTCCCTGTGTCGAATTATTAGTAATTTGCAGACATGGAGAAGGTGGCGAAAGCTCATTCGAGAACCAAATAGACTATGAAGACTTCATCAAAGGTCAGCCCGATGTTTTTGAGTGGCCTGAAATCGATGAAACTTCGCCAATGGGGCTTTGCTATACCTCCGGCACAACCGGCAAGCCTAAAGGCGTCATGTACACGAATCGCTCTACTTATCTGCACACGTTGACTGAATGTCTCACTGATTCTCTAGGTCTTACGGCCCTTGATTCACTCTTAGGAATCGTGCCCATGTTTCACGCGATGGGTTGGGGCTTGCCTTTCTGTGCGTCTATGCTTGGTTGCAAACAAGTTATGCCGCACCGCTTTATGACGCCACCGTCGTTTTTGCAGTTAATGCATGATGAGCAAGTAACAATTTCTGCCGGCGTGCCCACCATTTGGCAAGGCGTAAGAGCCGCTCTTGAAGCGGAGCCGGAGAAATTCGATTTATCCAATCTTACTCGACTGACTTGCGGTGGCTCAGCACCTCCGGTAGAAATGATGCGATGGTATTGGGATACGCGAAATATCGAAATGATCCAAGGCTGGGGCATGACTGAGACTAACCCACTTGGAACCTTATCTCGAAAAGTGGCTAAACGCTCTCACCTCACACTTTCTGAAGATCAACAGTTTGAAAACATAGCCAAAGCAGGTTTATTCATGCCGGGGCTGGAAATTGAAATCTTCGATGAAAACTGGAATCCACTACCCCATGACGGCGAGAGCGTTGGTGAGCTGTGTATTCGTGGTCCTTGGATCGCATCCGAATACTACAACGATCCTCAACCAGACAAGTTTCACGACGGCTGGTTAGTAACAGGAGACGTCGCCAAAATCGATGAAGAGCAGTACATCTTAATCGCAGACCGCTCCAAAGACCTGATCAAATCAGGGGGTGAATGGATATCATCGGTAGACTTGGAAAACCACATCGTTGGCATTCCAGCAGTGGCTCAGGCCGCCGTGGTGGCGCAGCCGCACCCGAAATGGGACGAAAGACCAGTAGCCTTGGTAGTGCTAGCAGCGGGCCATAAGCTAGACCAAGCCGCCGTTATTGAGCACTGCAGCAAAATTTTTGCTAAATGGCAATTGCCTGACGAAGTCATTGCTGTGGAATCTATACCCCTCACGTCAACGGGTAAAATTGATAAAAAAGCAATCCGTGCGAAACTAGCTGAAGAAGGCTACAAGCTGCCTGATTTGCGCTAACAAAAAAAGGGGGTAAGTAATATACTTGCCCCCTTTTGCTAATTACAGACAAAAGCCTGAAAAATGGTTACGCGATAATCCCTAATTGGGATCGGTTGGCGCATACTCAATGCCTTCGGAGTCGGCGCGTCGAGCTCCAGCTAGGATGCCAGGCAGCGCATAGTTCCCCTCGTGACAGGCGTACTCGAAAACATTCTCACCCGTATTATTCATTGGCAATTCTCCACTCCATGGTTGAGTGTAGTTTTCTGCATCCTCGACGGTGAATTGGTACAAAATAGTATCTTGCCCGGTACGGGTAAATCTTTCGGTAACCTTCATTTTTGTTGAGCCGTAGAATCGATGGTCTAAGGAAGATCTGAGGCTTTGCTGAGGATGAAAGTTTGTTGTCTCTACAACTAAAGTATTGCCATCATAATAACCGATAGAGTCACCAAGCCATGGATACATAGGAGGATCTTGGTGTTCAGAATTTAACCTGACTATTCGTGCATCGTGATTCATTTCCGCTAAAAGCACCACATAGTTTTCTGACTGCACTATCTGCGTTAGATTATTGTAGAGCACAGGTAGTTTAGGTGGGCCTCCTGTTGAGCCGAACCCGACTACGCAGCGCTCCCCTAATGGCCGAACTTCTGGCCCATCATAAGACTGCCTCTGCTGCATTGCAGCTGCGTAGTTTGCTCTGCCGGCTTCACTGTAAGGTAGCCGACCGTCACTTGGGTCAACAATGATTGAAGTACGTATTTCGCCGTTTACGACTGCAAGCTGATTGCCTGGATCCATCCAAAACGTATTGTAGCCACCCACGTTTTGTCCTGGTGTGGGCGCTTCGCGATTAGGATCGCTGGGTTGATTGCTGGCTTCATTACGGGCCGCCACCATAGCCTCTATGCGGATTGCTTCTTCTTCTGAAATAACCAACTGGCCATTAAACCGGTCTGCTCGCTCTAGATTAGTTTGTGTCGCAATGGACCAAGTGCCCTGCAGATCTGGAGCCCCATACTCGGTTAGCTGGGGTATATAGCCAGTTTCCGCAGCAAACGAATAGCTGCCTAAACATATAGCTAATGTGCCGCTGGCGATCATTAATCTAACCATGGGAAACCTCATCGAGTGTGTAAGCGTGATACTGGATATCATTATGGCATTGATTTTACGAACGATGCTAACAAAAAGCGACAGGCAGTTAGGTGAAGCACGCAAAACGCAGGTTAAGAATACTAAGCATTCATGGGTCCAGAATTCACGCTTTGATCCCACGTTAGCCTGCTTATGAACAAGCCATGAGCAGAATCAGTAGCACCGTGGCATAGCCAGAATCCCATCAATGGAATTAAAGTATCGCCGCGCTACCCATAATCACCTTGACGCTAAAGCCTAAGCGATTATTTCTTGCTAAACTCCCCCGCCTCGATGGTGCTATAACTGGGCTTAATGAAGCCTTTTTAAAGCATTCCGAAGAACCATAAAGTATGACAAGCTAGCTATCCTGTTGTTGAGGCATCTATGAGCAGTAACAAAGATCTATTTGGAGGGGCACTATTTGTCGTGGCGGTTGGGCTGCTGGACAATTTCGTGGTAGTTGAAACCTCTTTGGACACGGAAGATATGATTTGGCTAGCACCAAGCACATTCGTAATGGGCTCGAATCAAGGTCTTCCTGACGAAAGCCCCGCTCACGAGCTTAGTCTGTCTGGGTTTTGGATGGACAAATTTGAAGTCACCAACCGTCAGTTTCAAGAGTTCACTGAAGCAACTGGCTATATCACTTCTGCCGAAAAGGTGGGCGATTCGTTAGTATTTGATTCCCCAGCAGAAAATCATGCGATGCGCATGGGACCGCTAGACTGGTGGTCATTAGTTGAAAATGCCACTTGGCAATCCCATTCCGAAGAAGGCTCCTCAGCAGCTAACAAGCTCGATCACCCTGTGGTGCATGTCAGTTATGATGATGCGAATGCCTATTGCCACTGGCGCGATAAAGAGCTTCCCACCGAAGCGCAGTTCGAATATGCGGCGCGAGGAGGAAACAGCGGCAACATTTATAGCTGGGGCAACCAGCCACTGCATGAATCTGGCAAAGTAGCCAATGTCTGGCAGGGTGAGTTTCCTACGACAAATCAGGGCAACGATGGTTATTTGAATACAGCACCAGTTGGCAGCTTTCCCGCTAATGATTTTGGCTTCTACGATTTATCAGGCAATGTATGGGAATGGGTTCAAGACTGGTACCACCCACAGTTTTATGCAATGAGCCCAACGCGCAATCCAAAAGGTGTCTCCGAGACAGACAGTTTAGATCCAAACGAACCCGCTGTTCCAAAACGCTCGGTCCGGGGCGGGTCGTTTCTATGTGCTGATAATTACTGTAGCGGCTTTCGGGTGAGCGCAAGAATGCCAGCAGAGCCGAGCAGTTCAACAAACCATACTGGTTTTCGATGTGTGGTAAATCAATCCGCGTTGTCGCAATTTATCGGCAAGGGGTTTTAAGATAAGCAAGCAATCCCCCTAAAAACATCTGAGATCATCTACCTACTTATGATTAAACCTAACGCTGCAACTGTGTGCTGCAAAAAAGTATAAACTAGTAAACGCCTAAATCTCTCTAGCGATTAGCAGTTTCATGATTTCGTTGCTGCCACCGTAGATTTTCTGGATTCGACTATCGGCATACATTTTCGCAATAGGATATTCCATCATAAATCCATAGCCACCAAAAAACTGCAAACACTCGTCGACAATTTCGCATTGCTTTTGCGTTGTCCACCACTTCGCCATAGAAGCTGTTGAATCATCAAGAGTGCCTTCGGCTAACTTCATTGCGCAATCATCAACAAACACCCTAGCGATTTTCGCTTCAGTAAAACGCTCCGCCAATTTAAACTGAGTGTTCTGAAAATCGAGAATTCGCTTGCCGAACGCTTTGCGCTCTTTAACATACTCAGCGGTAATTCGAAGTGCTTTCTCCATAGCCGCGCATGCCCCAGCCGCAATAATTATTCGTTCTTTGGGCAACTGCTCCATTAGCTGAATAAAGCCTCGTCCTTCTGTACCACCAAGCACATTCTCTAGGGGCACTTTGACGTCAGCGAAAAATATCTCTGAGGTATCCTGAGCTTTTAATCCCAATTTGTCTAAGTTACGCCCGCGAGTAAAACCACCCTCACCCTCGACCCCCTTAGTTTCCAACATAATTAGAGAAATACCCTTGCCTCCTTGGCTAGGGTCAGTTTTCGCAACGACGCAGATCAGATCGGCAGTTTGGCCATTGGTAAGAAAGGTTTTCTGACCATTAAGCAAATAGTGATCGCCCTGCTTAATCGCAGTAGTTGCTATCGATTGCAAATCAGAACCGGTGCCAGGCTCTGTCATAGCTATGGCTGTAACCAACTCCCCCGTCGCCATTTTCGGGAGCCATTTTTGCTTCTGCTCCGTCGTCCCATAGGAATTTATATAGTGCGCGACGATACCTGAATGCACGCTGTTACCAAAACCTGAAACATTGGCGTAGCTTAATTCTTCAACTAACACCATCTCGTGCTTAAAGTTGCCACCGCCGCCGCCCCACTCTTCCGGTATAGACGCACAAAGAATTCCTGCCTTACCCGCTTTTATCCACGCATCTCTGTCCACATAGCCTTGCTTTTCCCACTTATCAGTATTCGGCACAAACTCCTTGTCGATAAACTTACGAACGGCATTGCGCATAATATGCAGTTCTTCATCCATCCACGGCGACACATAATTTTCTAACAACATGATTTTTTTACTTCCTTTTACTTGGCCAAACCCAAGGATACAGACCTAAGACTTTACAGAATCCATACGTTCGATGATCATCGCATTGGCAGTCCCGCCGCCCTCGCAAATGGCGATCAAGCCGTAACGAGCTTGTCGACGCTCAAGTTCATGAACGAGAGTTGTCATAAGTTTAGCACCTGTGCCACCAAGTGGATGACCCAGCGCTTGCGCGCCGCCATTTACATTGAGCTTTGACAGATCTGCATTTACCGCTTTAGCCCACGCTAATGGAACAGAACCGAACGCTTCGTTAACTTCATAAAGATCGATATCTTCTATCCCTAAGCCCGCCTTTTCTAGTACCTTTTGCGTTGCTGGAATTGGACCTTCTAGCATAATCACAGGGTCTGAACCAACGACGGCCAACGAGTGAATTTTTGCCCGCACCGGCAAATTATACTTAATCACTGCGGCTTCGTTCGCCACCATGATCGCTGCCGAGCCATCGCTAATTTGACTAGCGGAACCTGCGGTAATCACCCCGCCCTCTCGCAGCGTGTTTAATGCTTGCAAACCTTCGAGAGAGGCATCCGCACGAATCCCTTCATCACGAGTATGGACATCTGCACTGCCGTCTTCCAGAGTAATATTCAGTGGTACGATTTCCTGCTTAAAAAACCCAGCATCTGTTGCCGCCGCGGCTCGCTGATGGCTAAGTAGCGCAAATGAATCCAACTCGGCACGAGTGATTTCATATTTCTCAGCTAACAGTTCGGCCCCATCAAATTGGCTAAATTGAATACCCGGATATTGCAATTCAAGCCGCTCGCCTTTCGGTATTCCCCGCCCGTGTTCAAGCCCATCTCGAATATTAGAACCTATTTCCACTGTACTCATGGCTTCAACACCACCACAAATAATGACATCTTGAGTGCCGGACATCACAGCTTGAGCGCCGAACTGGATGGCTTGCAAAGATGACCCGCACTGACGATCGACCGTTGTACCTGGAACCGCTAGATCTAGGTTTGACGCCATCGCAACATTACGACCCAAATTTCCCGCTTGAGCACCGATTTGGCTAACCACTCCAAAAATCACATCATCGACTGCATCATTTGGAATACCAGTTCGAACCAAGAGCTCATCGATGACAGCGGCACCTAAATCGATTGGATGAATGCGACTCAATCTGCCTTTTCGTTTACCGGTTGCGGTGCGTACCGCACCTACAATATATGCATCTGCCATAAAAGCCTCTTCTAATTTTGCTGTTAACTGGTGAGTGAGTAATTTGTCACTGCTGGAGGAACAGTTTAACCGATCGCTGGCATTCGAATTCCAGCATCCAGTCTGATGGTTTCACCATTGAGATAACTACATTCCACAATATGTGCAGCCTGTTGCGCAAACTCGTCAGGATTCCCTAACCGCTTTGGAAACTGTGTGATGGCGATGAGTGGGTCTCGCACCTCATCCGGCGCTTTAGCAAGCAAAGGCGTTTCGAAAACACCTGGCGCTATAGTCATTACTCGCACTCCTCGTTTGGACAAGTCCCTTGCGATAGGTAATGTCATCGCAACAATACCACCCTTCGAGGCAGCATAACCGGCTTGTCCTGTTTGACCATCAAACGCAGCAATTGATGCCACGTTTATAATCACTCCTCGCTCATTGTCGTCAGTTTGAGGTTCGTTTGTTTGCATAACCTCAGCACAAAGCCTGAGCACGTTGAATGTCCCAATTAAATTAACGCGGACTATGTGCTCAAATTTTTCCAGAGGCATTGGTCCATCTCGGCCAACGGTTCTGGCAGCGCCACCAATTCCAGCAGAATTTACATTGATGTGAATTGTCCCAAATTTCGCTTTCGCTTTAGCTATGCCCTCGGCGACTGCGTTAGCATCAGCAACGTCCCCAGCATGCCAACTGGCTTTTTCACCCAAGCGCTTACATTGTTCTTCCAATTGCTGCTCATTTAAGTCATAGAGCAATACGTTTGCACCACGGGCTACAAATAGTTCAGCCGTAGCCAACCCTAAGCCCGATGCTCCCCCGGTAATAAAAGCGGTTTTACCGTCTAATTCCATAGTCAGTTTTCCAACAGTTTAATTTCAATTCTTTCAACCCCTTAGCCAAGACCACGGTGCAAAAATCCGTCTTGAAGCATAATCCATCCCATTAAAAAGTGAAACCAAGCAAAAGCAGCGCTGTTGGGTGAATAACTGGCAAATTAGCAAGATTAGCGTTTATTCCGTAGCGCCTATCCCCTATCATTGAGGGGTCTAATCAGCTATCAGGAAAGCATTATGGGTCCATTACAAGGGTTTAAAGTCATTGAAATGGCAGGTATTGGACCAGGGCCTTTTTGTGCCATGATGTTGTCAGATATGGGCGCTGAAGTGATTCGTATAGACCGCTTGAACAACAAAGGGTCTGGCCACAGTGCTAATGTGCTCAACCGCGGCAGAAAATCTCTCGCTTTAGATCTCAAAAACGAAGCGGCCGTTAAGGCGGTACTTCGACTGGTGGAAGGCGCTGACGCTCTTATTGAAGGGTTTAGACCCGGTGTAATGGAAAGACTGGGGCTCGGTCCTGAGGTGTGCTTAAAACACAACCCAGGCCTTGTTTACGGCCGAATGACGGGTTGGGGGCAACATGGACCGCTAGCTCAAGCAGCAGGCCACGACATTAACTATATCTCGATTGCAGGTGCTCTGGGCGCTATGGGCTATGACGATCGACCACCAGCGCCTCCTCTGAATCTTGTTGGCGACTTCGGTGGCGGCGCTATGTACCTTCTCACTGGAATCTTAGCTGCGTTGCTGGAACGGGGAAAATCTGGTCAAGGACAGGTGGTAGATGCCGCTATGACAGATGGTACCGCTAGTTTATTGAGCCCATTTTATGGATTGATGGAAATGGGCGCTTGGACTAAAGACCGATATAGCAACAAACTTGATGGCGGTGCTCACTACTACGGAAGTTATGAGTGCAGTGATGGAAAGTTTATCTCGATCGGCTCTATAGAGCCTCAGTTTTATGCACTATTGCTGGAAAAATGCGGCATAACTGACGAGGCCTTCTTAGCCCAGCAGGATCAATCAGCATGGCCTGAATTGAGAGAAAAATTAAAACAACTTTTTCTAAGTAAAACCCGTCAACAGTGGTGCGACATAATGGAAACTACTGATGTTTGTTTTGCCCCGGTGTTGGACTTAAGCGAAGCGCCGGAACATCCACATAATGTTGCCAGAAAAACTTTCGTCAAGATCGATGGAGTCACGCAGCCTGCTCCAGCGCCTCGATTCAGCAGAACTCAAAGCGAAATTCAGTTTCCTGCGGCGTTGGTGGGCGAACATAGCGAAGCTATTTTGCAAAGTTTTGGTTTTAGCGGCGACGAAATAAATGACTTAAAAACGGCCAAGGCCATTTGAGCAGAGTATGGAAAACGAAACCCTTGTCATAGCACTGGGACTAGTCGCAGTTATCTGCACTATAGCGTTGTTTATTAATTGGTCTGGATACAAACATATTCCGGGCTTATTGAACATCGCAGTGGGTTTTGCCATAACTAGCGGCGGTATACTTCTGCTCACCACGCAGCAATCGACAAATCCTTGGATATCAATATTACTGGCAAACGGCCTGATTCTCGGCGGGCGAATCCCTTTATTAGTTGGCCTCGCTAGTTTTTGGAATCAGGACGACTCTAAGCTGCCACTTCTGACAACGTTTTTGTACATTCTTGTCATGGCAGGTCTGTACTATTTTACGTTTATTGAATCCAACACCTTGATCCGTATTTGGATCTATACCGCCCTTATGCTCGCTTTCAACTTGAGTTACATCTACATCATTGTCAAAGGCATGAGAGTTGAAACGAAAATGCGTCCTGTCATGAGCATAAATCCCAATAATGGCTCATTCTTGGCGCTAATGCTCTTTAGCTTTAATACTGTTACAGAAGTGATCTTAATGTACGTGCGCTCAGGAACACCTCTACTTTCTGCTGATGAAGGCACATCGATTTTGTTGCTGGGCTCAATCTTTACAATGATTGTGTTTGCCTTTGCCATCATCATTATGACAATGGAAGAACTAGCACTTGAACATAAAGAAAATACTATCTACGACCCGATTACCACAATTCTCAACCACCGCACTTTCTTAGAGGTTGGAAATAGAGTCATGGGCATTGCCCTGCGATACAGCAAGCCGGTTACTTTACTCACAATCGAAGTCGAGAATATGGAAGAGGTGGTGAAGAAGTATGGATACCGCACGGGCAATGAAATGCTCAGGCATTTCTCCTTGATGGCAACTGACCGCCGAAGGAACGAGGATGTACTCGCTCGCTCTAGTTATAAAGAGTTTCGTATGCTGCTTCCGGGAGTCGATGAAGAAGGTAGCAAGATTGTCATTGAAAAAATTCGCAAAGCCTTACAGGCAGAACAATTTGCCCATGAGAAGTCACTGTTGGAAATAAAAGTGAACATAGCCTCGATCACTCGTCGAGAAGAAGACTTAGATTTACCGCAAATGTTGCAAGAGGGCGAAATCGAACTCTACCGCAGTAAAATGGCAAAGCAAGAGACTAGCATTTAGCACCAACTCCGCAATTAATCCTTAGTAACCGAGATATTCATGAAATTTAACACTCTCATCTATCAGGTCGAAGATGGAATTCTTACCCTTACTTTGAACCGTCCTGAGCAGCTTAACTCTTTTACTGTAGAGATGGCTCACGAGCTCATAAGCGCAATAAATTACGCCAGTGAGGATGACTCGGTTGCTGTGATCGTTGTCACAGGCAACGGCAAGGCGTTCTGTGCTGGCATGGATTTAAGCGCAGAGGGAAATGTATTTGGGCTTAACGAGGCCCTCAAACCAACGCTGCAAGACATGCAAACTAGAATCAACGACCAGGAAATTGAAGACGGAGTGCGAGATACCGGAGGACAAGTCACACTGGCGATGTTTGATTGCAAAAAACCAATTATCGCTGCAATCAACGGCGCAGCCGTTGGGATTGGCGCCACAATGACCTGTGCAATGGATATTCGACTTGCATCACAGTCTGCCAAAGTTGGATTCGTCTTTAATAAAATCGGCATTACTCCCGAAGCATGTTCTTCATGGTTTTTACCGCGAATAGTTAGCATGGGCACCGCGCTAGAATGGATCTACAGCGGTGATCTAATCCTCGCCGATGAGCTTGAAAGAAAAGGCTATGTCAATGCGGTTGTAGAGCCAGATCAACTGCTTCCGGCAGCCTATAAAATAGCCAAAAGGATTACCCAGCACAGCCCTGTCGCTATCGCATTGACACGGCAAATGATGTATCGCAACGCGGCACAGGCTCACCCAATTGCCGCCCACGAGGTTGATTCTTTGGCGATCTTTTATGCCTCCCAGAACAGCGGTAAAGAAGGCGTAAAAGCCTTTTTGGAGAAACGAGCACCAGAGTATAAAGACAAAGCATCGACCGACATGCCGCCGTTTTATCCTTGGTGGTAATCACAACAGTTTCTTTTATTTAAAACAAAGCTCTAATTACATTCACACCCTTGCAATCCCCACTATTACATCGAGGACGCACTATGCGCGAACAGTTTGAAACCTTAATGGTTACGACCGGTAGAGTAATGCTTGGCTTGTATTTCTTCCTCCCAGGTGGATTGATGAAAGTGTTCAATTACCAGTCCACGGCCGACTATATGGCAAGCCACGATATGTTCATGGTTCCCTTTTTCTTGATACTCACCATCATCATACAACTGGGCGCTGGAGCGGCAATGGTTATTGGTTTTCAAACCAAACTTAGCGCATTTTTGCTTGCCGGACTGACCCTCGTCATTAATCTCGTGATCCATGACTTTTGGACACTTACCCCCGGAGAACTGCAGACTGCCCACGAAACGCAAAACTTCGTGAAGAATTTAGGCATTGTTGCCGGTCTTTTAGTTTGTGCGGGGCTAGGGGGCGGTGCTTGGAGTATGGACAGTAAAAAAACCGCAAAGGCTTAGAATGCGTTGGCCCCTTATTTTGCCCGCGCAGGATAGCCATACCCAAACGCTAGAGTCTCACGGAGCAGACTTCTTTATTCAGCTGCTTTTCAGCTTGGGCAGGGTATAATCACAGACACACTAGTGAACCGGAGAACAGAATTGCCATGATTATGGTCCAGAGTACGTTTCATTTGTTGGAATCAGGAAAAGCTGAAGCCCTAGAATTAATGAGGGAAATGGTAACCCTATGCCTGAAAGAACCTGGTTGTCTTAGTTATGAATACTTTGTTGGTCTCACTAAGCAAAGCCAAGTAATTTTGCTACAAGAATGGAAAAATGCTCAGTATTTGCAAAATCATTATCAAACCGAGCATATGGAAAAGTTTCTTATAAACTTAGGTAAGCATTTGGAAAAGCCGGTCGTAACCCAGAGTTTTGTCTCACCCAACACTCCCGCGGCTGCATCGAAACTTACTGACGATGCACCTAAACCCGAACAGACCATCCACTAAGCACCGCGCAGAACCCTGACGAGTTACCCTCTTTCGAACTCACCCGCCTCTAATCGCTTAAAATAGTCTCTAGCGGCTGCATGAACTTTGGGGGCAAGCACCAGTGCCGAAAGCATGGTGGGGATTGCCATCGTGGCATAGACGCCATCAAAAAGATTGATCACGGCGTCCATAGAAGCAACGGCGCCAATTACAATCAATAGCATATAAGCCAATGTGTAGTATTTTTGTTTGCCCGTTCCAAACAAAAAGCCCATGCACTTGCTGCCGTAGTACCAATAGGTAAGTACGGTGGTAATGCTCATCGCAAACACCATAATGAGAATAAAATATGAGCCAAGCCCCGGAAAAGTTTGTTCATAGGCCTGGGAAGTCATGGACACACCAACTGCATCGCCTTGCCATACTCCGGTTACTAATAAAGCGAGAGCCGTGCAAGTGCAGACAATCAGGGTATCCACCACGGGGCCAACCATCGCCACCAACCCTTCTCTAGTAGGTTCGTTCGTTTTAGCAGCACCGTGTGCAAGTGACTCAGTGCCAATCCCCGCTTCGTTGGAGAAAACTCCCCTTTGCACCCCAATTAAAATTACCGCACCAAGGACTCCGCCGGACACTGCGTTGCCGGTAAAAGCGTCGTTAAAAATAAGAGCAAACATGGCTGGCACTTGCGATGCATTGCTCAGCAGTAAGTAAGCTGTGATAGCGAAATAAAATATGACCATGAATGGCACTAGCTTGCCAGCAACATTCGAAATACGGGATATTTTCCCTGCGATAACTGAATACACTAGACACGCCAAGACTATGCCAGCGACGAAATCGAAACCGAAGTGGCTATCCTCGTTGGCTATCCCCGTTGGCACTGCGATCAAATCACGCAGTAGTTGAACCAATTGATTCACTTGAAAAAGTGGTGAGGTACCAAGCAAACCGGCAATTGCAAACATGAACGCTAGGGGCAACCATTGCCGGCCCAAGCCCTCGCGAATAACATACATCGGCCCGCCTTGGAGGTCACCATTGTCATCATATCCGCGATACATAATTGCCAAAGACGCGGTATAAAACTTGGTCGAGGTGCCGACAATAGCGGTTACCCACATCCAGAAAATCGCCCCGGGCCCTCCCACGGTTATAGCGACCGCGACCCCAGTGATATTGCCTAGGCCGATTGTCCCAGACAATGCAGTAGCCAGTGCTTTATAGTGGGATATATCGCCCCGATCGCCCGCTTCGCTTGTCTGATACTTGCCCCGCAGCAAATCTAAACTGTGGCCGAAATATCGATACTGTAACAGGCGCGAGTGCCCCATAAAGAACAGACCACCACCCACCAGCAAAACTACCAGTGGCGTACCCCACATAAAGCTGGAAAAAGCCGCAAGCGCGCTTTCAATTCGTTCCAAGTGGATCTCCCGTAAAAATAAACTGAATGCTTTAACAAGCCATATGCAAGTAAGTGCTCGTTAATTAACGCTTGTTACTTTGATGCGTTTGCAGCATCAGCCTCTTCTCTACGGGCTCCAGCTAGAATAGCTGGCATTGCGTAATTACCTTCATGACACGCATATTCGTAGAGTCCGTCAGCTGTATACATCGGGAGTTCACCAGTCCAAGGCGCCGTGTAAAGTTCAGGATCCTCGATAGTGAATGAGTAGTGCAATTTGTCGTCACCCACCCGAGTAAACCTCTCGGTGAGCTTCATGTTTTTTGAAGTCAGACGTTCTTTAGCCACCTGCCATTCGTGAAAGTCTCGAGTCTCCACGACTAGACTATCACCGTCGTAATAGCCAATAGAATCTCCCATCCATTGCTCGAAGGGCAAATCTCTATACTCATCCGAAATTTTTACCACACGTACATTGTGAACCATTTCAGCCAAAATCATCACGTGGCTAGGCGATTGCACAATCTGCATATTGTTATTGTAGAGGCTGCTTAGAAATGGCGCAGTGGATGCGAAACTTACTAGGCAGCGGTCAGCAAGAGTCCGGCCTTCGGGTCCATCGCTCTCACCTCGGCCCATAGGCAACGTATAACGTTGAGATCGGCGAGTTGCTTCCCCATCCTCTCGCCAAGGTATTTGACCATCAATTGGATCTACGATTATGGATGTTCTGAACTTTCCGTTCATCATCGCTAGCCCTTCGCCGGGAGTAATCCAGAATCCATTGTACCCACCCACGTTTTCTGGCCCAGGCGCTTCTGCACCAGTTGCTTCAAGAAACGCAATATAGTCAGGAGTTGATACCATTTTCTCAAGCATGGTGGCTTCATCAATCTCTAACTGCCCTTCATAAACATCGGGGCGCTCTAAAGATGTTCGCGTCTCATAGTTCCATATACCTTGCACATCGGGGAACCCAAATGAAGTCTTTGGCGGAACATAGTTAGCTGTGTCTTGAGCAGCGACCATGGGTGCGAAGCTCAGTGTAATCGCCGTTGCTATAGCAGCAGCAAGGCTTGTTCCTTTGCTTAAATTCGGTCTATTCATGCTCACCCAATCTCCTGTTTATTTGTAATTTTCTATAGTCAGCTTAATGCAACTCGACAGCTAGTGCGACGACTTATGGGATATTATCGGCAAATTTATACGCAATTGGGGGTTTCCCTGCCAAATGCTGTAGAAAGTAGTCCCATCGTTTCTTCATAAAATAGCGGGAATTGCCAAAGCCGTGTCCCGCATTAGGAAAAACGACCAGATCAAAATCTTTCTCCGCTTTAATAAGCGCATCAACCACTAACAAGGTATTAGATGGGTGGACATTGGTATCCATCATTCCGTGGGCCAATAGCAACTTGCCTTCCAATTGATCTGCTAATAACTGATTGGCCTGATTGTCATAGTTAGTTCTCGGCTCGCTGGATGACGCTTCATCTGCACTTGACTCTGGATAGGTTTCGAGCAGGCCTTGCCACTTTTCACCCCAATCATCTTCATAATTTCGATTATCGTGATTTCCTGCACCTGACACAGCAACTTTGTAAAAATTTGGATAGCGAAGTATTCCAGCAGTCGATGCAAACCCTCCTCCTGAATGACCCCAAATACCAACACGATCCAAGTCCATATAGGGCCGTGATTCAGCTAGCTGACGGATGGCAGCGATTTGATCGGGCAAACCGTTATCACCCATATTGCCATAGTAAGCGTCATGAAAAGATTTAGTTCGGCCCGGGGTCCCCAGTGCATCCACCTCCACTACGATAAAGCCTAGTTCCGCGATAGCTTGCTTGTCGCCTCTAGCCGAAACGAAAGATCGCGTACCAACGCTGCCTGACTGAGGCCCTGGGTATAAATAATTAAGAACTGGATAATTGGCGTTGGCATCGAAATTACTCGGCTTATAAACCAATCCATAAATATCAGTCTGCTGGTCGCGCGCCTTGACAACTATCTGCTCAGGAGGAACCCAGCCCGACTCATTTAGTAAAGTGATGTCCGGCTCCTCAAGCAGCATCAAAATATCCCCATTTCTATCTCGGAGCACAGCCGCACCTGGGTCAACCGGCGTAGAATAAATATCGAGCAAAAAACTGTTACTTTTGGACAAGCTCAATGCATGATGCGCATTTTCTTCCGTCAACCGAGTCAACCCAGACCCATCCAGATTGACCTTAAACAGTGTATGGTAGTACGGGTCCATTTCATCCGGTAAAGAAGCCGTCAACAAAATGCTTGCCTCTTCTTCGTCAATATCGAGCACATCCAGCACACGCCAACTACCATTGGTTATTTGAGACTTTAGCTCGCCACTATTTAAATCATGTAAGTAAAGGTGTCCCCAATTGTCCTTCTCAGAAAACCAGATGAACTCTTGGCGGTTGTGAAGCACTCTCCAATTCGCGTCACTAAAACCTGATTCGAAATACGTTGGGGACGTCTCGGTGAAGACATCACGAACCTCACCGGTGTATGGGTTAGCTACACGTAGTGTTGCCACCTTATGATCTCTTGAAGAGGAAACAAACGCGAGATTCTCGCTATCATCGCTCCACTGAACATCCAGAAAAACACCACCAGAACCTGCCACATGATCGCTAGTAGTAGAACGATGAGCATCAGCAGGCATGGCAAGTGGAACCAAGCTAGGCTCGGCTTCCACATGCAACACAACTCGCTCGATCATGAAAATGGCATCATCTCCAGGAAGGGGATATTTCCAGACATCTACATCAACATGCCCAACCTGAGTGTTGTATACGGCCATTTCTTTGACTTGCCTTGCATCATGGCGAAACGTCGCGATCTTTTTTGAGTCTGGAGACCATTTCAATACCGGACCGCCATCCCGAATCCAGCCTGCATTGTTCGTCCCATAGCCATAGTCTTCAACGCCATCAAACGTTAGCTGTGTCACTTCATTAGTGGCGGTATCACGTACAAATAGATTGTGGTCTGTAATAAACGCAGCCAAGCTTTCATCGGGCGATAAATATTCGTTCGCGGGATCAGACTCCAGCTCAACCAACCCATAGTCAGGCAAACTCAACGTGAAAGATTTACCTTGAAATCTAAAGTCGAATGATCCATTTTGATCGTTCAGTTTAATGGCCGAGAGAGACAAATCGCTTTGATCTATTTCATCATCGGAAAAAGGCACGAGCAACGACGCCAGCCTTTCGTTATCGACCAAAATACGTCGGCTCGCAGAAGCAGGGTCAACCAAAACGTATTCTGAACCTGTTTCAGTCGACCTTCTGTAGACCAATCGATCATCCACTTGCCAATACCGCGCCATAATACGATCCAGCACTAACTTATCAGTATTTTGACGCAGTCGCTTTTCAGCACGCTCATAATCGGTGATGCTTAATTGCTTCATGTCAGTGTCTGCTATTGAAGTTTCACTGGTTGTCGCTTCTGGTGCGCAAGACACAATTGCCAAGCTGAACAATAGGCTCAAACTGAGTGTAGTAAAAGTGCGCATACATGTTGCTCCACAGTTTCATAATATAAAGTGGTTAACTAACAATATTTGTCAGGCTATCAAGAATTAAATTAGTCGAATCTACAATGCGCTCATCACGAGGACGTAAATCAGGTTCAAATGCCTTTCCCGTTAAATGTTGCAAGCCCTGAATGTATCGAATTGCGATTTCTTGTGATTGCTCTGCAGTGAAAAGCTGATCTTTATGGGTCACCATACCTCTAGCAAACTCTTTGGAAAAAGAAACTGGTTTGCCCTCTCTTAACTCTATTTTGCCGCTTGCATCCATGCGCCAGAATCGTGACGAATCCATTGTGTATAATTCATCGGCAGCAACGATGCGACCAAGTCGATTTACACCATGCTCAGTTTTGGTATCGACAAGCACCATACCTCTTTGGGATAAAAACTGTGTCACCATACCAAACGCGGTGAGCGACGAATTTCGAATATGGGTATATTCAGCTGCAGTACAAACACCTGCCTTCACCAAAGATTGCGCGTCAGTTGTTACATCAACTGCATCCTTTGTAGATGGCGTGTCAAGCACGTAAGGAAGGCGGGAGTTTGGCTCTAGCTCGCTTACTTTTAATTCGTGCCCGGCGAATACAAGCTGCTCTTTACTAGCTTGTTTGGCGGCAAGCCAGTGTTGAAATAAAGAAGTCGAGGTCGAACTTTCAGCATTATAGGCCCGCAATACATTCTCCAACATAATCAATCGCAGATTTTCCGCAGGGATTACAGTGGATGTCGGAACCAAACCAGCAACAGGAAATTGAGAACTTCCCAAGACATCCTGAAGCAACCGACTCATCACGTCGTGATTGATGGCTAGCACTTGATCTTTGAACGGAATTGACCCTCTATTTACGTCGTGAGTGGATATCCGATTATTTCTAAACATCAACCGCAGTGGCGCACCTGATTTAGTCACCAGTTGGGCTCCGAATACCGAATCGGATACCTTGCCTTTTAAAACAGTACACTCTTTTAATCGAGGCAATTCGCCATCTTCAATCAATTGTAAAATTGATCTACCTTCATTAACCGTGGCGCCATAATCAACCACTAATTCGCGAATTTCTTGGTCGGTCAGCATGTAACTGTTTCTCTTAGTAATCGGTCTGGGGTAAGAATAGTGGATTAGTCGTAACACTACAATTTTAACCGATTTCGATTCCCCCAAATATCTAGCTAACTAGGGTTTCCAGTTGGGCGGCTTGTGTTTCTGAATTAGTCTTTTTATTTATTTAATGGTCGATTGTATCTGCAATTATTTGTGATAGAACGCACAAACTAACGGCTCATATTGTTATTTCATAGAACGTGCTATACTGAGCGTGTTATTGGTTCAAACTCTTACTCAAAACTAGGTAGAAACGAGTGTGCTAAGCGCTTCTGCTGCCGTTGTGAACTGATGCGAAGAAGTCATTAAAAATTAGTAAATTGACCAATCAAACTCAATAACGCCATGAAGTCTTATGATTTTATTTTTTAGCACTTTGAATCGTTTGGCAGGATTGAATATGAAAATTAGAAAGCTATTTAAGCGAAGATCACCCTACTCACCCGTAGCCTTTCTTGGCAGAAAGACCACGGAGAGAATTTTGGGCGGACATATCGCAAAACTCTCAAAAACACAGAAATCTGACGACAAGCATCAAGATGATTCTCCGTGCCACATGGATGCCTATACCGACAACTAGCTATCTTGGTTGGCGGTTCTGGTTTTTTGGCATAGCTGAAGTCGCGGCTGTTTCGGCAAAAAATCCGTTTGACCGGCGCTGGTAAACAAAAGGGTTGATTCATGCTGAAGAAAATGGTGCCGCCACCAAGAGTCGAACTCGGGACCTGCTGATTACAAGTCAGCT